>NZ_JBAIZW010000003.1:0-467197 GCF_036765155.1 Bacillus sp. 0102A
GAAGCCTTTAAGGCTTCTTTTTAAAAAAACAGTTGTAACTTTTGTTGTTACAGTTTAAAATCAACCTATACGAAAGGAGATTATCATGACAGTACCCATCAAAGTTTATTCAGATTACGTCTGCCCATTTTGTTTCATTGGCAAAGCCGCTTTTGAAGAAGCGATTAAAGGAAAGGATATTGAAGTCGAGTGGATGCCGTTTGAACTGCGCCCAAGCCCGTCTCCAAAGCTTGACCCGGTCAATGATCCTTCCAAACAGTACATGTGGCAGACATCAATTCAGCCAATGGCGGAGAAATTAGGAGTCGAGATTAATTTTCCAAACGTCTCGCCTCATCCATATACAGATTTGGCGTTTGAAGGCTTCCACTTTGCAAAGGAATACAATAAAGGACATGAATACAATACCCGTGTCTTTCAGGCATTTTTCCAAGAGGGCCAAAATATCGGCGACATTGACATCTTGACGAAGCTTGCCAAGGAAGTGGGGCTAGACGGAGCTTCATTCAAATCCGCACTGGAATTAAGAACATATCAGGACGTGCAGCGCCAAGCCTTAAAACACGCCTACGAAGAGGCT
The DNA here is from genome assembly GCF_036765155.1 of Bacillus sp. 0102A. Lineage (NCBI taxonomy): Bacteria > Bacillati > Bacillota > Bacilli > Caryophanales > Bacillaceae > Bacillus > Bacillus sp. 0102A. The sequence continues at coordinate 581 of NZ_JBAIZW010000003.1, forward strand.
GACATCACAGCCGTTCCAACCTTTATCATTGGCGACACTGTGATTCCGGGTGCTGCCGGCAAGGATGTATTTGAAAAAGCGATTTCTGAGGAACAGCATAAAAAGTAAGGAAAACTCTCTATACAAGAGAGCTCAGGCTGTCGAGAGTACCTCGACAGCCTTTTTTGGATTTCAAGCACAGATTGGTTTTCCCTATTTTTTTACTCTTGATCCATGTGAATGCCGGTATGCGCCTTCACCTGTATTTCCGCAAACGTATCTTCATCAACTGTTTTATCTGACGACAGCACCGTTCCAAGCCACGCGCCGAGGAAGCCGAGCGGGATGGAAATAATGCCCGGATTGGAAAGCGGAATGAGCGGATCGCCGATAAAAACAGCACCTCCGGACGGATCCCACACACTAGGGCTCATCGACACAAGCACAAGCGCGCTGATCAGGCCTGTCAGGCTGCCCACTAAAGCGCCTGAGGCATTGAATCTCTTCCAGAAGACCGTAAACACAATTAGCGGGAGGTTTGCGCTGGCCGCCACCGCAAACGCAAGTGCGACAAGGAACGCTACATTTAAAGACTGTGCAAAAATCGCAAGAAGAATGGAGAGCACTGACACGGCGACAGAAGCCCATCTGGCCGCTTTCATCTGTTCTTTTTCAGTTGCTTCTCCTTTTCTGATGATTTGGCTGTAAATATCATGGGCAAACGCTGAGGCGGCAGACAGCACCAATCCGGTCACGACAGCTAAAATGGTAGCGAAGGCGATGGCTGACACAAACGCAAACAGAAAATCTCCCCCGAGCGCTTTCGCCAAAAGCGGAGCCGCCATATTTCCCGCTTGGTCAGCCGCCGTAATCGCGTCGAAACCGACAAACGCAGCCGCGCCAAAGCCGAGAAACACCGTCATAATGTAAAACACGCCGATAATCCATGTCGCTGACACAACAGATGTCCGGGCCGTCTTAGCATCCTTAACGGTATAAAAACGGATCAAAATATGAGGAAGCCCGGCAGTTCCCAGCACAAGTGCCAAGTTTAACGACAAAGTCTCAAGCGGCACCTTGTATTTATTTCCGGGATTTAAAAAATCAGCGCCAAGCGGAGTGGCCGTTTTCATCTGCTCAAACATGGTATTAAGGTTAAAGCCGAATTTCGAAAACACGATGATTGAAATCACGAGTGTGCCGGCCATCAGCAAAACCGCTTTAATGATTTGAACCCAGCTTGTCGCGATCATGCCGCCAAACACGACATAAATGGTCATCAGCACTCCGACGATGAGAACCGCCACGGTATAATCCAGCCCAAGCAGCAGTTTGATCAGCGCACCGGCCCCCACGAGCTGTGCGATCATATAAAAAGTAGAGATGGCAATGGTATTCAGAGCCGCGACGCCGCGGATTTTCTTTTCTTTAAAACGAGCCGCAATCATGTCAGCCATCGTATACTTCCCAAGATTCCGAAGCGGTTCCGCCACGATGTACAAGACAACGAGATAAGCCACCAGAAAACCGATGCTGTAAAAGAAGCCATCAAATCCATATAACGCAATCATTCCGGCAATCCCGAGAAACGAGGCTGCAGACATGTAGTCGCCGGCAATTGCCAGTCCATTCTGAACGCCGGTGAGCCCGCCGCCAGCCGTATAAAACTCACTCGTCGTTTTCGTCTTCTTCGCGGCAAAATAGGTGATGACAAGCGTTAGGCCGACGATTGCTAAAAATAATAGAAAAGCAGTCATATTCATGTCTGTTCACCCTTCAAATCTGCCTTTAAAGCGCTTACATATCTGTCGAAATGAGCTGCCCTTCGGGAATACACCGTACTCAGTATCCAGGTCATGGCGAATTGGGCGATGGCAAACAGCCAAGCCCATGAAACAGCTCCAATGGCCGGCGCATTCAAAAAGGTGAAATAAGACGTCAAAACAGGAAGTGAAAAATAAAAGACGAAAAAGAAAATCGCAGAAGGAACAATAAAAGCGTGTTTCTGCTTTAAAAAAGCTTGGAAAGACGGCGTTGCAGCAATCTGTTTGTAATCAGCTTTGTACATGGCTATCCTCCTTTTATTGACTAAACGTAAGCAAAAAGGTACACCAATAGGTATGTACTGAAAGTCTGATTTATGCATTGAAGAATATCTGAAGAATGAAAAAAGAAGGAAGTCGTGAAGAAAGGAACGCAATTGGCAGAAAGACAGGCGAAGGTTTTCCAGCTCGGCCGCGTATATACGAGTTTGCTTTCAAAACCTCACCGAATGCAGCTTGTTCTCAGCAAAGCTGCTGTTTACCAGAGCCTGGTTATGGATGTTCGCATCACCTCTTAATGACAATGCATGTGCCAAGAGGTGACCGCATCACCGGCTGTCTGTCGTATGTTAGCTGACACACCGTTTGTCCTCAAGCTCGGCGTAGCAATCGCTTTCGAATAGAGGATATGGTGAAAACTCAGATCAGATGATAGAAAAGCCAGATGTAATAGATCCGCCTGTTCGGATTAGTCTTGGCGGACGGTTTTTTTGTGATTGTTCTTTCTCAAAGCTGTCTCAGATTCTAAAAACTGTCTCACATCACGAATGCCTAACCCAATGGATCTAGCTTCTTGCATTAGCATATGCCAATCTTTGTCCAAATCTTTTTTAACATGAGTTTTCATAGTAACCTCCAATTGTATAAAATGTTTTCCTGCAACATGCGGGCAATAAAGAAAGCCGCGCGATGATGAGGCGAGTACAACAAATTTCACACATAGTTGCCCGGTGTTCACAAACTGAAGGAAAAACCACCTACCTATTCCCTAAAAAAATGACTAATATAACCAATGAATCTTATTTATAATAATAAACAATTAAATACTGACTGGATAGTACGTAAATGAAAATAAATCATTTAGCCTATTAAAAATGACCCCGGGGAAACCGAATAGCATAAGCGTTCAAAGAAATAAATACCGCTAAAGATTGATCCGTTGTAAGATAAGGATAATCATGCCGCCTGGAGAGAAATATGAAAAAAAACAAATTTCAAATTAAAAGAGAAGCAACATTTGAAAGTTTTATAGAAGCTGGCTTGAATTTGTTGATTGACCGAGCGTATGATCCGGTTTCTGTGGAGGATATCAGCAGAGCAGCCGGGTACAGCAAAGGAGCTTTTTATGTTCATTTTGTCAGCAAGGAGGATTTTCTGCAGCATCTTCTCGAAAAACGCCAAATGAAAATAAAGATTATCATAGGTTATCTTGACCAAATGGAGCAGATTTCAGTGAAACCGCTGACATTGGACGAGGCTGCGAAACATGCCGCAGAGCTGCTTTATTCCTATTACATAAATAAGCCGTCGTGGGACATTGCCTCATTTGCCATGAATATGCCGACATATAAAATCCTTCAGAAATGCAAGGCCTATGCACGGCTGTACGAATTGTGGGTCGAGGAAAACGCGTTATATATTATGTGGCTGAAGGAGAGAAAGCTGATTGACGCCTGTATTGATCCGGGATATACGGCTAAAATAATATGTGCGGTACTCGACGGAATCATTAAACAAGCATATGTATTGGGGCAGCCCGCCACATTCCGCAGCTTTTTAGACGCACTCTCGGTTTTTTTTACGCTAGACAGAGAGCGCGTGAGACCAACAATCTTGAAAAGTTTTTCAGAAAGCGAGGAACATCAGTGAAGTATAGAGAAATGATTATGTATATCATTATGGGAGTTTTCACAACCATTGTGAACATCGCCAGCTTTTATATATTGGTAGAGATCATGAATATGGATTACAAAGCCGCCACTGTCGCCGCTTGGGTTTTGTCCGTGCTGTTTGCTTACATCACGAATAAATTATATGTGTTTCAGCAAAAAACACATGACCTGCAGAGCCTAATCAAAGAGATCACTGCCTTTTTCAGCGTTCGGGTTCTGTCTCTCGGCATAGATTTAGGCATGATGATCATTCTTGTCGGCCAATTCAATACAAATGAAACCTTGGCTAAAATACTCGACAACGCGGTCATTGTTGTTGTCAACTATGCCGCAAGCAAATGGCTCGTTTTTAAAAAGACTAAAGAAGAAGGCGTGTGACAGGCACTATCGTTTCGCTGGAGAAATAAGGGGAAATAAAAAATAAAACCATGAAAGGTGATTGCACATGCGGGAAGAGCTAAAGGGGATATTTGCAAGTGTATTCGGAGAAAAAGAGGGGTTACGGTTTTTTTTCGCACCTGGCAGAGTGAATCTGATTGGAGAACATACAGACTATAACGGCGGGCATGTCTTTCCGTGCGCGCTAACAATGGGTACATATGCTGCTGTAGCAGAAAGAAACGACGGTCTTGTCCGGATGTATTCTGACAACTTTAAAGAGGCAGGCATCAAGGAATTCAGCCTTGACGACATCCGCTATCAAAAAGAAGACGACTGGGCGAACTATCCGAAAGGCGTCATTTATGAATTTCAGCAAAGGGGCTATTCAGTTCCCCATGGCTTTGACATTGTATTTTCAGGGAATATTCCAAACGGGGCGGGGCTCTCGTCCTCCGCTTCTATTGAGCTGCTGATGGGAGTCGTGCTTCAAAGCTATTTCCACCCTGAAGTGGATGCGCTTGAACTTGTAAAAATGGCGCAGCATGCGGAAAACACATTTATCGGTGTCAATTGCGGGATTATGGACCAATTCGCAATCGGAATGGGCAAAAAACACCATGCGATGCTGCTGAACTGCGACACGCTGGACTATGAATATAGCAAACTCGATGTCTCAGGCCTCGCACTTGTCATTGCGAACACGAACAAAAAAAGGACATTGGCAGACTCTAGCTATAATACGAGACGCCAAGAGTGTAATGACGCGTTGCTTGATCTGCAAAAAGCACTCGGTATTGCCTCGCTGGGCGACATCAAGCCCGCTGATTTCAACGCGCATTCCAGCCTGATTCGAAATGAAACGAACAGACGCCGGGCAAAGCACGCCGTATATGAAAACCACCGGGCTATCAAGACGGCCGATATGTTCAAAGAAAACAATATAGATGAAATCGGGCGGTTAATGAAGGAATCCCATCTTTCATTGAAGGATGATTATGAAGTGACATGCCCTGAACTTGATGAGCTTGTGTTTGCGGCGTGGGACCACGAAGGAGTCATCGGATCAAGAATGACGGGAGCGGGCTTCGGCGGCTGCACCATCAGCATTGTAAGGGATGCGTTTGTTGATGATTTTATCCAAAAGGCTGGAGACAGATACCAAGAAAAAACAGGTCTCAAAGCGGAATTTTATATCGCTGATATCGGAGAGGGAGCGAGAGAACTAAAGGGGGAGTGACACATGCGTATTGTTGAACATCTGGAACAGCTGCTGGAGTATGGCCTGGAACGGAAACTGATTTCGATCTGGGATCGGGAATACACGAGAAACCGTCTTTATGAAGCGTTGGACATCGAACATCCTGAGCCGGTCTCCTACACACGTATCAAGAAGGAACAGAGCCTTCCGAACCTGCTTGCTCCTATTTACAAATGGGCGGAGGAAACCGGCCGTATGGAAGCGGATACAGACACATACCGTGACTTGCTCAGCGCAAAGCTGATGGGATGTTTCGTACCTCCTCCGTCTGAGGTCATTCGCAAGTTTGAGGAGACAAAAGCATTATACGGCCCGAAACAGGCGACAAAGGAATTCTATCAATATTCAGAGGATGTCTACTATATCCGGTCTGACAGGATCGCCAAAAATGTGCATTGGACGGTGCCGACCGAATATGGCGAGCTGGAAATGACCATTAATCTATCAAAGCCCGAAAAGGACCCAAAAGCGATTGCGGCTGCAAAAGAGCAAACGCAGACTCATTACCCGATGTGTTTGCTGTGTAAAGAAAATGTCGGGTTTGAGGGAAGCGTGAATCATCCAGCCCGCCAAAATCACAGAATCATTCCGGTCATCCTTAAAGAGGAAGAATGGTACTTGCAGTTCTCGCCATACGTTTATTATCCAGAGCATTGCATCGTCTTAAAGGGTGAGCATGAACCGATGGAAATCAGCAGAAAAACATTTGAAAGGCTGCTGTCATTTCTCGGGCAATATCCGCATTACTTTATCGGTTCAAATGCGGATCTGCCGATCGTCGGCGGCAGCATCCTGAGCCATGATCATTTCCAAGGCGGGGCGCACGATTTTCCGATGGCGCGTGCAGAAGCGGAAGAAGTATATGAATTACATGATCATCCCGGTGTGTCGCTAGGCTTAGTGAAGTGGCCGATGTCGGTTCTCAGGCTCCAAGGAGACAAACCGGATCATGTCGCTGAAGCTGCTGATCATATATTCCGCACGTGGCAAACGTATTCCGATGAAATAGCCGGGATAGCCGCCTATACAGACAATACACCCCATAATACGGTTACGCCGATCGCGCGGCGCAAGGGAGACTTGTACGAACTTGATATCGTGCTGAGAAACAATCGGACGGATGAGGAGCATCCATTAGGAATATTTCATCCTCATCAGGACGTTCACCATATTAAAAAAGAAAATATCGGCCTGATTGAAGTCATGGGATTGGCGATATTGCCGGGTCGTTTACAGGAAGAAATGAAAGAAACGGCAGTGGCGCTGTGTTCTGCTGATCCGAAAACAGTTTTAGAACAAAATCCGCTCACGGCAAAACATAAGGAGTGGGCTCTTCGGATGATGGAAAAAAGAACGATAACAAAAGAGAATGCCGATCTAGTGATAAAGGAAGAGCTTGGACATGTATTCGCTCGCATACTTGAACACGCCGGTGTATTTAAACACACACCGGAAGGAAAACAGGCCTTCAAAAGGTTTATTGATCATTTAGGCGTTAAACCAGTCAAAAGCCTCAACCGCTAGGGTTGAGGCTTTTTCGATTTTATCGCAAAACAAACGCCCAAAGCACTGACGCTTCGGGCGCTGTCACTCTTATCCTCTTTTTCTCGCTAACAGGCTTACTAGAAATACGACAATGGCTGCGCCGATCACTGCCGGAATAATGGCAAATCCGGCTAGGTTCGGTCCCCATGTTCCGAGCAGCCCGTGTCCGATCCACGCGCCGATAAGACCCGCGATCATAGACCCGATAATTCCCCCGGGCATATCTCCTTTCACAAACAGACTGCCAAGCCATCCGATAATAATAGCGACGATAAGTGAAATAATAAAACTCATCATGCAACACATCCTATTTTGTATTTATTTGCTTATAACATTCCTCTATTGCGTGTAAGCTAAACATATGGATGTTCTCTTAAAAAATGGGAACAGTTTAGAGCATATTGCCGCTTTATTAAGCCTTTTCATTCAAAATTTGATGCGTTAAAATGGTAATCGTGTGAAAAGATGCTAGACAAGGGAAAATTAATTCCTATCTAGAAAGTTTAACAAAATGAAATTTTTGATTGACCTAAGTTTTTTATTGTGGTAAACCTTTATTTGTCAGAATTAGTTTTTCATCATCTTTCTTTACTTATATGCGGAAATAACTAGAAACTTTTCATCTTAAGCGATAGATGTGAATAAAGTTGGAGCAATTTTTGTCGATTTTATGACATTTAAGCGAAAATGGGATGAAGTTTAGAAAAAAATAAAGCTAATAAGTGAACTTTTTGATAGCATAACAAAGTAGAGAAAAGATTTTGAGGAAGTATGCACTTCAGATTTATTACATCAATAGGAAGGATGGTGATCTTCTTGTTCAGAGCATTAAAACCGTTGCTTGTATTAGCGCTGTTAACTGTGGTTTTCGTCCTTGGGGGATGCAGCAATGCTTCAGTACTAGATCCGAAAGGGCCTGTAGCTGAACAGCAAAGTGATTTGATCCTGTTATCTATCGGATTTATGCTGTTTATCGTCGGGGTCGTCTTTGTTCTATTTACCATTATTTTAGTAAAATACCGCGACCGTAAAGGCAAAGATAATGGATCTTATAACCCAGAAATTCACGGTAACACGTTCTTAGAAGTAGTCTGGACAGTGATCCCAATTTTAATCGTCATTGCACTTTCTGTGCCAACCGTACAGACGATATATTCGTTAGAAAAAGCTCCTGAAGCAACAAAGGATAAAGAGCCTCTTGTTGTTTATGCTACTTCGGTAGACTGGAAATGGGTATTCAGCTACCCTGAACAGGATATTGAAACGGTCAACTACTTAAACATTCCTGTAGACCGCCCGATCTTGTTCAAAATTTCATCTGCAGATTCAATGGCTTCGCTATGGATTCCTCAGCTTGGAGGACAAAAATACGCGATGGCAGGAATGCTGATGGACCAATACTTACAGGCTGATGAAGTGGGAACTTACGAAGGACGCAACGCGAACTTCACAGGTGAACATTTTGCAGACCAAGAGTTTGATGTGAATGCAGTCACAGAAAAAGACTTTAACAGCTGGGTGAAAAAGTCTCAGAACGAGGCGCCTAAGCTGACAAAAGAGAAGTATGATCAATTGATGCTTCCTGAAAATGTGGATGAATTAACGTTTTCATCTACTCACTTAAAATACGTTGATCACGGACAGGACGCAGAATACGCGATGGAAGCGCGCAAACGCCTTGGCTACCAAGCCGTTTCACCGCACTCTAAAACAGATCCGTTTGAAAACGTAAAAGAAAATGAATTTAAGAAGTCTGATGATACAGAAGAATGATATTGATCAGGAAAGGAGGAAGCCCGCATGAAATTCAAATGGGACGAATTTTTCGTAACTGGTGACCCATTAATTCTGGGCGCACAAGTTTCCATTGCGCTTTCAACCATTGCCATTATTTTTGTACTGACTTACTTCAAAAAGTGGAAATGGCTGTGGTCTGAATGGATAACTACTGTTGACCATAAAAAACTCGGAATCATGTATATTATAGCTGCTGTAATTATGTTATTCCGCGGCGGTGTCGACGGCCTGATGATGCGTGCCCAGCTAGCGCTTCCGAATAACAGTTTTTTAGACTCAAACCACTATAATGAAATTTTTACAACTCACGGTACAATCATGATCATCTTCATGGCGATGCCGTTCCTAATCGGTCTTATCAACGTTGTTGTACCTCTTCAAATCGGTGCTCGCGACGTTGCGTTTCCTTACTTGAACAACCTGAGCTTCTGGACGTTCTTCGTAGGGGCGATGCTTTTCAACATTTCTTTCGTAATCGGAGGTTCTCCGAACGCAGGCTGGACCAGTTACATGCCGCTTGCAAGTAACGAAATGAGCCCTGGACCGGGTGAAAACTACTACCTCCTCGGACTTCAGATTGCCGGTATCGGTACCCTGATGACAGGGATCAACTTTATGGTCACGATCTTAAAAATGAGAACAAAAGGCATGACATTGATGCGTATGCCAATGTTCACATGGACAACACTGATCACAATGGTTATTATCGTGTTTGCGTTCCCTGTGCTTACAGTAGCTTTAGCACTTTTATCATTTGATCGTTTGTTCGGCGCTCACTTTTTCACATTGGAAGCAGGCGGTATGCCGATGCTTTGGGCTAACTTGTTCTGGATTTGGGGACATCCTGAAGTATATATCGTTATTCTTCCGGCGTTCGGTATTTTCTCTGAAATTATCGCAAGCTTTGCGAGAAAACAATTGTTTGGTTACACAGCGATGGTCGGATCTATTATCGCCATCTCCGTATTGAGTTTCCTAGTTTGGACTCACCACTTCTTCACAATGGGGAACAGTGCGTCCGTTAACTCATTCTTCTCAATTACGACAATGGCCATATCAATCCCGACCGGGGTTAAAATCTTTAACTGGCTCTTTACCATGTATAAAGGCCGAATCAGCTTTACAACGCCTATGCTGTGGGCGCTTGCGTTCATTCCTAACTTCGTCATCGGCGGGGTGACAGGGGTTATGCTTGCGATGGCAGCAGCGGATTATCAATATCACAATACGTACTTCCTTGTATCTCACTTCCACTATGTGCTGATCGCGGGTACTGTATTTGCTTGTTTCGCCGGATTTATTTTCTGGTATCCAAAAATGTTCGGCCACAAGCTGAACGAAAGAATCGGAAAATGGTTCTTCTGGATCTTTATGATCGGTTTCAATGTGTGTTTCTTCCCGCAATATTTCTTGGGGCTTCAAGGCATGCCTCGCCGTATTTACACATACGGACCGAATGACGGCTGGACAGCATTGAACTTTGTCTCAACTGTCGGGGCATTCATGATGGGTGTAGGATTCTTAATCCTTTGCTATAACATCTACTACAGCTTCCGCTACTCTACTCGTGAAATCAGCGGAGATTCATGGGGTGTGGGACGTACGCTTGATTGGGCGACTTCTTCTGCGATTCCACCGCATTACAACTTTGCGGTGCTTCCTGAAGTCAAATCTAAAGATGCATTCCATCAGATGAAAGAAGAAAAAACGGAGTTATACCCTGAAAGCAAATTCAAGAAAATCCATATGCCAAGCAACTCAGGCAGACCATTCTTTATGTCTGTTGCCTTCGGTATTGCCGGCTTTGGACTTGTCTTTGAATGGTACTGGATGGGCGTAGTCGGATTGATCGGCGTCCTGCTCTGCATGGTTCTGCGTTCATTCGAATACGACAACGGCTACTACATTAGTGTTGATGAAATAAAAGAGACGGAAAGAAAGATTTCCGAATAAGGAGGCGTGAGTTATGGAACATGCAGAACACGGCAATTCTAACGCGCCTATGGAATATCAATCTGAAACCGGCAGACTTAATATTCTCGGGTTTTGGATCTTTTTAGGGGCAGAAATTGTGTTGTTCTCAACACTATTTGCAACCTTCTTCGTTCTTCAAAACAGAACAGCAGGAGGTGTCTTACCGGACGAACTCTTTGAAGTCAATCTGGTAATGATTATGACGTTCTTGCTGCTTATCAGCAGCTTTACCTGCGGGATCGCTGTTCATGAAATGCGCCGCGGAAGTTTAAAAGGCGTAGTCATTTGGACAATTATCACTCTTCTTCTCGGTGCCGGCTTCGTCGGTTGTGAGATCAATGAGTTTGTCCATTATGTACATGAAGGAGCATCTCTCGGTACCAGTGCGTTCTGGTCTGGATTCTTTGTTTTACTTGGAACTCACGGAACTCACGTAACAATCGGTATTTTCTGGATTATAGGAATTCTGATTCAGTTGAAGAAACGCGGCCTAACTCCGCAAACTTCATCTAAAATCTTTATCTCAAGCTTATACTGGCACTTCTTAGATGTTGTATGGATTTTCATCTTTACAGGTGTCTATCTCATGGGATTGGGGGGTCTGTAAAATGGCAAACAAATCTGCTGAACACAGTCACTTTCCATGGAAGCACATCGTAGGTTTTGCACTGTCTATCGTTTTGACCCTGCTGGCTCTATGGGTTGCAGTGTATACTGACCTGAGCTCATCAGCAAAACTTTGGATCATTTTCGGCTTTGCCTTCATCCAGGCGGCGCTGCAGCTTCTCATGTTCATGCACATGACAGAGAGCGAAAACGGCACCATCCAAGTCGGAAACACGCTATTCGGATTCTTTGGCGCGATCGTTATCGTACTTGGATCCATCTGGATTTTCGCGGCTCACTATCACCATGGTGACCATATGGACGGAAATCCTCCTGGAGGCACTGAACACTCAGAGCATTCAGGCCATCACGAATAAGCAAAAACCCTCTTCGTCAGAAGAGGGTTTTTTTGCTGTTTCAACTGCTGCTTCGCTTTCTGCGAAGATACGGAAGACCGTAAATGATAAATGCGGCGATATGAGCGACAATGACATTGACGGCAAACAAGATTATCATGAGAGTGTGTCCTAGTGGAGAAAGGCTTTCAGTTGCGTAAAAGAAGAAGAATACCCACATTAAGATGATTGGCGGAATAGCTGAGAGTGCGACTTTTTTGTTATCAAGCCAAATAAAAAGAGGAGTTGCACTGGCAACCAATAAATAAGCAAAAAACATGTCCATCATACCCGTCTCCTTTCATTTTGTGATAACGTTTACAAAAATGAAATAGAGGAACTGATTTGTGTCTGTTTTGTGGTCGTTTTTTGAACATTTTGTTACAATTATTATACCATGTTTTCCAGAAATTGATACACGTTTTTGCGGAAATGGTCTGGACCTATTGTCTTATTTTTTTAGGCTCATTCACTAGGAGAAAATATAGAGATCGAGCTTAGGTCTCTCTTTGATTATACAAAGGAAACACTAAGCTATATAAGCGTTTTAGGAACGAAACACACTTTTACATTCACTTTTTAACCAAAACCTTTTTGAATGGCGTTTATTTCAATTTCATTTGAAAATTTTTGTGTCAATCGAAACATTTCGGTTTATGATACGTCATATTTCGTGTAGCTGAAAAAGCGCCGTGTATGCGCGCAAAAAACATAAATGGAAGCGAGCTTCACGTGTCATCTTGAACGTGGTTCATGTATAATAAACATTAGTGATTTTCCGATGAAAATGTAAGGCGGGATAGAATGAGTCGATATAAGAAACAGCAAAACCCCTTTTACCAAGGGGATTTGATTTTTATATTTGGTGTGTTTTTTATTATAAGTGTAGTTTCAATTTATGCTGCCGGTCAGTTTGGGCAGTATGGGAACACCGATTGGATACAGCAAATTGTCTTTTATTTTTTGGGGGCTGTTGCTATTACAGTTCTTCTGTACTTTGATTTAGAACAGCTTGAAAAGTTAAGTTTATATATTTTTATCCTTGGTATTTTATCTTTGATTATCCTGAAAATCAGTCCGGAGTCCATTGCACCTGTCATTAAAGGAGCAAAAAGTTGGTTTAGGATTGGAAAAATTACAATACAGCCTTCAGAATTCATGAAGGTTGGTTTAATTATGATGCTTGCTTCAGTCATTGGAAAAGCCAGCCCTAAAGGAGTTCGGACGTTTAAGGATGATATTAACCTTTTATTAAAAATTGCGGGTGTATCAGTTATTCCTGTTGGTCTTATTCTGATGCAAGATGCTGGGACGGCGGGTATTTGTATGTTTATCGTTCTTGTAATGATTTTTATGTCGGGTATTAACTGGAAACTGATTGCGCTTATTAGCGGATCAGGGGTTCTATTAATAACCCTAGTTTTATTTGTCATTATTCAGTTCCCTGATCTGGCACAAAGCTTGGGAATTCAGGAGTACCAAATCAACAGGGTAACATCATGGATGTCGGATTCTGCGGTAGACACCCAAGAAGCCAGTGATAATGGCTGGCAGGTTGAAAGGGCTATTATGGCAATAGGTTCAGGCGGGATTATAGGAAATGGTATTTCTGATCTAAAAGTTTATGTTCCAGAAAGTACGACTGACTTCATCTTTTCAATTATTGGTGAATCATTTGGCTTTTTAGGCTGTGCCTTTGTCGTCATCATGTTCTTCTTCTTAATCTACAGGCTTGTCGTTCTGATTGACAAGATTCATCCGTTTAACCGTTTCGCCTCTTTCTTTTGCGTTGGATTTACGGCGTTAATTGTGATTCACACATTCCAGAATATCGGTATGAACATCGGCATTATGCCTGTTACCGGGATTCCGTTGTTGTTTGTCAGTTACGGGGGAAGTTCGACACTTTCCACGTTAATCGGTTTCGGCATTGTTTATAATGCGAGTGTACAGTTGACGAAATACAGAAGTTATCTGTTTAATTCTTAATATGCAGACAGCCTTAACATGGCTGTCTTTTTTGTTTCAGAGCATTTTCCTTTTGAGTTCACTTTTTTTCGGATATGATAAAAAATAGATAAGGAGGTTCTTGTGATGAATAACACAATCGAAACCATTTTGAATCATCGGTCGATCCGGTCTTTTACTGATCAGCTTTTGACAGCTGAAGAAATTGATACATTAGTGAAAAGTGCGCAGGCTGCGTCTACATCCAGCTATGTACAGGCGTATTCCATTATCGGTGTTTCCGATCCTGAGAAAAAGCGTGAGCTGTCTGTGCTTGCAGGTCCGCAGCCTTACGTTGAGAAGAACGGGCACTTTTTTGTATTTTGCGCGGACTTGTATCGCCATCAAAAACTGGCTGAGGAAAAAGGCGAGAATATTTCTGAGCTGCTGGAAAATACGGAACTGTTTATGGTTAGTTTAATTGATGCTGCGCTTGCAGCTCAAAACATGAGCATTGCCGCAGAATCAATGGGACTAGGCATTTGTTATATTGGCGGCATTCGGAATGATCTGGACAAGGTGGCAGAGGTGCTGCAAACGCCTGACCATGTGCTTCCGCTTTTCGGGCTGGCAGTAGGCCATCCTGCGAACCTTTCCGGCAAAAAACCGAGACTGCCGAAGCAGGCTGTCTACCATGAGAATACGTACAATGTGAATACAGACGATTTCCGCGAATCCATGGATGCGTATGACAAAACGATTTCTGATTATTATAGAGATAGAACCAACGGAGAGCGGGAAGAAACGTGGTCTGATCAAATTCTGAACTTTATGAAGCAGAAGCCGCGTACGTACTTAAATGACTATGTGAAAGAAAAAGGCTTTAATAAAAACTAAAGCAAACCTCTCCGCTTCGGAGGGGTTTTTATGTTTCACGTGTAACATATTCCGACAAATAGAGACATCCTGTCACAAATAAATGGCGAATGATCGGGAGACACTGATAAGCGGTGTGAGCGGCTTTTGAGAAAAAATAAAGGATCAGTGATACGATGAGGATGAGGTGGTAGGGATGATTTCATTAAGTATATTAGATCAATCTCCAGTATCAGAGGGCAGCAGTGCAGAAACAGCCTTACAGCAAACCGTCAAGCTTGCGCAGGCTGCGGAGGATTTTGGATATAAGAGATTTTGGGTGTCTGAGCATCACTTTTCAAAGCGGTTGGCAGGGTCAAGCCCTGAGGTGCTGATCAGTCATATAGCGGCGAAAACGAAGCGAATCCGTGTGGGGTCAGGCGGTGTCATGCTGCCGCATTACAGCGCATATAAAGTTGCTGAGAATTTCCGTGTGCTAGAGGGGCTGACACCGGGGAGAATTGATCTCGGGCTTGGCAGAGCACCGGGGGGAATGCCGATTGCGTCATGGGCGCTGAATGACGGCGGGAAGCGCAATGCTGATCAGTATCCTCAGCAAATCAAGGAGCTGGCCATGTATTTGCATGATTTGGCGGATGACAAACATCGTTTTCCGAACCTGACGGCAGCGCCGCATATTTCCACCGCGCCGGATGTGTGGCTGCTCGGCTCATCCGGAGAAAGCGCGCTGCTTGCCGCTGAGACAGGCGCTGGCTATATGTTTGCCCACTTTATCAATGGAGAGGGCGGAGAGGATACGGTCAGACAGTATAAGAGACGATTTAAACCATCTGTGTTAGGTGATACGCCTCGTGCGGCAGTCGCTGTTTTTGTTCTTTGTGCTGACACAGAGGAAAAGGCAGAGGAGCTTGCGGCAGTGCTAGATTTCACGATTTTGGCGGGGGAGCAGGGCATCCCTTTAGAAGGAGTTCCTTCGTATGAAGCTGTCCGGGAAAATACGTATTCTCCGTATGAACAGAGACGAGTTGCTGAGAATCGAAATCGAATGATTGTCGGCACAAAAGAACAGGTTAAGGCGCAGCTGTTGGCTTTGAGTAAAGCGTATGGCACGGAGGAAATCATGGCGGTAACCATAACGCATCATTTTGAAGATAAGCTTGATTCTTACCGCTTGTTACAGGAAGCATTTGCGAATGAATAAGAAGAAGCCCTGCCAATCGGCAAGGCTTTTTCTTATTCCAAGGTAAAAGGTTCTTTAGTCAGAACCTGGCTTGATTTGCCTTTGTTCGCGGCATAGGCGAGCAGGTAATATTCTCCGGCCGGAAGCTTGGTTCCGCCATTGATCGTGCCGTCCCAGTCAAAGTACCGATAGCCCTTATCTTGATTTTTATAGATGCCGGCTTGGCCTGCAAAATCTAGGTTGCTGTCATAGACGAGGAACGCCAGCTCTTCTGCTCCCGCAGGAAGATAGGTTTCAATTTGATAGGTGCCTTGTACAGATCCTTCGCTGACGGAGACAGATGTTACTCTCGGATAATCCGGCTCTTTGACGATCAGCAATGTAGGCATCTTGGCGACGGTTTTCCCGCCTTCTCTGACGATGACCGTTCCTTCATAGGTGCCGGCTTTTGTTTTCTTTGTATTGACTTTTACTTTTGCAGTAGCTTTTCCGTTTTTATGGGCCGGAATCACAACACGGCTTGTGCCGGATGTGGAGATGCCGCTGCCGTTAAATGAGTATTCAAGCGTGTATGACTTTCTAATGGAAGATTGATTTTCAATCGTAAACGTTTCTTTTTTCGTCTCGTTTTTGTTTTCCTTTAAAAATGTGCCATATGAATAGCTTCCAGGTGAGACAAGAGAGTCGGCCTTGATCGCATTCATGATTCTCGCGCTGCCTGCGCCTTGGGCGTTATGCGGATATACTTCTCCGTCGCTATCCTTTAAAGTGACAGCGGTATTCATGATGGCGGCTTTAATCTGTTCAACGCTCCATTTTGGTTTTGCTTGTTTGATAACGGCAACCGCTCCGGCAATATGAGGCGATGCCATGCTCGTTCCTTGTTTTGATCCGTAACCGTATGGGTTATTAGGATCGTGTGTCGGGATGGTGCTGACGATATTGACGCCTGGTGCGGAAATATCAGGCTTAATCATCCATGTATCCATAACAGGGCCGCGGGATGAGAAATCAGCGACTTGTTCACCGAGCGCTTTTGAGACCGTCAACTTGAATGTTGCTTTTGTCTCGCCCGCTTTCATGGCGCTGATGAGTTTTTCACCGTCTTCTAATGAAAGTTTGATTGTTGGCACAGACATGCCAGACACATTGGCTTCAATTTCACCAGATAGGTTGTTATACACAACCATGCCGATGGCGCCGGCTTTTTTGGCGTTGTCTGCTTTATCCACAAAAGCGATGCTGCCCCGTTTGACAACGGCGACTTTGCCTGTCAGATCTTTTCCTTCAAAGTCCTTTGCTTCGCCGATTCCGGCTTCGACAAGTTCAACTTCTTTGTTATTGAGCGCTTTAACGTCATTCTCTTTGTCATAGCCCATTACTTTTGCTGAAGAGTAGGAGCCGAATGTGACGGCGTATTCATTGAGCGGCAGCTGAGTCGCACCGACAGAAATCGCTTCTCTTGATGTGCCCGGTGATCCGACTGTCCAGCTGTTCGGTCCGCTGTTTCCGTTTGACGTAACTGCGACAACGCCTTCTGACATGGCCCAGTCAAGCGCTGTGCTTGTCGCCCAGTCCGGATTGTTTAAAGAGTTTCCGAGAGACAGGTTCATCACATCTGCTCCGTCCTGTACTGCACGTTCCACGCCAGCGATGACGTTTTCCGTTGTGCCGCTTCCGCCAGGGCCTAACACGCGATAAGCAAGAAGTGTGGCATCAGGCGCAACTCCTTTAATCGTTCCGTTTGCGGCCACAGTTCCGGCTACATGTGTTCCGTGGTCAGTGGATCCGCCCCTTGGGTCGCCCGTAGGTGTTTCTTTTGGATCGTAATCATTGTCTACAAAATCGTATCCTTTATATTGTCCGAAGTTTTTCTTCAAGTCAGGATGATTGTATTCAACCCCGGTATCAATAATCGCCACCTTGACGCCTTTTCCTGTGTAGCCTAAATCCCATGCGTCGTTTGCTCCGATATACGGCGCGCTGTCATCCATTTGCGGAGATACGGCGTCCTCGGAGATCGTGACGTCTTTATCCTTTATATTGTCTGTTTTATACGTGACGTTTGGGTATACGGCTTTGACGTCTTTTACCGCGAGAAGTTTTGGAATTTCATTAGCTGGGAGCTTTATAGAAAAGCCTGAGAATACCTGCTCATATTCCCGGTTTACTTTTCCATTTTTCACCGCTTTGATGGCCTTGTTTTTTGCTTTGGTGCGAGCGGTTTTCAGCTTGCTTTTCGTTTGGCTTTCACCTGCTTCCTTCGCCTCTGCCAAGGATTTTTCTTTTAACTCCACAATTACGGTTGTTTTTTTGCTAGTTGTCATGTCGATGTCACCGAATATCTCGGCTTTTTCCAGATCAGCCGACGTTTTTGAAGAAGCCGGAGCTGCCTGTACGCCTGTCATACTTGTGGATAACGTGAAAAATAAAATGAAACTTAGAAGCAGAAAGCGAATAATCCCATTTTTCAATGTGTTTCCCCCTTTGTGTTTAAGAAAAAATGTTAAAGACCTAGTATATATTTCTTGAAAATTCAAAAAAATCCTTGTGTCAAATGAACCATTTATTGAAATTCTTTTGTGTATAAGGGAGGAGTTATACACAGAACCCTGTGCATAAGTGAATAAACCTGTGTATATATGTAGTTGGGAATATATGTTCCTATACAAAATATTGAGAGAGATTGTAGATATGTGGATATCTATTGTGGCTAAGTTGTTCTTAACTTTGGGATAACTTGTGTATAAAGTTTTTGGAGCGGTTCTCCAATTTTCATTTCATTTCTTTCAGCTTTCAACAAAACTTCTAAAAACTAGTTGGTTTTTTCACTCATATTGTGACAAAGAATTCTCTTTCCGCGGTCTATCATAGAGTCATGAGTTTTGCTAGAGCCGCTAGTTTGCGAGAAAAGAAATCGGCCGTCTTTTCCCGCGGGCTGCGGCTGAGAAAACGGGCTGCTAAAAAGGCTGCCTGCCAAAAAGAAGCGGAGGGATGTTTTTCTATGAAACGTTTGCTTGTATCTTTACGGGTGTGGATGGTCTTTTTGATGAACTGGGTGACGCCGGACAGAAAAACTGCGGCTGCTGCGGTCTATTCGGCTCAGCGTACATACCAAAGAAAAGCGGCGGTGCAGGCCGCAGGACTTGTTTCGTTTTATGAATGGCGGATGGCTGTGAATGACGAAGAAAAGCAGAAAGTGAAAGCCGCTGCGCTTTATAAAAGAAGGTGTTTGCAAGCCTTCAAGGAATCGCCAAAGCAGGAGAGAGCTGGACCGCACCTTTACATGGCGGTCAAAAGGAGGTAAAATCCCAGTCAAAAGCAAATTGGCGGGAGAGATAGCCTCTTGAAAATCTATAAAGTATTAAACAACAATGCGGCTTTAATAAAAGAGGATGATCAGGAAAAAATCGTGATGGGACCGGGAATCGCATTTCAAAAAAAGAAAAATGATCTCATCCCTATGAATAAAGTGGAAAAGATCTTTGTCGTGCACGACGAGAATGAAAAGTTTAAACAAATCCTGCAAACGCTGCCGGAGGAGCATATTGAAATCGCTGAGGATATCATCAGCTATGCGGAGGGGGAGCTCGCGGCGCCGTTGAGCGACCACATTCATATCGCGCTTTCTGACCACTTATCCTTTGCGATCGAAAGGGTTCAAAATGGGCTGCTTGTGCAGAATAAACTGCTGCATGAGATAAAGGCGCTCTATAAAAAAGAATATGAGGTGGGCCTGTGGGCAATCAGACATGTAAAAGAGACATTGGGCGTGTCTCTGCCTGAAGATGAAGCGGGTTATATTGCCCTTCACATCCATACGGCGAAGATGGATGCGGAGAGCATGTATTCAGCGCTGAAGCATACGACCATGATTAAAGAAATGATAGAGAAAATAGAAAACTACTTTAATCGAAAGGTGGATGAAAACAGCATTTCCTATCAACGCCTTGTCACGCATTTGCGATACGCGGTCAGCCGGTTGGAATCAAATGAAGCGCTCCATCATATGGATGAGGAGATGCTTTATTTCATCCAAAAAAAGTATTCATTTGCCTATCAATGTGCGCTGGAGCTGGCGGAGTTCTTGAAAAATGAATATCAATTACATTTGCCGGAGTCCGAGGCCGGCTATATTACGCTGCATGTCCAGCGTCTTCAAGATCTCTCGGAATAACCGCTTTGACTTGCAGAGAGTGATCTCTGGAAGTTTTTTTATTTATCGGGATTGAGCGTGTAGTACATCCAGCCCATCATCACTATTCCTGCGGTCAGATTTCCGAGCGTAACAGGAATTAAGTTTCTAACCGCTCCCATCAGTGTCACCGTATCAGGGTGCTCGATCAAAAGTGAAATGGCGAATGTGCACATATTGGCAATGCTGTGCTCAAAACCTGAAATAAAGAAGCAGAAAACAAAAAGCATCATGGTAAACAGCTTGGCTCCTTCTCCTTTGAGAGACATCGGAATGAAAAAGGCGAGGCATACAAGCCAATTGCACAGCATACCTCTGAAAAACAGTTCGGAAGCTGACGGCTCCATTTTGTGCTCTGCCAGATGAATCAAAAAGGAATGAACAGAAGCCTCCTCAAAAAGTCCTGTCGCGCTGATCAGAATAGCAAATAGGATGGCGCCAATTAAATTGCCGGCATAGCTTGTCATCCACAGGTACAGGGTGTCTCGCCAGCGAAGTTTTTTTCGGAGCGCGGTATAGGTGAAATAAAAGGTGTTGCCGGTAAATAAATCCCCGCCGCCGTAAGCAATCAGCAGAATAGCGGCTCCGAATGTGACAGCGGCTGCCGGAAAGGCAAACGGAGAATCAACCATGAAGAAATAGCTGCCTGTTTTACTTGCGGCTGTAATGCCGAAACCGATAAACATGCTGGCTAGAATGGATCTAAGTAAATAACGGAATTTGCTGGAAATAAATATATTTTGTTTTTTTAAAGCGTACTGTTCAACCTTTTGCAATGCTTGAGTTTCCATGTTCTTTTCCTGCTTTCTTTGATGATTGAGCATAGTATAGCATGATATTGTGAAGTATTTCACAATTAAATTTTACGAATTTATGACTAAATGTTTTATCAAACTTTTTAACTAAAAAACAGTTGACGAAAACGCTGTCATGATTTATGATGAAAGCGTATTCTCAATCTGAATAAGCGGGATTGTGACTGGTAAAGCAGGCAAGACCTAAAATTTGCGTAGATGAAAAAGGATCGCTGTGTCCTTTATTCGTTGGCGAATTTTAGGTCTTTTTTGTTTAAATAAAAGGGGGAAAAACAGATGGATTACAAAGAGACTGCAAAACGCCTCACCGAGCTTCTCGGGGGCAAAGAAAACATTATCAGCGCGGCTCATTGTGCAACAAGACTGCGTTTAGTGATTAAGGATGAATCAAAGATAGATCAAACACAAGTAGAAGAGCTTGACGGCGTCAAAGGCGCTTTCAGCAGCTCTGGCCAGTACCAGATCATTTTCGGAACAGGCCTTGTCAATAAGGTGTACGATGCTTTTTCGAAGGAAGTTGATGTCGAGCGTGACGAACATGTAAATCACCAGGATGCGGCGAAAGAAAAACTGAATCCCGCTGCGAGATTTGCGAAAACGCTTTCTAATATTTTTGTTCCAATCATTCCGGCTATTGTCGCCAGCGGCCTGTTAATGGGCTTACTGGGTATGATCAATGCGTTTCATTGGATGAGCAAGGAGTCTGCTTTGCTGCAGCTGCTTGATATGTTTTCAAGCGCAGCCTTTATTTTCTTGCCGATTTTAATCGGGGTCAGTGCTTCAAAAGAGTTTGGCAGCAACCCTTACTTGGGAGCGGTTATTGGGGGAATCATGATTCATCCGACGCTTTTGAATCCTTGGGGGTTGGCGGAAGCAACACCAGATTTTATGCATCTTTTCGGATTTGATATCGCGCTTCTGGGCTATCAGGGGACTGTCATCCCTGTCCTGCTGGCGGTTTATGTCATGAGTAAGATTGAAAAATGGACAAGAAAAGTGGTTCCTCATTCGGTAGATTTGCTTGTTACACCATTTGTCACAGTGATTGTCACCGGGTTTGTCGCTTTTATCGCGATTGGTCCTTTGGGCAGAGCACTTGGCTCAGGCATTACGATTGCGTTAACTTATGTGTATGATCATGCCGGTTTTGTTGCGGGTCTGGTTTTCGGGGGCACGTATTCACTCATCGTACTGACAGGCGTTCATCACAGCTTTCACGCGATTGAGGCAGGACTTATTGCTGATATCGGCAAAAACTACTTGCTGCCGATCTGGTCAATGGCGAATGTCGCACAGGGTGGGGCCGGCCTTGCCGTCTTCTTTATGGCGAAAAAGGCAAAGACAAAAGAAATCGCGCTTCCGGCTGCATTCTCTGCTTTTCTCGGCATTACTGAGCCAGTCATATTCGGAGTCAATCTTCGCTACCGTAAGCCATTTATCGCCGCGATGATCGGAGGCGCATTGGGCGGTGCGTATGTCGTCTTTACACATGTTGCTGCAAACGCTTACGGGTTAACAGGGATTCCGATGATTGCCATTGCTGCGCCGTTTGGCGTTGGCAACTTGATCAACTATCTGATTGGGATGGCCATTGCGGGAGTGTCATCGTTTACCGCAGCGTTTATTATGAAGATTAATGAGGATGAGGGGAGAAAAAAATGACATCACATGATCAGGAGCTTCGTCGCCGGGCATATGAAGAAGTGGAGAAAAAAGAGCCTATCGCTGACAGTGATCCGCACCGCCAGCATTTTCATATCATGCCGCCGGTTGGGCTGCTGAATGACCCGAATGGCGTTGTATATTGGAAGGGCAGCTTTCATGTGTTTTTTCAGTGGCAGCCGTTTCAGACGGGGCACGGCGCGAAATTCTGGGGCCATTATACGAGTCAGGATGCTGTGAATTGGAAGCGGGAAGAAATTGCGCTGGCGCCGAGTGATTGGTTCGATAAAAACGGCTGCTACTCGGGCAGCGCTGTCACAAAAGACGGTCGGCTTTATCTGTTTTACACTGGAAATGTCAGGGATCAGGAGGGGAACCGAGAAACATATCAATGCCTTGCTGTATCTGATGACGGGCTGACCTTTGAGAAGAAAGGTGTTGTCGCCCGCCTTCCAGAAGGATACACGCCGCATTTTCGCGATCCGAAAGTATGGGAGCATGAAGGCACATGGTATATGGTGATTGGCGCGCAAACGGAGAATAGGCAAGGACACGCTGTTTTGTTTGCTTCAGATAACTTGACGGAGTGGAGATTTTTCGGCCCGGTAACTGGGGCGGGCTTCAATGGGCTGGACGATTTCGGGTACATGTGGGAATGCCCTGACTTGTTTTCTCTTCAGGGATCCGATGTGCTGATTGTCTCACCTCAGGGTCTTGAGGCGGACGGTTTTCATTATCAAAACGTGTATCAATCAGGTTATGTTGTCGGGCGTCTTGATTATAACAAGCCTGAACTGAAGCATGGCGATTTTATTGAGCTTGATCAAGGTTTTGATTTTTACGCTCCGCAAACACTTGAAGACGATCAGGGAAGGCGGATTTTGTTTGCATGGATGGCGGTGCCTGATCAGGATGAAGGATCTCATCCGACAATTGACTATCACTGGATTCACTGTATGACGCTGCCGAGACAGCTGACGCTATCAGGGCAGAAGCTGATTCAGCAGCCGCTGCCTGAGCTGAAAGCCATGCGCAGGAATGAGAAGAACATACAAATCAACATGCATGGATCATCTGGGACGCTTCCAGTTGAAAACCCTGAAAGAGCTGAGATCTTGATCGAAGACATTGATACAGAGTCCGGTTTTTCAATCAGTATCCGCGGAACGGCTGCGTTCTCCTTTGATCAGAACGAGGGGGTTATTACGCTGGAGCGAACGAGCTTCGACGGAAAACGAACAGAAGCAAGACATTGCCGCATCAAGGATTTGCATACCGTGCACATGTTTATCGACGCGTCATCTATAGAAATCTTTATCAATCATGGAGAAGAGGTCTTTAGTGCAAGATATTTTCCTTTCCCGGGAAATCATGACGTGACAGCCAGTTCGACCGGAAAATCTGAAATGAATGTCGGAATTTGGACACTTATGTAGAAAATCCTTCTATTTTCTTATGTGAAATCTGTGCCATCTGTGCTATTCTTCAACGATAACCTACTATTTTTTTCTGTAAAAGGAGTTGTTTTCTTGAATATACATGAACAGAAGATAACACCGGAATGTTTGGAAAAGGCTGCGGATCAGGTTGAAGATAAGCGGGAAGAATATAAGGATGTGCTGCTGCAGCTGAAAAAAATGCTTGGCGGGACTGCACCGCACAGTGAAACGGCGGAAATTCTTTCACGGGCATATGAGCAAATGAAGGAATACGCACTTTTTGTTCAGTCGATAGAAACATTTTTGAGGAAATCTGCGAACAATTTAAAAATCAAATAAACAGGCTGCCGATGGGATCGGCAGTTTTTTCTGTGAAAAAAGGCTGCCCTCTAAGTAAGGCAGCCGATGTTGTTTATGATTGTTTATCCAGACGCAGCGCAGAATGCTTCGTAGGTCCGACATACTGGTTTAGCGGGAAGGATTCTTTAATGGCAGCAGTAATGAATTCTTTCGCTGTGTAAATGGCTTTTTTGACTTCCGCACCTTTGGCGAGCTCCGCTGTCACGGCTGCTGAGAACGTACAGCCTGCGCCATGGGTATAAGGCGTATCGATCATTTCGCTTTCGAGGACTTCCGCTGTTTCTCCGTCATAGAGAACATCAATGGCTTTTTCGTGTTTGAGTTTGCCTCCGCCTGTAATGACGACATATTGGGCGCCGAGTGCGTGAATTTTTTTAGCAGCTTCGATCATATCGTCAACTGTTTTTAATTCATCCATGCCGCTGAGCTGGCTGGCTTCAAACAGATTCGGTGTAATGACAGTGGCTAGCGGCGCTAATTGTTCACGCAGGGCTTGGGCGTGCTCCGGATAAAGGACTTCATTTGCCCCTTTGCAAACCATGACCGGGTCAATCACCACATTTTTTAATTGTTTTTCTTTGATCGTTTTTGCCGCAAGCTCGATGATATCAACGGTTGGCAGCATTCCTGTTTTCATGGCGTCCACTCCGATGCCGTCCGTAATCGTTGCAAGCTGGGCGCGGATTGTATCAGTATCGATCGGGAATACCTGATGGTCCCAGCTGTTGTTCGGGTCCATCGCGACGATCACTGTTAAGGCGGTCATCCCGTATACGTTTTTCTCTTGAAATGTTTTTAAATCAGCTTGAATCCCAGCACCGCCGCTGGAATCTGAGCCGGCAATGGTAAGTGCTTTATGCATAGACATGTCTTGAACCTCCATCATGTTTTGTCTTTCATTATAGTTAGATTTTCTCTGTATCACAATATAGAAGATCTATAGGAATTATTTGACAATACTAAAGAACTTTCGTAAAATGCTACATAAGAAAACTAGGTAGGGGTTTTGTGATGTTAAATCGTGAGTTGGTGAAGGGCAGCACTGTGATATTGGTATTGACGCTTCTAAACGAGCGGCCGATGTACGGCTATGAACTTGTAAAAGAAATGGGTACCCGCAGCGGAAATGAATGGCAGATGAAAGAAGGGACCTTGTATCCTTCTCTTCACAAGCTTGAACGCCAAGGGGTTATTTCTTCCTATTGGGAGAAGCAGGAGAAAGGGCCGGACCGCAAATATTATCGGATTACAGATGAAGGCAAAGAGGTGCTGTCGGAACGCACGAAGGAATGGAGCGTATTTTCGGCTATGATGGACCGAATGTTGAAGCGGGGCGGGCAGAATGGATAAAGAAACGTATTTGTCTGAAATCAAAAATGGACTTATAGGGTTTCCAGAAGGAGAGACGATAATAGAAGAGATTGAGAGTCATATTGAACATCATCTGCTCCACTCTCTTCAGGAAGGGAAGAGTGAGGCGGAAGCTATGCAGATTTTATTGCAGACGTTTGGAACACCAGCTGACATTGTTTCTTCGTTTAAGAAAGAACAGCCTGTAACGTTCCGTGTGTTTTTGGTGTTCCATCTTTTCTGTAACAGCGCACTATTCGCTGTCGGCATCGCTATTACGACGATGCACGTCTGGCTTGAATCCCCTATTGTTCAAGCAGTATGGAAAGGCATTTCTGTTTCTGTGTGGCTGATCTTAGCTGCATATATCATGTACTGGGTGCTGATTGGGTATCAAGGGGGGAGGGAGTTTGGAAAACGCGGAGAAAAGCTAGTTTTACAAACGATTCGAATCTCTATAGTGCCAAATATCATTTTTATGCTTGTATTTCTGTTCAATGTGATTCCTGCTTCGCTGTTTCAATCCTTTCTGACACCTTGGTTTGTCGGAATTTGCGCTTGTGCAACACTGTTATTTCCGTTATTCGGCCGAATAGGCTGTTATATTGGCAGGCGTCAGCTTGCCTGATTTTTTAGGTATATGCATAGAATTTCTATGTAAGGAAGGTGTATGTCGTGAAGCTTAGCTCTTGTTTATATGGTTTTTTCGTTCATGGCGCAGTATTTTTGTTTACTGGTGGCTGTATGCTCTTGGCTATGTTAGCTAGCTTGCCTTTTGTTTTTCTTCTTGGTTGGCTGCCTGATGTCGTATTTACAGCCGGTGCCATTCTTATGTTGTTATGTTCATATGCTTATGTCTGGTTTTGGGCGGTCAGGTTTGCATATAACCAGAAAATGCGCCTGTTTGATGTTCAATTGGGGTCCTTTGTGCTGCTGGTCTTCATGATAAGTTTGTTTTTGTTGGATGGATCTAGTATGAAAGACATCGTGATGAATTGGGACGATACAGGCTGTGCTTTTGCGCCGCCGGCTTTTACGTTTTTGTGTCTTTCTTATGCACTTGTGCTGCTTCCGGTCTATCAATCTAAGCTGTGGCATCTGATCCTTCCGAATAACGTACGCCTGAAAGATCTCTGTCATGTATTTGGAGATCTGGCACTGATCTTGGTGCTATTGATCGGTGCCACATTATTGTTTCTATCATTCTAGTTTGCTGTTTCAGTAGGATATTCCCACTGATCTCCCGTCCAATATATGTTTTAATAGTACATGACTATGAAAATGTGAAGGAGAGCATCATGAAGATTTCTATCGTAATTGTGACCTATAATCGGATTCCGGCTTTGTGTGAGCTTCTGGAGTCGATTTCGCAGCAGACCTTGAAGCCTTATGAAGTCGTTATTGTGAATGATGCCGGGGAATCGGTCGTGCCGGTCAAAGCACTGTATCCGGAGCTGCCGATTGCTGTCATCAATTTAGAAAAGAACTCGGGGCATGTGGCTGCGAGAAATGCCGGTGTAAAAGAGACGTCTGGCGATTGCATTATGCTTTGTGATGACGATGATTTCTTTACACCGGGGCATGTGGAGAGAATGGCGAAGGAAATAGAAACGGCGGATTTCGTTCATTCTGATGCGGAGATTGTCTCATTTGAAGAGAAAAACGGAACAAGATATCCAATTTCGCGGAAGCTGTTTGCTTATACCGCTGACTACGAGGATATGAGAGTGTTCTCTACATATGTGCCGTCGGGAAGCATGTACAGACGTTTTCTGCATGCTGAAATCGGTTATTTCGATGCTGATGTGCACAATTATTGGGACTGGGATTTTTATTTGCGCGTGGCGAAGGATTACCGGGTGAAGCGTGTCCCTTGTGCCAGTGTGATGTATGCCTTCAGTGACGCGGGAGACAATCAGTCCGCGGACCTTGGCGCCAAGCGGAAACAATATTTGGATCGATTAAGTGAAAAGCACGGACTCGGGGAACTGCCGACGAAAAACTTTGCCGTCCTGCTTGAAGAGCCTGAGATGAAAAGACGGGAAGCAAAAAGTGAAATTGTTTGGGATGGCAAACCTGTCTATTCCAGACTTCATCGTTCGTAAGGGAGGCCTGAATCTTGAAACAGATTTTAGAAGACAGCTGGTGGAATCAGCTGGAAGAAGAGTTTGAGAAACCGTATTATCAAGAGCTCAGAGAAATGCTGAAGCGGGAATACGAGGAGCAAACGATTTATCCGGACAGCCGGGATATTTTTAATGCGATGCATTATACCCCATTCGATGATGTCAAGGTGGTCATTCTCGGCCAGGACCCGTATCACGGGCCAGGACAGGCTCAAGGTTTAAGCTTCTCCGTAAAGCCGGGTGTGAAGCAGCCGCCTTCATTAAAAAATATCTTTCTTGAGCTGCAGGAGGACATCGGGTGCAGCATTCCGAACCACGGGTCGCTTGTCAGCTGGGCAAAGCAAGGGGTTCTCTTGCTGAACACTGTGCTGACGGTAAGACGCGGACAGGCAAATTCTCATAAGGGGAAAGGCTGGGAGCGGCTGACGGACCGGATTATTGACGTGTTGAATGAAAGGGAGCAGCCGGTAATCTTTATTTTGTGGGGCCGGCATGCCCAAATGAAAAAAGAACGGATCGATACGTCCAAGCATTTTATCATTGAATCGACGCATCCCAGCCCGTTTTCGGCAAGAAACGGATTTTTCGGGAGCAGACCGTTTTCCCGGGCGAATGCGTGCTTGGAGAAAATGGGAGAAGCGCCGATTGATTGGTGTATAAAGGAATTGTAAAAAGCGCGGATCATCTGCGCTTTTTTATTTGAGTATTTTCCGAATCATTCGCAGCCCGTTTTTGGAAGAAGGATAACGAAAAGCGATGTCGAAGCGGTTCGTTTGTTTGACGACGCTTTTTTTGTGCGTAAATGTGTTAAAGCTGTCAAATCCGTGATAGCTGCCGATACCGCTTTCTCCGACGCCGCCGAATGGCAAATACGGTGTCGCGACGTGCATTAGCGTATCATTGACACAGCCTCCGCCAAACGACAGATTCTCTAAAACAGCCCGCTCGATTTCTTTGTTTGTGGTAAAGACGTACAGGGCGAGCGGCTTCGGGCGCGATTGGACTTTGTCAATGACTTCATCGATATCGCCGTACGTAAACAGCGGAAGAATCGGCCCAAAAATCTCCTCCTGCATCACAGGAGAGTCATCCTCCACTTGATCAAGAATCGTCGGCGCTATTTTGTGGTGATCAGAATCAGATTGTCCCCCTGTGAGCGGGACGCCATCATTCAGAAAATCGAGCAGCCGCTGATAGTGGCGCTCACTGACGATTTTGCCGTACTGCGGATTCCGTTCGGGCTGAGAGCCGTAAAATTCTCTGATCGCACGCTTCATTTCTTCTGTGAGCTTCGTTTTGATGTCTTCGTGGACAATTAAATAATCGGGTGCGATGCAGGTTTGTCCGGCATTTGTAAATTTCCCGAAGACAATGCGTTTGGCGGCAAGCTGTATGTCAGCATCCTTATGGACAATACAGGGGCTTTTGCCGCCAAGCTCCAAAGTAACGGGTGTTAATTGTTTGGCCGCAGCCTCCATGACGATTTTTCCCACGGCAACGCTGCCGGTAAAGAAAATATAATCGAAGGGCTGCTGTAATAACGCTGTGCTGACGTCGGGACCGCCTTCCGCCATAGCGACATAATCATTTGGAAAAACGCTGCTGATGAGGTTGGAAAGAACAGCGGAAACAGCCGGCGTATATTCTGACGGTTTGAGAACGACCGTGTTCCCGGCGGCAATGGCTCCAATCAAGGGAGAAAGCGCCAGCTGCAGGGGATAGTTCCATGGAGCAACCACCAAAACGGTTCCATACGGCTCAGGTATGATGATGCTTTTGGAGCCTAGATGAGTCAGCGGTGTTTTGACTCGTTTCGGCTTGGCCCATTTTCCCAGCCGTTTCATCACAAAGCTGATTTCCTCCAACACGATTCCGATTTCCGTTGTGTATGCTTCTTGTTCGGATTTGTGGAGATCTTGATAGAGAGCGGCTGTGAGATCGGCTTCATGTGTTTTGATGGCTTGTTTCAGCTTCTGCAACAGGTCCAGTCTCGATTCTAGCGGTCTCGTATGCCCCGCCGCAAAATATGCTTTCTGCTTGCTGACGATAGAGGGTATACTGTTCATTCCATCGCTCCTTTTTTGTAGGTATGGTGATTTATTATGTGAAAAATCTCTTCTGCTTGTCAAATGCGCAAGGTTTGTTAGAAAAAATAACAAACTCATATCTGCTTTTGCAGCAGGAATTTGATAAAATGCAGGAAGATGACATTTATTTTTTGGAGGGTTCTCTATGAACATTCATATATCTGCTTTGATTCAAAAGATGGAAGAGGAGCTGAAAAAAGCAAAGACAGCTGAACGGAATGAGGAGCTGAAGCGTTCCGTAGCGGTTGTCCGTTCTTTGTGTGACGTCGTGCTGGATCAGCCTCAGCCGGAGACCGCAAGCGCGCCCCGCATCCAGCCGAGCAGCACGCCAAGTCCTGCCGCGCCGCCATCGACAGACCAGTTGATGATGGAAAAAATGATGGGAAGCGCGGGATTAAACAAATATCGAAATCAGGAAAAAGAGAAGCAGGAAGAGGACGGAAACGGAGAGTCTTTATTTGATTTTTAAAGAGAAAGGTTGAGCGCACGTGAAATTGGTTCTTGCCGCGCTGCAATGGACAGCGTTTATCATTGCTGCGGCGATTGTTGTTCCGGTGGCGGTTGCCCAGTCGTTTCATCTGGATCACTCAGATTCTGCGAGATTGATCCAGAGCACTTTTTTTGTATTGGGAATTGCCGCCGTCATTCAGTGTTTGAAAGGTCACAGACTGCCGATCAATGAGAGCCCCGCCGGCTTGTGGTGGGGCGTGTATACGATCTACGGCGGGCTGACGGGAACTGTTTTTGCAACTTACGGGGACACACTGCGCGGGTTGCAGGGAGCTCTTCTTGTAAGCGCTGTATGTTTCTTTTTGTTAAGTATCTTCAAGGTCATTGACCGGCTCGCCGCCTTGTTTACTCCGGTTGTAACAGGCGTCTATTTATTGCTGCTTGTCATGCAGCTGAGTCAGCCCATAATAAAAGGAATTCTCGGAATCGGCTACCGCAAGGACGGTGTAGACGGCCTTGTATTTGGTCTGGCACTTGTTGTAATCGCCGCCGCCTTTATAATGACAAATTCGAACATCACGTTTTTTAAGCAATATTCTATTTTATTGGCTCTGTTCGGCGGATGGGTGCTGTTTGCGGCTGCCGGAGCTGCAAAGCAGATGGAAATACCTGATCGGCTGTTTCAGCTGCCCTCCCTGTTTCCTTTTGGCAAACCTTTATTTAACAGCGGTCTTATCATCACCTCAATTTTTATTACCATCTTGCTGATCGTGAATATGCTGGCGAGCATGAAGGTTGTGGACATCGCTGTAAAAAAATTCGGCAAACAGCCGGATGGGCGGCATCATGAACGCCATGCCGGTTTTGCCGCCTCATTCAGCCATCTGCTGAGCGGTTTGACGGGAGCCATTGCACCGGTTCCGATTTCGGGAGCAGCGGGTTTTATTGAAACGACCAAAATGCCTTCTAAAAAACCGTTTATGCTCGGCAGTATTCTCGTTGTCGTGATCAGCGTGATCCCGTTTTTCATGAATGCGTTTGCGAGCCTGCCGTCACCCGTTGGATTTGCGGTAAACTTTGTTGTGTTTTCCGCGATGGGCGGTCTGGCCCTTGCAGAATTTGATTCATATGAGAAAGCGGAACTGAAAAGGGTGCGGTCTGTGATCGGCACCTCGCTGTTGACGGGGGTCGGCATTATGTTTGTTCCTGAAACTGCCTTAAAGGGTTTGCACCCGGTATTTATTTCTCTGTTAAGCAACGGGCTTGTATTAGGAACGCTTGTTGCAATAGCGGCAGACCAGTTCCAGCTTTGGCGCAGGAGAAAATCCGACAATCTGGTGTCATCGGAGAACAAACATTGAATTTTAGTATAGGTGCGATAAGATAAAGGATATGAGTTTAACGAAAAGGCGGGAGAACTAGATGAAAGTTTTTATCATATTAGGGGCCATTAACGCCCTGCTTGCCGTGGGACTCGGGGCATTTGGCGCTCACGGATTAGAAGGGAAAATTCCTGATAAATATCTTCAGGTGTGGCACACAGGTGTGCAGTATCATATGTATCACGCCCTTGGGCTTTTCGTTGTCGCCTTCCTGGCCGATAAATTATCCGGCATCGGCAGTGTCACGACAGCCGGCTGGCTGATGTTTGCGGGAATTGTGCTGTTTTCCGGAAGCTTATATATTCTCAGTTTGACGCAAATCTCCATTCTTGGGGCCATTACCCCGCTCGGCGGTGTGGCGTTTATTATTTCTTGGATCATGATCATTGTCGCAGCCGTCAAATATCTATAAAAAAAAGCCAATCCTCATCATATGAGTGATTGGCTTTTACTTTATCTTGGCGAATAGGATGCCATGGAATATGGATACGTATACGCAATTTCTTCATCAAATGTAATGTAATCGAGGTAGATGGTCAGGAGCAGGTAGCGAGTTCCTGATTTCGGGTCGCTGATGATAATGTGATCCCGGCCCGCAGCCTCGATGACGCCGCGAAAGATCTTTGAGCCCCATTCCTTGCTGTTTTCAAATGTCATATAAATGGTGGCCGTTTTTCCCCGGTTCAGTCGCAAAATGTTCTCAATGTATGATTCCTCAACAGGCAGCATGCCGGGAATGCTTTGGCCGGGCGCCGACGGTGTCGGCCCCGATGGAATTTGAAACCCGCCGCCCTGCTGGCCCGGGAATCCGAATCCTTGCTGCCCTTGCTGTCCTTGCTGCATTGGCATCATTGGCTGCATCCCCATCGTCTGCATTTGCGCGCCTTGACCTTGCTGCGGGTACGGATTGGCTCCGTACTGAGGCTGATATCCCTGCATATTATCAAATCCCTGCATTTGCTGATATTGATTTTTTTTCGGTTTCATATCGTTCCTCCTTTTTATGAAAACCATTCAAAACAAGTTCCGGATGTATAGATGAACGCTCCGCGATGACTCACCTCCGATGGAAAACGATCTTAGTCGCTGGTGCGATTTTTATCTCTTTCACCTTATGAGGCTGATGCTTGGAATATGCGGAAAAAGAACAGCGGACGGGCCAGATTTTGGTCTGGGCAGCCGCTGTTTTTCGTAGGCATACACAAACTTTTCGCGCATATTGGTTTGTATCCCTAGCGCAATTTGCGCATAAGCAACATAAGATAACGTTAGTTTCAGGTGTGAAGTTTCAAGAAGGAGGTGTAGGATTTGCCGAAAGTATCAGTCATTATGACGAGTTATAACAAAAGCGATTATGTGGCAAAGTCCATTTCCAGCATACTTTCACAAACGTTTTCCGATTTTGAATTGTTTATTATGGATGACAACTCCAATGAAGAGACGCTAAATGTAATCCGTCCTTTTTTGAATGATAACCGAGTGCGTTTTTATCAAAGCGATATATCTGAAGTAAAGGAAAGAACGGAAAAAACAAGATACGCGGCGCTGATCAATCAGGCGATTGAGATGGCGAAGGGTGAATATATCACCTATGCGACGGATGACAACGTCTATATGCCGGACCGGCTCTTGAAAATGGTGCGGGAGCTCGATCATCATCCTGAAAAGGCTGTGATTTACTCAGCCTCCAAAACCTATCACTTAAACGAGGATCGCGACATTGTAAAAGAAACTATCAGGCCGGCCGTTCACGTGACGTGGAACGCGCCGTGCGCCATCGACCATTGTTCGGTGATGCACAGGTATTCTGTGCTTGAGAAGGTAAAGGAGAAGTTTGGCTCCTATTGGGATGAAAGCCCGGCGTTTTACCGGATCGGGGATGCCCGGTTCTTTTGGAGGGTCAACCATTTTTATCCGTGTTACCCGCTGGCTGAGGAGCTGGATCTGAATTATATTACCGACCAATCGATTCATTTTCAGCTGTTTGAATCAGAAAAAAATGAATTCGTCAGGAACCTTCCTCCGCAGCGCAATTGCCGCGAGCTGCGTGAATCATTAAAAAAGCTTGGAATGGGGTGAGAGCTTGTCGGCCTATTTAAGCAATTATTGGGTGCTGTACCGGAAGTATGTAGAGCTTTTTGACAGACTTCGCTACAAGGGGATTCCGCTTGGGCTTATCAGTAATTTTTATCAATACATCAGCCCGGAGCTAAGGGTGATGATGGATGAAGAGCCGGAGTTATTCGGAGCGGTGGATCAGCATATCGATGAAGGGCAGATTCAGCCGTTTTTTGAAGAAAAGATAAAAAATATAGTCAAAACAAACGAAAAACCTGGTAAGGGAAAAGTCATATTGCACTTTGATTACCTGCGTTTTTCGAACGAAAATTACTATCAATTTGACCCTGGCAAAACAGCTGTTTTGGCCAGATGGAGTTTGCCGCATTACTGTGATCTGCCTGTGATTAGCAAGCGTGACATTGCGGAATCATGCCAAAAAGGTGATCCGAAGCCGTATCTCGAAACAGCCTGTTCGATTCTCGCCCCTTTTGATGACCATCCTGCATTCGGTGATCAAGCGTTTCGCGATCGGCTTTACAAAGATATTCCTTTATTTATGGAAGCCATTGATACGGTTGATGCGCTGTTTGAGCAGGAGAAGATTTCTGCCGTTGTCGTCGGAACGGCAGAAGATATTTACAGCAGGGTGCTCGCTCTTATGTGTCACAGGAGAGGGGCCGTCAGCATTTGTCTTCAGCATGGCGCATTGATGGGAGATGAAGCCTTCATTCCTGTTTTTACAACCTATCAGGCTGTTTTTGGCGCTTATGAAGCGGAGTGGTTCAAACGAAAAGGCTGTAAACCTGAGCAGATTCTCGTAACGGGACATCCCCGCTTCGATCAGATTTTTAACAGAACCCCTATCGACATGTCCGTATTCTATCGAAAACTTGCTTTTCATCCATCAAAAAAAATCGTGCTTATTGCGACCCAGCCTTTTTCGGAAGATTTTTATTCCGGTTTGCTAGAAGAGCTTTCTGATCAGAAACAGCTGCAAATCATCATCAAACCCCACCCTTGGGAAATCGGGAAAAATAAGCTGGGTCTGTATCACACTGCGGCAAAAAAACATAAAGCCTGCAGAGTCATCAAAAAGGAGATGGAGCTGTATGATTTGCTGCCGTATGCTGACGCGGCAGTGACGCAAACCTCAACAGTCGGACTTGAAGCCATGCTGTTTCAAAAACCTGCATTGATCGGGAAATCATCCGGAACCCGCACGTATCCGTATTATGAATCTCTTGGCGGTTTTATATTTGATCAGCCGGATGAACTGGCGCGCACCTTAATTGCGGTTCTTCGAAGTCCCTCAGTGCATCAAAAAGCAGAAGAGGCGCGTCTGGCATTCACAGCAGCTAATTACCCGGTGGCAGAATCAACAAACGCCTTATTTGCGGAATTGAAAGCCAAAACAGGGGTTGATTACAGGCGGGAAGATACTGAATAAAATGATAGGAGCGCAAAGAAATGGTGCAAAAGAGAAATCATTTTCTTCCTTACTCTTTGCCGTTAATCGGCAAGGAAGAAATTCAGGAGGTTACAGAAACGCTTGAATCGGGATGGCTCTCCAAAGGCCCGAAGGTTCAGCAGTTTGAAAAAGAGTTTGCCGCGTTTGTCGGGGCGAAGCACGCCGTGGCGTTGAATTCATGTACGGCCGCCTTATTTTTGGCTTTGAAAGCAAAAGGAATCGGGCCGGGTGACGAGGTCATTACCTCTCCGCTTACGTTCAGCTCGACCGCCAATACGATTATTCATACAGGAGCGACGCCTGTGTTTGCGGACATTGACGAAAACACGCTCAATATTGATCCGGTAAAGCTTGAGGCGGCCGTCACACCGCGAACGAAAGCAGTTGTACCCGTCCACTTTGGCGGGCAGTCCTGCGATATGGATGCGATATTGGTAATTGCCCAAAAGCATGGCTTATTCGTGCTTGAGGATGCGGCACATGCTGTGTATACGACTTATAAGCAAAGAATGATCGGTTCTATCGGGGACGCGACGGCATTCAGCTTTTACGCGACCAAAAATCTGGCGACAGGGGAAGGCGGCATGCTGACGACAGACGATGAGGAGCTTGCCGATCACATTCGGGTGCTGAGCCTTCACGGCATGAGCAAAGCCGCGTGGAACCGTTATTCTTCAAATGGCAGCTGGTATTATGAAGTCGAATCACCCGGCTATAAGATGAACATGTTTGATCTGCAGGCGGCTCTCGGTCTTCATCAGCTGAAACGTCTGGATGAGATGCAGAAACGGAGAGAAGAGATTGCCGGCAGTTACCAAGCCGCTTTTCAGCAGATTTCGGGGCTGATCACGCCGTTTGTCCATGATGACGGCAGGCACGCTTGGCATTTATATGTTCTGCAAGTTGATGAAAAACAGGCCGGTGTCACGCGCAGCGAAATGATTACGGCTTTAAAGGATGAATACAATATCGGCACAAGCGTTCATTTTATTCCGGTACACATTCATCCATATTATCAAAAGCGATTCGGGTATAAGGAAGAGGACTTCCCGGTCGCGATGAATTACTATAAACGAACCCTGTCGCTCCCGCTCTATCCTTCAATGTCTGACGAGGATGTAAATGATGTCATTGAAGCTGTGCGGGATATCGTAAAAGGGGCTGGTTAAGTGTACACGGTAAAAGAAAATGTCTCCAAAGAGGCGATTGAGAGTTTTCTCCACAGCAGGCAGCTTACACTGGACGTTCCGTATCAATTTTCCCTCGGCCTTTTTGAAAACAACGGGCTCCAAGGCGTCTTGCTTTATGAAGACTCTCTGTGGGAAAGCCAGATGCTTCAGAAGAAAGTCATGAACGTCAAGCTTCTTGCGGCAAACAGCACCGGGCAGCTGAAGAGGCTGTTTCAAGCTTTTTATTCTGTACGGCAAATGGATGAAACGGATTTTATCTTTGTTCGCGTTCCGGCTGAAGATATCGGAGCCGCGCATGTGATACAGCAGCAACCGTCTTCTTACTTTGTCGGCAGTTTGCTGAAGCTGGCGAATCCCCCGTCTTTATATGACAAAACACCGCCATTTTTTGAACTGGGCCCGCCTGAGCCCGAAGACACAGAAGCGATATGTGAGCTGGCCCGAGACTCGTTTACAAAAAGCAGATATTTTCAAGATCCTCATCTCAGCCGCGAAGCAGCAAACAAAATTTTTCAGGAGTGGACACGAAACAATCTGAATGGAAGGGCGGCTGTCAATGTTGCCGCTAAGCATAATGGCGAGGTCATCGGTTATCTTCAGGGCTTATCCAGAGAAGATGAATGTATTCTCGATTTGATGGCTGTGAAGCCGGGATTCGAAGGCAAACGTGTCGCGTTTCATTTATTGGCGAATCTCATAGAACATCCGTTGACCCAGAAGCATAAAACGGTAACAGCGGGGACGCAGCTTCACAATGTAAGGGCGATCCGCCTTTATGAAAGAATGGGCTTCACCGCTGAACAATCGTATTACTATTATCATATTTGGCCGGGCAAGGAGGCGAAATAATGGCAGCGTTTCAGATTGCGAATAAAACTGTGGGCAAAGACGCTCCTGTATTTATTATTGCCGAGGCGGGAATTAATCATGACGGAAAGCTTGATCAGGCTTTTGCGCTGATTGATGCAGCGGTGGAAGCCGGCGCGGATGCCGTGAAATTTCAAATGTTCCAGGCTGATAAGATGTACCAGAAAGATCCTGGTTTGTACAAAACAGCGGCTGGCCAGGACGTCTCTATTTTTTCTTTGATTCAATCCATGGAAATGCCCGCTGAGTGGATTTCACCGCTTTTGGATTACTGCCGCGAAAAGCAGGTGATCTTTTTAAGCACAGTATGTGACGAGGGGTCAGCCGACCTGCTTCAGTCCACCTCGCCGAGCGCTTTTAAAATCGCATCGTATGAAATTAACCATCTTCCGCTGCTCAAATATGTCGCCCGACTGAACAGGCCGATGATATTCTCGACAGCCGGAGCGGAAATTTCTGATGTTCACGAAGCGTGGAGCACCATCAGGG
Source organism: Bacillus sp. 0102A (assembly GCF_036765155.1). Taxonomy (NCBI): domain Bacteria; kingdom Bacillati; phylum Bacillota; class Bacilli; order Caryophanales; family Bacillaceae; genus Bacillus; species Bacillus sp. 0102A. The sequence goes on from NZ_JBAIZW010000003.1 coordinate 38,175, forward strand.
CAGAGGGCAACGATCAAATCGCCATTATGCATTGTGTGGCGAAATACCCTGCGCCGCCGGAGTACAGCAACCTCAGCGTCATTCCGATGCTTGCCGCCGCTTTTCCTGATGCTGTGATCGGCTTCTCCGATCACAGCGAGCACCCGACTGAAGCGCCGTGTGCCGCGGTTCGGCTCGGAGCAAAACTGATAGAAAAGCATTTTACGATTGATAAAAATCTGCCGGGCGCCGACCACTCGTTTGCGTTAAATCCGGACGAACTAAAAGAAATGGTCGAAGGTATCAGGAAAACCGAAGCCGAGATGAAACAAGGAATCAGGAAGCCGGTATCTGAAAGACTGCTAGGCAGTTCATACAAAACAACAACCGCCATCGAAGGAGAAATCCGACAATTTGCATACAGAGGAATTTTTGCAACAGCTCCGATTCAAAAAGGCGAAGCCTTTAGTGAAGACAATATCGCAGTGCTGCGCCCCGGACAAAAGCCGCAGGGGCTGCACCCGAGATTTTTTGAGCTGCTGACCGGCGGCGTTCGGGCTGTAAGAGACATCCCGTCCGATACAGGCATTGTCTGGGACGACATTTTAATGAAGGACAGCCCATCTCATGAATGACATTCTCTTTATCATCCAAGCCAGAATGGGTTCAACACGGCTTCCGGGAAAAGTGCTGCGTCCGCTCGGATCCAATCGTTTACTCGATATTCTCGTTCACCGTGTCCGGCAAAGCGCGTTTTATCAAAAGGATCGGGATAATCTTGTCATCGCCACGTCTGACAAAGAAACTGACGACATCTTAGAGGCGCACTGTGTGAAATATGGCTTTCGCGTTTTCCGCGGCAGCGAGGAACGTGTTCTCGACAGGTTTGTGAAGGTCATTGAAGCTGTCAAACCGACAGTGGTCATCCGATTAACGGGTGATAATCCGTTTGTCGATCCGAAGCTGCTCGATTTCATGATAGCGTCGCATCTTGATCAAGGAGCGGATTATACGTATATCCGGCACACTCCGTTAGGGATTAGCGGCGAAGTGGTCAGCGCCAAACTGTTAACAGACATCAGCCGTATTCAGGCGTTGGAGGATCAATATCAGGAGCATGTCACGTTATATGTAAGGAACCATCCAGATCTTTATCGCGTTCAGTTTTTAGAGGCGCCGGAACAATTTCGCGCCCCTCAATACCGGCTGACCATCGACACAAAGGAAGACTATGAATCGATAAAGGCCCTTTATCAAAAAGCAGGCGAGCGCCCTGATGTATCCGCCTCAGAGCTCATCAGCCTGCTGAACCGGAACCCTGATGCGGCAATCGAACGAGAGGCTGAATAGCCATGCGTATTGGGATCGTCGCAGACGGCGGTTATGAAAAGGGAATGGGCCATGTTGTCCGGATGAAGAGGCTCGCGGAAGAACTCAAACAGCGCTGCTTGATTACGTTTTACACGAATCAGGAGTCTGAACCATTTCTTCATGAAGAGCATTGGCATGTCATCGTAAAACCGGAGCTGCGGCAGCATGAATTTATTCTCCGGGAAATAAAAAACAAGCACCTTGATCTGCTTTTGTTTGATATTCTCGAAGCGCCTGCTGAACTATTAAGGAAAATAAAGGCGGAAACAGATGCAAAAATCATACTCTTTGAAGAGAAAAATGAAAAAGCGATTCAGCTAAGTGACACAGTCATCAACGGAATTTACGGTGATATCAGGAGCAGGTGGTACGATCAGGGAAACACCCGCATCTATGAAGGCCCTGATTATCTCATTCTTCACCCCGCCTTCCAGACCGCAAGAAATGATTACACACTGAGGAAAAAATGCCGCAATATTCTTGTTGCGCTGGGAGGAAGCGATCCGAAGCAGCTTATTTTTAAAGTGCTGGCTGCAGCCGATCAAGTCCCCGCCATGAAAGATAAAAACATGATTTTTGTGATGGGGAGCGCTTCACCGCATCAAGAAGCGGTCCGAAGGCAGATTCAAAAGAAGCCGCAGTACACGGTGATCGGGCAGACAAGTGATATGGCGGGTGTCATGAAACAAGCGGATGCAGCCATTGTAGCCGGCGGCATCTCCTTGTACGAAGCCATTTGCATCGGTGTGCCGTGCCTTGTTCTTTCTCAGGTTGAGCACCAAACGGCAACAGCCAAAACATTCGCTGAACAAGGCGCCGCTCTTGATCTTGGTCTCGGGGAGCTTGTATCGGATGAAACGCTCATCTATCAGATGTCACGAATCAGCAGCAGCTATCCTCTTCGCCTTTCTTTGCACAAGGGAGGGAGGCCGCTCGTGGATGGCAAAGGCATCAAGCGGGTAAAAGCTATTCTTCAAGATTTGTATGATCAAAAGCTATAAAAATGCATGTAAGGAAGTGTTACTGTGAAAGGTGTTATTTTAGCCGGCGGAAACGGCTCACGCCTTATGCCCTTAACGAAAGCCGTCAACAAGCATTTGCTTCCTGTAGGCCCGTATCCGATGATTTACTGGTCGATTATGAAGCTGGAGGAAGCCGGAATAAAAGACATTTTACTCATCAGCCAAAAAGATCATATGCCGCAGTTTTTCAAACTGCTTGGGAACGGGGAAGAGCTTGGCGTCACAATCACTTATCAGGTCCAGCCTGCCGCATCGGGTATTTCGGATGGGCTGTCTTATGCAAAACGCTTTACGAAAAAAGAGTCTTTCATTTTATTATTAGGTGATAATATATTCGAAGATTCATTAAAGCCTTTTACGGAGTGCTTTGAACAGCAGGGAAAAGGAGCAAAGGTGCTGCTGAAAGAAGTTGATGATCCGGAGCGCTTCGGGATTGCTGAAATTGATGAGAAAAACAAGCGGATTCGTTCCATTATCGAGAAGCCCGCACATCCGCCGACCAACCTTTGTGTAACCGGCATTTATATGTATGATGCGGAAGTATTTTCGTATATTGAACAAATATCACCGTCAAAGCGCGGCGAGCTGGAAATCACCGATGTGAATAATCTATACATTGAAAACAGCCAGCTTACGTATGATGTGTTATCAGGCTGGTGGGTCGATGCCGGAACTCACGAATCGCTTCATCTCGCCTCTCAGCTTGTACACCGGGCTTTACAGAAAGGACAGGACGAAAAGTGATGGCAAAAACATATTTAATTACGGGCGGGGCCGGCTTCATCGGGCTCACGTTTACAAAGCTCATGCTGAAGGAAACGGATGCGCACATTACCGTTTTAGATAAACTGACGTACGCCAGCCACCTGGAGGAAATGGAAAAATTAAAGGAAAACAGCCGATTTCGCTTTGTGAAAGGGGATATCAGTGTTCAGGAGGATATCGACCGCGCGTTTGATGAGACGTATGACGGCGTGATTCACTTCGCTGCGGAATCGCATGTAGACAGAAGCATTTCCCAAGCAGAGCCGTTTATCACCACAAATGTCATGGGAACATACCGATTGGCGGAAGCGGTTTTGCAGGGAAAAGCCAAGAAGCTGATTCATATTTCAACAGATGAGGTGTACGGGGATTTAGAAGCGGAAGATCCCGCGTTTACTGAAACGACGCCGCTTTCTCCTAATAACCCATATTCAGCCAGCAAGGCAAGCTCTGATTTGCTTGTGTTATCTTATGTCAAAACCCACAAGCTTCCGGCCATTATTACACGATGCAGCAACAATTACGGCCCTTACCAGCACAGCGAAAAAATGATTCCGACGATCATCCGCCATGCGAAGCAAGGACTTCCGGTTCCGCTGTACGGCGATGGGCTCCAGATCCGAGATTGGCTGTTTTCGGAGGATCATTGCCGCGCCATCAAGCTGATTTTAGAAAAAGGAACCGATGGTGAGGTCTATAACATCGGCGGCGGGAATGAACGCACAAATAAAGAGCTGGCGAGCATCATCATGAAGCATTTGGGCTGTGAGGAATTGTTCGCACACGTGGAAGACCGAAAAGGGCATGACCGGCGCTATGCGATCAATGCATCAAAGCTGAAAAACGAACTGGGCTGGCGGCAGGAAGTGCCGTTTGAAAAAGGCATTGCGCGTACGATTCGCTGGTATACCGACAATGACCGATGAGAAGGTGATCCGATTGACAAAGGTATTGGTGACTGGTGCGGGAGGACAGCTTGGCCGGGAACTGTGCCGCCAGCTGAAGCAAACCGGATATGAGGTCATTGCATTAACAAAGAAGATGATGAACATTGCTGACCAGCGCTCAGTACGGCATTCGTTTGGCCATTATCAGCCGGATATCGTGGTTAATACGGCCGCGTTTACGTCGGTTGATCAATGCGAGACAGAACTTGATAAAGCGTACTTGATTAACGGAATCGGCGCTTATTATACAGCTCTTGAGGCAACCCGCATCGGCGCTCAATATGTTCATATCAGCACGGACTATGTATTCGACGGGAAAGGAACCCAGCCATACAGGGAAGACGATCCTCCAAATCCAAATACCATCTACGGCAAAAGCAAAAAGCTCGGAGAAGAACTGATTCGATTAGCGACAAAAGACAGCACGATCATCAGAACGTCGTGGGTGTACGGACACGGCGGCAGCAATTTCGTTCAAACCATGCTGAAGCTTGCTGAAACGAAACAAGAGCTGCGGGTTGTAAGCGATCAAATGGGTTCGCCGACCTATACGAAGGATTTAGCAGAAGCGGTCATCAAGCTGTTCAGCCATCCGCCGGGCATTTATCATGTCAGCAATTCAGGCATATGCAGTTGGTATGAATTTGCGAAGGCCATTATGGAAGAAAGCGGGCTGGCCACAGTCATTTTGCCTGTCACGACTGAAGAATACGGAAACAAAACGCCCCGTCCGGCCTATTCTGTTCTGAGCCATCAGGCCATTGAAGAAGCCGGCATTCGCCCTCGCTATTGGCGAGAAGCGTTACGGGCATATTTGCGGGAAAGGAGCAGTGCACGTGATTGATGGAGTCAAAGTGAAAAAATTGACGAAGCATAGTGATGACAGAGGATTTTTTGCCGAGCTGGTTCGGGATGATGAGAACCTTCTTGAGCATTTCGGGCAGGCCTCTTGGTCGAAAAGCTATCCGGGTGTGATTAAGGCATTTCATTATCATGAGAAGCAAGATGATCTTTGGTTCTTCCCAACCGGCCATGCTCAGGTTGTCCTTTACGATCTTCGAGAGGACTCAAAGACAAAAGGAGAAACTGGCGTTTATTACATGGGCGAAGATAACCCGATGCTATTATTGATCCCTAAAGGGGTTGCCCATGGATACAGAGTGCTGGGAGAGAAGCCGCTGACGATTATCTACTTCACTACCATGTCGTATAACGCGGATCAACCTGATGAAAAAAGAATTCCGTGGAATGATGAGACGATCGGTTTTAACTGGAATACCGAATTCAGATAAAGATAGGAACGTGATCAATCGAAGAGCTGAGGCATCTTCGACTTTTTTTTGTCCTTTTTCAAAATAGGATAAAAGATAGAGATCAACAGGCGGGTGTAGCTAGAAAACGAGAGGAAAAATAGTCTGTAGGAACCTTGTATAAATAGGATGGAACTCACAAAAAAACCAAGTTCTAATATTCCTAAAAAAGCATTTACTTCCATATGGATTGATGTTAGATTAATTTTTAAGAAAAAGAATTGGAAATTCGCGAATGACAGAAACATACTTTTTCTGCAGAGGACGCTCTGGCCAAATATTAACTGTGATTTGAGGGGGAAATGTCATGTTAAAAAGAACTTCATTCGTATCTTCACTATTCATCAGTTCAGCTGTTTTACTATCAATCTTGCTTCCTTCAGGCCAAGCTCATGCGCAGTCTGCATCAATTGAGGCTAAAACGATCAACAGTACAAAAGAGTGGACCACTTCCGATATTGAAGTGACGTATAAACCAAACGCGGTGCTTTCTCTAGGAGCGGTAGAATTTCGTTTTCCTGACGGGTTTCATGCTACGACAAGAGATTCAGTGAATGGAAGAACGCTGAAAGAAACACAGATTTTAAATGATGGAAAAACAGTTAGACTCCCGCTTACGCTTGATTTGTTAGGCGCATCCGAATTTGACCTCGTCATGGTGCGCAAAACCCTTCCGCGCGCAGGCACTTACACGATTAAAGGCGATGTTGTGAACGGTTTGGGAATCGGCAGTTTTTATGCTGAAACGCAGCTGGTAATTGACCCTCGTTAACTCGTTAATGAATAGATGTGATCAGAGACTGAGATATTTTCAGTCTCTTTTTTGTTGATTTAAAAAACTGGTACGGATCTTGCATGATGATAAGGGTGAATCCAATGAAGAAAGGAATTGATCGGCGGAAAATTTTTAAAGCGCTTACATTTTAAGCCGGTCAAAAAACAATGAGGTGAAAAAGATGTCAGAAAAGCAAGTCAAGAAAGACGAGGAAAAAGAAGCTCTTAATTTATTTCTGTCTACCCAAACGATCATTAAGGAAGCCCTGCGGAAGCTGGGCTATCCGGGCGATATGTATGAACTCATGAAAGAGCCGCAGAGAATGCTCACCGTCCGTATTCCGGTAAAAATGGATAACGGCAGTGTCAAAGTGTATACAGGCTACCGGTCGCAGCACAATGATGCTGTCGGTCCGACAAAGGGGGGCGTGCGTTTCCATCCTGAAGTCAGCGAAGAGGAGGTAAAGGCATTATCCATTTGGATGACGCTCAAGTGCGGGATTGCCAATCTTCCTTATGGCGGCGGAAAGGGCGGTATTATTTGTGATCCGCGGACAATGTCATTTGGAGAACTGGAAAGGCTGAGCAGGGGATATGTCCGTGCCATCAGCCAGATCGTCGGCCCGACAAAGGATATTCCAGCTCCCGATGTGTACACCAACTCGCAAATTATGGCGTGGATGATGGATGAGTACAGCCGGCTCCGGGAATTCGATTCTCCAGGCTTTATTACAGGGAAACCAATCGTTTTAGGCGGATCGCAAGGCCGGGAAACGGCAACGGCACAGGGCGTCACGATTTGTATTGAAGAGGCGGTGAAGAAAAAAGGGATCAAGCTGCAAAACGCGCGCATCATCATACAGGGCTTTGGAAACGCGGGGAGCTTTCTGGCTAAATTCATGCATGAGGCCGGCGCGAAGGTGATCGGGATTTCGGATGCCCACGGCGGGCTCTACAATCCGGACGGCCTCGATATCCCTTATTTGCTCGATAAGCGGGACAGCTTCGGCATGGTCACCAACTTATTTACAGACGTCATCACAAATGAGGAGCTGCTTGAAAAGGATTGCGATATTTTAGTGCCTGCGGCGATCGCCAATCAAATCACGGCCAAAAACGCACATCACATTCAGGCGTCAATTGTCGTCGAAGCGGCGAATGGCCCGACAACCATTGATGCCACGAAGATCCTGAATGAAAGAGGCGTGCTCCTCGTGCCCGATATTCTGGCGAGTGCCGGCGGCGTAACGGTTTCTTATTTTGAATGGGTGCAGAATAACCAAGGATACTATTGGCCAGAGAAAGAGGTCGCAGAAAAACTGAGAAACGTCATGGTCCATTCGTTCGAAACGATTTATCAGACAGCGGCAGCACATAAAGTAGACATGCGCTTGGCGGCTTACATGACGGGCATCAGAAAATCGGCAGAAGCATCGCGATTCCGCGGGTGGGTGTGAATTCGGAAGGAGAATTCTTTCTGATGCAAATAAATTTTGCGTTTTACCCTTTTCGGAAAAGCGGAATGCGCAAAATAAATTTGCATTTCGTGATTGGAAAAAGAGCTAGGTGTTCTCCTGTTAGACAAATTTCTGTACAATTCAACAAGTTTTTTCAGCAAAAGACAAGATATTGGTATGATTCTTGCATTTTTAATTTATGCCAAGGCATTTTTTATGACATGAGGGGGATTACATATGACAGTTTCATACGTGCACGAACCATTTACTGATTTTACGGAGGCAAAGAATCGAACAGCATTTCAAGAGTCATTGGCCTTTGTAAACACTCAGCTCGGCAAGCATTATCCGCTTGTCATCAATGGAGAAAAAATCGAAACAGACCGCAAAATGGTTTCAATAAACCCGGCCAATAAAGAAGAGGTCATTGGGTACGCGTCTACAGCGGATCAAGAGCTTGCTGAAAAAGCGATGCAAGCCGCATTGCAGACATTTGAATCATGGAAAAAACAAAGACCGGAGCACCGTGCCAATATCCTCTTTAAAGCAGCAGCTATTTTACGCAGAAGAAAGCATGAATTTTCAAGCTATCTTGTAAAGGAAGCGGGAAAACCGTGGAAGGAAGCAGATGCGGACACGGCTGAAGCGATAGACTTTTTAGAGTTCTACGCGCGCCAAATGTTAAACCTTAAGGAAGGAGCTCCGGTGAAGAGCCGTGCTGGCGAATTCAATCAATATCATTACGAAGCGCTTGGCGTCGGCATCGTCATTTCTCCATTTAATTTCCCGCTTGCGATTATGGCAGGTACTGCGGCGGCAGCGATTGTGACAGGAAATACGATTCTCTTAAAACCGGCTGACGCGGCGCCGGTAGTGGCTGCAAAATTTGTTGAGGTCATGGAGGAAGCGGGTTTGCCAAACGGCGTTCTGAATTACATTCCGGGAGATGGAGCGGAGATCGGCGATTTCTTAGTAGAGCATCCGAAAACGCGGTTTGTCTCATTTACAGGTTCCCGAGCGGTTGGGTGCCGGATTTATGAGCGCGCCGCCAAAGTGCAGCCGGGCCAAAAATGGCTGAAACGGGTCATTGCAGAGATGGGCGGTAAAGACACGATGCTAATCGACAAGGACGCTGATCTAGACCTTGCTGCATCCTCTATCGTGTATTCAGCGTTTGGATTTTCAGGACAGAAGTGTTCAGCAGGCTCTCGCGCGGTCATCCATCAGGATGTTTATGATGAAGTAGTGGAAAAAGCTGTGGCACTTACCAAAACGCTGACTGCCGGCAATCCGGAGGATCCTGATACGTATATGGGACCAGTCATTCATGAAGCGTCCTACAACAAAGTCATGTCATATATTGAAATCGGCAAATCTGAAGGCAAACTGTTGACCGGCGGCGAAGGCGATGATTCAAAAGGCTACTTTATTCAGCCGACGATCTTTGCAGACGTTGATGAAAACGCGCGCCTGATGCAGGAAGAAATTTTCGGCCCGGTTGTTGCGATCTGCAAAGCGCGTGATTTTGATCATATGCTGGAGATTGCTAATAACACGGAATACGGATTAACAGGCGCACTGCTGACGAAAAACCGTGCGCACATTGAACGGGCGCGTGAAGATTTCCATGTCGGAAACTTATACTTCAACAGAGGCTGTACCGGAGCGATTGTCGGGTATCAGCCGTTCGGCGGTTTTAATATGTCCGGAACAGACTCAAAAGCAGGCGGTCCGGATTATTTAATTCTTCATATGCAAGCCAAAACAACGTCCGAAGCTTTTTGATTTGAGAGAAACAAAACCGTGCGTTCTGTAGCTGACCGCACGATTTAAACAGGCAGAGGCGCAATAGAAAAAGCTCTCCGGAGAATCGGAGAGCTTTTTTACGGTGTCGTCTGATCATCCGAGTAAACTAAATGCCATTGGCTTTCCATAAGTAGCGTTAAAGTTTCTCGTAATTTTTAAATGAAATATTAAAATCTGTATTAAAATTTAAATGAAAACAATAAAAATAATAAATATTTCGTTCGAATTGTAAATTGCGAAAAAACAATGCTAAAATTAATTCAACTTTATGAAGATTATGGAAGAGGTGTTTGAGGGAGAATGAACAGTAAACAAAACAATGACATCAAAACAAAACATCATTTTCCGCTATTGTTAGCACTGGCTTTAACGATGGGGGTATTTGCTGCCGGATCTGAAGAACTTGTGATCTCACCGCTGCTGCCGGATTTAGCAAAAGCCTTCAACTCAGATGTCAGTGTCCTTGCGTTATCTATCAGTATTTACGGCGTGATGATTTTTATCGGTGCGCCGCTTCTGGTTCCTTTAGGCGATAAATATTCGAGAGAACTTAGTTTAATGGCAAGTCTTATCATTTTTATCATAGGAACAGTAATATGCGCTTTAGCCCAAAATATCTTATTCTTCTTTTTGGGCCGGGCGCTGTCGGGATTGGCTGCGGGAGCGTTTGTGCCGACCGCTTACGCAGTTGTCGGGGATCGTGTTCCTTATACATACCGGGGAAAGGTGATGGGACTGATCGTTTCAAGCTGGTCGCTGGCACTGATCTTCGGTGTGCCGCTCGGATCATTTATCGGCGGCGTCCTGCATTGGAGATGGACATTTTGGATATTCGCCTTGATGGGCGTTCTGGTTGTTTTGCTGATCCTGCTTGAAATGCGCCGTCATGCCGAGCACAAAAACAGCGGCAAGGAAGAAAAAGAAGAGCCGGCTGGAACATTCCGGGATGCACTGAAAGTCCCGCGCGTACCCGTTTATATCACGATAACCTTTTGTAATATGATTGGTTTTTACGGTATGTATTCATTTTTAGGCTCCTATCTTCAGGACGTTTTTACCGGAGGAAATACAGCTGCGGGCTTATTTATCATGATTTACGGCATTGGGTTTTCCATGAGTGTGATTACAGGAAAGATAGCCGACCGCATCGGAAAAATGCGCTCCCTGTTGATTGCGCTGGCGGTCATCAGCGTGCTGCTGGCCTGTTTAGCCTATGCACCGGCTTCAATGATTCTGTTAATCGTCAGCCTATTTATTTGGGGGTTAATGCAAAGCTTGACGGTGACGCTGCTCAGCACCATTTTGAGTGACTGCTCAGAGCATCATCGCGGGAAAATCATGGTGTTTTACAGCCTTGCCTCGAATCTGGCTGTGACATTAGGATCTGCTTTGATGGGACCTGTATATGTGGGATACGGTTATGCAGCTGTCGGATTGATTTGCGCCGCCATCACTGTACTCGGATTTGTGCTCAGTGTATTCGCATATAAAAAGTACGGCAAACATGAGCAGAAAGCCGATCATTCCTTATCCCAATAAAGAAAGTTTCTAAATGCCTATAATAAAAAACCCTTTTTTAAGGGTTTTTCTGTTTGTATGGTATTAATTATCAGTATTTTCAAAAAATGTTGACAGTTCGATTTTCTCTGGATAAAATTTACTTAAAATTTTAAAAGATTGGTTGGTGCTCATGATAATATTGGATAATAGCATTCAGACAAAAAACAGAACTGATTCAATATCCAAATTGATTACAGTCAACACGCTCGGCCCTGAGGGGACAAGCAGTGAGTACGCAGCAAAGCATTTCATCTCCAATTTTACTCTTCTGCAGGGGCTGAACAGTAAATTGTCCTTGCATGATACATTTGAATCATGCATCGAAAGGACGCTTCAAAGCCCGCTGGAATATACCATCGTCCCACACGCTTACGACGGCATTAAGCATTTCTACATGAGGCCGGATTTGCAGCTTTTGCAAATCTTCAGGTGCGATACACCGATGTACGGCCTGGCTGTTCGTCCTGACTTTGAATTCAGCGACGATATGCTTGATTTATCTGTTATTGTTTCACATCCTTCACCCATTAATTTAATCAAATATTTTACCCGCAAAGATGTACGTTTCAAACTGGTCAATTCGACCAGTCAAGCTGCAAGAAAAGTAAAAGAAGGCTTGTATGACATTGCTTTAACGAATGAGCTTGCACGGCAAAAGTACGGGCTTACATTTGTGAAAACATTTAAAAGCATTCCTATGAGCTGGTCATTATTCGGAAAAGGAGACGTTGATTATGAAAACTAAAGAAGATATGCAGGAGCTTTATTTCCCGACACCGAAATTAATAGAATGGGAAAACGGTGTGAGACAGTATTCAACCGTGCGCGGTGACACTGAGGTATTAATGTCTTACGTTCCGCCGCATACGAACGTTGAACCCCATCAGCATAAGGAAGTCCAAATCGGCATGGTCGTTTCAGGCGAGCTGATGATGACTGTTGGAGATGTGACGAGAAAAATGACGGCCTTGGAATCTGCCTACATCGCGCCGCCGGATGTGCCTCACGGGGCTAGAAACGACACAGACCAAGAAGTCATTGCGATTGATATCAAGCGGCTGAAAGCTGATGAAACATATACAAGTCCTGAGGACTATTTTTTGAATATTTTCAAAACGAGAGACCTATTGCCCGGCATGGAAGTCACGTTCTTTGTAGAGGACTGGGTGGAAATCATGCTGGCCAAAATCCCTGGAAACGGCGGAGAAATGCCTTTCCATAAACATCGGAATGAACAAATCGGCATCTGCATCGGCGGCGGTTACGACATGACGGTCGAAGGCTGCACGGTGGACATGAAATTCGGTACAGCCTATTTCTGTGAGCCTCGGGAAGATCACGGCGCCATCAACCGCTCAGAAAAAGAATCAAAATCCATTAACATCTTCTTCCCGCCGCGCTACAACAGGGCAAAAGCAAAAAAAATAAAGGCGGATGAGTGATCATGAACCTCACCGATAAAACCGTCCTTATAACAGGAGGCGCATCAGGCATTGGTTATGCTGCGGTTCAGGCTTTTCTGAACCAGCAGGCCAATGTGGTTGTGGCGGATATTGACGAGGCGCAGGGAGAAGCAATGGTCCGGAAAGAGAATCATGACAGGCTGCACTTTGTGCAAACGGACATCACAGACGAAGTTGCCTGTCAGCACGCTGTTCAATCGGCGGTCGATACATTTGGAGGGTTGGATGTATTGATTAATAACGCGGGAATTGAAATCGTGGCTCCCATTCACGAAATGGGGCTCAGCGATTGGAATAAGGTGCTTCAAGTCAATTTGACCGGCACGTTTTTAATGAGCAAGTACGCACTCAAGCATATGCTGGCTGCCGGCAAGGGCAACATCATTAATACATGCTCAGTCGGCGGACTCGTGGCATGGCCTGATATTCCTGCCTATAACGCCAGCAAAGGAGGCGTTTTGCAGCTGACGCGGTCAATGGCCGTTGATTATGCGAAACATCAAATTCGCGTCAACTGCGTATGCCCGGGGATTATCGACACACCGCTAAATGAAAAATCATTCCTTGAAAATAATGAAGGCACACTTGAAGAGATCAAAAAAGAAAAGGCAAAGGTAAATCCGCTGCTGAGGCTCGGGAAACCCGAAGAAATCGCAAACGTGATGCTGTTTTTAGCCTCAGATTTATCAAGCTATATGACCGGAAGCGCCCTCACCGCAGACGGAGGATACACCGCACAATAGAGAAGGAGTGTTTTACATATGGAGAGAAAAACAGTATTGGTCATCGCTGATCTTGGAGGCTGCCCGCCGCACATGTTTTATAAAAGCGTTGCTGAAAAATATAACCTGGTTAGCTTTATTCCAAGACCTTTTGCAATTACAGCCTCTCATGCAGCACTGATTGAAAAATACTCGGTCGCGGTCATAAAAGATAAAGACTATTTTCAGAGCTTAGCTGATTTTGAGCATCCAGATTCAATTTATTGGGCGCATGAGGATCATGACAAACCTGAAGAAGAGGTCGTCGAGCAAATCGTCAAGGTTGCCGAAATGTTTGAGGCGGACGCCATTACAACAAACAATGAGTTATTCATTGCCCCGATGGCAAAAGCCTGCGAACGCCTTGGCCTGAGGGGCGCCGGAGTGCAGGCAGCCGAAAATGCCAGAGATAAAAATAAAATGAGAGACGCTTTTAATAAAGCGGGAGTTAAATCGATCAAAAACAAACGAGTCACAACCCTTGAGGATTTCCGTGCCGCACTAGAAGAGATCGGCACACCTTTTATCTTAAAGCCTACATACTTAGCGAGTTCAATCGGCGTAACGCTGATTACGGACACTGAGACGGCAGAAGCTGAATTTAACAGAGTCAATGACTACCTGAAATCGATTAATGTGCCGAAGGCGGTCACATTTGAAGCGCCGTTTATTGCTGAAGAATTTTTACAGGGTGAGTACGGAGACTGGTATCAAACAGAAGGCTACTCCGACTATATCAGCATAGAAGGCATCATGGCGGACGGTGAGTATTTCCCGATCGCCATTCATGACAAAACGCCGCAAATCGGATTTACAGAAACATCACATATTACGCCGTCCATTCTGGATGAAGAGGCGAAAAAGAAAATTGTCGAAGCCGCCAAAAAGGCAAATGAAGGGCTTGGACTGCAAAATTGCGCAACACATACAGAAATCAAGCTAATGAAAAACAGAGAACCGGGTTTAATAGAGTCCGCAGCGAGATTCGCCGGCTGGAATATGATTCCTAACATTAAAAAGGTTTTCGGTCTTGATATGGCACAATTATTATTAGATGTTCTCTGTTTCGGAAAAGACGCTGATCTGCCGAACGGATTACTGGATCAAGAGCCTTACTATGTCGCTGACTGCCATTTGTACCCTCAGCATTTCAAACAAAATGGCCAGATTCCTGAAACTGCAGAGGATTTGGTGATCGAAGCGATCGATATTCCGGACGGGCTATTGAAAGGTGATACAGAAATCGTTTCTTTTTCGGCTGCGGCACCAGGCACATCAGTTGATTTGACACTGTTTGAAGCCTTCAATTCCATTGTTGCCTTTGAACTGAGAGGCAGCAATTCACAGGATGTGGCTGATTCAATCAGACAAATTCAGCTGTATGCGAAGCTGACGGCAAAGTATGTGCTGCCAGTATGAAACAGTTGAAGCCCAACTCTAAATACTTGCTTTACGGGCAGGCGCTATCGTTTATGGGAGACTATTGTGTTCTCCCGGCCCTGCTCATTTTGTCTACATATTATCACGACTATTGGGTGACGTCGGGGGTTATCGTGGTCAGAAGCATTCCGATGGTGTTCCAGCCGTTTTTGGGGGTTCTGGTCGACCGGTTAGACAGAATTAAGATCATGCTGTGGACGGATATCATCAGGGGTATCATCTTTTTGGGGCTCACATTTCTTCCAAAAGGCGAGTACCCGCTGATTTTTCTGGCCCTTCTGTTTATTTCTTATGGAAGCGGCGTGTTTTTTAATCCGGCCCGTCTCGCTGTCATGTCATCATTGGAATCAGATATTAAAAGCATCAACACGTTATTCGCAAAAGCGACGACCATCTCTATCATCGTCGGAGCGGCTGCCGGAGGGCTTTTTCTGTTAGGCGGTTCTGTAGAGCTTGCTGTAGCCTTTAACGGTGTGACATACCTGATTTCGGCATTATTTATCAGCCGCATCAAGCTCCAATTCGTGCCGATTCAATCTGAAAACATAAAAGAGGCCTTTCAGTCGTTTAAAGAAGGGCTCAAGGAAATCAAAACAAATTCTTTCGTATTAAACGCCATGTTTACGATGATTACGATGGCTTTGCTGTGGGGAATTGTGTACAGCTATTTTCCGATTGTCAGCCGCTTTCTGGGTGACGGGGAAATCGGCAACTTTATTCTCACATTCTGCATCGGCTTCGGCGGGTTCATCGGAGCGGTGCTTGTCAGCAAATGGGGCTTTAACAACAATAGAGGACTGACGTACTTTACCGTTTTATCCATTGTCTCGCTGGCGCTGTTTTTATTCACGCCGATTTTCGCTGTCTCTGTCATCGCCGCAATCCTCTTTTTCATTGCGATGGAATACGGGGAAGTGCTTGCAAAGGTGAAGGTCCAGGAGAACGCGGCGAACCAGATTCAGGGGCGCATTTTTTCGGTGGCGGAAGCGTCTATCGGATTATGCATTTCTGTTGGTTCAATGTTAATCAACGTCTTCAACGCTCCGGTCATTATGGGGCTGATTGTTGTTATGGTAAGCGGATTGTTTTTGCATACGAAGCTCGTCAACAAATCGTTTTTGGAACGGGATAACAAAACGGAGCAAAAAGGAGTCTATTAGATGGAAATAACACCGTCCGACGTCATCAAGACACTTCCAAGGCAAGAGTTTTCTCTCGTTTTTCAAAAGGTGAAGGAATTGGAAAAAACGGGGGCCCATATCATTAATCTCGGACAGGGAAACCCTGATCTTCCCACTCCGCCTCATATTGTGGAGGCTTTGCGGGAGGCGTCTCTGAATCCGTCGTTTCACGGATACGGCCCATTCAGAGGCTATCCTTTTTTGAAGGAAGCCATCGCTGCTTTCTATAAAAGAGAATACGGAGTCTCAATCAATCCTGAAACGGAAGTTGCGCTCTTCGGCGGCGGGAAAGCCGGCTTGTATGTGCTGACACAATGCCTGCTCAATCCGGGAGACATCGCTTTGGTTCCGAACCCGGGCTATCCTGAATACATGTCAGGGATTGCGATGGCGCGAGCTGAGCTTCACGATATGCCGCTGTATGAGGAAAATGGCTATCTGCCCGATTTTGAAAAGATCAACCCCGCCGTGCTGAAAAAAGCGAAGCTCATGTTTTTAAACTATCCGAATAACCCGACGGGAGCCGTAGCCGATGCAGCTTTTTATGCAAAAGCGGCTGCTTTTGCGAAAGAGCACAAGATCCACTTAATCCATGATTTTGCGTACGGAGCGTTTGAATTTGATAACAAACCGGCCAGCTTTCTAGGGGCAGAAGATGCCAAAGCAGTCGGGGCAGAGCTTTATTCATTTTCAAAAACATTTAACATGGCCGGCTGGAGAATGGCGTTTGCGGTCGGGAATGAAAAGATCATTCAGGCCGTCAATGAATTTCAGGATCATGTATTTGTCGGCATGTTCGGCGGGCTGCAGCAGGCGGCAAGCGCGGCGCTATCAGGAGATCCTGAGCAAACGGAATCCTTGAAAAGAATCTACGAGGAACGAATTGACTTTTTTACGGAGCTGTGTGAAAAGGAATTGGGCTGGAAGATGGAAAAGCCAAAAGGAACATTTTACGTATGGGCTGAGATTCCGAAAATGTTTGAGACATCTCACCAATTCTCTGATTACTTGTTGGAGCATGCCCATGTCGTTGTCACACCGGGCGAAATATTCGGAAGCAACGGAAAAAGGCATGTCAGAATATCAATGGTGTCAAAGCAGGAGGATCTGCGGGAATTTGTCATGCGGATTCAAAAGCTGAACCTGCCGTTTGCATCATTACAAGAAATATCCCGCTAAACAGCGGGATTTCAGCGTGTCGGCAAATCCTCGCATTCGTTGTCAGGCTTGCGCATCGGTGCTCACAATGACCGAAAGGAACGGCGGCTAAATGCTTAGGCGTCCTGCCTAAACGCCGCCGTCATCACATCCTGTGAAAGTCTGCTCCGATGCTCGTCCTTCCTAGACTTCAAAGGTTTTCAATCATGCTGAAAAGATGACAAAATCCTAAAACGAAAGTCGTTTTAGGATTTTGTCAACAATCTGGTATCCCGCTAAAAAGCGGGATTTTTTATATGCTTTTCATGCTGCCTCCGTCCGCGGAGATTTGCTGTCCGGTGATATAGGAGGCTTCCTCAGATGCGAGAAACGCGGCAAGCGCTGCGGTTTCTTCTGCTGATCCGACACGTTTCATCGGAATTCCAGAAGCAATCTGTTCTTCTGCTTCCCGTTTGGACATGCTGTTCTTTTTCATTACATTTTCCACAAATTGATGGTAACGGTCTGTAGCGATAAAACCAGGATTCAGGCAGTTGACAGTAATGTTGTGAGGAGCAAGCTGGATGGAAATATTTTTACTGGCGTTAATTAGAGCGGCATTCAACATACTGTTTGTGAACATATTGGCGCCGGGTTCTTTCCACAGGTTTCCGACAATGTTGATGATTCTGCCAAACTCGTTTTGCTTCATCAGTGAGGAGGCACGTTTGATAGCGTCAATATAAGCGACGGTTTTCTGTGTGAACGTGGCTGTCATATCCTCTATATGACAGTTGTCAAATGTGTCAGGCGCGCCGCCCGGAATATTATTAATCAGAACATCAAGCCGTCCGCATTGAGATTCGATTTTTTGGAAAATGCCGGCTCTCGTATGCTGGTCAGACATATCTCCCGCCAAAACAATGACACTCGCTTCAGGATGTTTGGCCAAAATGTTTTCTTTGACAGGCTCAATATTATCCAAGTTTCGCGAATTAATGACGACGGAAAATTGCTGTTCTGCTAATTTCAGAGCGATTGCTTTTCCGATCCCTTGACTGGCTCCCATAATAAATGCGGTTCGTTTTGACAAATAACTGCACCCCTTTGAAAAAATTGGATTATTAACTACATCGTAAGAAAAAACAGAGAAAATAGCAAATTTTATTTAAATTCTGATAAATGGAAATCGAAAAAACTCCCGCCGTCTAGGGCGGGAACAGATATTATACATATAGGAATTGAGGAAGTGTCTCAAGCGAAAGGCGATTGCCGACAAAGAATGAACCAAATTCGCCGTAGCGAGCGCTGACTTCGTCAAAACGCATTTCATACACAAGCTTTTTGAATTGAAGCACATCATCACTGAATAAGGTAACGCCCCACTCGTAATCGTCAAAGCCGACGGAGCCGGTGATGATTTGTTTGACTTTGCCCGCATAGCTGCGGCCGATTAAGCCGTGGCTTCTCATCAAGTTTCTGCGTTCTTCCATTGAAAGCATGTACCAGTTGTCGTTGCCGGATCTTCTTTTATCCATTGGATAGAAGCATACATATTTAAATTCCGGCAGTTCAGGGTAAAGGCGCGCACGCACATGCGGATTTTCGTAAGGGTCGCCGTCGCCGCTTGCCAAGTAGTTGCTCAGCTCTACCACTGATACGTAGGAGTAAGCCGGAATAGTGAACTCAGCAAGTCTTGATTTGTTGAATTCGAGCTCAATTTCATTTAATTCTTCCATTGTAGGACGAAGAATCATCAGCATAAAATCAGCTTTTTGGCCGACGATGCTGTAAAGCGCTTGTGACCCTTTTCCTTCTTTTTGAGCCACGCCCCATTTTTCAAGCAATCCTGTGAATTCATGTATAATAGATTGGCGCTCATCACTGGACAGCAGCTTCCAGGAAGTCCAGTCCATTGTGCGGAAATCATGAAGCGCATACCAGCCGTCAAGCGTTTTGGCCGCTTCATTCGTCATTTGCTGTTCACTCATTTATCTTCACTCCTATTACCTTTTCATGATTGCCTTCACTATACCATAGTTTATCCGATTCTACTGTGGAGAAACCTTGAACATCCCTTTTGTATAACTCCATAAATATAAGAGAAACTATAAGGGGAAAATGAGTCACTTAAATTAGTTAGAAAAATAAGATTTTTTTGTGAAAGCGCTATAATGAAAGTTGGCTGTTTGAATTTGGTTGGAAGAAGAGTATGCTAGTAAAAGAAAGCGTTTTTGTAACTTTTTGAGGAGGTTTTATTGTGGCAGATTTATTTTCAACAGTGCAAGAAAAAGTAGCTGGAAAAGACGTTGAAATTGTATTTCCTGAAGGTTTAGACGAGCGTATTTTAGAAGCTGTCAGCAAGCTTGCAGGAAACAAGGTGCTGAATCCGATTGTGGTCGGCAATGAAAATGAAATTCAAGCAAAAGCGAAAGAACTGAACCTGGCGCTGGATGGCGTTCAGATTTATGATCCACATACATATGAAGGCATGGAAGACCTTGTACAAGCATTCGTAGAACGCCGTAAAGGCAAAGCGACAGAAGAACAGGCTCGAAAAGCGTTATTAGACGAGAACTACTTCGGTACAATGCTGGTGTACAAAGGGCTTGCACACGGACTTGTTAGCGGAGCGGCTCATTCAACAGCCGACACTGTCCGCCCGGCTCTTCAAATCATCAAAACAAAAGAAGGCGTGAAAAAGACTTCCGGCGTCTTCATCATGGCTCGCGGAGAAGAGCAATACGTATTCGCGGATTGCGCGATCAACATTGCGCCTGACAGCCAAGATCTTGCCGAAATTGCGATCGAAAGTGCCAATACGGCAAAAATGTTCGACATTGAGCCTCGCGTGGCAATGCTCAGCTTCTCTACAAAAGGCTCAGCTAAATCTGATGAAACAGAAAAAGTAGCGGATGCTGTGAAAATCGCCAAAGAAAAAGCGCCTGAGCTGACACTTGACGGCGAATTCCAATTTGATGCCGCATTTGTTCCATCTGTTGCTGAGAAAAAAGCGCCGGATTCCGAGATCAAAGGGGACGCTAACGTATTCGTATTCCCAAGTCTTGAAGCAGGCAACATCGGCTATAAAATCGCTCAGCGTTTGGGCAACTTTGAAGCGGTAGGGCCAATTCTGCAAGGCTTAAATATGCCTGTAAATGACCTTTCAAGAGGATGTAACGCTGAAGATGTTTACAACCTCGCATTAATTACAGCTGTACAAGCACTGTAATAAATGAAGACGATGGCAGCTCTCTTCCGGAGGGCTGCTTTTTTTGCGCCTTCGCATAGCCTTCTTTACCAAGACAGATGATATGAGTACAATAAAGAAAACTGATCATAACTATATATTTTATTAATGACAGGGGTGGGGTTTTTGTATTACGACGTACTGAAAACGTTTATAGCGGTAGTAGAAGAAAAAAACTTCACAAAAGCGGCGGAAAAGCTGATGATCTCCCAGCCCAGCGTCAGCCTGCATATCAAAAATCTTGAGAAAGAATTTCAAACGGCCCTCCTGAACCGGTCGCCAAAACACTTTACGACAACGCCGACAGGAGACATTTTGTATCAAAGAGCAAAGCAAATGGTATTTCTATACGAGCAAGCCAAGGCCGAAATCTATGCGCATCACCATTATGTGAAAGGCGAATTGAAAATAGCTGCCAGCTTTACGATCGGAGAGTATATTCTTCCGCCGCTTCTGGCTCAGCTGCAAAAGTTGTATCCAGAGCTGAACCTCGATGTCATGATTGGCAATACAGAGGAGGTCAGCGAACGTGTGCGGATGCTTCAGGCTGATATCGGACTGATTGAAGGACATACAAACGAGAATGAACTGGAAATTGAACCGTTCATGGAGGATGAAATGTGCATTGCCGCGCCGAATCAGCACCCGTTGGCCGGACGGAGAGATATTTCAATCAGCGATTTGCAAAACGAAGCATGGGTGACAAGAGAGAAGGGCTCCGGGACAAGAGAGTATCTCGATCATGTGCTCAGCTCAAACGGACTGCGGCCGAAGTCGATGTTCACCATCAGCAGCAATCAAGGGGTAAAAGAAGCGGTGATCAGCGGCATGGGTCTCTCTGTTCTATCCAGAAGCGTGCTGCATAAGGATTTGATCCATCGTGAAATTTCAATTCTCCATATGAAAGATCTCTCATTAAAGCGCAAGCTGTCTTATATTCATTCTCCTCTCATGGAGAATACCAAAAATAAAGAAATTTTTATTACGATGCTGAAAAGCAATTATCAATCACAGCGGCTGAAATGATATAATAGTTTTCGTTCATAAGCCTAACATGAAAGGGTTTTACATAGATGGAAAACCAACCGATTGATTTACTGATGCAGCCGACATGGAGAATCATTGACCAATCCAGTCTCGGCCCTTTATTTGATGCGAAGCATTCCTTCGCAATGGACGATACGCTGTGCATGTCCGTCGGAAAAGGCGTGTCGCCGGCGACAGCGCGCTCATGGGTGCACTATAATACGATTGTCCTTGGAATACAGGATTCGCGCCTGCCGTTTTTGCAGGATGGCATCGCTTTGCTGGAGAACGAAGGGTACCGCGTGATCGTACGCAATTCCGGCGGTCTGGCAGTCGTTTTGGATGAAGGCGTTTTAAATATCTCTCTCATATTCGAGGACGAAAAGAAAGGCATCGATATAGACAAAGGATATGAAGCGATGGTTGAGCTGATGAGACGGGTGCTAAACCCATACAACGCAAAGATCGAAGCCTATGAAATTGAAGGATCATATTGTCCCGGCAGCTATGACCTCAGCATAAATGGAAAAAAATTCGCCGGCATCTCTCAAAGACGCGTTCGCGGCGGAGTCGCTGTTCAGATTTATCTTTGCGCGGATAAAAGCGGCAGTGAAAGAGCCGATTTGATCAGAAGGTTCTATCAAGCGGCGCTGAAGGACAAACGAAATGATAAAAAAGGCGTCTATCCGGAGATACGTCCGGAAACGATGGCGTCCTTAAGCGAGCTTCTGCAAACAGACATTTCCGTACAAGACTTAATGTTCGCTTTACTGACGGAATTAAAAGCGTTAAGCACACACCTTTACTCAGCTGGACTGTCCGTTGATGAGGAAATGGAATTTGAGAAAAACCTCGTCCGGATGACTGAGCGGAATGCAAAGGTATTTGGGTGAATGTTCTTCGCATGCCAGCCGTATCGGCCGGCATGCATTTTTTATTTCAAGCGGCATTTTATCCCCAATCATCTTGTTTTCAGATAAATCATTCTTACATGCAGATAACCATGACCAAAAGAAAAACGATAAAATGAGATCAGCATCCATATACAAAGGGGAGAGGGCAGATGAAAGGGAATGTTTACAGCCTGTTTGTACTGATTGCGGCTTTTTTCTGGGGAACCACGGGAACCGTTCAGGCGATGGCTCCAGAAAGCTCCACACCGTTGACATTCGGAGCGTTCCGCTTATTAATAGGAGGAAGCGCCATGCTGCTTACGGTTTGGATCAGCCGGGAGCTTCACGTGAAAAATTGGTCATGGCCGCTCGTGTTATCAGCAGCAGTTTGTATGGCGTGTTACCAGCCGCTGTTTTTTACTGCCGTTAAAGAAACGGGAATTGCTGTAGGGACTGTGATTGCGATCGGCAGTGCGCCTATCATTGCCGGAAGCCTAGAGTGGGCCGTTTTGAAAAAACGCCCTCGAAACGCCTGGTGGATCGCGACCGTGCTGGCTTTATCAGGCTGCTGGCTTCTGTTTTCCGACGGTTCCAATGTTCGGATTGATGTGGCTGGTGTTCTTATGGCCCTTGGAGCGGGTGCTTCTTTTGCTGGCTATACGCTCATCAGTAAAGCGATGGTGAAAAACCAGCCTCCGCTAGCAACTTCCGCCGTTGTTTTTATGATCAGCGCCATCTTGCTGACGCCGCTTTTATGGCAGTCGGATATCTCGTGGATACTGACCCCGAGAGGACTGGGAACGAGCCTTTACATCGGGTTAATTGCAACGTGCGCCGCATACTTTTTGTTTGTGAAAGGCCTTACCGGGGTTCCGGCCTCGGCGGCGGTCACGCTGTCTTTAGCTGAACCGCTGACGGCCTCATTGCTGGGCGTGTTTTTCATAGGGGAAATGCTTTCACTCTCCTCTTGGTTCGGCATTGCCCTTATGATGCTGGGGCTTCTGGTCATCTCCGCTTCGCCTCGAAAACAAAAAACGGCCGAGGCAGTTCACATGTCTTAATAGATTCACATAAGCTGGCCTCATTTTACAAGAATAGCGGAGATAGCTGCAAAATGATTAAATCCTCTTTTCTCAATGGAAAAGGAGATTTTGCACATGGCGAAAATCCCAAAACCTTCTGCTGTTTTGGGATTTTTCCAACTTATTCTGCCATTTTTTCTAAATTGCCGTTCCGGTCCATTTTGAAGGATGGAGATGCATGTTCATCTTCTTCAAATAAAACTAGTTTTCTGGCTCTATTCATAATTTTCACTAAGGTTTCGTAATCTTCTTGGATCGTTTTTTGATCTTTTTCAAGCTTTTGAACTTCTGCCTCAAGCTGTTCTGTTTTGCTTTGCAATTCCTGATTTTCTTTCTTTAAACGTTCATTTTCCATTCTTAATGCCGATGACTGCTCGTTATTTCCTTCATAATTCTGCAGGAAGCGGATTACATCATTCATCGTCATCTCAGGCGCAGCTGCAGGCGTTTGAGGAGACAATAAGTGTGATAGACTAGCTAACTCTTCCTTAAAGCTTTCATCGACAAAAGGCATGTGTTCGCCTGACATTAAAGGGTGCAGCTCATTTTCGGCTGATGGCGCGTCCGTTTTAACCGTCTCCTCTGCATCGGTTTCTTGAATGATTTCAGGATCAACCGCAGGAGGCTGATATAATAGCCTTTTTTTCGCAGGCTGCCCGTTTCCGAGCGCTCTCATCCGCTGTTTTCGCTGTTTTTTCGCAAGCTGAAGCGCTTTTTCATATTGATGGCGGACGACCGCGTTCCATCTGAATCCGCAGGCTGCGGAGGTCCGGTTTAATTGATCTCCGACTTCTTCAAAGGCGTTCAGCTGAGTGCTGCCCTCCCTCACATGCCGAAGCACTGTTTCGGCTAAAAGCAGATCATCTTCTTTTGACCAAGCGTCTTGTCGCTGTTTTGTCATTTATCTCAACTCCCATTTTCTTTTCATGGTATTAGAATGTCCAGTTTGGAAAATATTTATACAAATTGGCTGAAAGAATAGAAGATACGAAGGTTGGAGCAGCTTGCAGGAACAGTCGAATCCTTGTAAAATGAAGAGTGATGTGATTTTTTTGAAAAGCGATTTTAGGTTTATTCACATAGATGAACATAGAAATGAAGGGAAGCGTACGTCATGGCTAATGAATTTCGAGTGTGTGATGATTGCCAAGCCACTAATATCAAAACATTGCTGCCGCGTTTAAAAGAAGTGGACCCGGACGCAAAGGTTGAGGTAGGGTGCCAATCTTATTGCGGGCCCGGACGCAAAAAATCATTTGCTTTTGTGAACAATCGCCCGCTGTCAGCTCCGACAGAGGATGAGCTGATTGACAAAGTACAAAAGAAAATAAAAAAGTAAAAATATATTTTTCATAGCCTCGGCCCTCAGGTCAGGCTTTTTTGCTTCACAAGATCTGTTTTTCGTGAAGATGGAACAAATCGCCGGGCAAATTCAAGGATGTTTTCAAAGAATAGAGTCGATATAATAGAAACACGGCTAAAAAAAAGAGGGAATGACGATGGCGTATCCAAATGGAAAATTATCAGAAGAAAAAGTGTTTAAAGATCCGGTGCACCGCTATGTTCATGTTCGGGACAAGCTGATATGGGATTTGATCGGAACCCGCGAATTTCAGCGTCTCCGCAGAATTAAGCAGCTCGGCACGACGTATTTGACGTTCCATGGCGCTGAGCACAGCCGGTTCAACCATTCTCTCGGTGTCTATGAAATTGTCAGGAGAATGGTTGATGACGTCTTTAAAGGCCGCCATGAATGGGATGACAGTGAGCGCGAACTCTGTTTGGCCGCGGCGCTGCTTCATGATCTCGGGCACGGACCATTCTCGCATTCATTTGAAAAAGTCTTTCACCTTGACCACGAAGATTTTACAAGAGATATCATTTTGGGAGACACAGAGGTCAATCAGGTGCTCAGAAAGGTGAGCCCGCGTTTCCCGCAGGATGTTGCTGAAGTCATTGCCAAAACATATAAAAACAAGCAAGTGGTCAGCCTGATTTCGAGTCAGATTGACGCAGACCGCATGGATTACCTGCAGCGCGACGCTTATTATACGGGCGTCAGCTACGGCCATTTTGATATGGAGCGGATTCTTCGGGTGATGCGCCCGCGCGAGGACCAGATTGTCATTAAAGAAAGCGGGATGCACGCTGTCGAAGACTATATCATGAGCCGCTACCAAATGTACTGGCAGGTGTATTTCCATCCTGTGACAAGAAGCGCAGAGGTTATTTTAACGAAGATTCTTCACAGGGCGAAGCAGCTGCACGATGAAGGCTATGTCTTCACTCACGCCCCGGTTCATTTCTATTCTATTTTTGAAGGGAAATTGACACTGGAGGATTATGTGAAGCTGGATGAATCTATTATTTTGTATTACTTCCAGGCCTGGGAGGATGAAGAAGACGCGATTTTATCCGATTTGTGCCGCAGATTCATTAACCGCCAGCTGTTCCAATACGTTGAATTCAATCCGAATGAAGAAATGTCGGCTTATTTTGAGCTGACTTCATTGTTCAAAGAGGCGGGAATCGATCCGAGCTATTATTTGGTCGTTGATTCTTCTTCCGATCTTCCATACGATTTTTACCGTCCTGGAGAGGAAGAGGAGCGTCTGCCGATCCATCTCTTGACGCAAAACGGCCAAATTAAAGAGCTGTCCAGACAGTCGGCTATCGTGGAATCCATCTCCGGAAAACGGCGGACGGACCACAAGCTGTACTATCCGAAGGACCTGATTTGTGGCGGCTCTGAACACCCGGAAGCGAAAATGAAAATCCGGCAGCTGCTGGGACTGACATAGAAATTGGAAAGAAGGAAAAAGGAGATGTCGGGAATTTGTTGAAAGAACATGCAAAACTGATGAAGGTGTTCTCGGATTCTGGAGAAATCATCGGGCGGAAGAAGATGCAGAAAATGATTTATATCGCAAAAAAAATGCAGTTTCCTTTCTATGAGAAATATGATTTTCACTTTTACGGACCGTATTCAGAGGAACTGACGCTCCAGATTGAAGAGCTGTGCAACCTTGGATTTCTGCATGAGGTGAAGGAAAAAAAGGGCGGCTACTTTCAATACCGTTATTCGCTGACTGAGACAGGTTCCGCATTTTTAGACCATGCTGATCTGGATATGCCAGACATTAAGGGCTATATCGACAGTGTGAACAGCCGTTCATCGCGGTTTTTAGAGCTGGTTTCCACGATCCTTTACTTTGACGGGCTTGAGGCCGAGGAAAAGAAAGAAAAAGTCTTTACAATCAAAAGCAAGCAAAAATATACGAATGAAGAATATGACGAAGCGCTTCAATACATAGAGGAATTGAAGCAGATTTGTTAACCATGCCAAGCAAAAGAAATGATCCGTTTCTTTTGCTTTTTTTAACAAAAAAGATTGCTGTTTAAAGAAATCTATTGTAAAATATATGAAATCATTAAACAATCAGTAATGTATACAGGCACTGATAAGGACATGAGATGCTTTTTACGGTTTCCAGAGAGGGAAGAACAGCTGAGATCTTCCTAACGCAGGGAAAGCAGCTTACCGCCTTTGAGCCGTTTCGGGGAACTAAAGTATCCGATACCGTCATGCTGCGTTACAGCACCTTAAAGCCGATACACCATGTGTGTTGATCGGGAATTTGGGTGGAACCACGGATGATAAACACATTCGTCCCTTTTATAGGGATGAATGTGTTTTTTTATATGAATTGAATACATGCGAAGAAAAGGACATGAATGATCGTTACGGTTTTCAGAGAGGGAAGGAAAGGTGAGAGCTTCCCAGCTTAGGGCTGTCATTTACCGCCTTGGAGCAGCATTGGGGAACTGAAGTATCCAATGCCGTCTATGCTGCGTTACAGCACCAAGCCGACAACATAGCGTTTGTCGGGAATTTGGGTGGAACCACGGATGATAAACACATTCGTCCCTTTTATAGGGATGAATGTGTTTTTTTATATGAATTGAATACATGCGAAGAAAAGGACATGAATGATCGTTACGGTTTTCAGAGAGGGAAGAAAAGGTGAGAGCTTCCCAGCTTAGGATGATCATTTACCGCCTTGGAGCAGCATTGGGGAACTGAAGTATCCAATGCCGTCTATGCTGCGTTACAGCACCAAGCCGACAACATAGCGTTTGTCGGGAATTTGGGTGGAACCACGGGTTAATCACACACTCGTCCCTTTCAGAGGGATGGGTGTGTTTTTTTATATACAACAATTGATAAGGAGTGTTTAAAATGAGTAAACATGTACACATTCAGCTTCCGGACGGACAGATCAAGGAATATCCAAAAGGTATTACAATCAAAGAAGCGGCTGGTTCTATCAGTTCCAGTCTGCAAAAGAAGGCGGCTGCGGGTCAGGTCAACGGCAAGCTCGTTGATCTTGGCTTTCAGCTGGAAGAGGATGCTAAGCTTTCGATTATTACACTTGATTCACAAGAAGGCTTGCAGGTGCTCCGCCACACATCAGCGCACGTATTGGCTCAAGCTGTGAAACGCCTGTATGGAGAAGTATCATTGGGGATAGGTCCAGTGATTGAAGACGGCTTCTACTATGACATGAAGCTGGAGCACAGTTTGACATCAGGTGACTTAGAAGCCATCGAAAAAGAAATGAAGAACATTATAAATGAAAACCTTGAAATTAAACGAATTGAGGTTTCTTACGAAGAGGCTGAAGAACTGTTTGCTCAAAAAGGCGAGCCGTTTAAGCTGGAGATTTTGAAGGATATTCCGCGCGGGGAGGGTATCACGCTGTACCAGCAGGGAGAATTCGTTGACCTGTGCCGGGGGCCGCACCTTCCTTCTACAGGGATGATCAAGGCGTTCAAACTGACAAGAGTATCGGGCGCTTATTGGCGCGGAGACAATGAAAATGAAGTCCTGCAGCGGGTGTACGGGGTTGCGTTTCACAAGAAAAAAGATTTGGATGCGCATCTGCATATGCTGGAAGAAGCGGCAAAACGAGACCACCGCAAGCTTGGCAAACAGTTAGAGCTGTTTATGTTTTCTGAAGAAGCGCCGGGGATGCCGTTTTATTTGCCGAAAGGGCAGATTGTCCGCAATGAACTGGAACGCTTCTCGCGTGAGCTGCAAACAAATGCCGGCTATGATGAGGTGCGTACGCCGTTTATGATGAATCAGCGGTTATGGGAGCAGTCAGGCCACTGGGATCATTATCGCGACAATATGTATTTTTCAGAAGTGGATGAGACAAGATTCGCAATGAAGCCGATGAATTGTCCTGGACATATGCTCATCTTTAAAAACAGCCTGTATTCGTATCGTGATCTGCCGATTCGTATGGCGGAGTTCGGCCAGGTCCATCGCCACGAATACAGCGGCGCTTTAAATGGAATGCTTCGCGTCCGGACGTTCTGCCAGGATGACGCGCATATCTTCGTTCGGGAGGATCAGATTGAGAGCGAGATCAAAGAAGCGATTGGGCTGATTGACGAGGTATATCGTACATTTGGCTTTGAGTATTCGGTTGAGCTTTCGACTCGCCCGGAGGATTCATTAGGCGATGATAGCCTTTGGGAAGCATCGGAACGCGCCTTAGCACATGTCCTTGAGGAACTCGGCCTGCCTTATGAGGTGAATGAAGGCGACGGGGCGTTTTACGGACCAAAAATTGATTTTCACATAAAAGATGCCCTGAAACGAAGCCACCAATGTGCGACAATTCAGCTTGATTTTCAAATGCCGGAAAAATTCGATTTAACATATATCAATGAACACAATGAAAAGGTTCGTCCTGTTGTCATACACAGAGCGGTATTCGGCTCGATCGACCGTTTCTTTGGTATTTTGATCGAGCATTTCGGCGGGGCGTTCCCAGTCTGGCTCGCACCGATTCAGGTTCAAATCATACCGGTTTCACACGTTCACTTTGACTATTGCAGAAAGGTGCAGGCAGAGCTGAAACAGGTGGGGATAAGAGTCGGCATTGATGAGCGCAATGAGAAGCTTGGATACAAAATCAGAGAGTCGCAGGTACAGAAAATCCCATACGTGCTTGTGCTTGGAGATCATGAAGAGCAGCAGGATGCGGTAAACGTTCGCCAATTCGGGCATCAAGAGAATAAACACGTTTCTTTTCAAATTTTTAAAGATAAACTTGTCAAACAGGTGAAAAATCGAGGCATGTAGGAGAAAAGCTGCGGATTCTCATTTTGCTTTTTTGACTTTCCCTATCCGGAATCAGTAAAATAATAAGTAAATCATATCGTTCGTATGTTATGAATGCATCTCGAAATGGGGAAATTGACATGGACCATGACAAACTGGAAGCAAATTTGCTGGATCACGCACTTACAAAATACTTGAAAACCACGAAGCAAATAGATGAAGCTACCGTTCCGAAACACGTAAATAATGTAAGAGGATTTATTCTGCGGATCATATACAGACATGGGAGCTGCACCATAAAGGATATACTAAAGGAGGTCACACTGTCTCCCTCTGCGACAACCACCGCCCTCAATCATTTAGAGCAGGAGGGTTTTATTGAGAGATCGAGAAATAAAAATGACCGCCGCACTGTATGGATTACGCTTTCTAAGTCGGGCCGGGGAGCGGCTGAGCAAATGATCGAAAACCGCCAGCAGCTGATTGACGGCATGTTTGAACGTGTAACAGCCGAAGAGAAAAAGACGTTCTTAGCGATTGTTGCGAAGCTGACCCAATAGGGATAGAAAAAGCCGGTGCGCGAAGCGCCGGCTTTATAGAGATTATTCCATATCGCTCAGACGTTTGCCTGCGACGGCATAATGGTCTTTTCTCATTTCTTCTATAAACACAACAATTTTTTCTTCAGAAGCACCGGTTGTTTCCTTTACCGCTTCTGTTACTTTCTCGACAAGATTGCGTTTTTGCTCGTCTGTACGGCCTTCGAGCATTTTGACGGTTACGTATGGCATGGGTGCTGAATCCTCCTTTATCTCGTTTCCTCTCTTTAGAAAAAGAGGCTTCTTATAGTATACTGAATAAAGTAAATTCTTGCATTTTTAGAAAGAGGGATATCTCACTTGGACCGTTTTTTATATTATCCGTTATCTTTAATGCCATACCTCGTCATCACATTAATTGTGTCGTTTACGATCCACGAGCTTGCCCATGCTTATGTCGCATACAAATTCGGTGACGATACGGCGAAAAAACAAGGAAGATTGACACTGAACCCTATTAAACACCTTGATCCGTTCGGGACCATTTTGATTCTGGTGGCCGGCTTCGGATGGGCGCGCCCTATTCCCGTCAATCGCCGCTTCTTTAAGAAACCTCGGCTTGCCGGCGTGCTCGTATCTATTGCCGGACCCGTCAGTAACCTGATTCTTGCGTTTATCGGTTTCTTTTTGTTAGTGTTGATGCATGCATACGGAATGGAGACGCTGGCGGCATTCAGCACGGGACTTGATCAGTTCTTTTCCATTTGGATACAGCTGAACCTTGTCTTGTTTTTATTCAACCTTCTGCCGCTTCCTCCGCTGGATGGCTATCGGATTATTGAAGATCTCGTCCCGCCGGGGGTGCGTGCCAAGATGACACAGGCGGAGAGCTACGGCTTTATCGTCTTTTTGGTTCTGTTTGTGACACCGCTTGGATCTTACGTGCTTTGGCCGATGCTCAATGCCGGAAGAGATCAGATTTTAGAGCTGTTTTCAGCGATATTTCAACCGCTTTTGTAGGAGGTAGAACTCATGGAAGAAAAAAAGAAAAAAACAATCGGGTTTAATATTATCAAAAGTGATCCGACAGACGGACACGGCGGTTTCGGCGTAGGGGCGCTCAGCCTTGATAACATTTCCCCCGTATTCGTCGATGTAGAGGAAAAAGAAGCGTTCGTTGATATCGGCGCCATGCATGCCCGCAGCACCGTTGAAAAAGGTATTAAATTTCTGCCGAACAAAGAAGAAGTTCCGAACGGCAAACCATACTGGCTTGTCTGGGTGACGATTGACAGAAGAGAAGAGGGGCCTTATTACGCTGGTGTGACAGCCTGTGAACTGACGGTTGACAGAAGCATCAGAAGAGGCTACAAGTCGCTGCCTGAGCATGTGAATCTGATGGATAAATCCATGAAACGGAACATTATCATTGATAAAATGGACGACAGCTCGAAGCGTGTGCTCGGCGAGTTTCTGAAAAATCATGATCAGGGCCTATGGGACCGGTCACCAGATGAATTAAAAACAGGCCTGCTTCCGGAAGACCATTAGTTTGTGAACGTTCTGTGAACTTTTAGAAAATTTGTACTATTTTTCGTAAACTTTGAGTAAACTGGTGATACAGAAATAGGACATGGAAAATCCCGAGCCGAACCAAGACTCGGGGTTTTTCATTTTTAGGGTGATAGGATGTACGAAACCATTCGAGTCGGTGATTGGGTGATTAAAGCCGACGTGGAAGAAACGAGAAAGCAATATGAGAAAGAACTAGAGGATATGTGTGGATGCGGTAACTGTCTAAACTACTATGAAGCAGTGAATGAATTGCCGGTCAGAAAATCTCGTGTCTTAGAAGGTTTTGGTCTTATTCCGTCGAAATGCCCGGATATTAGTTATCATGGGATTAAAGATCATTTGCACTTTTATATAGCCAGTTATTTTATCGTTGGCCGTATTGTAGAAGGAAATCAAGAATTGAACCCGGAAAGGATTGATTTGTCGTGGCATGTTTCATTTTCAGTGCCCCAACACAAAATTTACATTCCTAAGGGGTTTCCAAAACCAATTATTCAACTCGATTGCGTTACGCTGCTTCCATGGATTATAGACGAACCATACGAATAACCCGGCCTCCGAGGAGCCGGGTTATTTTTAATGATTCCGCCCCAGCCATTTGTCCCACCACTTTTTAGGGGAAGCGGGGTTTTCTTTGGCTGGAAGCCGGTCTTTTGTTGGTTTTGCGGGTTCTGCCCCATAACACACGTTCGACGGTTCAGTGCCTTTCATAAAATACGTGTAGTGCTTGGCTGCGCAGCCGGGACCGGACGTGTAGCCTGTTGCCGGATCAATGTACACGCCGGTTACGCCTTTTGGCGGTTTGAAAGCAGTTTCCGGTTCTCCTTTGAGCGCATCCTCCATGAAGTCAGCCCAAATCGTTTTGGCGTAGCTTTTTTCTTCGACCGAGTCGATGGTGCTGTTTTTGTCATAGCCCGTCCAAACACCTGCGGCCAGCTGTGGATTGAAGCCGATCATCCAGCTGTCTGCGCTGGTGGTTCCTGATTTTCCTGCATACGTTCTTGTCAGGCGGTTGGCGATCGTCCGTCCGGTTACCGACGTATAGCCGTTTAAATCCGTATCAAACATGCCTGTCATCATACTTGCCGTGACAAAAGCGGCTTTTTCATCAAGCACCTGTTTATGCTGATTCGGGTTTTCGTACAGCACATGTCCCGCCGCGTCCGTGACCCTCGAAATAAAAGTCGGTTTGATTTGCTTCCCGCCATTTGCGAGCATGGCATAGGCGTTGACCATCTCAATCGGGCGCACGGGTTCGGTGCCGAGTGCCAGGGACGGCAGTTTTTGAAAATGAGCAGTGATGCCGAACTCTTTTGCCGCCTGTACGAGCTTGTTCATGCCGAGAAAGAGATGTGTTTTCACAGCGTAAATGTTGTCGGAAAGCGCCAGCGCCTGCAGAAGCGTAATCGGCTTGTTGGCGTAGTATCCGTTATAGTTGCTTGGAGAATACGTTTCTCCCTGTGCATCAATTTGAAACTCGGTTTCTTCGCTTTTCATCAAGGTGACTGGCGTAAATCCGCTCTGAATCGCTTTGTAGTACAGCAATGGCTTAATCGTCGAAGCGGGCTGGCGTTTCGCCTGTGTCGTCCGGTCAAACGGGCTTTTTTGATAATCCCTGCCGCCGACAAGGGCCAGAACACTTCCTGTGCGGGGATCAATGGCTGAAAACCCGACTTGAATGTTAGAGCCGGCGTTAACTGTTTCGGTAATGGTCTCCTCGGCGATGCGCTGCATCCGTTTATCTACCGTTGTATAGACGTTTAACCCGCTCGTTTCAATTTGCTCCCGCGTCATGCCGAGCTTTTTCTCCACCTCTCTCATCGCATTGTCATAGAAATAAGGGGCCTTTCTCTTGGAAACTTGTTTATTCAAAGGCTGATAGGAAAGAGGTTCCTTGATCAGTTCATTCGCTTTTTTCTGGCTGATCATCCGCTGCTTTTCCATCATTCGCACAATCGTTTTCTGGCGCTCCTTGGCCTTCGTTTCATTGATATACGGCGAATAGCCGGAAGGGCCTTTTGGGATCCCCGCCAATAAAGCGGCCTCCGCATCCGTCAGGTTTTTCGCATGCTTGCCGAAATACAGGCGGGAAGCGGCTTCAATGCCGTAGGCGCCGTGGCCGTAGTAAATCGTATTTAAATAGCCTTCTAAAATCTCTTCCTTAGAATAGTTCTGTTCCAAACGGATCGTGTAGAACGCCTCATTCCATTTTCGTTTCCACGTTTTATCGTGTTCAAGGTATAAATTTCTCGCATATTGCTGGGTGATGGTGCTTGCGCCCTGAACCTTGGCAAATGCTTTCAAATCAGCAAGCGCCGCACCGGCCATGCGTTTATAATCAAAGCCGTGATGATCGTAGAAATTCTGGTCTTCAACCGCCACTGTCGCTTTTACAATTGTCGGATTCATGTCCTTTAAGGGGACCCAATAGCGCTTTTCACCGTAATTCGTTTCCCCGAGCTTTGAGCCGTCACTCGCATACAAAATCGTGGATTGCGGTACTTGCACGGAGGGAGCGCCTTGGTATTTGGCTATCAAAATGACAGTCATAAACACAGCAGCTGCCGCTAAGGCCGCAAGAGCCCCTAAAAAGATACAGGCGCGGACGGTTTTCAGCGTCAGTCTCAGCCGTTTATTTGTCATTGCATCCACAATGGGTTCCCCCTTTTTTTATGTTTCTACTATTATGAGGAAAAAAGACCGTTTTTAAACATCGCAGAACACGACGCATCTTTACTTTTTTCCCGCCATCCTCTATACTTTTTCCTTAGGTGAAAAAGAGATTTCAACCGGGAATAAAAGCTGAAAAGACGCTTACAATACATGAATACAGCCTTGAAAGGGAGATGACAATTGAGCGAACTTTGGTACACAGAGAAGCAGACGAAAAACTTTGGCATTACGATGAAGGTTAATAAAACATTACATACAGAACAAACGGAGTTTCAGCATTTAGAAATGGTGGAAACGGAAGAGTTCGGCAACATGCTGTTTTTGGACGGCATGGTCATGACATCTGAAAAAGACGAATTCGTTTATCATGAAATGGTGGCGCATGTCCCATTGTTTACACACCCGAACCCGGAGCACGTTCTTGTTGTCGGCGGCGGTGACGGCGGCGTCATCAGAGAAATCCTGAAGCATCCGAGCGTGAAAAAAGCGACACTTGTTGATATTGACGGCAAGGTTATCGAATACTCTAAAAAGTTCCTTCCTTCTATTGCGGGCAAACTGGACGATCCGCGCGTTGACGTGCAGGTGGATGACGGATTTATGCACATTGCGAAATCTGAAAATCAATACGACGTGATCATGGTGGATTCAACTGAACCTGTCGGACCGGCTGTAAACCTGTTTACAAAAGGATTCTACGCAGGAATCGCAAAAGCGCTGAAAGAAGACGGAATTTTCGTCGCTCAGACGGACAACCCATGGTTTACGCCGGAATTAATCACAAATGTACAGCGCGACGTGAAGGAAATCTTCCCGATTACGAAGCTATATACAGCGAATATTCCGACATACCCAAGCGGTTTGTGGACATTTACAATCGGATCGAAAAAATATGATCCGCTTGCAGTGGAAGACAGCCGTTTCTTCGATATTGAGACGAAATATTACACAAAAGATATTCATAAAGCGGCGTTTGTTCTGCCGAAATTTGTGAGTGACCTGATTAAATAATGTTGGTAATGGCGCAGGAGCGAATCTTGCGCTTTTTTACAGGAAAGCGAGGGTATTATAGATGAGATTTGATGAAGCATATTCAGGAAAAGTATTTATCGCGAGCCGTCCCGAGTGGGAAGGGGCGGACGCCATCCTTTACGGCATGCCGATGGACTGGACGGTCAGCTATCGCCCGGGCTCACGCTTTGGCCCGAGCAGAATCCGCGAGGTGTCAATCGGCCTTGAAGAATACAGCCCGTATTTAGACCGTGATCTGGCTGATCTGAACTTCTTTGACGCCGGCGACATTCCGCTGCCGTTCGGAAATCCTCAGAAAAGCCTTGATATGATTGAGGAATATGTAGACAGCATTTTAGAAAAAGGGAAATTCCCAATGGGCATGGGCGGGGAGCACCTCGTGTCATGGCCTGTCATAAAAGCGATGCACAAGAAATACCCAGACCTCGCGATTATCCATTTTGACGCACATACGGATCTTCGCGTTGACTATGAGGGAGAACCGCTTTCTCACTCTACGCCGATCCGCAAAGCGGCAGAATTGATCGGCCCGCAAAATGTGTATTCTTTCGGAATCCGTTCCGGCATGAAGGAAGAGTTTGAATGGGCGAAGGAAAACGGCATGCACATCTCAAAATTTGAAGTGCTTGAACCGTTGAAAGAAGTGCTTCCGAAGCTTGCGGGCCGTCCGGTATATGTCACAATCGACATTGACGTATTAGACCCTGCGCACGCACCGGGAACAGGAACGGTTGACGCCGGCGGCATCACGTCTAAAGAACTGCTTGCATCCGTCCACGAAATCGCGCGTTCAGAGGTAAATGTGAAGGGCGCTGATTTAGTGGAAGTCGCACCGGTGTACGACCATTCAGAACAAACGGCAAACACAGCCAGCAAAATCATCCGTGAAATGCTGCTTGGGTTTGTGAAATAGTTTTTAATAAAAGGGCCTGAATTACAGTCAGGCCCTTTTTTATCTTTTAATTATTTAAAGTCATTTTATAAGAAATTCTTTTATTAGATGTGTCGTCTATTACAGTATAATAAGCAGATACTCTTGATGATTCAGGATTGAAGTTTTTATAATTTATTTTTTCGTCGGGATACAAACTTAAACCTACATATCCGAGTACTGTTTTCCCTGATGGAATCTCTGTATTAAATTGATACTTATCCGGCAAATCATAATTATAAGGCATCAATTGTTTATTATATTGATATTGACCAAAAAATAAATAGTTTTTCCCGTCCGGTGAAAGATCCTCTAGAGTCATTTTATGATTAGAAGTATTTTCAGCTTTAAAAGGCAAAATGTATATATATTTTATGGAATTTGTTTCTTTATCAAATGACTTGATCGGCTTTAATGGTTTTAGAATATGGAGTTTTATTCCTTTCCCTGTATCGATTGTTTGGTTTGCGGCAATATTAATATTTTTTGGAGTGTATTTATCATTTTGAGCGTTCACTGTATAGAAACGAGCACAGCTGAATGTGACTATTATTAATAAAACAATA
Organism: Bacillus sp. 0102A; assembly: GCF_036765155.1. Lineage (NCBI taxonomy): Bacteria > Bacillati > Bacillota > Bacilli > Caryophanales > Bacillaceae > Bacillus > Bacillus sp. 0102A. Next base: position 74,851 of record NZ_JBAIZW010000003.1, read on the forward strand.
AATGAAATCCAACGCTTATTCATCTGTATCCTCCAGTTTACCTTCACTAATATTGATAATTCTATCGACAATACTATTTTCACATAGTGTATCATCATGACTAGCTACTACAATAGTTGTGCCGTTTTCTTTTTCGGTTTTTAGGATATCCAGTATAAGATTAATTCCTTTTTTGTCTAAGGCATTTGTCGGTTCATCTAAAAGAAGTAATTTTGGTTTTTCCATTATTGCCTGAGCAATTCCTAAGCGCTGCTTCATCCCTAAAGAATACCGTTTGACTTTACGCTTATCTGCGGGGTCCAATCCAACTTTTCTTATTACTTCTTTTATTTCTTCATCAGAAACTTTTTTCTTAATAGAAGCTAGAAATTTTAAATTTTGAAACCCTGAATAGACAGGAATAAAGCTGGGGTACTCAATTAACAGACCTGTATGTTCAGAGAAATCTGTATCTCTACCGATGACGAGGCCGTTAACAGAAACTTCGCCTTTTGTTAATGTTAACAGTCCGGCAATGGCTCTTAAAATCATTGTCTTTCCAGATCCGTTATGGCCTCTTAACACGACAAATTCGTTTTCTTTAATTGAAAAACTGATATCATCTAATACATGATTTCCCTTTAATTTTTTAACCATATGTTTACATTCAATATAAGACGTCATAATTATTCTCCTAAAATATCTGTTTTTTTAATAAAAAATAGGCTGATAAAGGTGCAAACTGCACAGAAAATGAGGGCTATGATTAAAAAGTCGCAGGCATGAAAAAAACGGCCATTTGAGTAGTTAACGTTCATGCGCGAATAATCAATAAAAGCCCACTTTCCAGCCATAGCAAATGAAGCAATGAATAAAGCGCTGTGAAAAAAAATCGATATTACAATATAAGCAACAATAATAATAAATGCTGAGATAAAAGATATCATGAAAGTTAAAGTTTCTAGCAAAACTGCATACATAAACGAAACTAATATTTGAATTAACATAAATAATATGACCTTGCTGTTCAGTTCTGCTGTAAAGCCTTTAAATGAGGTAAATAACATAATGTATATAAAAAGCCATACGCACCAAATAGATACAATCAGAACAAACAGTGATAAAAGCTTGCTGAATATAAATACTCCTTTTTTGGGGAGTTTCGGGAGGATATAAGCTCCAGAAATTTGAATGTCACGAAACATAAAATTACCCACAATCATCAAAGGCAGCACTTGAAAACTAATCCATTGTAGAGGGATAGATAGTCTATGCTGTGTATATAAGATATGTAAATCAAAGAAATTCATCGAATGAAATAGTGTGGTCAGGCTGTCGGAAAAACTTTGATGGCCTAGCTGCCCCGTCTTATTGCTATTCCAGAGAAAGCATAAAAGAAGAAGGGCAATAGCTAAGCTAATGACAAAGTATGTAACCTTACTTTCATTGAAACGCATGACAATATCACGTTTCAGCATATTCATAAAAGACAATCAGTTTGCTCCTTTCTCCTCAACCGGCTGTAAATAATTTCGTCGCTTTATAGATTCTATAGAAATCCCGAATAATAACAACATAATCCCTAATCTAATCAATAATAATTCAGCCAAATCACTAAATTCCAGCACAAAACCATTTAAAAAGAGCATACCATTACATAAAAGGCTATCAATCAAAAATAAAAGAATGAATAGAAAAACTACAATGATTTGATTCAAATACAGTAAAGTAAATGAAACAACATAACAAATGAAAATAAATGCAAACACATGAGTGATAAAAGATATAGGGGTCAAATACAATTGTCCCGTATCATTGAAAACACACAAAGTATACAATTCACCTATAATGATAATCCCGTATACTGCTGAGAATAAAAGTGTTTTGAACAGGTATATCAATGTTAGATAAGGTGCATTGTTTACTCGGATTACAGTATAAATTGAAAAGTAATCGGATGAGATCAAAACAGAAAATACAACGGCAGCAGGGCATAAAATAGAAACGAGATGCCAATAGGAAAAAATATTTTCCAGCACAAAACTATAACCACTACCAATTTCTTGATATAAAAAGAAATAAACGGCAATTAACTGTAACAGTAAAGCGGTGATGAGCCCCGGCCACTTCATTCTTAATGTTGATGTTAGAGTATTATAATAAAACACGTCGTTTTTTTCCCCACATATAAAGTAAAGTAATTGCAATGAACACACTAAGGTTCAAATAAATAAACTTATCTAAACTCAAAAAGCCTCCGTCGTTCACGATATATTTCATTGGATTGTAATTGTTGTTGAGTAAAGTAAAGCCTATTAAATTGATTAAAAAAGGTATGATATAAACAAAGTATTTCTTTTTAATAAAAAATGATAAAGCCAATCCAATGGAAGAAAGAACAGCTCCATACAGCCCATTTAATGCAAAAAGAATAAGAGTATATATTAATGAGTGTTCGTAATACAGGTTTGCTAGGTCTGTTCCGCCTGTAACGATTGGGTCCATGTAATTGACGATTCCGTCGGGGTTTACCGAAGGATATGTCATCGATAGCAAATAAAGATTTAATAATAATGGTAAGATAATGACGAAAAACGAAATTACAAAGTTGAACCCGAATAATACAGTGAAGTATTTCTTTTTAGTTGTTTTTGTTATAACATTCATAAAAAATCCGGTATTTTTATCTTCACGATACATACCAGCCATTGGAAGTGATGCTAATAACGGAAGAATGAGAATCCAGATAGTCTGAGCTGAGGTTGTTTGTCCTTCTGCAATATTGGATAAAAACGGTGAGTTATGGATTTCATAAGGAAGATTAATCTTCTTATGAAAGAAGAGAATACCTAGATAACTGACGATCATAAGAACGATACTAATGAATAAAGAGAAATAAATCTCTTTGTTTTTTAATAAACGCTTTAAAAAGAAAGAAATCATGTGCAATGCTCCTGTTTTTTTATTAAAACTCTGTGTGAGTTTTGGATAGTTTTATTTTAATAAAAAGTTTTGAAGAGTGGATATTATTTTTATCTTAAAAAGCGATCCTACATGTTTAATGTAAGATCGCTTTGTTTTGAGAAAGGTATTAATAGATTGTGTAATTTCCCTTAGGTTTTACGCTGTCAGGACTCCAATCAGTTGAGAAGGAATCATTGCTGCGGCTGTAACCGCCAAACCTTACGGGTACATTTCTCCCGTACTCTTCTACAGCAGTGTTGGAAAATAAGTATGTATGACCCGGGTGTACTGTTCCTTCGTGAGTTCCACCACCGGATACATTGTGCCAGTTGCGCCCGCCAGAGTGAACGTTTTTATCTGCCTCTGCCCATACATCAAATTTACCTCCGTCATCTTTCTTTAGGAGATGCATATACATGTAGCTTCTATTTTGCTTTCTTCGAGCAGTTGTATAGTCGTAAGGGCTGTACCATCTGAAAGTAAAATGCACCCTTGAATCGCTCGTATTGGCTTTTGCATGAACCGCCTGTGTAACACCCAGTGAGGAAACAGCAAGCCCAAACATGATAATGAGTAAACTAATTCTTTTTTTAAATTGAACTTTCAAAGATAAATCCTCCATTTTTAACCTTCAATTGAAGTTGTACTGAACTTAAGTCTTATATATAATAATTCAATAAAAAGGAAAAGTAAACAGGTTTTTCATTTGTAATAATAAAATTTATCTTATTTATTATGATTCTGGATTAGGAAACCAATTTAAAATAATTTAGTAATTAATATTTTAAATTTTAAAAACAAAACACTAGTTTTACTTTTTATTTAACAAAAAAACAACCGGTAAAAAACCGGTTGTTAACATTAAATCATTCCTCGCTGTGCAACTTCAATTTGGTGTGTAGGTGCATTTGCAATATTCGTTGCGATGAAAACAGTGCTTAGGGCCAGACAAGAGAGTAATAGTTTAGACTTCAATTTCATACAATCTCACTCCTCCTTGAATAAGTTGCCTTACTTGTTCCACCTTCAGGAAATAAGCAGAAGCTTTTTGAAAATTTTCACGTTCATGATAATATTTTGCCACATCAAGAGCGAAATCTTCAAGATCAGCATACAACATTTTACTTTTGAGGAAATCAAAGAATCTTTGAATTGCTTCTTCATCAGGGCCTGATAAGTATAAAGATTTCAAAAATTCAAACTCCGATAAATATATTGAATCCCCGGCCTTTTGAGAATAAGCCATTCCCTTACTATGATATGCATGGGCTTTATCCATTTTTCCCAATTTATAATGAATTTGTGTAATTAAAAAATAGGCTTGAGGCAGGGAAGGAAGAATATTAGATTCCTCAAAAACAGCTATTGCTCTTTTGAAATATGTTACGGCATCCTCATATTGGCTTTGGCTGTTTTTACAAAGCCCGATGTTGTACAATGTTCTTCCCATTAATTGGGGCTGATTCTCAGCTTCCGCCATAGAGTAAGCTTTTTTAAAATGTGATATGGCTTCCTCATATTGTTTCAGATCTAAGAAATTGGTAGCAAATAAAGAGTGACACTGAAGCAATCTAATATTATAAGCTTCATGTTCTTTGTATATTTCATATGCCTGCCGTGCATAGTCCATTGAAAAATACGTTTGTTTCATATAGTAATAAGACTCAGACATCTTAAAGAAAAACTCTGCCTTCTCTATTCGATCCTTAACGAATATCAACTTGCTTTCGGCCTTTTTAAAAAATTTAATGGCCGGCAGATATTCCCGCTGGTCAAGCTCATACATGCCCCTGAAGAAATTAAAGTAATAATCAAGGACTCCAGTTAAACGAGCCTGTTTTTTATCAATCTCAACCAGCAAATCAGACAGCCGCGGCTGTTCCTCGATCCGCATTTTCTCTAGCGGTTCAAGGTACTCAAGCATCAGGTTGTGCCGGAATTCCATCAGTGAAAAGTACAAATGAAGATCCTGATCTTCTTCCATTTGGTCCAGCTCTTGTTTGATTTCTCTTCGTAAATACTCTGCATCGGGTATGCTGAATCGGCGTATGTACATATACCATTCGTTAATCTTTTCTCCGACGGAAGAAGAAGATATGACACCTGTCACGTTTGCAAATCCCTCCCTTCATTATTCTATATATGTCATATTTTATCATCATCATTCTTGTGAGAAGCGCAAAAAAACCGCAATCTTTTCTTTCGTTACCCCGCATGTTAGAGGGAATATTTTCAAAACCGCTTTTACCCTCGGTGATTTGTACAAGCACATCCGTTCACCTTCCATATTCTGTTGTATCTGCGTGAGCAGTATTTTCTGAAAAGGAAGTGAAGGGATGAGGAAAAACAAGCTTTCCTTTAGAGAAAAAGCAAGAGCCGCACAAGAAGAATGTTTATGTTTTTGTGAGGAAGAAGCTAGCCGTGAAGCTATGTTTCAAGCACCGATTGAATTGCCTGAGGGGTTTATCGTTGATCCGGCTGAAGCTGTTGCAAATGTCACGTGGAATGCAGACAGCCTTTCTTGTGTCAGTGAACGTTGCTTCATTGAGACGGGGCCTGAGCCTGATGAAATCGCTGTTCAATTTGCAGTACGCCTGCAGGGAACTGTTACGCTTCTTGTCAGTGTGTCGCCTGTGCGAAATCAATATGGACAAGGGGACGGGGCTGTTTCCGTCATTCACAATGCGGAGATCAACCAAATCGTCTATTACTCTGATGAACCGGAGGATTGCCCGGATTTCAGTGACATCACGATCGAGAACCTTGTTGTTGTTCCGCCCTTTTACGGCAGTCCTTTATCTGTGACGGGAACGATTGTGCTTGTACCGGAATCGGAACCCGAACCTGTTTATGCGTTTACAGCGAATCCAAGTGATCAATCAGTTTCTGTGATTGATACAAACACTCATACTGTTGTGACGACGATTGCTCTTCCGTACCGGCCGACAGGTATTGAAATAACTCCAGATAAAAGCTCTGTGTTTGTCTTACATCCCAACAATAATGTGATTTCTGTCATCGATTATGACACATTAACAGTAACAGCATCTATTTTGCTGGATCAGCCGCCTCGATCGATTAGATTTATCCCTAATCATGAATTTGCTTATGTTTTCGCCGGTACTGTGATTTATGTGATTGGAATTGATACGTTAGCTGTGGATAGATCGATTCCTGTGGAAGGGTATGATGTTGCAATTGATCCCAATGGGTTATTCGCCTATGTTCTTAATTTTGGTATAGTGCAAAAAGTGGACCTATCCACCGGTGAAGTCATAGGAACGATTGAACGAGAGCTTATCGTATCATCCATAGAAACAGATTCTTCGGAGCGGTATGCGTATGTATTAGAACAAGAATTCTTATTCAATTATCTGACGGTTATTGATTTAAATTCGTTTACGCTCAGCAATACCCAAGAGCTGGAGCCTGACGGCCAATATGTAATGTTTACGAGTGGATCAGAGGTGTATTTACATGACAGCTTCACTGGCAATTTATATTCTGTCAGTCCGAATGGAGCAGGCGTTATAGGAAATGTTCCACAATCAGCAAGAGACTATGCGTTTACCCCGAATGGCGAATTTCTGTATACAACTCATGTTCTAGAGCAGAGCATCACTGTTTACAACACAGATGATTACTCTGTGGAGACTGTCATATCTCTTGGGGTTTCACCGGGAGCTATTGCGATTTAATCAACTGCATGCTGTGCATTTCTAAAAGGACGTGAAATCATGAAAAAGAATGATCTTTCTGCTTTACAGGAAAATTGTTTTTGTTTTTGTGATGAGGAAATCAGCCGAGAAGCGCCTTTTCAAGTGCCGATTGACATTCCCGAGGGGTTCACTGTTGATTCTGCCGAAGCAGCTGCGGCGGTTACATGGAGTACAGATCATTTATCATGTATCAGTGAGCCTTGCTTAATCCAGACTGGACCGGAAACAGAAGATATCGGTGTTCGATATGCTGTGAGAATACAAGGGGCCGTTTCGCTTCTTGTCAGTGTGTCGCCTGTGCGAAATCAATATGGACAAGGGAATGGGTCGGTTTCTGTGATTCATACTGAAGAGATTGATCAAGTTGTTTATTATGCAGCACAGTCTGACCGCTGTCCTGATTTCAGTCAAATGACAGTGGAAGATCTTCTCATTGTTCCGCGATTCTACGGCAGTCCGCTCACTGTGACCGGGACAATCGTTTTCCCACCATCGCCAGATCCTCAATCGTATGTCTTTACAGCGAATTCAGGGGACAGCACAGTTTCGGTTATTGATGCGGCAGCAAACCTTGTTGTTGCAACTATTCCTTTTTCGTCTGTGCCAACTGATCTGGGGGTCACGCTAGATAAAGCTTATACGTATGTCCTCCATGGAAATACTAATCTAGTTTCTGTGGTTGATAATCAAACATTAACCGTGACAAATACAATAACCATCGGCACTGGGCCGAGAAAGATTCAATTTGATCCTGCAGGAGAATTGGCATATGTGATGGCTGCCGGCTCTATTTATACGATTGATCTTGCACTTCAGGCAGTCAGTGATGTTTTTTCAGTACCCGACGCCGCAGACTTTGCACTTGATCCGAACGGGCAATTTGTCTTTACTGCTAATACAATTTTCTGGTCAATTGATCAATATGATGTGAATACAGGCCAGCTTGTTGACAGCCTCGTGAATCAGTTAGAATATCCAAGTTTAATTGAAACGCCATATGCCGGAGACTTTGCGTATGTGATGACTGGTGAATTATGGCCGAAGGGTGTAGCAGAGATTAGTTTGTCACCCTTGAGCAGAGAAGGTGACTTTAATCGTTTATTTGAAACTTTGAGGACAATTGTATTTTCATTTGACAGTACACGAGCTTATTTTCTAGAACCATATTTTGATCCGTCTCTCATTCATAACCTCACTGTCGTCAATACAGCCACAAACGCAATTATTGCGAGTGTTTCTGTGCCCGGCGCCTTTGACCTCGCAGTAACACCCGACAATCAGTACATTTATGCGGCACAGCCCAACGACAATACTGTGACTGTGTACCGCACGAGTGATTATGCAGCCGTGACGGTGATTCCGGTTGGTACGGGTCCGTCTGCGATTGCGATGTAGCTATTTTATAGATCAAGAGAAGCGGTGCTGCGATAAGAGAATCGGTTATAAATAAATGATCCGATCTGCTGAATCGCAGCCAGAATGATCAGAAACAACAGTTCACTTATGGTGAAACTGAGCATCCACCAAATCCCGGCTCCTGTCAGCACTCCCGCAAGAATTTTTTTGAACAGGGTGCCATGCTGGAAAAGCTGCAGCAAGTACGTTCGCATGTAAAACAATAAATACAAAATCAGCAACACCGCAAGTCCTATTGAAACAGCGGGGGGCGTGTGAAGGCGGAAAGGGACGGCTTTGACGATTTCGAACATACAGCCGAATATGATGACTTGGCATAATACAGCAGCCATCACATATGTTTGGCGGACGTTTTTATAGCTGTCACGCAGCATTTTGACATCTTCTGCATAGCGGCTGCACAATCTGTGATGCCGGAAGTCACAGCAGCTTTGATGAGACTGTGTGAGTTTCTGAAAAGCTGCTGTCATGTTTTTTACGGATTGGGTGACATAGTGTAGATAGAGAAAAGCGGGCAACATCAGGACGGAAGCGGTTAAAGCCAGCAGTCCGAGCCGCAAAGCATCATTGTCGATCATCTGTACATATTGCGCTGCGGCTTCGGCAACGGCCTGAACCCAGCCGAAGGAATAAGCCGCCATACCTACGAGCAGCAACAACACGGTAAAGACAGTGCTTTTTTTCATTGTCCGATCGCCTCTTTCTGTGAAATGTGAATGACCGCTTTTTTAGAAGATGCCAATGCATCAATGAGAGACAAGAAATCCTGACTATTCATATCGCGAATGATGCGGTAAACGTCGAGAAATGTGCAATCGCACCTGTCACACTCGGCCGCCCATTCGAAGCATTTACGCGCATAATCGCTGTCATAGATGATCGCATCTGTCAAAGAGCCCTTGCCGTATTGGAGCCAGGCCGCAATCTGTTCTTTCTGCTGTGTGACGTAGTAGGAAGCGACATCGATATAAGCTGAAGAATGAACCCCTTGACTGTGTAGCATCAAAAAACCGCCATCCTCATACAAGTGAGCCTCGGCTGACAAGCGATTGATTTCCAGACGGTACGTCTGCTGAATCTCTTGAAAAAACGGTGAATCTAATTGAAATAGAATTCGAGACGCAATGTCCCAATAAAGCTTTACTGTCAACAGATCGTTTTGCCCGGGAAGTGCGCCGATCTGCAAGCCGGTCCATGTGTCTTCCATCCGCTTCTCATCACCGAGCACCACTTTTTGTGAGAGGGTTGGAGGGCACGCGGGTATCATTTTCCTTTCTGCTTTATGAACTGGACGTTTTTTCAGCCCAAGGTGAGAAGGCAAAAGGTCTTCCGTATCTTCTGAGCCTCCAATCAAAAACAACGTCATCCGCTCGGGCTGGTAAGCGGCATTGTAGGCTTTCTGTAAATCACGGATGGTCATCGCCTCAATGTCCTCGATTCTGCCTGCTGGATAGACGGCAGCAGGTGAGGCGGGAGAAAGCATGCTGATCAGCTGATAACGGTAAGAGAGTTGATGATTGAGGTGTGCTGTTTCAATTTCGCTTGTAATCACAGCTTTTTCCTGAGTGACAATCCTCTTGTCAAATGAGTGATTCCATAACGCATCAAGCAGGATGGGGACTGTCTGCGTCAGCCGATCCGGCAATGAGGTAAACATGAAATTAGTATCAGTGTAGGTGGTGAATGCATTTAAAAGCGCGCCATGCGCAAAAAAATCACTGTACAGATTGCGGCCATTATGCCAGAAGAGAAGATGCTCTAAAAAATGCGCTGTGCCATACGGGAGCAGCTTGTCGCCAGAATCTTCTTGTAAGCAGACATCACGGCTTCCAAAATCAATTTTTACATTGCACAGCCGCAGATGGGCGCGGGGGAATTTCAACCTGAATATTTTCAGCCCGCTGTCTGTGTATCTGATATCGGTTCGTTCATCCAGCTGTTGAAAGAATGCTTTCTTTTCCATCTCTTCATCCCCTTACTACATGAGCTCCGATATAATTGATATTTGCTATGAATTGAAATAGATCGCGGCACGTAACCGCGGAGATGCCATCCAGCAAGTCTTCTTTTTCACAGGAGAAGCGGCGCAGGATCTCCATATAGGCCAAGAGCCCTTCGGGAGAATCGAATTGCAGCAGCATTTCATTGCGTAAAAATTGTTTTGCCTGTTCCAGTTCCCGCTCATCCGTTTGAAAATGTGAGACAGCTTCCAAAACGCGCGGGGGAATTTCTTTCTCATGAAGCTGGTTCGTACATATTGAAACAAGCAGCAGATTGTTCATGATGTCGTAACGGGTAATGACATGATAGACTGCCAGATCCTTCTCGCGGAAATGCTTGAATAAAGCGGAATGCCCGTACTTTCCGAGCAATCCGTCTAGCAGCTGAATGTTGATATAATCGCTCTTATCTTTCATCTCCCCGCAGTTAAACCCGAGTGTCAAGACGGAAGGACCTGCTGCGCTGCGTGTTTCTGTTTCAAAAACATGCCGGTTCACGGGTATTCTTCCGGCTGTCACGGCAGACGCTTGCGGGGCATGTCCCGGAATATCACAAGCTTGTATATCTCCCAATATGTTCAGCTGTTTTTGCTGGGACAATAAATTAATGATGAAGTCCGTTGCGTCGAGAAACCGTTTAGGATGGATCGCCTGTATCTTGTCTTTCCTGCCAAACATGCTTGTGCCGTACATCGGGTTTCCGAAGGTCTCCTCGACCAAACGGGCCGCCGAGTAGGAGAAGGGATTTGCGAATTTCTTTTCGATTTTCAGCAGCAGCTCACTCTTTGCCTTTTCAACGCCGGCGGCTGAAAGAGAAGAGGGGAGGGACATGTCTGCAAATGTTTTTAACAGGGCATCAACATGAAGATGCCTGTTATATAGCGGGTGAATGAAACGGGTTCCGCAGGTTTTCAGCTGTTTGTCAAAAAAGAGATTTGCTGAATACATAAAGCGGCTTCCGGCAGCATAACCGAAAGCGTCAATGATTTGCTGCTTCAGGTGTCCGGCGGCGCCGTAAAAATAAATCGTTTCTTCTTCAGGTTCCGCCGCGCTTTCGATCGGTTTCAGAAAGCTTGCGGCGATTGAGATTGTTGAAAATTGATGAGTCTTCAGCAGATTAACTTCCAAGCCGTTCTCTTTTGCTTGTATCAAAGAAACCACCATCCTGTTTTTGCAGGTAATAGACTATGATCAGCCCGGCAATCGGAATGACCGCCAAGGAGACAGCGGTGCGGGCTAATGTGGCTAAGAAAAGGGGAAGACAAAATAGATAAGACCGGTATTTTGAGAATCCGCTCCAGAGCTGCTGCTCCGTTTGCCAGCCGAAGAACGGCCTTTTTTCATCAGCGGTTAACCGGATCAACGCTCCCGCCAGCAGCAATTCAATACACTGCATAAAAGTGAGGGCTGAAATCGGGCGGCCGCTGATGAAGCCCACAATCATAGCGACAAGGAGAAATCCGCCTGCCAATAGGCCTGAGTAAAAGCGATATTTTGCCCAAAACATCGTTCTCCGTTTTATCGGAAGCGTGATCAGCAGCATCCGATCGTTTTTTTCAATAGAGTACAAAAGGGCGATCGGCGAGCAGATCAGCAGAAGGGCGGAAATCACAATATAAATCACCTGCTGATTGAAGATGCCGGTGTTCAACATCTGGAACGAAAAGAAGCCGCTGAACGCCGCCATCACCACGTAATTTAACAGCATTGCTTTAGTAGACATAAATCGGTTCCATTCTCTCTTGTAAAACGAAAATTCAGATCTCCGCATAAAAGAATGCATCTTGCTCTGCTGCGGAGGCGCCTGCAGAAAGACAGGAAAATCAATAATCACCGCCCATAGCATGTGAACCGCGCATAGCGGGATCGTGACGGCCGGCATAAAAGCGGCGCTGAGGCATACACAGGCGAATACCGCCGCATGCAGGAGAAACATCCAGTTCTTCTTTTTGACGAAATGGTTGCTCAGCACAACACCGAATAGAATCGAATAAACGGTAAAAAACGAAAATCTGCCGAGCCAAAACAATGTTTGCGCCCCTGACAGCGTTCCGTTTCCAAATAAGAACAGCGGTAAAATAAAAAAGAATAACGTTCTTCTCAAACAGGTGTCCACAAACAGAACGACACTCTGGGCGAGCCAAAAGCTTCGTGAAGAAATCGGCAGCAGGCAGCTCAGCTTCATATAAGATTCCTTCCATTGAGATGCCACGGAAAGAAACACCATATATCCGTTCATCAAGAGAAGCGCGAGTATGATATATGTTTTTCCCAATACCGATTCGTCAATACCGGCCTGGCGGATCAGCCCGATTTCAAACACAGCGAGAATCACAAGCCCTGCGGCAATGCGGATGGCGTCCTTTTTCCCTTGCCGGCTATACAGCTGTTTGAACAGCAAAGACATGATGGGGAATAAGTTATTCATGTCCGATCACCTCGAAAAATTCCCGCCGCAGATCGGTCTCCTCTCCAATCGGAATGACCTTTTGGATCTGTTTGTTGTGCAGAATGGCCGCATAATCACAAAATCTCTGCACAACATCGAGCAGATGGGAAGAAAACAAAATGGTTCCGCCTGCCTCACAGTACTCGCGCATTTTCTGATAAAAGACCTCTATCGATTCCACATCCAAACCGACGAGCGGCTCATCCAAAATAAACAGGGGAGCCCGCAGCAATAAGCCTGTCATCAACACAACCTTTTGCCTGTTTCCCAAGGACAGCTCCGAAATTCTCCTGTTGATGTATTTTGAAAAATGAAAGGCTTCAGCCAAATTGGTGAACTGCTGCTCTGAAAAATCCTTTTGATAAAGCGAATGGACGAAAGACACATAGTCCTTCGCCGTAATTTCTGTAAACAGCAACGGATAATCGGCGGCGAAGTAACGGTGAATCTTCAGTTGATCTGATGTTTTCTGCGGCATACCGGCCTCCGCTTCAATGCCGCACAGCGTAAAGCCCCCGCTGTAATTGCGGTTCACTCCTGTAAGTGTATTGATCAGTGTTGTTTTGCCGGCGCCGTTTACCCCAAGCAATCCGTAAACGGCGCCTTTTTCTAAGTGTAAATCCACGTGTTCTAAGATGACGTTGTCCCGTTCATACCAAACGGATACATCGTGTATATCCAAAATGCTCATCGCGAATCAGTCTTCCGCGCGCGCATCCCGAAAAGAATGGCAATCGCAATGAAGATCACCGTAAATAGATAATCGCTTTTGACAAAATAGACGACTGCGCCGATGACAAAGATAAATGAAAGGATATACAGTAAAATTCTTCTTTGTGCTGGTGACAAATCGTTTCCCTCCTAAATAAGCTGGACCACGTCTTCTAATTGTTCATTTTTCGCCCAAGAGCAAATGTTTTTCCGGTGATATTTGTTAGCGTTCAGCCCTTTTAAGTAACAGCCTCCGCAATAGCCGCTAAACGGGCATTTGTCTTTCATGCAATGCTCGCTGAACCGCGGCGCCTGCGCTTGCCACAGTTTATGGACGAGAGGGGAGTTAAAGATGCTTTCATATGAATCATGAAAAATATTTCCCAATGAAAATTCCTTCGGAAAGAGCGCGCATGGACGTACTTCTCCGAACGGGCTGATCACAATGGACTTCCAGCCAGCGCCGCAATTTGCCGCTCGTTTTCTCTCATAAGGAATAATCGGAATCAGTTCTTTAAACTCATCAATGACATGTTGCTCGTATTCCATAAATTTGCGGTGCTGCTCGGCATCTTTTGTGGGGTGGACAATATCTCTGCCTCTTCCGAAATCATCAACCCAATTGTAAGAAAACGCCTTCGCCCCAAGATCCCGAACCTTTTGGGCCATATCGTGGATTTCCCACATGTTTTTTTCGAAAACGGACATGGCGACTCTGACAAATATACCGTGGTCACTCAACAATTTTATCGTTTTACAAGTTTGGGCAAAAGAGCCTTTTCTCCCTCTAAAGGAGTCATGGACCTCGGAGTTCACACTATCGAGAGAAATGCCGACAATGATTTTTTGCTTATACGCTTTCAAAAGCTCGAGGCTTTCTTTTCGCATGAGTGTTCCGTTCGTTAAGACAGCGACCTTTTTGAACCTTTTGCACACATAGTCAAGGATCTCATTGGCGTTCGGATGGACAAAAATTTCTCCGCCCGTGATTTCGCATGTCAATACACCGTTGTCAAACAGCATATCAGCCGTTTTCTTGAATTGCTCAATCGACACGGTGCCGAGCGCTTCCGGCGAGCTTTCCAAATAACAGTGGGCGCATTTCAAATTACAGCGGTGCGTCAGCTCAAAGGTGGCGTGCAGCGGCATCGGAAATTCGTTGCTTCCGCTCGTGGTGATGGTTTGGCTGCTGGGCCGATTTCCAAGCTGGATGACCTGCTTGTTGAGGAGCATGTTGAGCATGTCGTAATACCAGTCCTTATGGTCTTCCGGTGATTCATCGTACACTGCGCATTGATCCGCCAAAATCTGAGCAGCTGTTTTTTGCCCCTCCATTCGCATGCAAAGCTCGTAAGCTGTTTTGTTAAGATCCAAATATTCAAAGTCAGAAATGGAGACATTATCCCGCAAATAGTCGATTTCTAGCACGCCGCCCTCAGGAAGCTGGTGAACTCTTACACTTTCATTAATAAATGGAAACATTTGCTCTGTAAACAAAATACCATCCCCTATACATATGATTCAAATGAAAAACGATTGTGTATGTATAACTAAGAGGTAGATTTTAGTTAAAAATTGTAATTTACTTAAAAAGGGCATAGCAGAAAGACTATGCCCTTTTAGAGAACCTTATCCCCATAGACCGAATAGACCTGTAGCACCGGCAATTTCAAAATCAGGGATAGGACCGTCCACTAGACAAACGGCTCCGATCGAGCATGTCGCACAACCTTTGTTTTCTACAATGACTGCTTTTTTCATCATTGGATCCTCCCTTTTTGTTTTTCTAGCAGATCTATGTTGTACTTTTATCATAAAACTAATAAATTACCAATTCAATACATATATATTGAAGAAAATGTGAAATAGAAACGGTAGATTTCGGAAAAGTGTAACATTTCCTAAAGGTAACTAATAATATGATTTTCTCTTCTATTAAGGAAATGCTTTTATGAGGTTTATCTTCAAATCTGATGAGCAATGATGGTAAGATAGAAGCAGTTGAAGTTTACAAACCGAATGATTATACTATTCAAGTCAAAGTGGAATGATGAAAAGGACGTGTCAAAATGAAGCAAGAGACACCGATAACACTCCATGTGAAGTCTGTGATCGGGGATGACGGAAACCAGGAAGTCATCGAATTCCGCACCACCGGATTTTACTATGTTAAACAAAATAAAGTGTATCTATCTTATTATGAAGAACACGACTTAGGCAAAGTAAAAACGATTGTGAAAGTAAGCGAAGGCGAAGTGCTGGTCATGAGGTCAGGCGCGGTCAAAATGAATCAGCGTTTCGTAACGGGAGCTTCCACAATTGTCAAATATAAAATGTCATTTGGTGAGCTTGAGCTGAAAACAAGCACAAAATCAATTCAATCTGATCTCGGTGAAGAAAAAGGCCGTATCAGCATCGCATATGACATGCATGTCGGAGACGAGCAGCAGCATTTACATCATATGACGATCACGTATGAGGGAGGAACTCACGCATGAACATTGCGGAACAAATGAAGGACGTGCTGAAAGAAGAAATCAAAGCGGCCGTTCTGAAAGCGGGGCTGGCTGAAGAAAGCCAGATTCCGAATGTCGTTTTAGAAACACCGAAAGATAAAACACACGGCGATTATTCAACAAATATGGCGATGCAGCTGGCGAGAGTCGCAAAAAAAGCGCCGCGCCAAATCGCTGAAGAGATTGTCGCTCATTTTGATAAAGGAAAGGCTTCGATTGAAAAACTGGATATCGCCGGTCCGGGTTTTATCAATTTCTATATGAACAATCACTATTTAACGAAGTTGATTCCGTCTGTGTTAAAAGCAGGGGAAGCGTACGGGGAAACGAATATCGGAAACGGTGAGCGAGTTCAGGTCGAATTCGTATCAGCGAATCCGACGGGAGACCTTCACCTTGGCCATGCGCGCGGTGCGGCTGTCGGCGATTCTTTGTGCAATGTGCTTTCAAAAGCGGGTTACGATGTGAGCCGCGAATACTACATTAACGATGCGGGAAACCAAATTAACAACCTTGCGCTTTCTGTTGAAGTCCGTTACTTTGAAGCGCTCGGCTTGGAAAAACCGATGCCGGAGGACGGCTACCGCGGCGAGGATATCATTGCGATCGGAAAGCGTCTCGCTGAGGAATACGGCGACCGTTTCGTTAATGAAGACGAAAGCGAACGCCTCGCGTTTTTCCGTGAATACGGTCTGAAATACGAGCTGGAAAAGCTTCGCAAGGACTTGGAAAACTTCCGTGTGCCGTTTGATGTGTGGTATTCCGAAACGTCACTGTACCAAAACGGAAAAATCGACAAGGCGCTTGAAGCGATCCGCAAAAAAGGCCATGTTTATGAAGAAGACGGCGCGACTTGGTTCCGCTCTACGACGTTTGGCGATGATAAAGACCGCGTATTGATCAAGAAGGACGGCACGTACACGTATCTTCTGCCTGATATCGCATACCATAAGGACAAGCTTGATCGCGGCTTTGATAAGCTGATCAACGTTTGGGGAGCCGATCACCACGGCTATATCCCGCGCATGAAAGCGGCAATCGAAGCGCTGGGCTATGAAAAAGGAACGCTTGAAGTAGAAATCATTCAGCTCGTTCACCTTTACAAAAACGGCGAGAAAATGAAAATGAGCAAACGGACGGGTAAAGCGGTAACGATGCGCGATCTCATTGAAGAAGTCGGCTTGGATGCCGTGCGTTACTTCTTTGCAATGCGCAGTGCGGATACGCATATGGATTTTGACTTAGATCTTGCTGTATCAACATCTAACGAAAACCCTGTGTATTACGCACAATACGCACATGCCCGTATTTGCAGCATGCTTCGCCAAGGGGAAGAGCAGGGACTAAAGCCGGCGGCAGATCTTGATTTCAGCCATATTCAATCAGAAAAAGAATATGACCTGCTGAAAACGATCGGCGGCTTCCCAGAGGCAGTGGCGGAAGCGGCGGAAAAACGAATTCCGCACCGTGTCACAAACTATATTTATGATCTGGCTTCTGCTCTGCACAGCTTCTACAACGCAGAGAAAGTCATCGATCCTGAATATGTAGAGAAGAGCCGCGCGCGCCTGGCTTTAATGAAGGCCACGCAAATTACGCTGAACAATGCGCTTCAGCTGATCGGCGTATCGGCTCCGGAAAAAATGTAATCATGATGAAAAGACAAAGTCTTCGGGCTTTGTCTTTTTTTTATATGTGAAACGTGTGATGTAATTCACAAACCTGTTTGCCGAGTTTTTGTATGATAGGACTGATTATTGAATCATTGAAAGGAGCAAGCCGAATGTTCAACCGTCAACATATTCAATTATCGTTACAGTCATTAAGCTTGGTGGCAGGGTTTATGGTTTGGGTGCTGATTTCATCACTCATTAGCCAAATCACATTAGATATTCATTTAAGCAAAGGCGAGATTTCTATAGTGACGGCGATTCCCGTGATCCTCGGGTCGCTTCTCCGCATTCCTTTAGGGTATTTAACGAATAGGTTTGGTGCGCGGCTGATGTTTATGATCAGCTTCATCCTGCTTTTGTTTCCGGTGTTTTGGATCAGTATCGCGGATTCTTTGTTTGATTTAATCGCAGGCGGTTTTTTCTTAGGGATCGGGGGGGCAGTATTCTCCATTGGGGTGACGTCCCTTCCGAAGTATTATCCGAAAGAAAAGCACGGTTTCGTCAATGGAATTTACGGGGCCGGAAACATCGGAACCGCGATTACCACATTTGCGGCGCCGGTTATCGCCCAGACTGCGGGATGGAAAGCAACCGTGCAGATGTATATGGTTCTGCTGGCTGTTTTCGCATTGCTGCACGTTTTGTTTGGCGACCGGCATGAGAAGAAAGTAAATGTTTCCGTAAAAGCTCAAATCAAAACCGTTTACCGAAATCACGTCCTCTGGTTTCTAAGCCTGTTTTATTTTATTACGTTTGGCGCCTTTGTCGCCTTCACCATCTATCTCCCGAACTTTCTGGTAGCGCACTTTGGTCTTAATCCAGCGGACGCCGGTTTGCGGACGGCCGGCTTTATTGCCGTCTCCACGCTGCTCAGGCCTGCGGGCGGATTCTTGGCTGACAAATTGAGCCCGCTCCGCATCCTGATGTTCGTTTTTGCGGGACTTACATTATCAGGCATTATTTTATCGTTCTCGCCGACGATCGGCCTTTATACGTTTGGGTCAATAACGGTGGCGGTCTGCTCAGGTATAGGAAACGGAACCGTTTTTAAACTGGTGCCTTTCTATTTTTCAAAGCAAGCGGGGATTGCCAATGGTATTGTGTCTGCCATGGGGGGATTAGGCGGTTTTTTCCCTCCGCTGATATTGGCGAGTGTATTTCAGGCAACAGGCCAATACGCGATCGGCTTTATGGCGCTTTCGGAAGTGGCGTTAGCCAGCTTTGTCCTTGTCATTTGGATGTATTGGCAGGAAAGAATGAAAATGCACACGGAGAGAAACAGTCAGAGCGTCAGCTAACACTGGTCATTCACAAGATTGTTAGTTTTTTCTCGATGGGTGCAAAACAATTCACGTTACAATAAACATACGCAACGTGACTTTCTTCGAGGTGAGCTCATGAATTTTCTCTCTGTCCGACCATCTGATAGTGATCTTATTTCCAGCGATCTGCATGAATTGCTGGAATCGATCAGTACGAAAAGAAAAATGGAAAAACACACGTATTTGTTTCGGGAAGGAATGGATGCAGAAGAGCTATATCTTATTCAATCAGGACTCATTGAAATCGGCAAACTGACATCTGACGGAAAAGATCTGACCCTTAGAATCTGCCAAAAAAATGATATTGTCGGGGAATTAACACTTTTCACTGAAGAACCGAGATATATGCTCAGTGCAAAGGTGCTAGAGGATGGCGAGGTGCTCGTCATTAATAAAAACAAGCTGGAAAAGGAACTCATCCAAAACGGTGCTTTGACATTTGAATTTATGAAATGGATGAGCACCCACCTCCGGAAAATCCAGTCTAAAATCAGGGATCTGCTTCTTCAAGGCAAAAAGGGGGCGCTCTACTCCACTCTTATCCGTTTATCGAACAGCTACGGGGTGGAACGAAGCGACGGCATTCTGATTAACATCGCGCTGACAAATCAAGATTTGGCAAAGTTTTGCGCGGCGGCAAGGGAAAGCGTCAACCGTATGCTCGGAGACCTCCGCAAACAAGGGGTGATTTCGATAGACGAATCCGGAAAAATTATTTTGCACAAGCGGGACTATTTACGATGTGAGATCGAGTGTGAAAATTGTCCGCTGGAGATTTGCAATATTGACTAAAAAAGCCAAGGGCCGCCGGCGGTCCTTGGTTTTTATCTAGTGATAAACAAACACATGACGGCAAAAAAGAAGCAGGCATTCACGATTTCCAGAATGCCGATCGTTTTCGCGGGCCAATCCCTTCCGTGAAAAAACCATGCCCGCAAACTGCTTGGGATAAAAGCAAGAAATGCCCATCCTGCTCCGAGAAGAGCGGATAAAAAGGGGAGCAGCAGATGATATCCCCATGAACAGTATGCAAAAAACCTGTTCTTTCTCTCCCGGATCACCGACTTTACATAAAAAGAACTCCCGATAAAAAATAAAGCAGATTGCAAGAAAATAAACCAAGCCCAGCCGTCAAGGGTTCCCGCCCCCAGCCAGCAGCTCGCAAGCCCGCCTGAACAAAAGAACAAGACACCCGCAATATCATTCACTAGTGCTCGTTCGTTTTTTCGGCGGGCATAATACGTATGAATGAGAAAAAGCGGAAATAAAGAAACGTCAACCCAGATGAGCGCAGGCTTATAAAAGACAGGGATCATCAAAAAGCAGCAGGCCAGAACACCGTAATAACATATCCACTTTTGATAGGATTTAATCTGTTTCTTCTTCATGGCGAGTGTGATGGGGTAGACCATCAAGTAAAGGAAAAGCAAGCCTAGGAAAAGCGGAAGATGCCAGAAAACGGGACCTCCCTTGACCATCCCAAGCAAAAATGGAATCAGCAGCATCGCCCATGCGCCGTGCTGCTTCGGAATCAGCGCCTTCATCGAAATCCTCCTTTTTTATTTCATTATAAGTGCAGTCACTCTCCCGATAAGTGACATACATCATACAGGCTGTGAAATACATCACTGCTGTACAGGCTCAATCGAGTTACACTAAAGCTATCCTTAGCACAGGAGGCTTTCCTATGAATCAGTGTGACTATTTATTGTTTCTGAAACAACTCCCTATGTTTAATGAAGTGCCTCTATCCATTGTCGAAACTTTGCTGAAAAACGGGACGTTTATCGGCGGCTCATCTGATCAGGCTTCATCCTTTCTTCATTCTCAATCCGTTTATATTGTATTAAAAGGCAGTGTCCGTTTTATGGACAGCAGGCTCCCTGAAGGATCGAAAACCGTTGCGCTGTGGGAAAAAGGCGATGTGTTTCCGATTGATGAAAAAGGCGGGCTGTATTTATCGCCTTTTATCTCAGTCAATGCCTCTTCGGACATTCTTATTCTCAAAATCCCTTTTTATATATTTAAAAAAATGATGACTTACAACCCACAGCTGCAAATGAATTTTTTGGCGGTACTTCAGCAAAATGTCTTTTGTTCCTATCAACTATTTTTGCGTTATCTGCATACATCACAAGATAAAAACGCCGAGCCCGGTTCTTAAATAGAACCGGTTTTTTGATCTTTGAATGAAAAGCGGCTAATGACTCAGGCGTCCTGCCTGAACGCCGCCCTCATCACTTCCTGTGAAAGTCTGTTCCTTCTTCTCAGTGTGAACATTTTGTGAAAAAAGCAGAGTGTGTGACATAGTTCACAAGAAAACACGCTGTCTCTGTTTATAGTGAACTTAGCATCACCTGACTCGGAAGGAGTGAACGCTCATGAAGAAAAAGAAAATGAGTCCGTTGTTTAGGAGATTAAACTATTTCTCTCCTATCAAACACCATTCAAATAAACATAGCCAAACCACCCGCGAAGATCGCGATTGGGAGAATGTATACAGAAACAGATGGCAGTACGACAAAGTCGTGCGTTCCACCCACGGTGTCAACTGCACGGGGTCATGCAGCTGGAATATATATGTCAAAAACGGAATTGTCACGTGGGAAGGACAAAACTTGAATTATCCATCAACAGGCCCTGATATGCCTGATTTTGAACCGAGAGGCTGTCCGCGGGGGGCCAGTTTTTCTTGGTATATCTACAGCCCGCTCCGTGTGAAATATCCATACGTGCGCGGTGTTCTGATCAATTTATGGCGGGAAGCTCTGCAGGCTCATCAAAATCCATTGGAAGCCTGGAAATCAATCGTTGAAAACCCTGAAAAAGCGAAGTCCTATAAACATGCAAGGGGGAAAGGCGGTTTTGTGCGAGCTGAATGGCCGGAGGTGCTGAAGCTGATTTCAGCCTCTCTGCTCTATACAGTCATGAAATACGGTCCAGACCGGAATGTCGGCTTTTCTCCGATTCCGGCCATGTCCATGCTCAGCCACGCCTCAGGCTCCCGGTTTATGTCTTTAATCGGCGGCCCTATGCTCAGTTTTTATGATTGGTATGCGGATCTTCCTCCGGCATCCCCGCAAATTTGGGGTGACCAGACAGACGTTCCGGAAAGCAGTGATTGGTACAATTCAGGCTATATCATCACATGGGGCTCCAACGTTCCGTTAACGAGAACACCTGACGCGCATTTTTTGGCGGAGGCCCGCTATAAAGGCGCTAAGGTCATCTCAATTAGTCCGGATTTTGCGGAATCCTCAAAGTTCGCGGATGACTGGCTGAGTATCCGTCAAGGGACTGACGGGGCGCTTGCGATGTCCATGGGTCACGTCATTTTGCAGGAATTTTACGTGAATCAAGAGACGGAACGTTTCACTGAGTACGCAAAGCAATACACTGATTTTCCGTTCTTTGTCACCCTGTCGAAAGAAAACGGCGTATACACAGCGGGGCGGTTTCTGCACGCGAAGGACATTGGGCGGCAGACAAATCATGATCAGTGGAAGCCTGCTGTCTGGAATGAACAGATAAGCGCATTTGCCATACCACAAGGAACAATGGGCTCCCGCTGGGACGGGCAGCAGAAATGGAACCTGCACATGATCGATGAAGAAACCGGAGAACCGATAGAACCCCGTCTCTCTGTACTCGGAATAGAGGACGAAATCGGCACGGTGCGCATCCCGTATTTTTCAGATGACGGAAACAAAGTGCTTGAGCGGGATCTTCCTATAAAAAAACTGAACCTGAACGGCGAAGAGGTTTGTGTCACGACTGTGTTTGACTTGATACTGGCCAACTATGGCGTGAACCGGGGCATCGGCGAACAGTCAGCTGTCTCCTATGATGATCCTGAGCCGTTCACGCCTGCCTGGCAGGAAAAGATGACAGGAATCAAAAAAGAAGCCGTCATGAAGATTGCCAGAGAGTTTGCCCTAAATGCGATCGATACAGACGGCCGGTCCATGATTATCGTAGGAGCGGGGATTAACCACTGGTTCAACTCCGACACGATTTACCGGGCGGTGTTAAATCTTGTTTTACTGGTAGGCGCCCAAGGTGTAAACGGCGGAGGCTGGGCTCACTATGTGGGGCAGGAAAAGCTCCGCCCTGCTGAAGGGTGGCAGACGATTGCAAATGCAAAGGACTGGGAGGGCGTGCCCAAGCTGCAAAACGGCACATCATTTTTCTACTTTGCAACAGACCAGTGGCGATACGAGGACCAGCCGATCAGTGACTTGGCTTCGCCGATCGCTGCGTCATCCCGCTACAAGCATCACGCCGATTACAATGTGCTGGCAGCGCGATTAGGGTGGCTGCCGTCTTATCCGACATTCAATCAAAACGGAATTGACCTATACAAAGAAGCTGAACAAGCGGGGGCAGCAAAACCTGAAGACGTTGGGGCGTACGTGGCTTCACAGCTTCAAGAGAAAAAGCTGAAATTCGCGATTGAAGATCCAGACAATGAAGCCAATTTCCCGAGGAATCTCTTCGTATGGCGGGCAAATCTGATTTCGAGTTCAGGAAAAGGGCATGAATATTTTCTCAAGCATCTGCTGGGGACGACAAATGGATTAATGAATGACGACAGCGACAGCATCCGCCCTGAAGAAATCAAATGGCGGGAGCAGGCACCGGAAGGTAAACTCGACTTGTTAATCAATCTTGATTTTCGAATGGCTGGTACGGCACTTTATTCTGATATCGTACTGCCGGCGGCGACATGGTATGAAAAACACGATCTCAGCAGCACAGATATGCACCCGTTCATTCATCCTTTCGCTCCGGCCATCTCGACTCCGTGGGAATCGAAGTCAGACTGGGATATTTTCAAAGCACTGTCAAAAGCCGTTTCTGATCTGGCAGAAGAAGTCGAGATGAAACCTGTGAAAGAAGTGGTCGCGACGCCGCTCCTTCATGACACCGTGCAGGAATTGGCTCAGCCGTTCGGCAAAATCAATGACTGGAGCAAGGGCGAATGTGAAGCCATTCCGGGAAAAACGATGCCGAACATCCATGTTGTTGAGCGGGACTATAAACAAATTTTCGCCAAAATGACAGCGCTGGGTCCTCAAGCCGCCCTAAAACCGAGCGGAACAAAAGGGATGAGCTGGTCGATAGCCGATGAATATGAATCACTCAAAAAGAGACTGGGAGAAATCACAACGGACAGCGTTGCCAAGGGATGTCCGAATATAAGTGAAGCGAAGCAGGCGGCAGAGGCAGTTTTAACCTTATCATCCACTTCAAATGGAAAAGTCGCTGTGAAAGCCTGGGAATCACTTGAAAACATCACAAACCTGAAACTGAAAGACCTGGCGGAAGAACGAGAGGAAGAATGCTTTACGTTCGAACAAATTACAGCCCAGCCAAAAACGGTCATCACGTCTCCGGCATTTACCGGCTCGGAAAAAGGGGGACGCAGGTATTCGCCGTTTACGACAAATGTAGAAAAATTAATCCCGTGGCGAACACTGACCGGCAGACAATCTTATTATGTCGATCATGAACTGATGATGGAATTCGGTGAAACGATGGCAACATTTAAACCGATCCTCCAACATCGTCCGTTTTTAAGCAAGCGGCCAGATCAAGAGGGCAAAGAAATCGTCCTTAATTATTTGACACCGCATAATAAATGGTCCGTCCACAGCATGTATTTTGATTCTTTACCGATGCTGACGCTGTTCCGCGGCGGGCCGACCGTGTGGATGAATAAAGATGATGCTGAGGACACGGATATCAAGGACAACGATTGGATTGAATGCTTCAACCGAAATGGCGTTGTCGTCGCGAGAGCGGTTCTGTCTCACCGGATTCCTAAAGGAATGGCGTTTATGCACCATGCCCAAGACCGCCACATCAACGTACCCGGCACAAAACTGACGAATAACCGCGGAGGCACCCACAACAGCCCGACAAGGATTCATGTTAAACCGACACAGATGATCGGGGGCTATGCCCAGCTCAGCTACGGCTTTAACTACTACGGCCCAACGGGGAATCAGCGCGACCTGAACGTCGTCATCCGCAAGCTGAAGGAGGTCGATTGGCTTGAAGATTAAAGCGCAAATCGGTATGGTCATGAACTTGGATAAATGCATCGGCTGCCACACGTGCAGCGTCACCTGCAAAAACACGTGGACAAACCGTGCCGGTGCGGAATATATGTACTTCAATAATGTAGAAACAAAGCCGGGCATCGGCTACCCGAAGCAATGGGAGGACCAGGACAAATATAAAGGCGGCTGGACATTGAAAAAAGAAAAGCTCGAGCTGAAATCCGGCCCGAAAACGAATCGGCTTGCAGGCCTTTTCTATAATCCAAACCAGCCGTCGATTGATGATTACTATGAACCTTGGAACTATGATTATGAAACATTAACAAACAGCCCGCAGAAAAAACACCAGCCGGTGGCGCGCCCGAAATCGTCGCTGACGGGGGATTTCATGAATATCGAATGGGGCCCGAACTGGGAGGATGACCTCGCAGGCGGCCACATTACGGGGCTTGAAGATCCAAACGTGCAAAAGATGGAGGAATCGATCAAAACAGAATTCGATGAGGTCTTTATGATGTATCTGCCGCGTATCTGTGAGCACTGCATCAATCCGGCGTGCGTGTCCTCTTGTCCATCGGGGGCCATGTACAAACGCGAGGAAGACGGCATTGTGCTAGTGGATCAAAACGCATGCCGTTCATGGAGATATTGCGTCTCATCCTGCCCTTATAAAAAAGTCTATTTTAACTGGCAAACGAACAAAGCGGAAAAATGCACCCTCTGCTTTCCGCGTCTGGAGGCTGGACTGCCGACCATCTGCTCCGAGACGTGTGTAGGCAGAATCCGCTACCTCGGCGTCATGCTATATGACGCGGACAAAGTGGAGGAAGCGGCATCTGTTGAAAATGAAAAGGATCTCTACCATTCCCAATTGGACGTTTTTCTTGATCCGCATGATCCTGAGGTTGCCAAGCTGGCAAAAGAACAAGGCATCCCGGCTGAATGGATAGAGGCTGCTCAGCAATCGCCGATCTATAAAATGATTATCGACTGGAAGATTGCGCTGCCGCTTCACCCTGAGTACCGCACATTGCCGATGGTTTGGTACATTCCGCCGCTGAGCCCGATTATGAATCTCTTTGAAGGAAAAGGCAGCCAGCAATCTGCGGAAGATATTTTTCCGGCTATCGACCAAATGAGAATTCCGATTGACTATTTGGCGCAGCTTTTAACGGCTGGTGATACGGATCATATTCGGTCAACGTTAAAGAAAATGTCTGTCATGCGCCAGTATATGAGAGCGGTCCAGACGAATAAATCCATCGACCCGGCACTGATCTCCAGCGTCGGCTTAACAGAACAGCAAATTGAAGACATGTATCGGCTGCTTGCGATCGCAAAATATGATGATCGCTTTGTGATTCCAAGCAGCCACCGAGAAGAAGTGTCTGATTTATACGCTGAACAAGGGAGCTGCGGCTTATCATTTTCAGGCGGCCCCGGCTCTTGTTTTTAATTTTTGATAAATGAGGTGTAACAAGATGAACACCACAGACCGGCAAATCACGTTCTCCGCTCTTTCCTGTCTTCTGTCTTATCCAGACGAAGAGTGGAGAGCCGAGCTTCCCGATTGGAAGGCTCTTACCCATGAAATCGGCAACCGGAAAATCCGGGAGATGCTGCTGCACTTTTTCGAGGCGTCAGCCAGCTTTTCTCATGAAGCGCTAATTGAACACTATGTCTATACGTTCGACTTCGGGAAAAAAACGAATATGTACGTCACCTACTTTAACTCAGGCGAGCAAAGGGAACGCGGTATTGAATTGCTGCATTTAAAAAACACCTACCAGCAATCCGGTTTCCTGCCGACAGACAAAGAGCTGCCTGATTATCTCCCGCTTATGCTGGAATTTGCCGCGGTTGCGGAGATTGAAGCTGCGAATAGCGTGTTTGAAAAATATTTGTCCAATGTGAGGGAGCTGGCATCCCGCCTCGAAAAAAATGACAGTATCTATGCGGAGCTGCTGCACGTGCTGCTGGCCGCGCTGGAAAACATCGGCGTACGTGAAGGCGTTGAAGGGGCTGTTCAGCCATGAGCGGGCAGATCCTGTGGGGCGTGATGCCATACATTGTCATGACGATCTTCATCGGCGGTCATATTTACCGCTATCAGCATGACCAATTTGGCTGGACGGCGAAATCAAGCGAGCTGTTAGAAAAGAAAAAACTTGCGGCAGGCAGCACCCTTTTTCACTGGGGCATGCTGTGCGTTATCGGCGGGCATGTCATGGGCATTCTGATCCCGGAAGCCGTGTACGCTTCCATTGGCATTTCAGAGCATGTGTATCACAAAATGGCGATTGGCGCGGGCCTGCCTGCCGGAATCGCGGCATGTACCGGACTTTTCATCCTGACGTACAGAAGGCTGTTTGACAAAAGAATCCGCAAAACGAGCTCGCCATCGGATATCCTTACGCTTATTCTGCTGCTGTTTATGATGCTGTCGGGTCTTGCCGCCACATTTCTCAACATTGATTCGAAAGGATTTGACTACCGGACAACAGTCGGACCGTGGTTCAGGGAGATCTTTTTGTTCAGGGCTGACGCCTCTTTGATGGAGAATGTCCCGCTATGGTTTAAGCTTCATATCATAATCGGATACGTCGTTTTTATCCTGTGGCCGTTTACGAGACTGGTTCACGTGTTCAGTCTCCCGCTCAAATATCTGACACGAAGCTATGTCGTGTATCGGAAACGCTCGTGAAAATCCCCCTTGCAAGAGGGGGATTTTTTGAAAACATAAAAACATAAGATATTTTCTGCCAAGGTAATGGCTGGGCGGCCGGGTATCCTGTTATGTTTGTAGGTGAAAATGACATCATCTAAAAAGGAGAGTGAAGAATGAAACGAATTTTACTCATTTTAACTGCTTGTCTTATGACAAGCGCCGGAGTCCTGACACTCAGACATTCTCACGTATTAACCGGCGGCACAGCCGGATTGTCACTAAGTCTGTCATACTTGTTTCATTCCTCGTTTGCCATGATCTTCTTTCTGGTCAATATTCCGTTTTATGTATTTTCTCTCATCAGAATGGGCATCAAATTCACCTTATCCACTGTATTTGCAGTCACAGCGCTGACTCTGTTTACAAGCGCGGATCATTGGCTGCCGTCTGTCTCATTTTCACCGCTTGCCGGGGCGATTTGCGGCGGGACGCTGATCGGGTTTGGCTTGTCGCTCATGTTTTATCATCAGGCATCGCTCGGGGGTGCCAATATCCTCGCTTTATTTCTGCAAAAGCGCTACGGATGGAATCCGGGTACAGTTAATTTTCTCTTCGATTTCGGCGTAGTGCTGGCCGGCATTTTCTCCGTTGGATTGCTGGAAGGCCTCTTCTCTATAGTGTCGATTGCGGCGACGGGTTTGATCGTCGGCTTCTTCAAAAATAAAATCAAAAGCAGCTATTCACTCAAGCCCGGATTACTCCGGAACATCACACCCGGCCAATCTCAGGAAGCCTCATCATAAGCCTTCCGCTTCTTGCGGAGGGGCTAAAGGTTTACAGACTAGAAAAAAGAGGTAATACGGAGGTAATCGAATCAGATTGGAGAGAGTGAGGATGCTGAAAAGGAGACTGGAATTTTTCTTTTTATATATCATGCTCATCGGGGCATATGTCATATGGTTTTTTCCGGTTTCCAGGCTTGAGTTTTACGGAGGATTGCTTTGCTATGTAAGTATTATTTTGTTTAGCATCTATTCGTTAATTCTTGAAAACCGCACCTCGCAGCACACGCTGTTATGGATCCACATTCTCGTCTTTTTTCCAATCATCGGCTACATGTTTTATCTGTTTTCCGGACAGCTTTATGTGAAGGGAAAGCTTTTTAAAACAAAACGAATGTACAACCGGGAAAAGCTCAGGAAGCTGTTTGACAGGGAGGAAACGCCTGAAGTGACAGGTCTTAAAGACAATCAGGAAAGGTTCTTTACGTATTCCATCAGGGCTGCCCATATGAATATCAATACGAAAAGCGATATCAAAGTGCTGAAAAACGGCGAAGAAACCTTTCCCGATATTTTCAAAGCGATGCGGAAAGCGGAATCTTATATACATATTGAATACTACATGTTCAAGTCGGACATGCTCGGCCGCGGCATGATGGACATTATGATGGAAAAAGCGCGTCAGGGTGTCGAGGTGCGGTTTTTATACGACGCCGCAGGAAGCATCAAGCTGGCAAGAAGAGATATCATGAAAATGAAACAAGCGGGAGTGGACATCGTTCCGTTTTCTCCGCTGAAATACGGGTTTTTCAACCAGAAATTGAATTTCAGAAATCACCGGAAAATTGTGGTCATCGACGGAAAAATCAGTTTTGTGGGCGGATTAAATGTCGGAAAGGAATATATCAGCAAAGATCCGTATATCGGGTTTTGGAGAGACACTCACCTCCGGCTGGAAGGAGAAATTGTGCAAACGCTTCACGCCATCTTTATGCTGGATTGGGAATACGTCTCCGATGAAGTGTTAATAGATCAAGAGGAGTACAATACGCCGGTTCCCGTGGAGGGAGGTGGTATATATCAAATTGTCGCGACAGGCCCTGACATGAAGGAAAGCATGAGCGACCTCTATTATGAAATGATTACTTCAGCCCAGAAATCAATCTGGATCGCCACGCCTTATTTTGTCCCGAATGAGTCCATTCGCACGGCGCTGAAAGCAGCGGCGACAAAAGGAGTAGAAGTAAGGGTCATGGTGCCGGAGACGAACGACAGCTTTTTGACGCAATACGCGTCGAGATCCTATTTCCCGGAGCTGCTTCTTGAGGGCATTGAAGTGTACTCCTACCAAAAAGGCTTTATGCATCAAAAGGTGATGATTGTTGATGGCGATCTCGCCTCGGTCGGCACAGCGAATATGGACATGCGCAGCTTCCAGCTCAACTTTGAAGTGAACGTGTTCTTCACGGATGCCGAAGCGATACGCACCCTTGAAGACCATTTTGAAGAGGATATGCTGGACAGTGAAAAACTCACCCCTGTCGCCTTTTACAAAAGAGGGGTGACCGACCGGACAAAAGAATCCTTTGCCCGTCTATTTTCAGGCGTTCTGTAAGAAAAAGAAATCTGATCTTTAAATACAGACAGTGTATAGTATAATTGAGAAAAGTTATCAGTTATTTATGCATTGGAGGAAGATAGGGTGCTGCGGCAATTTTTTTCATACTATAAACCATATAAAACGTTGTTCTTTCTCGACTTTTTTTCGGCGATCGCGGGAGGCTTAATGGAGCTGAGTTTTCCTTTGATCGTCAATTATTTTATTGATACCTTGCTTCCGGGCAGGGACTGGGGCCTAATCATCGCGACTTCAATCGGCTTATTTGCGGTGTACGCGCTCAGCTCGGCTCTCCAGTATATCGTGACATACTGGGGGCATATGCTCGGGATCAATATCGAGACCGATATGAGAAAATCGCTTTTTGACCATCTGCAAAAGCTCTCATTCAAATTTTACGACAACAACAAGACGGGAACGCTCATGTCGAAGCTGACGAACGATTTAATGTACATCGGCGAAGTTGCCCATCACGGCCCGGAAGATTTATTCATTGCCATCATGACCATTCTCGGGGCGTTCGGGGTGATGCTGTTTATTAACTGGCAGCTGGCATTACTAACGTTTATCATCATGCCGATTGTCATATGGCTCGCGCTTTATTTCAACAAAAAAATGACCAAAGCGTTTACCGCGCTGAACAAAGATATCGGAGCCTTCAGCGCGCGTGTGGAAAATAATATCGGCGGCATCCGGCTCGTGCAGGCGTTCGGCAATGAAGCGTTTGAAAAAGAACGCTTCGCCGTCAACAATCAGCGTTTCCGTATCACAAAGCTTTCCTCATACAAAATCATGGCGAAAAACGGTTCAATCAGCTACATGCTGACTCGGTTTGTCACATTGTTTGTCCTTTTGTGCGGAACATGGTTTGTCATTCGCGGCTCCTTATCGTACGGGGAATTCGTGGCGTTTGTGCTCCTGACGAATGTGCTGTTCAGGCCTATTGACAAAATTAACGCTATTATCGAAATGTATCCAAGGGGAATCGCCGGTTTTAAAAGCTATATGGAACTGATGGAGACAGAGCCGGATATTCAGGATTCCCCTGATGCGAGAGAAGTTTCCGCTCTGGGGGGCAATATCCGCTATGAACATGTTTCGTTTGGCTATGACGACCATCACAGTGTTTTCGATAACATAAACCTATCCATTCAAGCGGGGGAAACAGTTGCGTTCGTCGGTCCGTCAGGTGCGGGGAAATCAACGCTTTGCAGTCTGCTTCCGCGCTTTTATGAAGCATCGGAGGGCAACATTACGATCGACGGCATCAGTATTAAAGACATGACGCTGTCTTCGCTGCGCGGGCAAATTGGCGTCGTGCAGCAGGACGTTTTTTTGTTCTCTGGCACGCTTAGAGAAAATATCGCCTACGGCCGATTAGACGCATCAGAAGAAGACATTTGGCAGGCTGTGAGGCAGGCGCATCTGGAAGAGCTCGTCCATAGCATGCCGGATGGATTGGATACCATCATCGGCGAAAGGGGCGTGAAGCTTTCCGGCGGGCAAAAGCAGCGTCTGTCAATTGCGCGGATGTTCTTGAAAAATCCGTCGATCCTGATTCTCGACGAAGCAACCTCGGCCCTTGATACAGAAACAGAAGCGGCGATCCAAAAGGCGCTGCAAGAATTGTCCGAGGGGCGCACCACGCTCGTCATCGCTCACAGGCTGGCGACAATTAAAGACGCGGACAGAATTGTGGTTGTCACAAAGAACGGAATTGAAGAGCAAGGGCGCCATCATGACCTGATTGAAGCCGGCGGTCTTTACAGCAGGCTGCATCAGGCGCAATTCGGAGAAATGGTTCAGCAATAGGAGAAGAATATGGATCGAAAAAATGTGCTGTACATTGCTGTATCATTGGATGGGATGATCGCAAGAGAAGATGGAAGCATCGATTGGCTAGATGAATTTGAAGGTGAAGCGATAACGGATACAGCGCGTTTTATCAGACTGTTGCTACCGTCATCTTAGGCCGGAGCACATATGAACACGTGACGTTTATCAATGAGGAAGCCAAGGCCTTCACTGACCGTTTGAAACAGGAAAGGCTTAAACATCTGGATAGCCGGCGAGGCAGAGCTGGTGAATGCCTTTATGAAAGAAGCCGCTATCGATGAATTCATCATTACCATGATTCCAGTCGTTTTAGGGAGCGGCATTCCGCTGTTTCACGAGCTAACGAATGAAAAAAAACCGCGATTAAAAGGGCTGAAACAATTTGGACAGGCGGTTCAGCGTTTCGACAAACCCTCGCATTCGTTGTCAAGGCTGCGCTTCGGTGCTCACGAATTTCAACATTCGCTGTGCTCCGATGCTCTCCTTTCCTAGACTTCAAGGGTTTTCAATCACGCTGAAAAGATGACAAAATCCTAAAACGAAAACTGTTTTAGGATTTTGTCAACAATTTGAAGGATAGACAACATGTCTATCCTTTTTATATGTAAGTCAGAGCGCTTCTCTTTCAGCAGGCTCGATGATATTTTTAAACTTTTCAACCAGCTGGGACGCTTTTGTTCCTTCCACTACAATGAGATATTCCTTTTCATCATGAGCCATACGGAACGTCTCAAGCTCAATTAAGCTTTTGATTTTGCACATCGTTTTCTTTGAATAAATATAAACCTCGTGGCTTCCGGAATGGCACATTTTATACAGATGAATCAAATTTCTTAAAGTAAATGCCTGTGCGGCTACTTTTAGAGACTTGATATTTTTCATGTTCTTTCTCCTCCATCATTGTTGTCTTATATAGCGTATGTTCCCAGGGCGGACGAACCTTAAACCTGATAATGCACATTTATGATTTCCATTGCAGTGTGCCGCCTCCGATGCGTTTGACGCCGCGGATGGAGCTTAATTCATCCATCAGGCGGAGAAGCGCTTTGTCTTTCTGTTTTGCTTCAATCATAAAATCAATATTGGTCCCCCATTGCCTGAAGCGTTCCAAGAGCGGCAGCAAGAAGTTGGCGTCAACATAATCAGCATGGCTGCGTATGGCTTGCTCCGATTTTGGAGAGGACAGGTGAACTTTCGGCTGCAGTCCGATCCGTTCCCACGTCTTGATCATCCGTGGCAGTGCTTCATTTAGGTCGGCGTGATCATCTGGATTGGCGTAAAAATGATGAAAGTCAAAGACGAACGGAACATCTTCTTGTTCGCAAACCTGAAGCGTTTCTTCCGTCGTATATGTTTTATCATCATTCTCAAGCGTCATCCGCTGTTTGATCTCCTTTGGCAGATGCTTTATATTTTGATGAAATTGTGCAGTGGCGGTGTCTTTATTTCCGTAAGCGCCGCCGATATGAATGTTGATAACAGAGCGATCAGCAATGCCCATGGCATCAAGCATGCGGTAGTGATAGGCCATATCGGTTACCGCATTTTTTGTGACGTTTTCCTTCGGGCTCGTGAACAGAGTGAATTGGTTTGGATGGAAGCTTGTTCGCAGATGATGTGTTTTGACAAGCTCTCCGATCTCCCGAAACTCTTTTTGAAACGGTGTTACAAAATCCCACATGACATCGGGATGCGTGGCCAGCGGCACAATCGAACTGGAAAAACGGTACAAAGGAATGCTGTGGCCGATGATATAGTGAAGGGTTCTCAGTGTATTTTGTAAATTGGCTTTTGTCACGGACAGCAGGGCTTCTTTTCTTTCATCCTTTGCAAGCTTGGAATAACGCGCGAATGTCAGTGTTTTAGCGGGAGACGCATCCCAAAGGCTCATCGCGTTTGAAACGAACCCAAATCTGAAAATCATAGGAACTCTCCTTTATAAAAAATAAGATAATGCTCTGCCAAGCCATTCCGCCGGACGCTGCCTGAATGTGCGCTTTTTGAAATTGTCCTTTGTCAGCAGCTCCGACCTTTTCATATCCTCTTCAATCGTGGCATAGACTTCTTTTGTAAATGCCTCATTATCGATTTCAACATTCACTTCTTCATTTAAAAAAAAGCTTCGCTGATCAAAATTGGCGGTTCCGATGATACTGAAATGATCGTCAATGATCAGGGCTTTCACATGATAAAACCCCTGATAAAAACGGTAGATCAGACAGCCGGCATCCAAGAGCTCCGAATAATAGGTATAAGCTGCTTCTCGGACCAGCGGATGATCTGATTTCATCGGCACGATGATCGTAACGGCCGCACCGTTTTTTCTGGCTTTGACCAAGGCCTGCTGAAGCGGTTTTGTCGGAATATAATAAGGTGTGCAAATGGTAATGCGTTTTTTTGCCTGCGCGATATTTGCCAAATACGTTTTTTCAAGAGAATAACCGTCAGTCGCATAAATCTTATGAGAGATATTCCCTTGCGGAAGATCCGGGCAAACATCCGTGCCAAGTTCGATTCCGGTATTTCGTTTCAGATCGGAAGCAAAAAGCGTTTGAAGATCATGCACCCCTTCTCCTTTCATACGCAGATGATAATCCTCCCAATTGCCGAACTTCGCCTTCTTTCCAAGGTATTCCTCAGCGATGTTAAACCCGCCGATATAACCGATTTTTCCGTCTATCACAGCGATTTTCCGGTGATTCCGTTTCTGCATATGAAAAAAGAAAAAAGGGAAACGAGGTTTGTTCAGAAAATGCACATGCACCCCGGCATTTTTCATCGTCTCCAGCGCCGGTTTTTTGATTTTTTGGCAGCCGGACCAGTCCAGCAGCAAATAAACTGAAACACCGGCTTGGGCTTTTGTTTTCAGCAGCGTAAACATATTGTGGCTGACCTCATCGTTTTTCATAATAAAAAACATCACGTGAACAGAGGAAGCGGCCTGGCTGATATCTTTCATCATCCGTTCCACAAGATCAGCACCGCAGTGGATCAATTCGATATCACTCTTCTTTTTTGAAAAAACAGGCTCGTACGCATTTTTTTTGTAAACGGCACGCCCCATGAAGATATCAAGCAGTATGAAAGCCAATAGTATAATGCCAATGATAAGAATCACGAAAAATATCTTCATCCCGGCACTCCTTTCTGTAGTAAGGGTAGTGTGCCCTAACAGCGGGAATTTAATTATTGACTGAACACTCATTCATTATTTATCATAAAGATAATCTTATACAGATTCGGAGGTAGGGGATCGCGGTCTTTATCAGTAAAAAGGGGGAATTGGAATGAGCGGCTTTCTCATCGCAAATGCATTGTTATTTCTGGTTGTAACCGCTTACGCTGTTTATTTGTTTGTCTACTTGGTTAAAACGAGACTGGCCTACATCAGACTCGGGCAGAAAGAACATTTTGATAAACGGATCAGGGAACGGCTTCGCGCCATATGGGTGAATGTATTCGGACAGAAAAAACTGCTGAAGGACAAGAAAAGCGGAATCATTCATGTCATGTTTTTCTACGGGTTTATATTGGTTCAGTTCGGAGCAATTGACTTTATTATTAAAGGACTGGCTCCCGATCGGAATCTGCCGCTTGGCCCTGTCTATCCCGCCTTCACCTTTTTTCAGGAAATCGTTACGTTTCTCATTTTAATCGCTGTGGTCTGGGCATTCTACAGACGTTATATTGAAAAACTCGTCAGGCTGAAACGCGGCTTCAAAGCAGGACTTGTTCTTATTTTTATCGGAGGATTAATGCTGACGGTTCTGCTTGGAAATGGGATGAATCTGATCTGGCATGGGCATGGGCTTTCATCGAGCGAGCCGATTGCATCAGGTATTGCGTTTTTGCTTGGCGGAGTCGGAGAAACAGGGGCGGCGGTGATTTTCTATATCGCATGGTGGATGCATCTTCTATTTTTGCTGAGCTTTTTGGTATATGTGCCGCAGTCAAAGCATGCCCATTTAATCGCCGGCCCTGCCAATGTCTTTTTCAATAGGATGGAATCTGCCGGAAAGCTTGAAAAAATCGATTTTACCGATGAAACGAAAGAAAGCTACGGCGCGGGAAAAATTGAAGATTTCAGGCAGTCCCAGCTGCTTGATCTGTACGCGTGTGTTGAGTGCGGCCGCTGTACCAATATGTGTCCGGCAACAGGCACCGGAAAAATGCTGTCGCCGATGGACTTGATTTTGCGTCTCAGGGATCATCTCACAGAAAAAGGCGCCGCCGTCACCTCACGCTCGCCATGGGTGCCCGCGGCAGCATTCCGGCACACGAAAGGCAATCAGCTGGCGGCGGCCTCATCAGGAAGCGGATCACAGGAAGCCGCCGCCGCGCTTGAATACCATCCGAGCTTGATCGGCGACGTCATCACAGAGGAAGAAATTTGGGCGTGCACGACTTGCAGAAACTGTGAGGATCAATGCCCGGTCATGAACGAACATGTGGATAAAATCATCGACCTCCGCCGCTACCTTGTGCTGACAGAAGGGAAAATGGACAGTGACGCACAGCGCGCTATGACCAGTATCGAGCGGCAGGGAAATCCGTGGGGACTCAACCGCAAGGAACGTGAAAATTGGCGTGACGCGGCGCCGGATACCGAGATTCCGACTGTAAAAGAAATGAAAAAAGAGGGAAAGGAATTTGAGTACCTTTTCTGGGTCGGTTCCATGGGGTCTTACGACAACAGAAGCCAGAAAATCGCGGTCTCCTTTGCTAAGCTGCTCAATCACGCGGGTGTGTCCTTCGCGATCCTCGGCAATAAAGAAAAAAATTCAGGGGATACGCCGCGCCGCCTCGGAAATGAATTTTTATTCCAAGAGCTGGCTGAAAAGAATATCTCTGAATTTGAAAAAAATCATGTTAAAAAAATCGTTACGATTGACCCGCACGCATACAATTTATTTAAAAATGAATATCCGGATTTCGGCTTTGAAGGCGAGGTTTTTCATCATACAGAAGTATTGGCTGATCTGGTGAAGAACGGGAAATTAAAACCGCAGCATCCTCTTCAAGAGGTGATTACCTTCCATGATTCGTGCTACTTGGGACGGTACAACGAAGTCTATGATCCGCCGAGGGAGATTTTGAAAGCCATTCCGGGCGTGCAGCTGATTGAAATGGAGAGAAACCGGGAAACCGGCATGTGCTGCGGCGCCGGCGGAGGATTAATGTGGATGGAGGAAGAAACGGGCAACAGGATTAACGTCGCCAGGACAGAGCAAGCGCTCGCGGTCACCCCATCGGTGATCAGCTCCGGCTGTCCGTACTGTCTCACGATGCTTGGGGACGGCACAAAGGCCAAAGAAGCCGAAGACCGGGTCAAAACGTATGATGTCGCAGAGCTTCTGGCCCAATCTGTCTTAGGCGCTGATATGAAAATGGGGGAGAAGCAATGAATTTTTCATTGTCAGAAGAACACGAGATGATAAGGAAATTGGTGCGCGATTTTGCGAAGCATGAGGTGGCCCCGTCAGCCGCAGAACGCGACGAACAAGAACGCTTCGATCGCGAGCTGTTTCGGGAGATGGCGCATTTAGGGCTGACGGGAATTCCATGGCCTGAAGAATACGGAGGAATCGGAAGTGACTATCTGGCCTACATCATCGCGGTGGAGGAGCTGTCAAAAGTGTGCGCCTCCACTGGTGTGACGCTTTCCGCCCATATCTCTCTTTGCAGCTGGCCGATCTTTGCCTTTGGGAC
This sequence comes from Bacillus sp. 0102A, assembly GCF_036765155.1. Taxonomy (NCBI): domain Bacteria; kingdom Bacillati; phylum Bacillota; class Bacilli; order Caryophanales; family Bacillaceae; genus Bacillus; species Bacillus sp. 0102A. The sequence continues at coordinate 112,278 of NZ_JBAIZW010000003.1, forward strand.
GGAAGAACAGAAGGCAGAGCACTTAACACAGCTGGCCCTCGGAGAGAAGATCGGCGCTTTCGCTTTGACTGAAGCGGGGTCCGGTTCTGACGCCGGCGGCATGAAAACAACTGCTGAACGAATCGGTGATGACTATGTGTTAAATGGCTCCAAAGTGTTTATTACAAACGGCGGGATAGCGGATATTTACATTGTTTTTGCAGTCACGGATGCCGTGAAAAAGAAAAAAGGCATCTCCGCTTTTATTGTAGAAAAGGATTTTGAAGGATTTTCTGCAGGCAAGAAAGAAAAGAAAATGGGCATCCGTTCGTCTACGACAACGGAAATCACATTCGAAGATTGTGTTGTGCCCGCAGCAAACCGTCTTGGAGAAGAAGGGGAAGGCTTCAAAATCGCCATGAAGACGCTTGACGGAGGCAGAAACGGCATTGCCGCTCAAGCCGTAGGCATAGCTCAGGGGGCGCTTGATGCCTCGGTTCAATATGCAAAAGAGAGAAAGCAATTCGGTAAATCGATCGCCGAGCATCAGGGCATCGCTTTTAAACTCGCGGATATGGCTACAATGACAGAAGCTTCAAGGCTATTGACCTATCAGGCGGCGTGGCTTGAATCGTCAGGCCTTCCATATGGAAAAGCTTCCGCCATGTCCAAACTGCTGGCGGGGGATACGGCGATGAAGGTGACGACCGAAGCCGTACAGATCTTCGGCGGCTACGGCTATACAAAGGATTATCCGGTTGAACGTTATATGCGTGATGCGAAAATCACGCAAATCTATGAAGGCACTCAAGAAATTCAAAGACTGGTCATCTCCAGAATGCTCGCGGATTGAAGCAAAACATCTGTCAGGCGGATCACTCTTGTAAAATTATTTAAATTAACGCTGTTAAGGGTAGCATATTCTGTTTTATTTTGTTTATAATGAGAGGTATGGTTTGTATAAGAACGATACAAAAACGCTTTCATTATTGATAAAACAGATACATATAAGTAATAGAAAGGGAGTGTCCGACCTTGGGTATCAAACAATATTCACAGGAAGAGCTAAAGGAAATGGCTTTAGTCGAAATCGCTCACGAATTATTTGAAGAACATAAAAAACCAGTTCCTTTTCAGGAGCTTTTAAATGAAATTGCATCTTTGCTCGGCGTGACAAAAGAAGAGCTTGGAGACCGCATCGCTCAATTTTATACAGATTTAAACATTGACGGCCGCTTCCTCGCGCTTTCTGACCAGACTTGGGGGCTTCGCAGCTGGTATCCGTATGATCAGCTTGACGAAGAAACGCAGCCGACCGTAAAAGCGAAAAAGAAAAAAGCGAAGAAAGCAGTCGAAGAAGATCTTGATCTTGACGAGTTTGAAGAGATCGACGAAGACGACATTGATTTGGATGAAGTCGAGGAACAACTTGATCTTGATACCGATGATTTTGACGATGAAGATCTTGATGAAGACGACGACGAACTTGAGATCGAAGAAGACCTGGTTGATGAAGATGAAGAAGACGAAGAAGAAGACGACGATAAGGATCTCAAATCGTAAAAGCTCATCTTTAAAACAATCTTGACTTTCAAAGTCGAACTATGTAGTATGTATTTTGGGCTCTTCAAAAACGAAGAGAGAACATAGTGCGTTTATGCTCCCTTTCAAGAAATTGAAAGGGAGCTTTCTTATTTTCACCCCTCATTTTTCTTAATAAATCATTTAAAAGGCTAAATGATTTTCTATAAAACAGTACATTTTAAAAATGTAGCCAAGAGCGAAGAGAGGAGCAAACGAAATGACGAAATATATTTTTGTAACAGGGGGAGTCGTATCCTCACTTGGAAAGGGTATTGTAGCAGCTTCATTAGGACGTTTGCTGAAAAACCGCGGAATGAACGTGACAATTCAAAAATTCGATCCATACATCAATGTCGACCCAGGAACAATGAGCCCGTATCAGCACGGTGAAGTATTCGTAACGGATGACGGCGCTGAAACAGATCTGGACCTTGGTCACTATGAGCGTTTTATCGATATTAACCTGAATAAATTCAGCAATGTGACAACAGGTAAAATTTATTCAACAGTTCTTAAAAAAGAACGACGCGGAGACTACCTTGGCGGAACTGTACAAGTTATCCCGCACATCACAAATGAGCTGAAAGACCGTGTTTACCGCGCGGGGAAAGAAACAAACGCAGATGTCGTTATTACAGAAATCGGCGGAACTGTCGGGGACATCGAATCACTGCCATTCCTTGAAGCGATCCGCCAAATGAAGAGCGATATCGGCCGTGAAAATGTCATGTACATCCACTGTACGCTTGTACCTTACATTAAAGCTGCGGGCGAGTTAAAAACAAAACCGACACAGCACAGTGTAAAAGAATTGCGCAGCTTGGGCATTCAGCCAAACATCATCGTCGTTCGTACAGAAATGCCGATTTCTCAAGATATGAAAGATAAAATCGCGCTATTCTGCGACATTGATACAAAAGCTGTTATCGAGTGTGAGGATGCGGACAACCTTTACTCCATTCCGCTTGAGCTTCAAAAACAAGGGCTTGATAAGCTTGTTTGCGAGCACATGCGATTGGAATGCAAAGAAGCGGAAATGTCCGAGTGGAAAGAGCTTGTTAACAAGGTCAGCAATCTGTCTCAAGCGATCACGATCGGCCTTGTCGGTAAATACGTTGAGCTGCCTGACGCGTACATCTCTGTCGTTGAATCACTCCGCCATGCGGGCTATGCGTTCGACACAGATGTAAAAGTGAAATGGATCAACGCTGAAGAAGTAACAGAAAGCAACATTGAAGAGCTTACAAGCGGAACGGACGGCATCATCGTGCCGGGCGGATTCGGAGACCGCGGTGTTGAAGGCAAAATTGTCGCAACAAAATACGCGCGCGAAAACAACATTCCGTTCTTGGGCATTTGCCTGGGCATGCAGGTTGCGTCTATTGAATACGCACGAAACGTATTGGGCTTAAAAGGCGCTCACTCAGCTGAAATTGATCCGTCAACTCAATACCCGATCATCGACCTTCTACCTGAACAGAAGGATGTTGAGGATCTCGGCGGAACGCTTCGTCTCGGCCTTTACCCTTGTAAGCTTGAAGAAGGCACAAAAGCCTTTGAAGTGTATCAGGATGAAGTGGTGTACGAGCGCCACCGTCACCGCTATGAATTCAACAACGAATTCAGACAGCAAATGGAAGAACAAGGCTTCGTTTTCTCAGGCACAAGCCCTGACGGACGCCTTGTTGAAATCATCGAGCTGAAAGACCACCCTTGGTTCGTGGCTTCTCAGTTCCACCCAGAGTTCAAATCAAGACCGACAAGACCTCAGCCTCTATTCAAAGGCTTTATCGGAGCGTCTGTCGAAGCTGCAAATCAGAAGTAATAAAAAAGACTTGCCGTTTTGTCAAAAAGCGGGCAAGTCTTTTTTATTTGTTTCCGGCAAGATACAGCATGTACAATAAGGTATTATGCATACTCTTGCAAAATTTCTTTTAATGTAAACGATAAAGCATGGTAGACATACAGTGCCGTCATTAAAGAGGGAAATCCGTAACGGGTGCCGTTTTCATCGGGAACGAGCGGCATTTTTAATTTAGAATCAATATGCACATCACAATATTGTTCAATTCCCGCGCTGTCTTTAGCTGCCGGCGATACGCATACGACTCCCGCACCCTTTTCATAAAGCTCTTTCGCGAGCGCCTGCTCTTCGGCAGTGCCCGCCCCTGAGCAAAACATCAGCACCCTGTCGCTTTCTGTCACTTCATCAGCGCTTTCTGGAAAGGGTTTGACGGAAGGCAGCGGCTCTGTGCTTTCGGCAGCCTCATATAAGACGCCCTGAAGCTCATTTGCTCCGTATATATATATGGAATGCCCGCTGATCACCGCTTGAGCAAGCAGCCGTGCCCCATCTTCAATCGCGTCAGATTCCTTATCCTGAATGCGGGAAAAAATACCTGTTAACTGCGTCGTAAATATTTTCAACATAAGTGAATCCTCCTTTATAACGTACAATATCATTATACAACAAAAGAGAAAATGCTCAGAAAATGTCGTAAAGTAGACTATTATAATTAAAGGAAATAGGAAAATCAAACAGAATACATACACTACTGCTTACTTTTGACGAAAATCATAATATTGGGGTGTAAAATGATGAATGAAAAAATTTTAATCGTTGATGATCAATACGGCATACGTATTTTGCTTAACGAAGTATTCAATAAAGAAGGCTACCAGACGTTTCAGGCTGCAAACGGCCTGCAGGCGCTTGACATCGTGACAAAAGAACGGCCCGACCTTGTGCTTCTGGACATGAAAATTCCCGGCATGGACGGAATTGAAATTTTAAAACGGATGAAGGTCATTGACGAAAACATTCGGGTGATCATCATGACGGCATACGGAGAACTCGACATGATCCAGGAATCAAAGGAACTGGGCGCTTTGACGCATTTTGCGAAGCCTTTTGATATCGATGAAATCAGAGATGCCGTGAAAAAATATCTGCCCCTGAAGTCTAATTAACAAAGAAGATACAAATGAATGATGTCATTGTGTTGCCCATTTGTCGAAAAGTTGGTATTCTAGTTATGGAGAAAAAGCGATCTGAGTATTTACATATGACAGCAATATATGGGTCATGCTAGGGTGGAAAGCTTTTTTCGCTAGAAGACAATCAGGCTACATAAGGAGGACATTCGACATGCCTTTAGTTTCTATGACGGAAATGTTGAATACAGCTAAAGAAAAAGGGTACGCTGTAGGACAATTTAACTTAAACAACCTTGAGTTTACTCAAGCGATTTTACAAGCAGCTGAAGAAGAAAAATCTCCAGTGATCCTTGGTGTTTCCGAAGGTGCGGGACGCTACATGGGCGGCTTCAAAACAGTCGTAGCTATGGTAAAAGCACTTATGGAAGAGTACAAAGTGACAGTTCCTGTTGCGATTCACTTAGACCACGGTTCAAGCTTTGAATCTTGTGCGAAAGCGATTCATGCAGGTTTCACATCTGTCATGATCGACGCTTCTCACCATCCATTTGAAGAAAACGTTGAAACAACTTCTAAAGTTGTTGAGCTTGCTCATTTCCACGGGGTATCTGTAGAAGCTGAGCTTGGAACAGTCGGCGGGCAAGAAGATGACGTTATCGCTGAAGGCGTAATCTACGCTGACCCTAAAGAGTGCCAAGAACTTGTTGAGCGTACTGGCATCGACTGCCTTGCACCTGCATTAGGTTCTGTTCACGGCCCTTACAAAGGCGAACCAAACCTTGGTTTCAAGGAAATGGAAGCTATCGGCAAAACAACTGGTCTGCCATTAGTTCTTCACGGCGGTACTGGAATTCCGACTGCTGACATCAAAAAATCAATTTCACTTGGTACAGCTAAAATCAACGTAAATACTGAAAACCAAATTTCTTCTGCAAAAGCTGTTCGCGATACATTGGCAGCTAAGCCTAACGAATACGATCCTCGTAAATACCTTGGACCTGCTCGTGAAGCGATTAAAGAAACAGTTATCGGTAAAATGCGTGAATTTGGTTCTTCAAACCAAGCTTAATTTAATTGGAACTTTTATAGCCGCCTGACAGCTTGACAGGCGGTTTTCCGTCTATCTTTAGAAAGCGCAATCATATTCGCAATTCAGAAAAATTCTTACTCAAGGAGGCTTTTTGAACATGTTATTTTTTATTGATACAGCCAATATCGATGAAATTAGAGAAGCGAATGAATTAGGAATTCTTGCCGGTGTAACGACGAACCCTAGTTTAGTAGCAAAAGAAGCTAACGTATCATTCCACGACCGTCTTCGCGAGATTACAGCCGTCGTGAAAGGTTCTGTAAGCGCTGAGGTTATTTCTTTAAAAGCTGAAGAGATGATCGAGGAAGGAAAAGAACTGGCGAAAATCGCTCCGAACATCACGGTGAAAATCCCGATGACGTCCGACGGTCTAAAAGCGGTAAGAGCACTTACTGAATTAGGCATCAAAACAAATGTCACATTGATCTTCAATGCAAACCAGGCGCTTCTTGCTGCCAGAGCAGGGGCAACGTATGTATCTCCTTTCCTGGGACGTTTAGATGACATCGGCCACAACGGACTTGACCTGATTTCAGAAGTCAAGCAGATTTTTGACATTCACGGTCTTGACACGGAAATCATTGCGGCGTCAATCCGCCATCCGCAGCACGTGACAGAAGCCGCTCTAAGAGGGGCTCATATCGGCACCATGCCGCTGAAAGTCATTCATTCACTCACTAAGCATCCGTTAACAGACAAAGGAATTGAACAATTCCTGGCAGACTGGAATAAATAATTCAAAGGGCGGCAAACAGCTTATGCCTGTTTGCCGCGGCCTTTGTTTTTCACCGTCCTGATACAGCGGACCTTCAGATGCTGACGCCGCTTTACAGAGAAGGAATCATTGGGCTGCAGAAGCTGATATCGGAATGAAGTGTTTGCGTACTGCTTTTGCCGGATGACGACGTTGTTTCTCAAGCCGGCGGGTCTCTGTGCATTTTCGAAACCTGTGCCCCGCAAAGCTTCGCTATTTTCTTCCTGATATTTTACAATGTGTTGTATTCTTTCTCTTCGAATTGGCTAGATTTTGGACATGAGCTTTATTTGCAGAGACAGAATAAAATGACATTTTATTTAGCTCCGCAGCTATCTTCTTATGGAAGGAGACTATCATGGAAAAGTTGAATATTGCCGGCGGTGACTCGTTAAACGGTACAGTACATATCAGCGGCGCTAAAAATAGTGCTGTTGCATTAATACCTGCAACCATTTTGGCAAATTCCGAGGTGACAATTGAAGGGCTTCCAGAGATTTCAGATATTGAAACGCTGCGTGACCTGTTAAAGGAAATCGGCGGCAACGTGCATTTCGAGAATGGGGAGATGGTTGTTGACCCCACGTCGATGATCAGCATGCCGCTTCCTAACGGAAAAGTAAAAAAGCTTCGCGCGTCTTATTATTTAATGGGGGCGATGCTCGGCCGCTTCAAGCAGGCCGTCATCGGATTGCCCGGCGGCTGCCACTTAGGCCCCAGGCCGATTGATCAGCATATCAAAGGCTTTGAAGCGCTTGGAGCTGAAGTGACCAATGAACAAGGCGCCATTTATTTGCGTGCTGAAAGGCTGAGAGGCGCACGCATTTATTTAGATGTCGTGAGTGTAGGGGCAACCATTAACATTATGCTTGCCGCTGTCTTGGCAGAAGGGAAAACGCTCATCGAAAACGCTGCGAAGGAACCTGAGATCATTGATGTTGCGACACTGCTTACGAGCATGGGCGCCAAAATCAAAGGTGCGGGAACCAATGTGATCCGAATCGACGGTGTGAAAGAACTGCACGGCTGCAAACACACAATCATTCCGGACAGAATTGAGGCAGGTACATTTATGATTGCGGCTGCTGCAATGGGCAAGGAAGTCATGATCGATAATGTGATTCCCACTCATCTGGAGTCGTTAACAGCAAAGCTGAGAGAAATGGGCTATCATATTGAAACAAGCGATGACCAGCTTCTCATTGTCAGCGGGCAGAAGCACTTAAAGCCGGTTGATGTCAAAACCCTCGTATATCCGGGCTTTCCGACTGATTTGCAGCAGCCGATGACGGCGCTCCTGACAAGAGCAAAAGGGACAAGCGTCGTAACGGACACCATTTACTCGGCAAGATTCAAGCACATTGATGAGCTGAGACGGATGGGTGCCAATATGAAAGTAGAAGGCAGATCTGCCATCATCACAGGTCCTGTCGAACTTCAAGGCGCAAAAGTGAAGGCGAGCGACCTGCGTGCCGGAGCCTGTCTGGTGGTAGCCGGCCTGATGGCTGACGGCGTCACGGAAATTACGGGCCTGGAGCACATTGACCGCGGATACAGCACCCTTGAGAAGAAGCTTGAGGGGCTTGGAGCGACAATCTGGCGTGAAAGAATGACTGACGAAGAAATAGAACAGCTTCAAAATTCATAATGGTTTCTTGTGAGAGGAGATCGTGTTGAAATGGAAAGAAGTTTATCAATGGAATTGGTACGTGTGACCGAAGCTGCGGCATTGGCATCTGCAAGATGGATGGGCCGGGGAAAAAAAGACGAGGCTGATGAAGCGGCAACAAGCGCAATGAGAGATGTTTTTGATACAGTTCCGATGAAAGGAACCGTTGTGATCGGTGAAGGGGAAATGGACGAAGCGCCGATGCTTTATATCGGGGAAAAACTCGGAAACGGGTACGGTCCGCGCGTGGATGTTGCAGTTGACCCTCTTGAAGGCACAAACATCGTGGCAAGCGGCGGCTGGAACGCGCTGACGGTTATTGCGGTCGCAGACCACGGCACGCTTCTGAACGCCCCTGACATGTATATGGAAAAAATCGCAGTCGGCCCGGAAGCGGTGGGCTGCATTGACATCGAAGCACCTGCCATTGATAACCTTAAAGCGGTGGCAAAAGCGAAAAACAAGGACGTTGAGGACGTTGTTGCCACTATCTTAAACCGTGAAAGACACGCGAAAATTATTTCTGAGCTTCGTGAGGCAGGCGCCAGAATCAAATTGATCAATGATGGCGATGTCGCAGGCGCCATCAATACGGCTTTCGACCACACGGGCGTTGACATCCTGTTCGGATCAGGCGGAGCTCCTGAGGGTGTGCTTTCTGCTGTTGCGCTAAAAGCGCTGGGCGGAGAAATAATTGGTAAACTCCTTCCGCAAAATGAAGAAGAAATCACGCGCTGTCACAAGATGGGCCTTGATTTAAGCAAAGTCCTTCGTATGGAAGACCTTGTGAAGGGTGATGACGCGATTTTTGCAGCTACCGGCGTAACTGACGGCGAGCTGTTAAAAGGTGTTCAATTTAAAGGTTCTGTCGGCACAACTGAAAGCATAGTGATCCGTGCAAAATCAGGCACTGTCCGTTTTGTTGACGGCAGACACAGCTTGAAAAAGAAACCAAATCTTGTAATCCGTCCATAACAAACAGAAAAAGCGGGTGTGAGCCTGCTTTTCTTTTGCAAAAAAGAGTCAACTCTATCAATTCAGTGTCAAAACCTTATTTCAGTTGAATAATTTTCTGAAATAAGGTAAAAATAAAGAGTGCTGCGAATTTTACTGCGTAATTCCTTCTTTTAAGCACTAGGAAAGTTTTAATTTCTACCGCATACAGACGATATAAGTATTGATCTTCTCATGTTTTTGTCCTCGCTTCCTTCAAAACTCATTAAGACAATCCTTTTAACAAAAGCGCCGATCATGGGTGGAAGTGTTACCGATAGAAGTTCCTTTATGTTAAAAAAAGAATGTGCTTTGGCGGATGTTGTGCAAAAGCAGCAGGTTATATGTACAGAGTAAGATATTGACTATGAAAAGCGTGGTGTTTTTATGAAAAACGTATCTATTTCCTCTTTGGAAAATATGAAATTGAAAGAGCTTTATGAACTTGCAAGACATTATAAAATCTCCTATTACAGCAAACTGACAAAAAAAGAACTCATTTTCGCCATTCTGAAAGCAAATGCAGAACAGGAAGATCTGCTGTTTATGGAAGGCGTTCTTGAGATCATCCAGTCTGAAGGTTTCGGCTTCCTGAGACCGATCAACTACTCTCCAAGCTCAGAAGACATTTACATCTCAGCTTCTCAAATCCGCCGTTTCGATTTGCGAAACGGAGACAAAGTATCAGGCAAGGTTCGTCCGCCAAAAGAAAATGAACGTTACTATGGACTTTTGCACGTTGAAGCAGTAAACGGGGATGATCCCGAATCTGCAAAAGAGCGTGTGCATTTCCCGGCTCTTACACCTCTTTATCCAGACCGTCAAATGGTGCTAGAAACAAAACCTAACTTCTTGTCTACAAGAATTATGGATATGATGGCGCCGGTCGGATTTGGACAGCGCGGTTTGATTGTTGCACCGCCAAAAGCCGGAAAAACGATGCTGCTGAAGGAAATTGCCAACAGTATTACAGCGAACCAGCCAGAAGCAGAGCTCATCGTGCTTTTGATTGACGAAAGACCGGAAGAAGTAACTGATATCGAGCGTTCTGTGGCTGGGGATGTCGTCAGTTCAACGTTTGATGAAGTGCCGGAAAACCATATCAAAGTGGCCGAGCTTGTGCTTGAGCGCGCGATGCGTCTTGTAGAACACAAAAAAGATGTTATCATTCTTATGGACAGCATCACACGCCTTGCCCGGGCTTACAACTTAGTGATTCCGCCAAGCGGAAGAACGCTTTCCGGGGGAATTGACCCTGCGGCGTTCCACCGTCCGAAACGCTTCTTCGGGGCTGCGAGAAATATCGAAGAGGGCGGAAGCTTAACTATCCTTGCTACGGCTCTTGTCGATACAGGCTCACGTATGGATGATGTTATTTATGAAGAATTCAAGGGAACAGGCAACATGGAGCTTCACCTTGACCGCTCTTTGGCCGAGCGCCGCATTTTCCCGGCCATCGATATCCGCCGTTCAGGAACGCGAAAGGAAGAGCTACTTGTGCCTAAAGAGCATCTTGATCGTTTATGGTCGATCCGCAAAACGATGTCTGATTCACCTGATTTTGCGGAAAAATTCATGAGAAAAATGAAAAAAACCAAAACAAACCAAGAATTTTTCGACATTCTCAATCAAGAATGGAAACAGGCAAATCTATCATCTGCAAGAAGGTAAATAGTATTTGCAAAAGAAGTAAATCACTGATATAATTTTCTTATATGCGTTTCGGACAATGCTCCGAAATAATAACTCTGTTTCCACACTGGATTCAGGGCGGAAGGAGATGGATACAATGAAGGCAGGAATTCATCCTAATTTCAAAAAAGCAACAGTTAAATGCGCTTGTGGAAATGAATTTGAAACAGGCTCAGTAAAAGAAGAGGTACGCGTTGAGATTTGCTCTGAGTGCCACCCATTCTACACTGGCCGCCAAAAATTCGCTTCTGCTGATGGTCGTGTTGATCGCTTTAACAAAAAATACGGTCTTAAGTAATAATAGATTTTTCAACAGGCAAGCAGTCTTGCCTGTTTTTTATATTGTCTAAAACACAGCTGGCAGAAAGAGGGGAACAGAGCCTATGTACATAATGAAACAAAGCGGTTGGCTTGAGCTGATTTGCGGCAGCATGTTCTCGGGGAAATCTGAAGAGCTGATCAGAAGAGTGAAGAGAGCGACTTACGCCAAGCAGGAAGTCAGGGTATTTAAGCCTGTGATTGATAATCGATACAGCGAAGATGCTGTTGTCTCCCATAATGGAACATCCATGAAGAGCTATGTCATTTCTTCGGCTGCAGATATTTGGGATCATATCAGTGAGCGTACGGATGTGATTGCGGTTGATGAAGTGCAGTTTTTCGACCAGGCAATTGTGGAGGCTTTATCATCCCTTGCCGATAAAGGATACCGTGTGATTGCAGCGGGTCTTGATATGGATTTTAGAGGAGAGCCGTTCGGCGTCGTCCCGGATATTATGGCGATTGCGGAAAGTGTAACGAAGCTGCAAGCCGTCTGTTCCGTCTGCGGATCGCCCGCGAGCAGAACGCAGCGCCTGATTGACGGCAAACCTGTTTCCTACGATGATCCGGTCATTTTGGTGGGCGCATCCGAATCGTATGAAGCGAGATGCAGACATCATCACGAAGTTCCAGGGAAATCTAAAAAATAGCCCGAAGCATGGGTATAAAGATAGAAAACACCGGCTAAAAACACCGGTGTTTTTTTTATATTCTGATAATAATTAATTAAAAAATTTAATTAAGTGTATTAAAAAATTAAGTAATTTTCTTCCCTTGAATTTTGATTTTCACAGGCATACAATAGCTTACGTAATGTAAATAGTTTTTAGACATTGTTCGAATAATTGTCATAAAGTCGCATAAAGATCATGATCGGATTTTCAAGGTGGGTTATTACTTAACTTTGTTAACTATTTCAAGAAAGAAGGAGATTTGCTTGAATAACATAAAAAAAACGAAGGAAGGCCATTTAGAAACAACTCTTAGAGGAAAAGAAGTTTTATCTATTCCTACTTTAAATAAAGGTGTTGCTTTCTCATTAGAGGAAAGACAAGAACTTGGTTTAGAAGGACTTCTTCCGCCAACTGTACTTTCTCTAGATCAACAAGCAAAACGCGCATATGAGCAGTTTAAAGCTCAGCCAGACCGCCTTCGTCAAAATGTTTACTTAAATGATTTGGCAAACCGTAACGAAGTTCTTTTCTATAAATTGCTGAAAAACCATCTTCGCGAAATGCTTCCTGTTGTATACACACCGACAGTCGGCGAAGCGATTCAAGAATACAGCCATGAGTACAGAAGACCTCAAGGTATCTACTTGTCAATCGACAATATTGAGGGTATTGAAAAAGCTTTTGAAAACCTTCATGCGACAGCAGGTGATATTGATCTTATCGTTGCAACTGACTCTGAAAGCATCCTCGGAATCGGTGACTGGGGTGTAGGCGGTATTAACATCGCGATCGGTAAATTGGCTGTTTACACTGCAGCAGCTGGTATTGACCCAAGCCGTGTTATCCCGGTTGTGCTTGATGTCGGTACGAACAACGAAAAACTTTTAAATGATCCTTTATATATCGGTAACCATCATGAGCGTATTTCAGATGAACGTTATGAAGAATTCGTTGATGCGTATGTAAAAGCTGCGCTGAAATTCTTCCCTAAAGCACTTCTTCACTGGGAAGACTTTGGTAATAAGAACGCGCGTAATATCATGAAGAAATACAACAACGACATTCTGACATTCAACGATGATATTCAAGGTACAGGCGCGATTACACTTGCTGGTGTGCTTGCTGCTATGAAGAAAACAGGCGCATCTATTAAAGACCAGCGTGTTGTTGTCTTCGGTGCAGGTTCCGCAGGTATCGGAATCGCCGACCAAATCCGTGACACAATGGTGCTTGCGGGATTATCTGAAGAAGAAGCGAACAAACGCTTCTGCACAATTGATTACAGAGGCTTGCTGACTGAAGAAATCGAAGGCATCCTTGATTTCCAAAAACCTTACCTTCGCAGTGTAGATGAAGTGAAAGATTGGAAACGCGATGAAAAAGGCCAAATCCCATTCGATGAAGTGGTTCGCCAAGCGAAACCAACGATCTTAATCGGTACTTCAGGCGTATCAGGCGCGTTTACAGAGGAAATTATAAAAGAAATGGCATCTCACGTAGACCGTCCGGTGATCATGCCGATGTCAAACCCGACTCACCTTGCGGAAGCGACTCCTGAAGATCTATTCAAATGGACTGACGGAAAAGTGCTTGTAGCAACAGGAAGCCCGTTTGAAAATGTGGAATACAACGGTGTTTCTTATGAAATCGGACAATCTAACAACGCATTTGCGTTCCCTGGTCTTGGACTTGGTTCAATTGTAGCTGAAGCGCGTGTGATTACGCCTGCTATGTTTGCTGCAACTGCTGATGCGATTGCTGAAATGGTTGATTTTGAAACACCTGGAGCAGGATTGCTTCCAAGCATTGATAAGCTTCAAGAAGTTTCTATTCAAGTTGCGATTGCCGTTGCTGAAGCAGCTATTAAAGAAGGCGTAGCAAATCGTCAGCCTGAAGATGTGAAACAAGCGGTTCTTGATGCAATGTGGACACCGGAATACAAAAAAGTCATCGCAAAATAATTAGCGATTAAATACATCGTCCGAGGGAAAGCTTTTTGGAAAGCTAAAGTATACGGACATAGGATTTGGAGGAGAATATTTTGAGCATCTTAGATATCTTAATCCTCCTGGCACCGATCTTCTTTGTTATCGTGCTGGGATGGTTTGCAGGACATTTTGGAAGTTATGATGCCAAGTCGGCAAAAGGGGTAAGTACGTTAGTAACGAAATACGCACTTCCAGCTCACTTTATCGCTGGTATTTTGACTACTTCCAGAAGTGAATTTTTATCTCAAATTCCATTAATGGTTTCTTTAATTATTGGGATTGTTGGTTTCTATATTGTAATTTTATTGCTTTGCAGATTTGTGTTTAAATATGATTTAACGAACTCATCCGTATTTTCTTTGAACTCTGCACAGCCGACATTCGCATTTATGGGTATTCCTGTACTGGGAAGCTTGTTCGGTGCGCAAGAGGTTGCGATTCCGATCGCGGTTACAGGTATTGTTGTTAATGCGATTCTTGATCCGCTTGCGATTATTGTCGCTACTGTCGGTGTGTCTTCTAAGAAAAACGAAGAGGGCGGCGACAGCTTCTGGAAGATGACAGGAAAATCAATCCTGCACGGTCTTTCTGAGCCGCTTGCAGCTGCTCCGTTAATCAGTATGATCTTAGTGCTTTGCGGTGTGACTCTACCTGAGCTGGGTGTTAAAATGCTTGACCAGATTGGAAGCACAACATCTGGTGTGGCTCTCTTTGCTGTCGGTGTTACTGTTGGTATCCGCAGTATCAAACTCAGCGTACCGGCATTTGGTATTGCGCTGCTCAAAGTTGCGGTTCAGCCTGCGTTAATGTTCTTGATTGCTCTTGCAGTCGGACTTCCAGCTGACCAAATGACAAAAGCGATCCTTCTTGTTGCATTCCCTGGTTCTGCCGTAGCAGCCATGATTGCAACTCGTTTCGAAAAACAAGAGGAAGAAACGGCTTCTGCATTTGTAATCAGTGCGATTCTGTCATTGATTTCACTTCCAATTATTATTGCGCTTACTGCGTAAATCAAAAAAGCTCCCTTTACGGGGAGCTTTTTATATTAGGTTTGAAATTTGAACAGTGACAGCAGCGGTTTTTTTCTTGTTTTGTTTTTTTCGGAAGCGGCAGCGGTCTCGGGGATCGGCTGGGCGGTGAATTCTTTCATTTGTGAGGTCAGTGATTGCATGTCTGCAAGGATGTCATCAATCTCCCTGCGGTGCTGAAGCAGCTGATAAGATACACCCTCATCCGCTTTTTGCTTCAGCTGGCGTTCCAGTTCCTCGATCCTTGCCAGCAGTTCGTTTTCGTCCTGCTTTTGCAGTAATAGGGTGTTCAGCTTCTGTTCGAGCTGCTCGATTCTTCGTTCTGTGTCGCCATTTGTATTTTGAACAAGGAAGCCTGTGCGCTTTTTAGTGCTTTGAGGCACATGAATATCCTGAATCGCCTTGCCTTCAGAGATTTGTTTCTGTACAGATTTTAGAATCTTCACGTCTTCTGCCGTGAACGAATAGTGTCCGAGCTCATTGCGTTCGGCCGGAAGATTCAGCTGCTTAACCCACCGCTGCACCGTTTTTGCGGAGACGCCGAGTTCACTTGCTACCATATTTGTATTCATGATCCCATACCTCCTTTTTAGCTAGGTATTCGACCATAGAATGCGGTTCCCTTCCTGTTAGACAAAACAAGAAAAGATTCGGCAAAGAAAGTGGGTATCTTCTTTTTTTCTTCAAAAACCGTTATTGTTCATACAGTTCTAAAGGAAGCTGGTCAGGATCAAAAAAGAAGGTGAAACGCTTGCCGGTCAGTGGATCTGTTCTGATGGGCTCTGTTTCGATTCGTTTTTTATGAAGCTCCTGAACCGCTTCATCCAAGCTGCTGACTGTAAAGGCGAGATGGCGCAGGCCTGCCGCTTCAGGCCGGGTTTGGCGTGCGGGCGGATCGGGAAACGAAAACAGCTCAATAGCATACGTGCCGTTAAGCGACAAATCAAGCTTATAGGAGCCCCGCTCTTCTCGATACGTTTCTTGAATGACTTGAAAACCAAGCTTATGTACGTAGAAAGCTTTCGACTTTTCATAATCTGAACATATGATTGCAATATGATGTATGGATTTCAGCATGATCATCCCTCCTCGATTCCCAGTATAGCAGAGGAGGCATTTCCAACTCGGATTGAAATGCTTTTGACTGGGGTTAATCACTATACTATAATGAGAATGTTACGCACAGGAAAACAGAGGTGAAGACCGTGTTAGACCGATTAAAGTCAATCGAAGAACGATACGAAAAATTAAATGAGCTTTTAAGCGATCCAGAAGTAGTCAACGATCCGAAAAAGCTAAGAGAATATTCAAAAGAGCAATCTGATATACAAGAAACAGTTGACGTATATAGACAATACAGAGATGCGTCAGAACAGCTGACTGATGCAAAAGCGATGCTTGAAGAGAAGCTGGACGCTGAAATGCGTGAGATGGTGAAGGAAGAGATTTCTGAACTCCAGAAGGAAACGGAAACACTGTCTGAACGCCTCAAAGTGCTTCTGATCCCGAAAGATCCTAATGATGACAAAAACGTTATTATAGAGATCCGCGGAGCTGCGGGAGGCGAAGAAGCCGCTTTATTCGCGGGCAGCCTGTACAGAATGTATTCCCGTTACGCTGAGCTTCAAGGCTGGAAAACAGAGGTCATGGAAGCGAGTGTAACCGGAACGGGTGGCTACAAAGAGATCATCTTTATGATTACGGGGAGCGGCGCATATTCTAAACTCAAATATGAAAACGGCGCCCATCGCGTACAGCGTGTTCCGGAAACAGAATCAGGCGGCCGTATCCATACATCGACTGCAACAGTAGCGTGTCTTCCTGAGGCGGAAGAGGTAGAGGTTGACATCCATGAGAAGGATATCCGAGTTGATACGTTTGCTTCAAGCGGACCGGGCGGACAAAGCGTGAACACCACAATGTCTGCCGTGCGTCTGACGCACTTGCCGACAGGTGTTGTGGTATCATGCCAGGATGAAAAATCTCAAATCAAGAACAAAGAAAAAGCAATGAAGGTTCTCCGTGCCAGAATCTATGATAAATTTCAGCAGGAAGCCCAGGCTGAATATGATCAAACACGGAAATCAGCAGTCGGATCAGGTGATCGCTCTGAGCGTATCCGCACATACAACTTCCCGCAAAACCGTGTGACGGATCACAGAATCGGCCTGACGATTCAAAAGCTTGATCAGATTCTTGAAGGAAAACTTGACGAAGTGGTTGAAACACTGATCGTTGAAGATCAGGCAAGCAAGCTTCAACAGTCGGAAGGTTAAGATGAAGACGATATTTGAAGCCCTGAAATGGGCTTCTTCTTATTTAACCGAAGCGGGAAGAGAAGAAAACGCTGCCGAGCTTCTTTTGCTTTATGATACCGGAATGGACAGAAGCAAGCTGCTCGCCAGCTTACAGGAACCGATTGGCGAAGACGAACTGTATCGCTTTCAGCGTCACGTTGAGATGCATAAAGAGGGCGTGCCGGTTCAGTACATTATAGGAAAAGAGTTTTTTTACGGGCGGGAATTTATGGTGAATGATGATGTGCTGATTCCGCGGCCGGAAACAGAAGAGGTTGTCTATCATTTGCTTGAAAAATATCGGCGTGTCTTTTCGGAAGACGGCCGGGTTGATGTCGTTGACGTCGGTACAGGGAGCGGTGCAATAGCCGTCACGCTTGCGCTTGAAAACAAAAATTTTTCTGTGTCGGCGGTCGATATTTCAAAAGAGGCGCTGCAAGTCGCCTCTGCTAATGCGGAAAAGCTTGGAGCTGATGTGCGCTTTTATCAGGGCGATCTGCTAGAGCCTTTTATTATGGCAGGAAAAAAAGCGGATATTATCGTCTCGAATCCTCCTTATATTTCAGAAGAAGAGATGGCTGATCTATCAGAGATTGTCCGTTTTCATGAGCCGCTTCACGCTCTCACTGATGGCGGAGACGGGCTCAAATTTTATAAGCGGTTTATGGAAGACATCCCGCTTGTCATGAAGAATAAAGTGTTTGTCGTTTTTGAAATCGGATGGAATCAGGGAGCAGCGGTAAAAGAACTGATCCTCAAGACGTTTAAGGGTGCGGAAGTGGAAGTGCTGAAAGATATTAATGGAAAAGACAGAACCATATGCGCTGTGATTCATAAAAATATATAAGCAGCTTGCTGGCGAGTTGATGAATCAAGCTGTTTTAACACCAGCAAAGGGGATGTGGAAGATGAAAAAGGCCCTGGCAGCAGGAATCTTGCTCATTGCGATTGAAAGTATGATCGGCACCATTGTTCCGCAGGCACTTCCATTTGAGTCGATTTTTGGCATTGCGTCTCTTATTTTGATTGGGCTCGCGATCATCACATCGGGTTTGGCCGTAAGCGGAAGCGATCAGCGGGCAAACTACCATTCAGAAACGAAAGAAGGCCGTACATCCCGCATGAAAATGGCGGCAGCTTTCTTTGTTGCGGCGATACCCTCTATTCTTTGTTATCTGCTGACGATTTTGTTCTAATGAAAAAGGAAGCCCCCTAGGCTTCCTTTTTTTGCAGTAACACAGAATCCCATATCCAATAGACAAGAGCTGTTAATACAGCGAAAAGATAGAAGGCTTTATTTTGAAACAGGGATTGTCCCGAAGGCTGCAGCAAGCCGAAAATAATCGCGTTGGCAACAATAGACGCGGCAAAGTAATACAGCAGATACAAAGGGTTGAACCGCTTCGGCTTTTTATTCATCATGAACTGAAGCGGAAGTGCGAATATCAAATAAGGAAATAGAAAATAAAATGCCATCGTTACGAGAGCGGCAATGATAAATGAATGAATATAAATCATCGAATAAAGAACCGACATCGTGAATGCTGATAACAGCACTGTATAATTATATTTCATCTTAAACCTCCTAAAACACTATCGTACCATAAATAAGATTAACAGCTTGCTAGATTTTTTTCACCCTGCACGTTTACCCCAGGCTCTTCTTGTCCATAATAGGGCTAGAAACAAAGCACGGAGAGGAACGGTGGGGACCGATGAAAAAAACAGTAATCATTTGTATATATATCTTTCTTTTATTATCCGGTGCGCTTGTAGGGCTGGCAAAAGAAGAGACGGCGCAGCAATCAGAAAATCAGCCGGTGGTGATTCCGGACGAGGCGATCCGCCTGAGAATATTGGCAAACAGCGATAGGGATCAGGACCAGCAATTAAAACGGCATATCAGAGACGCGGTCAATAAAGAAATCACGACTTGGGTAGAGGATATTACTTCTATAGAAGAAGCGCGGCGTGTGATTCGCTCAAAGCTGCCCGAAATCAAAGAAATTGCAAAGGAAACAATGGAGAAAGAAGGAGCGAACCAGTCGATTACCGTTGATTTTGACAAAATCTCATTTCCGACAAAGCTTTACGGCAACATGGTATATCCCGCTGGTGAATATGAAGCGATTCTGATTACGCTTGGAAACGGCGCCGGCGCCAATTGGTGGTGTGTGCTGTTCCCGCCGCTCTGTTTTCTCGATTTTTCTAACGGGGAAGCCGTAAAAGAACAAGAAGATAAAGAAGCTTCAAAAAAGCAGACTGAAAAAGTGCTTGAGGACGTAACCGCTAAAGCGGAAAAAGCCACAAAAGAAGAGAAAGAAAAGAAGGA
This sequence comes from Bacillus sp. 0102A, assembly GCF_036765155.1. NCBI lineage: Bacteria > Bacillati > Bacillota > Bacilli > Caryophanales > Bacillaceae > Bacillus > Bacillus sp. 0102A. The sequence continues at coordinate 131,616 of NZ_JBAIZW010000003.1, forward strand.
AGACGGCGGCACAGAAGTGAAATTCTTTTTAGTCGAATGGATTTCCGGCCTTTTTTCCTAATCACCTGGTCTAAAAATAGATTTGCCTCATAGATTGGAAGAAAGAATGCAAAAACGGGGTGAACAGATGTTTTATCAACTGCGGGTGGCAAGGGAAAAAGACGGAGACGTGCTCGAGGAATTTTTAAAACAGGCGAAAACCAATCATGAAGGCGTGAAAGAAGGCTTCACCCAGTTTCTGATGCTGGAGGACAGTGAGAAAAACATTGCCGGCTGTCTCGGAATTGAAATAATAAGCTGTGACCAAGGGTTGCTGCGATCACTTGTGATATCGGACAAGCTTCACCAAGGCCATATTGTGACGCTCTTTCAGAGTATGGAGCTGCTGTGTGAAAAGCATCAGATCAAAACAGTATATTTAATTGCGAATCAGCATTCTTCTGCCGATTTCCTGACGGCTATGGGGTTTGAACCAGCTGAAAGTGTACCTGAAGAGCTGTTTTCTTCCGGCCATTTCCGTGAATCCCGGCAAACAGAAGGGGCTGTCTTGATGAAAAAAGCGTCTGGATAAGTGTGATTTATACACATACTTATCCACTTCTTCATTAGCGTTGTCCACAATTTGTGGATAACGCTTGTTTTATTACAGGACATCTTTTATACTTTCAAAAGAATTACACGCGTAAAACAATCGTTTTATTGTTGTGAATAAGGAGTTTGGTCAGATAATGAAAACAAAAAGATGGTTTGTGGACGCAACTGACCAGTTATCCACAAATGATCCACAAATTGCACAAGCAGCCGCTTTGCTCCGGGAAAATGAGGTCGTTGCGTTCCCGACAGAAACGGTATACGGCCTCGGCGCAAATGCGAAAGACACAGATGCTGTCAAAAAAATATATGAAGCAAAAGGGCGTCCGAGTGATAATCCCCTGATTGTCCACATTGCGGACATCAGCCAGCTAGACGATTTAACAGGACCGGCGCCAGAAAAGGCGAAAACATTGATGAACCAGTTTTGGCCGGGAGCACTTACGCTCATCCTGCCTTGCAAATCTGGTGCGCTCTCACCTCGTGTAACGGCAGGGCTTGAAACGGTTGCCATTAGGATGCCGGATCATCCGCTTGCCCTTGCATTGATTCGCGCGTCGGGGTTGCCGATTGCGGCACCGAGCGCCAATCTATCAGGCAAGCCAAGTCCGACAAAGGCGGAACATGTGGCTCACGACTTGGATGGCCGCATAGCTGGAATGATGGACGGAGGCCCTACCGGGATTGGGGTCGAATCGACCGTCCTTTCATGTGAGGGAGACATCCCCGTTCTCCTGCGCCCGGGCGGCATTACGAAAGAACAAATTGAAGCGGAGATTGGACCGATCCTTGTGGATAAAGGGCTCAGTGATCAAAATGAGAAGCCGATTTCTCCAGGGATGAAATATACACATTATGCGCCGACAGCGCCGCTTGCCATTTGCGAAGGCAGCCCTGAGCGCATTCAGCACCTCATTCAAGAATATCAACAGGACGGAAGAAGGGTCGGTGTCCTGACGACAGAAGAAAATGCGGACGTGTATTCCGCTGATTACGTGAAGAGCTGCGGCAGACGGGCTCAGCTTGAGACTGTTGCGGCAGGGCTATATGATGCTTTACGCAGCTTTGATGAGAAGAAGGTGGATTTTATTATCGCGGAATCCTTTCCGGACACGGGCGTCGGACTCGCCATTATGAACAGGCTGATGAAAGCCGCTGGAGGAAGAGTGATTCGCTGAACGCAGTCAGATGTTCTAACCCTTTTTGGACACGCATAGGCTAAAAAAGCGGGGCGTGTCCAAGGGGGTTATTCATGTATGTCGGATTTGTTTATAGGCGAACTGATTACATTAAGCATCATGGCGTTTGCTTTAGGGATGGATGCTTTTTCTGTCGGTCTCGGAATGGGCATGATCAAACTCACAAAAAAGCAGATACTCTATATTGGTTTCATCATCGGCCTCTTTCACGTCATCATGCCTCTCGGAGGGATGGCGGCCGGTAACATGCTGTCAGGGCTCCTCGGCGTGTTAGCGGTTTATATCGGGGGTTCGCTGCTTTTTGTTCTTGGTGTTCAAATGCTTATGTCTTCTTTTAAACAGTCAGAAGAACGACTCATGTCGCCGGCAGGACCGGGCTTATTGCTGTTTGCCGTCGGCGTCAGCCTTGACAGCTTCTCCGTCGGCTTGAGCTTGGGGATATACGGCTCGCATCCGCTCCTCACAATTACCCTGTTCGGGCTGTTCAGCATGATGTTGACATGGCTGGGCCTGCTGATCGGAAAACAAGTACAGTCGTGGCTTGGCACATACAGTGAAGCGCTCGGGGGCATCATATTAATCGCATTCGGCCTAAAGCTGCTTTTGCCAATTTAATAAACCAATAAAAGAAACGAAGTCGCCGTTTCTTTTTTCTTCATATATAATAGAGAAAATAAGGGGTGACTGACATGAACATTATTTTTGTCTGTACTGGAAATACGTGCCGCAGCCCCATGGCTGAGGCGCTTTTTAAATCAATTGCAGAAACGGAAGGGCTGAATGTCAGTGTCCGCTCGGCAGGTGTGTTTGCTTCGCCTAATGGGAGAGCGACGCCTCATGCTGTCGAAGCGCTGTTTGAAAAACATATTGCCCTTAATCATTTGTCTTCTCCATTGACTGAAGAACATATGGTATCGGCTGATTTGGTTCTGGCTATGACCCAGCAGCACAAACAGATCATTGCCAGCCAATTCGGACGTTATCGTGATAAAGTGTTTACGCTAAAAGAATATGTCACAGACAGCCGCGGGGATGTCATCGATCCGTTCGGCGGCACAATTGATATCTATAAACAAACGAGAGATGAGCTTGAAGAGCTTCTTCAGCAGCTGGCAAAACAACTGAAAAAAGACGGCAGGTAAGTTGTCAGAAAATCTGCAAACAGGTCATTTGCAAATCCTTCGTGAAGGAGTAGAATATAGTGAAAAGCACATCATATGGTGTGAATCTAAGAGCGGACAGGCTGCACGGTCAACAAAGCGGGCGGGCCGCATCACACACGCTGGGAGGAAAAGCTGATGAAAGTAGCCATAGCATCGGATCATGGCGGCGTTCACATTCGAAATGAAATCAAAGAGTTAATGGACGAATTGCAAATTGAATATATTGATATGGGCTGTGACTGCGGAAGCGGATCTGTCGATTATCCGGATTATGCTTTCCCGGTGGCCGAAAAAGTGGTTAGCGGCGAAGTTGACAGAGGCATTTTAATTTGCGGGACAGGCATCGGTATGAGTATTTCCGCTAATAAGGTCAAAGGCATTCGCTGCGCGCTGGCGCACGATACATTCAGCGCACAGGCAACGAGAGAGCATAATGACACAAACATCCTCGCGATGGGTGAACGGGTCATCGGCCCCGGTTTGGCGCGTGAAATCGCGAAAATCTGGCTGACCACTGAGTTTACCGGCGGAAGACATCAAACCCGTATTGGAAAAATCTCAGATTATGAAGAGAAAAACCTGTAGGGGTGCTGTTCAATGAATGAGATCAAGCAAACGTGGAATACGATGCTGTCTGAGTATCAGGAACAAGCGGGATTGAAACAGGATCAGTTCTTTGTTCTTGGATGCAGCACGAGCGAAGTGGCCGGCAGCCGGATCGGAACATCGGGCAGTGCAGACATCGCGGAAAGCATCTACAGCGGACTTGCCGAGCTTAAGGAAAAAACGGGAATCCATCTCGCGTTTCAATGCTGTGAGCATTTGAACAGAGCGCTTGTCGTCGAGGAAGAAACGGCCCGGCTATTCAGGCTTCCAACTGTTTCTGCCGTACCCGTTTCAAAAGCGGGCGGGGCGATGGCTGCTTATGCGTTTAAGCAGATGAAGTCTCCTGTTCTTGTCGAAACCATTCAGGCTGATGCCGGAATCGACATCGGCGATACGTTTATCGGCATGCATCTGAAGCCGGTAGCTGTACCTGTGCGTGTGTCTCAAAACAGTCTCGGGGCAGCACATGTGACATTAGCACGTACGCGGCCGAAACTGATCGGCGGAGTGCGGGCGATTTATGAATGTGAATGAAAGGACTGCGTGGCCAGTCTTTTCTTTTATTTTTAAGGCAGTAAAATAAATCCCGAACTTTAACTTAAATTTAAGTTATCAATATTCGTTTTTACCAATAAAAATTTTGATTTTTTAAAAATAATCTTTTACATCGGCCTAAAAAACCATGTACAATAGTGATGGTAAAAACAAAGAACAGGATACGGATAGGAGAGGATCTCGCTGATGAAACATTTACCTGCGCAAGACGAACAAGTGTTTAACGCCATTAAAAATGAGCGTGAACGCCAACAGACTAAGATCGAATTGATTGCTTCTGAGAACTTTGTAAGTGAAGCGGTTATGGAAGCACAAGGATCTGTTTTGACAAATAAATACGCTGAAGGATATCCGGGCAAACGCTACTACGGCGGATGTGAGCACGTCGATGTCGTTGAAGATATCGCTCGTGACCGCGCGAAGGAGATCTTTGGAGCGGAGCATGTAAACGTTCAGCCGCATTCAGGGGCGCAAGCAAACATGGCAGTGTACTTCACGATTTTGGAGCAAGGCGATACTGTACTTGGGATGAACCTCTCCCACGGCGGCCATTTAACACACGGAAGTCCAGTCAACTTCAGCGGTGTTCAATATAACTTTGTTGAGTACGGCGTAGATAAAGAAACTCAATATATTGATTACGATGACGTGCGTGAAAAAGCCCTTGCTCATAAGCCGAAGCTTATCGTAGCAGGAGCAAGTGCGTATCCTCGTACAATCGACTTTAAGAAATTCCGTGAAATTGCTGATGAAGTCGGCGCTTACTTCATGGTGGATATGGCGCATATCGCAGGACTTGTTGCGGCAGGCCTTCATCCAAACCCGGTTCCTTACGCTGATTTCGTGACAACAACAACACATAAAACACTTCGCGGACCTCGCGGCGGTATGATCCTTTGCCGTGAAGAGTTCGGCAAGAAAATTGATAAATCGATCTTCCCTGGAATTCAAGGCGGCCCGCTGATGCACGTTATTGCCGCAAAAGCTGTTTCATTCGGCGAAGTATTGCAGGACGATTTCAAAACATATGCACAAAACGTCATTTCAAATGCAAAACGTCTGGCTGAAGCGTTAACGAAAGAGGGCATCCAGCTCGTTTCAGGCGGAACTGACAATCACCTGATCCTTGTTGACCTTCGTTCTCTCGGACTGACAGGTAAGGTTGCGGAGCACGTACTTGATGAAATCGGTATTACGTCTAACAAAAACGCGATTCCATACGATCCGGAAAAACCTTTCGTGACAAGCGGTATCCGTCTTGGTACAGCTGCTGTGACAAGCCGCGGTTTTGACGGAGATGCATTGGATGAAGTTGGTTCCATCATTGCGCTTGCATTGAAGAACCACGAAGATGAAGGAAAACTTGAAGAAGCAAGACAGCGTATAGCTGCTCTGACTGATCAATTTCCTTTATATAAAGAATTAGATTACTAAGATCCTAAAAACCCGCTCGGCTTTGGCCGGCGGGTTTTTTGACGATGTTCTTGAAACTCAATGTCTTTTTTTGTAGAATCAATAGAAGTGTGTAATTGTTGATGGGACAATAAAAAAGGAGCTGAAACACAGTATGGGAAAGGTTTATGTATTTGATCATCCTTTAATTCAGCATAAGCTGACATATATACGGAATGAAAATACAGGTACGAAAGATTTTAGAGAGCTTGTAGACGAAGTAGCCACTCTTATGGCGTTTGAAATTACTCGCGATCTTCCTTTAGAAGAAGTGGATATCAATACACCGGTTCAGGCTGCGAAATCGAAAGTCATCGCAGGAAAAAAACTTGGAGTGGTTCCTATCCTCAGAGCGGGATTGGGAATGGTTGACGGCATTTTAAAGCTGATTCCTGCAGCAAAAGTGGGACATGTCGGCCTGTACCGTGATCCTGAAACCTTAAAACCCGTGGAATACTATGTCAAGCTTCCTTCTGACGTGGAAGAGCGTGAATTCATCGTGGTTGACCCGATGCTGGCTACAGGCGGTTCTGCTGTAGAAGCGATTCACAGCCTCAAAAAACGCGGTGCGAAAAATATCCGTTTCATGTGCCTTGTAGCGGCGCCGGAGGGTGTGGAAGAATTGCAGAAGCATCATTCGGACGTAGATATTTACATCGCGGCTCTTGATGAAAAATTAAATGAAAAAGGTTATATTGTTCCCGGTCTCGGAGACGCGGGAGACCGTATGTTTGGAACAAAATAAAAGGAAAACTCCCGAAAGGGGTTTTCTTTTTTTATCCAGTTATTTGATATTCGGTCAATTTGTATACAATTATAGGTGAAAATGTGAACATTCTGTGGAGGCTCACGGTATAAAAAGTTTTTTAACTTTAAACAGATTGACACTTGTTAGGGGCTATTGTATGCTAAACGAGGGTATTATGAGAAGGTTTTCATAGCTTTCATTATAGTCCTCATCCTCAATATAAATCCTCTCAGTAAACCCGTATTATGAGGATTTATTTAAGCGAATGAAACAGCATCCTTGCAAGGCTTGCGGATGAATGATTTTTTCGAACAGGCCCGTTTTGTCGGTCAAAAAAGGTCTTCTACTAGGGTTAACCGCTGATTTTGCCGTATCTAAGAAATACATTATTTTTTCATCAGGAGACAGATAGTTGATGGACGATCCCAAGCTTACATTTAGCAGACAACGAAAATATCTATTATGCATTTTGGCAGTGTATGTACTGGGTTATGGTTTAACAGCGTATAAAACCGTTTTTTTAGGCCTTATTCTGGGAACTGTTTTCAGTTTGTTTAATTTGTTACTGCTCATCAGAAGAATGAACGCTTTTGACAGAGCTGTTGAGAAAGGAAAGTCCATACGATCTCTGGGGAGCGCAGCGCGGTGGTGCAATGCGATTCTTGCTGTGGCTGTCGCCTATAAATATCCCGAGCATTTTCATATGGCAAGTACAATTATTGGATTAATGACAATATATCCTGTCATTATGATAGATTCTATTATCCAGCTTAAACGTTCATCAATGGAAGAGAGGTGAAAACCCTTTGAATCATGAATACAGAACTATTGAATTTCTAGGTCTTACTTTTAATCTGACAAACATTCTGATGATTACTGTGGCGAGTGTGATTGTTTTATTGATTGCGATATTAACGACAAGAACGCTTTCGATCCGTCCCGGAAAAGCCCAGAATTTTATGGAATGGGTTGTGGATTTCGTCCGCAATATTATCGGCAGTACAATGGATTTGAAAACAGGGGCTAACTTCTTGGCACTTGGTGTCACATTGCTGATGTACATATTTGTGTCGAATATGCTGGGGCTGCCGTTCTCTATTACAATCGGACATGAGCTCTGGTGGAAATCTCCGACAGCCGACCCTGCCATTACATTAACGCTAGCCGTGATGGTTGTCGCTTTAACCCACTACTATGGTGTGAAGATGAAAGGGCTCAAGGAATATTCCAAAGACTATTTAAGACCTGTTCCACTCATGTTCCCGATGAAAATCATCGAAGAGTTTGCGAATACGCTGACTCTCGGATTGCGGCTTTATGGTAACATCTTCGCCGGTGAGATTCTTCTCGGCCTGCTTGCGGGTTTAGCGACAAGCCATTATTCGCAAAGCGTGGCTCTCGGTCTTGTCGGTACAATCGGCGCTATTCTGCCGATGCTGGCATGGCAAGCATTCAGTTTATTTATAGGTGCCATCCAAGCGTTTATCTTTACAATGCTCACGATGGTGTACATGTCTCATAAAATCAGTCATGATCATTAAAACATTATATCCAAACGGATAACATTTAAAAGGAGGAACTTTTTCATGAATTTAATAGCAGCTGCAATTGCAATTGGTTTAGGCGCACTTGGTGCAGGTATTGGTAACGGTTTGATTGTTTCACGTACGGTAGAGGGGATTGCCCGTCAGCCGGAAGCAGGTAAAGAACTTAGAACTCTTATGTTTATGGGTATCGCATTAGTTGAAGCCCTTCCAATTATCGCTGTCGTTATCGCATTCTTAGCGTTCTTTGGCTAAGCATAAAAGCCTTATATGAACTAAAAATGGCGAAGATCATTCCAAGAGAACCTTCGCCATTGCTTTATGTCTGATAAGCATCCCGCCTTGCCGGCTGAAAAGAGACAAGTGCGGCTGCTGGATCAGCAAAGAAAACCTGCAGAAGGGAGTTGCCGTAGTAGATGTCTCAATTACCACTTGAACTAGGATTGTCGTTTAACGGCGGAGATATTCTGTTCCAACTGTTAGCTATGTTAATCTTATTAGCGCTTCTGAAGAAATACGCTTTAGGGCCGCTATTAAACATAATGAAACAGCGTGAAGACCACATCGCTGGAGAAATTACGTCTGCTGAAGAAAAAAATAAAGAAGCGCAGCAGCTGATTGAAGAGCAGCGCGTTCTTTTAAAAGAAGCAAGACAGGAATCCCAAACTCTTATCGAAAACGCAAAGAAACTGGGAGATAAGCAAAAAGAAGAGATTATTCAGGCTGCACGTGCAGAATCTGAACGTCTGAAAGAAGCAGCAAGAACTGAAATCGTGAAGGAGAAAGAACAGGCGGTTTCTGCTCTCCGTGAGCAAGTAGCGTCTCTATCTGTCATGATTGCGTCGAAAGTAATCGAAAAAGAACTGGATGAACAGGCTCAAGAGAAATTGATTCAGGACTATCTTAAAGAGGTAGGAGAAAGCCGATGAGTGGATCAGCTGTCTCTAAACGATATGCGTCAGCTCTTTTTGATATTGCCAATGAGTCCGCTCAGCTGAATCAAGTAGAAGAAGAGCTAATTGTTGTAAAAGAAGTATTTCAAAATGAAAAAGCGCTTAATGATGTGCTAAACCATCCGAAGGTGCCGGCTGCGAAGAAAAAAGAGTTGATTCAAAATGTATTTGGCTCTTTGTCACAGACCGTGCTCAATACGATTTTTCTTTTGATTGACCGCCATCGGGCAGCGATTGTGCCTGATCTCACAGATGAGTTTATCAAACTCGCAAATGAGGCCCGTCAAACAGAAGACGCAATCGTATATTCAGTGAAACCGCTGACGGATACGGAAATTTCATCATTATCACAAGTGTTTGCACAAAAAGCCGGAGTCGCTTCACTGAGAATCAAAAATGAAGTGCAGACGGATTTAATAGGCGGCATTAAAGTCCGCATTGGAAACCGGATTTTTGACGGCAGCGTAAGCGGAAAGCTTCAGCGCATTGAACGTCAACTAGCCGGGGAAAATCGATAGAAGGGGTGAAACCTAAGTGAGCATCAAAGCTGAAGAGATTAGCACGCTGATAAAACAGCAAATACAAAATTATCAATCTGATATTGAAGTTCAAGACGTAGGTACAGTCATCCAAGTCGGTGACGGTATTGCGCGTGTGCACGGTCTTGACAACTGTATGGCCGGTGAACTTGTCGAATTTTCAAACGGCGTTCTGGGTATGGCCCAAAACCTTGAGGAATCAAACGTAGGTATCGTTATCTTAGGGCCTTTCAGTGAGATCCGCGAGGGAGACGAAGTAAAAAGAACAGGCCGCATCATGGAGGTTCCTGTCGGTGAAGAACTAATCGGCCGTATTGTGAACCCATTAGGTCAGCCGGTAGACGGACTTGGCCCGATCCTTACAAGCAAAACACGTCCGATCGAAAGCAATGCACCAGGCGTTATGGACCGTAAATCCGTTCATGAACCGCTTCAAACAGGTATTAAAGCGATCGACGCACTGATCCCAATCGGCCGCGGCCAGCGTGAGCTGATCATCGGTGACCGTCAAACAGGTAAAACTTCTGTTGCGATCGACTCGATCCTGAACCAAAAAGACCAAGACATGATCTGCGTATACGTTGCGATCGGTCAAAAAGAATCAACAGTCCGCGGCGTAGTAGAAACATTGCGTAAGCACGGCGCGCTTGATTATACAATCGTTGTAACGGCGTCTGCGTCACAGCCGGCACCGCTTCTGTACCTGGCTCCGTATGCGGGGGTTACAATGGCAGAAGAATTTATGTACAACGGCAAGCACGTTCTTGTTGTATACGATGATCTTTCTAAACAAGCGGCTGCTTACCGTGAGCTGTCCTTGCTTCTACGCCGTCCGCCGGGCCGTGAAGCGTTCCCTGGGGATGTATTCTACCTTCATTCCCGCCTGCTTGAGCGTGCAGCAAAGCTTAGCGACGCGAAAGGCGCAGGATCAATTACAGCTCTGCCGTTCGTAGAAACACAAGCCGGAGATATCTCTGCCTATATTCCGACGAACGTTATCTCTATCACCGACGGACAAATCTTCCTGCAATCTGATTTGTTCTTCTCAGGCGTACGTCCAGCGATCAACGCCGGATTGTCTGTATCCCGTGTCGGCGGTTCAGCGCAAATCAAAGCGATGAAAAAAGTATCAGGAACGTTGCGTCTTGACCTTGCATCATACCGTGAACTGGAAGCATTCGCTCAATTCGGATCTGACCTCGACCAAGCGACTCAGGCGAAACTGAACCGCGGTGCGCGTACAGTTGAAGTGCTGAAGCAGGACCTGAACAAGCCGCTTCCGGTTGAAAAGCAAGTAGCCATTCTTTATGCGCTGACAAAAGGACATCTTGATGATATTCCTGTAGCGGATATCAGACGTTTTGAAGAAGAGTACTACATGTACCTTGACCAAAACCATAAAGAACTGCTTGATGGAATTGCGAAAACAGGAAACCTTCCTGCTGATGAAGACTTCAAAGCTGCAATCGAAGGCTTCAAACGCACATTTGCACCAAGCAACTAACTCGAATGCTGATGAGAGAAAAAGGTTCTCTTTTTCTCTCTTTTTACGCAGATGAAGAGAAAAGGTGGTGAAATCTTTGGCCTCATTACGCGATATTAAGTCAAGGATCACGTCAACGAAAAAAACAAGCCAGATTACAAAAGCCATGCAGATGGTATCTGCGGCTAAGCTGAATCGTGCTGAAAACAACGCAAAATCATTTGTGCCATATATGGATAAGATCCAAGAGGTTGTGTCAAACGTCGGAAGAGTTTCCGGCAACGTGAAGCATCCGATGCTTGTCAGCAGAGAAGTAAAAAAGACAGCATACCTAGTCATTACGTCTGACCGCGGTCTTGCCGGCGCTTTTAACAGTTCGGTTTTACGAAGTGCTTATCAGGCCATGCAAGAACGTCATCAGTCTAAGGATGAGTACGCGGTGATCGTCATCGGAAGAGTGGGCCGTGATTTCTTTAAGAAACGTGAGATTCCGATCATTTCCGAGTTAACAGGGCTTGGAGATGAAGTAACGTTTACACAAATTAAGGATCTTGCCCGACAAACGATCCAAATGTTTACAGATGGTGCGTATGATGAATTGCACCTTGTTTATAACCATTTTGTCAGCGCCATTTCTCAAGAAGTAACGGAGAAAAAACTTCTGCCGTTATCTGATTTGGGCAGCGGCGGCGGTAAAAGAACGGCGTCTTATGAATTTGAACCGTCTGAAGAGGAGGTTCTGGAGGTTTTGCTTCCTCAATACGCGGAAAGCTTAATTTTCGGTGCGCTTCTTGACAGTAAAGCAAGTGAGCACGCTGCAAGAATGACGGCGATGAAAAACGCGACAGACAACGCGAAGGAACTTATCGATTCACTTTCGCTTTCTTACAACCGCGCTCGCCAAGCAGCCATCACACAAGAAATTACGGAAATTGTCGGCGGAGCAGCCGCTTTAGAATAGAAAGATTTTGTCAGGAGGGATAGCGATGAAGAAAGGACGCGTTAGCCAGGTATTAGGGCCGGTCGTCGACGTGCGTTTTGAAGACGGTCATTTGCCTGAAATTTATAATGCGATTAAAGTTTCACAGCCAGCAAGTGAAAACGAAGTAGGTATTGATTTAACGCTTGAGGTCGCTCTTCATTTAGGCGATGATACAGTCCGTACAATCGCAATGGCATCTACGGACGGTGTTCAGCGCGGAATGGAAGCTATTGATACAGGAGCGCCAATCTCAGTACCAGTTGGTGATGTAACACTCGGCCGTGTATTTAACGTACTCGGAGAAAATATTGATTTGAATGAGCCGCTTTCCGCGGATGCGAAAAAGGATCCGATTCACAGACAGGCGCCTTCGTTTGATCAGCTTTCAACAGAAGTTGAAATTCTTGAAACAGGTATTAAAGTTGTTGACTTGCTTGCTCCATACATCAAGGGCGGTAAGATCGGTTTGTTCGGCGGTGCCGGTGTAGGTAAAACCGTATTAATCCAGGAATTAATCAACAACATCGCGCAAGAGCACGGCGGTATCTCTGTATTCGCCGGTGTAGGGGAGCGTACTCGTGAAGGGAACGACCTGTTCTACGAAATGAGCGACTCTGGCGTAATCAACAAAACAGCCATGGTATTCGGACAAATGAACGAGCCGCCGGGCGCCCGTATGCGTGTTGCTTTGACAGGCCTTACAATGGCTGAGCACTTCCGTGATGAACAAGGACAGGACGTACTGTTCTTCATCGATAACATTTTCCGTTTCACACAAGCGGGTTCCGAGGTTTCAGCCCTTCTTGGCCGTATGCCTTCAGCGGTTGGTTATCAGCCGACGCTTGCGACTGAAATGGGTCAGCTTCAAGAGCGTATCACGTCTACAAACGTTGGATCAGTTACATCTATCCAGGCGATCTACGTGCCTGCCGATGACTACACTGACCCGGCGCCGGCAACAACGTTCGCTCACTTGGATGCGACAACAAACCTTGAGCGTAAGCTAACAGAAATGGGTATTTACCCCGCGGTTGATCCGTTGGCTTCTACATCACGTGCCCTTGCTCCTGAAATTGTCGGAGAAGAGCATTATGCAGTTGCCCGTGAAGTACAATCAACGCTTCAGCGTTACAAAGAGCTTCAAGATATCATTGCGATTCTCGGTATGGATGAATTGAGTGATGAAGACAAGCTTGTCGTTCAACGCGCACGCCGCATTCAGTTCTTCCTTTCTCAAAACTTCCACGTGGCTGAACAGTTCACTGGACAAAAAGGTTCTTACGTGCCTGTAAAAGAAACGGTTCAAGGTTTCAAAGAAATCTTAGCCGGCAAATACGACCATCTTCCTGAAGATGCGTTCCGTCTTGTAGGCCGTATCGAAGAAGTTGTTGAGAAAGCAAAAGAAATGGGTGTAGAAGTTTAATCTGGTCCTAGGAGGGTAAAAGCATGAAGACCGTTAAAGTCAATATCGTTACTCCCGACGGCCCAGTATACGATGCGGATATTGAAATGGTGAGTGTGAGAGCCGAAAGCGGCGATCTCGGTATTTTGCCAGGTCATATTCCAACCGTGGCTCCTCTTAAAATTGGCGCTGTCCGTCTGAAAAAAGACGGACAGACTGAATTGGTTGCCGTCAGCGGCGGGTTTGTAGAAGTCCGTCCTGATCATGTGACCATCCTTGCCCAAACTGCGGAGACAGCGGAAGGCATCGATAAAGAGCGCGCTGAAGCTGCACGCCAGCGGGCGCAGGAGCGTTTGAATTCTCAATCAGGTGATACTGACATTCGTCGGGCTGAGTTTGCGTTACAGCGGGCTTTGAACAGATTGGATGTAGCAGGGAAATAGAAAAAATCCTTCTCTTTATGAGAAGGATTTTTTTATGACCGCATGAGAGAATCAAACAGCGACAGCAGCGGCTGACTCTCTTTTTGCCGCAAGTATAAACGATCACAGCAATTCACAGTATGCCATGATTTACGATGTCTTCTGAAACCCATTGTATAAGCGCCGTCTGTGTATGGGTAAGGCTTTACGATCCATTCCGCATCTTCATGATGGGCAATCACGCAATCTATAAGATACACACTGATCATTTTCTCGAATTCTTCAATAGGAAGATTCCAATCAGCAAGCAAAAGCTCTTGTATACTTTGAAAATAAAGGTTTTCAAGCTCTTCAAGGCTTTCTCTCGTATAGGTAAGAGAAATGTTATAAAACTGACACAATTCATTCAGTTCTTCAATCTGTGACTGTCTATAATCATAATAGAATGCAATTGCTTCCCATTCCTGTTCAAAAATTGGCAGATCCTCACCGTATTGCTTTTCAGGCTGAAAAAAAGAATGATTCACGTTTGCCAGCTCCTTTCCAACAAAGTATACCATGTAAGAGAATCGTACTTTAAGCGGGGATTAACCCTAGATTTGGCTGATTATTCCGTTCTGTATAAAAGGTATCATCTTTATCTGTGCTTCTTATATAATAAGAAAGGGTAAAAACGCGGAGAAAGGATGAAAGGAGTGGAATAGATGAATGTATTGGGACAGCAGGCTGCAATCGGCATTGTCGTTCACTTGATTTTTATAGCGGTGACTTGGTGGGCACTGCAAGCCGTCAATATCGATCCGTTAATCAAAAAAGGCAAAGTTGTGCAGGCTAGACTCCTGATGATTTTGCTGACAATCGCTATTGGAACGACCGTTGCAAATTTCTTTTTAGATTACCTCAATTATTCACAGCAGCTTCCCTATCTATTTTAATAGGTTTTGAACATCATAATCACGGGAATGGTTGGGGAAGGGGTATAAGCGAATAGCTCGAGTTTTGACGAAGATTTTTACGTATGGCGCCTCTCGCCTCCGGTAAAACTGGGGATAAGGGGGAGAGATGAACATGTACAAAAAACAAGTAAGCCGCGCCATTATCATTTCCGTGATGTTAAGCTTCGTCATAGCTTTTTTTCATACCATTCATGCGAGTGAGTTAACGCCGTTAGCGCAAATCGCTGAGGGGATGAAACGCCAAGATGTGTCAATAGATAAATGGACATTGCATGCCAAACAAAACATGTCGCTGACCGAAAAAGAATTTTATCAAAAAGTGCAACGTTTAAAAACAAAATATCGTCAATATGATTGGACACTTGCACAGGAAGATAAGGTCGTAAAGGCAATGGGCACATATACTGACAAAAAAAATCGCACTTCTTTTAGGCTGCAGCTTGTCACAACCCTCAAAAAACACAACCCAACTTCGTATTTATTATATGAGCAAATGAGTCTTGAGACACCGAATAGCTGGAATGATACATATGAACAGTTTGAACGTGAGTCACTCGGGATATTCCAAGAAAAAGTAGTTATTTTTACTTGTCTAAATGGTCATGTAGATGATAATATGAATATTGTTTTGCAAAAAAAAGCAAATCAGTTATTAAATGAATTTCAAGCAAGAACTGTAGAACATGTAGTTGAGCCAAATTTCGTTTCTATTTCTGCGTTTACAGATGAGTGGAAAGAGTCCATCATGACCTCGAAACATAAAATGAATTTGCAAATTGCACTTAGAAGTGCAGGAATGGGCGGAAAACATACCGTTACGGTTGGCACACCAATCGTTACGACTGAATATTAATATAGAGAATTTAGGGACGCGGAGGGGAATACCTTGGAAAAAATCATCGTCCGCGGCGGTCAAAAGTTAAACGGCACAGTCAAAGTTGAAGGCGCTAAAAATGCCGTTTTACCTGTTATCGCTGCATCTTTATTAGCAAGTGAAGAAAAAAGCGTAATTTGTGATGTACCTACGCTCTCCGATGTATATACAATTAACGAAGTGTTGCGTCATTTAGGAGCAGATGTGCATTTTGAAAATAATGAAGTGACTGTAAATGCTTCATACGCTTTGCAAACTGAAGCACCTTTTGAATATGTTCGTAAAATGCGTGCGTCCGTGCTTGTTATGGGGCCGCTTCTTGCGCGTACAGGTCATGCAAGAGTTGCGCTTCCGGGCGGATGCGCAATTGGTTCCAGACCGATCGATCAGCATTTAAAAGGTTTTGAAGCAATGGGCGCAGAAATCAAAGTCGGCAACGGCTTCATCGAAGCTGAAGTAAACGGCCGTCTGCAAGGCGCAAAAATCTATCTGGACTTCCCAAGTGTAGGAGCTACAGAGAATCTGATTATGGCAGCCGCTCTGGCTGAAGGAACAACAACGCTGGAGAACGTGGCGAAAGAACCCGAAATCGTTGATTTAGCAAACTATATCAACGGCATGGGCGGAAAAATCCGCGGAGCTGGCACCGGCACCATCAAAATTGAAGGTGTCGAAAAGCTTTACGGCGTAAAACACCATATTATTCCTGACCGCATTGAAGCGGGCACATTTATGGTTGCTGCTGCAATCACTGAAGGAAACGTATTAGTTAAAGGAGCGGTTCCTGAACACCTCACCTCTTTAATTGCAAAAATGGAAGAGATGGGTGTAACGATTAAGGATGAAGGTGAAGGCCTGCGTGTCATCGGCCCGAAAGAACTCAAACCGATTGACATTAAAACGATGCCTCATCCGGGCTTCCCGACTGATATGCAGTCACAAATGATGGCGCTTCTGCTTCGTGCAAGCGGCACAAGCATGATTACAGAAACTGTTTTTGAAAACCGTTTTATGCATGCGGAAGAATTCCGCCGTATGAATGGTGATATCAAGATTGAAGGACGTTCTGTCATCATTAACGGTCCTGTACAGCTTCAGGGAGCTGAAGTTGCAGCGACTGACTTGCGTGCAGGTGCAGCGCTGATTCTTGCGGGGTTAGTGGCTGAAGGTCATACGCGTGTTACTGAACTGAAGCACTTAGACCGCGGTTACGTCGATTTCCATAAGAAGCTTGAGGGTATTGGCGCAGACATTGAACGTGTAAATGATGAGTCTGCTTCTGAGCAAGAGAACAAAGAAGTCGTTTCTGACTTAAACGCATAAACTTACCTAAAAACCAGTATGTCACTTTGGCATACTGGTTTTTTATTTTTCGTGTATTATCATCATTATGCGCAAAATAGCAAAAAAGAATACGTAAATGACAAATAAAGTTTCTGTCCAAAACGAGAGTCATATTAGCTTGTCCCTGCCCATAGACTAGACTAGAGTCGAATTCCGAGCAGGAGGCAGCTGAATATGAAACAATTCGTAATCACACTATCCATACTATGTGCATTGATTCTCTTGGTTCCCACACTCTTGGTCATACCATTCCAGCATAACAAAGAGGCGGGGGCCAGTGTAGAATCAGGAAAGACAGCAGTCAGCATGAAATCGGCATCAAAAGGAGCGGAAACGTTGAAAGCATCGCCTGTTTCTATTCCCGTCTATCGAACCGCAAATCAATCCGTAGAAAACATTCCGTTTGAAGAGTATGTGATTGGAGTCGTCGCCTCCGAAATGCCGGCGACCTTTGAATCTGAAGCGCTGAAAGCTCAGGCTCTCGCCGCCAGAACGTTTATTGTCAGACTGATGGTCTCAAATTCAGCGGTAGAGGCTCCTAAAGGCTCACTGGTGGATGATACACAGATGTTCCAGGTGTATAAAAGCAAAGCGGAGCTGAAACAACAGTGGGGCGCGAGCTATGAGGGAAAGCTGAAGAAAATCACAGATGCGGTTGCCAGCACGCAAGGCAAAATCCTAACCTACAACAACCAGCCGATTGAAGCCTCCTTTTTCTCCACAAGCAACGGCTACACAGAAAATGCTGAAGCCTATTGGACAAGTGCCATACCATATTTAAAAAGCGTCAAAAGCGCTTGGGATAAAAAGTCTCCTAAATATAAGGCGACGAAAACCTTTACAGCCTCAGAATTTGAACAAAAGCTTGGCGTCAAGCTGGATGGGTCTGGCACAGTCGGACAGATTACCGGAGAAACACCGGGCCGCCAGGTCGCAACAGCCGTTATTAACGGCAAGACGCTGAAAGGAAGAGACATACGCGAAAAACTGGGCCTCAATTCAGCCGATTTTGAATGGAAGCGAAGCGGAGACTCGATTACAGTCACGACGAGAGGATTTGGCCACGGTGTCGGGATGAGCCAATATGGCGCGAATTTTATGGCGAAAGAAGGAAAAACGGTTGATGACATTGTGAAGTACTATTATCAAGGTACACAAATTTCTGAAGCAGATTCGTTTTTGAATAAATATATGGCGAAGAAGTAGAAAAAGACGCTCATTGAGCGTCTTTTTCTGTTCTTAAATGTCTTTTATCTAAGAGCGGTTGAAATGGTTTAGAGAAGCTCCTGACAGCCTTTAGGGCGACAAGGGAATCAGTTCCTTTTTCCTGATTGCTCACTTTGAGATTGTGGTAAAGTAATCCACATATATCGACAGGCTTCGACAGACTCATATAACGAAAGCCGAAAGGCCGACAATCTTCTTTTTTCTTAATAGTGTTAGGCGGAAATCACTAATAAAAACAAAGGTTTCTATGCAAAAGTAAACAACAGCAATGGGGAAGCCCGCCCTATTTATTTCTCTGTTTTTGTCGATTACGATTAATGATGTTCAGCGTTGAACATCTGCACGCAGAAACAAACTTGTAAAGGGGTACGAGCATGAAGAAAAGATTTTCACTGATCATGATGACAGGCTTGTTATTTGGATTAACCTCACCTGCTTTTGCAGCTGAAAAGAAAGAAGCGGAGGCTGAAGCTCCGGCAAACGTGGCAGTTTTGCTTGATGCCAGCGGAAGTATGGCGAAAAGAATAGACGGTGTATCTAAATTTAATTCAGCTAAAAAAGAAATTTCAAAGTTTGCAAGCTCACTGCCGGAAGGCACTCAGGTGAAAATGAGCGTGTTTGGTTCAGAAGGAAACAATAAAAACTCCGGTAAGGTTCAGTCATGTGAATCTATCCGCAACGTATACGGCTTCCAAAGCTTTAACGAACAAAGCTTCCTCAATTCTCTTAATGCAATCGGGCCGACTGGCTGGACGCCAATTGCCAAAGCGCTGAACGAAGCGAAGTCTTCTTTTGATCAGCTTGATACGAAAGGAGAAAAAGTAGTGTATCTGCTGACAGACGGTGAGGAAACGTGCGGAGGAAATCCGATTAAAACAGCAAAAGAACTGCACAAAGACAATATCACTGTTAATGTGATCGGTTTTGATTATAAAGAGGGATACAAAGGCCAGCTGAACGCGATTGCGAAAGTAGGCGGCGGTGAATACTTCCCTGCGTATACTCAAAAAGATGTTGAGAAAATCTTCACTCAGCAATCATTGATGTTATCTGAATAAGAAAAAAGAGGCTGATAATGGTCAGCCTCTTTTTTGTATGTAACAAAATGTTCAAATGTGATTCGCTGTCAGCCTGTAGCATAGTAGCAGATTTCCGTTTCTCTTTCTTGACCAAGGAGAAAAAAGAATGAATGGTGTTACAGTCTGTATATACTTTATGGGCGAAAATAGCTAAAAATCACCGGCATATCAAGCGATTTTGTACAGAAAGTGAAAGCGGTACAAAAGGCAGCTTGCCCTATATCTTTTTGTATTTTCATATTCTAGCATAAAGGATAATCCAACATAAAGTTGGAAAATATGATAAAGAAAGGAAGATTAAACGTGAAAAAATTGCTGGCTGCCGGTATCATTGGATTGCTGACTGTCTCCTTTGCCTCCCCGTCTTTTGCCGCTGAGAAACAGGCGGACACAAATGTGGCTGTTTTGTTTGACGGAAGCGGAAGCATGGTTCAAAAAACAGGAGGAGAGCGCAAAATAGATATTGCCAAAAATTCCGTCAAGTCTTTTGCCGAGCTGCTTCCGAAGGATACAAATCTCATGCTGCGCGTTTTCGGACATGCTGGAAACAATAAACTGTCCGGTAAAGCTCTTTCATGCAGCACGACAGAAACCATTTACGGCCTTCATCCATATGAAGGATCACTGTTTGACAATTCATTGAGCGAGATCAAGCCAACTGGCTGGACACCGATTGCCAAAGCACTTTCAGATACAAGAAAAGAACTTGAAGCATTCGACGCAGACGGAAAAAACGTGGTGTATTTAATCACTGATGGTGAAGAAACGTGCGGCGGAGATCCAGCGGCTGAAATTGAAAAGCTTCGTGAAGCGAATGTGGATACGATTGTAAACATTATTGGATTTAACTTTGATGTGAAAGGAAACGAAGAGATGAAACAGGCGGCTGTTGCTGGCGGTGGAGAATATATTTCAGCGAACAGCGCGGATGAGTTCGAACAGACTTGGGAAAAAGAAGCACAAAAATTTACTGAGTAATCGCTTGTATGAAGGCGCTCCCCCAGGCGCCTTTTTCTATTGGTTTAAAAACGATCTGTGCGGGAAAGATACCCTTAAAAGGGGTTGAACATATGAGATTATTAGGAATGATTTTTCTTATAGCCGCCGTGGCGTTTGTCTTGCTCGGTGTTTTTCTAAAACTGGCAGCCTTCTTTTTTGTCAGCATTCTCACCTTGATCGCAGCTGTTGTGCTGTTTGTGATCGTGAAAAAGAATCAGCATAATCAAACATAGAGCCCTTTATACAGAGGGCTCTCAGCGTGTCGACAAACCCCGCATTATTGTCAACGCACCTCGGTGCTCACGTGTTATGAAACGAACGGCGGCTAAATGCTTAGGCGTCCTGCCTATACACCGCCGTCATCACATCCTGTGAAAGCCCTTTATATAGAGGGCTCTTTTTATGTCTCAGAATTCGACAAAATCCGGGGAGTATGAAAAAATATAAAGGCAGGGAACATTGCGGAGGGGAAGAGAAATTGAACGATAAAGTAACTGCGGTCAGGGATGTATGGCGCTATGAACAAGGGGAAATAAGCAAAATTGAAGACCGGATAGTGACGGAATATCCTTTGACAGTGATACTGAACGGGAGTGAATTTGTGACACTCGTTTGTACGCCGGAGCATATCAAAGAGCTTGTCATCGGATTTCTCGCATCAGAGGGTGTTATACGATTTCAAAAAGAGATTAAAAGGTTTACAATAGATGAAAGTCTCGGTTTTGTTTATGTCGATCTCATTCATCCTGAGGCATTGGATCAAAAGGATTATACAAAACGGGTGATCGGCTCATGCTGTGGAAAGGGCCGTCATTTTTATTTTCAGCAGGATGTCAAAACCGCAAAAACGGCTGTCAGCCAAATGAAAATATCGCCTGAAGCATGTCTGGCGCTTATGAAAGATTTACAGAAAGGGAGCGAAACGTTTCAGGATACGGGAGGCGTCCACAATGCGGCGCTTTGCGACACAGAGAAGCTGCTCTTGATGCGCGCAGATATCGGCCGGCACAACGCGCTTGATAAATTATACGGACACTGCCTGCTGAACGGGATATCTGTCCGCGACAAACTGATTGTGTTTAGCGGCAGAATCTCATCAGAAGTCCTGTTAAAAGCGGCAAAAATCGGCGTGTCGATTGTGATTTCCAAATCGGCCCCGACGGAGCTTGCGATTCAAATGGCGGAAGAATTAAATATCACAGCGATCGGATTTGTCAGAAACGGATCATTTAATGTATATACACACCCTGAGAGAATCGGGGGATAGGAAGGGGCTGTAGCTATGAATACAGAATCGCGTCAGATGTTGGATAAAAGGAACAGGCCGCTGAGAGACCTTCGCATTTCTGTTACAGACCGCTGCAACTTCCGATGCACGTACTGTATGCCCGCCGAATTATTCGGCCCGGATTATCCTTTTTTAAAGAAAGAGGAGCTGCTTTCATTTGAGGAGCTGGAACGGCTTGCGACGCTGTTTGTCACAAGGTTCGGCGTTGAAAAAATCCGCTTAACCGGCGGAGAGCCCCTCATGAGAAAGGATATGCCCGAATTAATCAAAAAACTGGCCCACATTCCGGGTGTCCGTGATATTGCGATGACGACAAATGGATCACTGCTGCCTGTTTATGCGGAGAGGCTCAAGGAAGCCGGGCTGAAAAGGGTCACGATCAGCCTTGATTCTTTAGAGGACGAGCGGTTTAAAAAGATAAACGGGCGCGGGGTTTCTGTCAGCAAGGTGCTGGAAGGCATTGAAGCGGCGAAGCAAGCGGGGCTCGGTGTTAAAATCAACATGGTCGTCCAAAAGGGCGTCAATGAAAAAGATATAATGCCTATGGCGCGTTATTTTAAAGAAAAAGGGCATATCCTGAGATTCATCGAATTTATGGACGTGGGCAACACCAACCAATGGGAAAAGAAGGACGTCATGACAAAGGCGGAAATCATTGATTTGATCAATGAACACATGCCGGTAGAACCGATAGCGCCTAATTATATAGGCGAAGTGGCTTCCAGATTCCGCTACTTGGACGGATCAGGGGAAATCGGCGTCATATCATCTGTATCTGATGCGTTCTGCGGATCATGCAACAGGGCCCGTCTTTCTGCGAGAGGGGAGCTGTTTACCTGCTTATTCGCTGCAGGCGGGTTTGACCTCAGAGCGCCGGTACGGCAGGAGTTAAATGATGACGAACTGGCGGAGATGATCGGCACAGTATGGAAAAATCGGATCGATCAGTATTCGGTCGATCGTACTCTATCAAAAGCATTAGGCAAAAAGAAAGTGGAAATGTCTTATATTGGCGGCTGAATTTCATGTGAAAAAGCTTATCGGCACTGTCCGGTAAGCTTTTTTTATAAGATTCCAAGGGCAAAAAATAGTTACAAACACCGAAATATATAAGGATAGGCATAAAGAAGGAATCATTGTAAGAATTTTTAATTCCAATGCCATACATTATGATAAAATATAACCAATTAGAAAATAGAAAGGGTTGGAGGGGCATGGCCGCGTACGAGATCCCGTCATCTCAAGTAGGAGTGAAAATCAATAAGTGGTATAAGCACATTTTAGCATTTCAAGTGGCTGATGCCGTTAAGCTGAAGAAAGAGATTGATCAGAACATCAAACATATGGAAGAGGATCAGCTGCTTCTGCTGTATTACCAGCTGATCAGTTACCGTCACCAAATTATGCTGGATTATGTAAAACCTGACCTGCACGAGGAATCTCAGCTTCAATATCGTGAATTGATCAAAACGCTGGAAAGCAATCAGAACAGCATCTCCGGGTTATCTGAGTATTATTTTCACTTGTTCAGGGGAATGTACGAATTTGAACAGAACAATTATATTTCAGCCATATCCTTTTATCGGAAAGCTGAAAAGATGCTTGCGTTTGTGGAAGATGAAATTGAAAGAGCGGAATATCATTTTAAAGTGGCTGAAGTTTTTTATGTCATGAAGCAGACACACTTTTCCATGAACCATGCCATACAGGCGCTTGAGACATACAAGGATCACGATTTTTACAGAGTCAGAAGAATTCAATGCCATTTCGTGATATCAGGAAACTACATTGACTACAGAAATTATGAAAAGGCGCTTGAGCATTTGGATGACGCGTATCGCCTGGCTTTATTGGAAGGACAGCCCCGTTTGATCGGATCTGCCCTCTACAATATGGGGAATTGCTATGACGATAAAGGCGAGCTGGATCAAGCTGCGGCATTCTTTGAAAAAGCGCTGCCTGTCTTTGAGGAGCATCAGCTGGAACAGCTTCCGAAAGCGCTCTTCAGCCTGACTCGCGTTCTTTTCAAAAAAGAAGATGCCCAAGCTGCGATGCGGTACTATGAAAAAGGGATTGCCATCGCTCAAAAACGAAACGATTTCTTCAGTCTGGCAAAATATAAATTTCTGCAGGCTTTATATGTGGAATGTGTCAATGTGGATATGATTAATGAAGTATTTGACTATATGGAAGAAAAAGCCCTGTATGTATATATTGAAGAATTCGCTTTGGATGCTGCCGCCTATTTCAGTCATCGCGAACATTACAAAGAAGCGGTGTATTTTTATGAAAAAGCGGTCAGCATGAGAGAGATGATCCAAAGGAACGACTGTTTATATCAAGTGTAAGACGAAACCATCTGCTGCCAGATGGTTTTTTTATATACAAAATAAGGAGAGTATCCGAACGTTTATTTCCGGACGAAACAGGAAAAATCGCTACATATGCTTTTGAACAACTTAAAATGGCCGGGTTCAGATGGTGCCTGAGTCATTGACAAGCGTGAGGGGGAATTCGATGTTTGGTTTCAATGATATGGTGAAGTTTTTATGGTCTTTCCTCATTGTTCTGCCGCTTGTACAGATCATACATGTTTCAGGGCACAGCTTTATGGCTTTTATTTTTGGCGGAAAAGGATCATTGGATATTGGGATGGGCAAAACGCTGTTTAAGATTGGGCCGATACGGATCAGAGCGATTTATTTCATCGATTCTTTTTGCAGGTTTGGTGAGCTGAAAACCGACAATCGGTTCTCACATGCACTCGTGTATGCCGGGGGCAGCCTGTTTAACCTGATAACGATTTTCGCGGTCAATTTGCTGATTATACACAGTGTATTAAAACCGAATTTGTTTTTCTATCAGTTTGTCTATTTTTCTACGTATTATGTGTTCTTTGCCCTGCTGCCGGTTCAATATTCTGAGAAAAAGACATCAGACGGGCTGGCGATTTATAAGGTGCTTCGCTACGGAGAGCGCTATGAGATCGATAATTAACATTCAAATGTTTACCGCCTCTTAGATCGGGAAGGTAACAAGTACACAGATATGAAGGGAGAGAATCAACATGGGTAACGATAGTGTAAAAGATAAAATGAAAGGCGGCTTCAATAAAGCCAAAGGAGAAGCGAAGGATAAAGTCGGAGATATGACCGATAAAGCGGATATGCAGGCTGAAGGCAAAAAAGATAAGGCAAAAGGCGAGACCCAAAAGGATATCGGGGAAGCGAAGGATAAATTCAATAAAGATTAATCATACGGAAGAGGCGGGAAACGATATGTTTCTTGCCTTTTTTTGTGCGCTTGTTTGGATGTGTTAATAAATGTAACAAAAAAAGCAATCGATTTGGTTAAAGTATCTAAATTTTTAAAATATTCTTTGAATTATTGACCCTCTTCTATATAATGATGACATGAGATGTTAACTTTTATTACATAAGCTGGTGGAATCACACAAAGGGAGGTTTTGAATGAAAAACAAAGGGGTTGGAATACAGGCTGTTTTTCTGTTGTTTCTGCTCATGGTTCTGATGACGGGATGCGCTGCGCCGAAGAAAGTGTCGGAAGCCAGCGGGGATGCGAAAAAAACAGTTGATATCGACACAAGCGGTGATTCAGTGAAGGTTGGGATTCTTCACTCGTTAAGCGGAACTATGGCGATCAGCGAAGTGTCCGTCCATGATGCGGAGTTAATGGCGATTCAAGAAATCAACCAAAAAGGCGGAGTTCTCGGCAAAAAGCTTGAACCCGTCGTGGAAGACGGCGCTTCAGACTGGCCTGTTTATGCGGAAAAAATGAGAAAACTGCTTCAGCAGGATAAAGCCGCTGCTATTTTTGGCGGATGGACATCAGCGAGCCGCAAAGCCATGCTTCCGGTTGTGGAGCAAAACAACGGGCTGCTGTTCTATCCGGTGCAGTACGAGGGAATGGAGTCATCACCTCATATTTTTTATACCGGAGCAACGACGAATCAGCAAATTGTTCCGGCTGTTGATTGGCTGCTGAAGAATAAAGGTAAGAAGTTCTTTCTGATCGGATCAGATTACGTGTTCCCGAGAACAGCCAATAAAATCATTAAAGCGCAGGTGAAAGCGGCCGGAGGAGAAATTGCCGGTGAAGAGTATACCCCGCTCGGCCACACGAATTACAGTACGCTCGTCAGCAAAATCAAAGAAAAACAGCCTGATGTCATTTTTAATACATTAAACGGCGACAGCAACGTGGCGTTTTTCAAACAGCTGAAAGATGCGGGCATCTCGGCTGACGATATGCCTGTCATGTCGGCAAGTGTCGCTGAGGAAGAAATTCGGGGGATCGGCCCTGATGTGCTAAAAGGACATTATGCGGTGTGGAATTACTTTCAGACAACCAATACGAGCGAAAATCAAACATTCGTGAAGAACTATAAAAAGATGAATGGCGATAACAGGGTGACGAGCGACCCGATTGAAGCTGGCTATAATGCGGTCTATCTCTGGGCAGCGGCTGTTGAAAAAGCGAAGTCCTTTGATGTCGATAAGGTGAAGAAAGCGGCTGACGGGATTGCATTCAAAGCCCCGGGCGGCACAGTGAAAATCGACGGAGATACACAGCATCTTTACAAAACGGTCAGAATCGGGCAAATCACGGGGGATGGACAGTTTAAAGAAGTATGGAACTCAGGTGATCCGGTAAAACCTGATCCGTATTTAAAATCGTACGATTGGGCAAAGGGGTTATCTAAATAAATCAAAGCCGTTTGCGGGAGAGGAGGCGGAACATGTCTGTCGTCATGACGCAATTATTTAACGGGATCAGTCTCGGTTCTATTTTGATTCTCATTGCGATTGGGTTGGCCGTTACATTCGGTTTGATGAACATGATTAATATGGCGCACGGTGAGCTGATTATGGCAGGAGCCTACACGACATATGTCGTTCAGCAGCTATTTATCAGCTATTTGCCGGCTTCCCTGTTTTCTTACTATTTTTTAATCGCAATCATCATGGCGTTTGCGGTTGCGGCGCTTATTGGGATTGTCATTGAAAAAGTGATCGTCAGGCGATTATATGACCGTCCGCTCGACAGCCTTTTGGCGACGTGGGGAGTGAGCTTAATTCTGCAGCAGGCGGCCAGATCGATTTTTGGCGCGCCGAATGTGGCCGTCAAGTCTCCTGAGTGGCTGACGGGAGGAGTGACGCTGTTTTCCGTCACCTTTCCGTATAAAAGGCTGTTTATTTTGGCGCTTGTACTATTTACGCTTACGCTGCTCGGATTCTATTTGTTTAAAACTTCTGTGGGGCGGCGGATGCAGGCTGTCACGCTAAATCGGAGCATGGCATCGTGTCTCGGTGTATCTGTGAGAAAAACAGATACACTGGCTTTCGCTCTCGGAAGCGGACTGGCAGGTATCGCGGGGAGTTCACTTACATTGCTTGGCTCAATTGGGCCTACTCTCGGTTCATCTTACCTCGTCGATGCTTTCATGATCGTTATTTTAGGAGGAATCGGAAAATTAAAAGGCACCATTATAGGTGCGGTGACCGTCGGTTTGCTGAGCACATTCGTTGAGTATTCCACAAGTGCTACGATTGCCAAGGTTGTCGTGTTTGCATTTATTATTCTCTTTCTGCAATGGCGGCCTTCAGGTCTTGCGAGTGTCAGAACGAGATTACTTGATTAGGAGGGAACCGGATGAAGCGGTTTTCACAATTCAGTCCGTATCTGGTGATGTTTGCTCTTCTTATCGCCGCTCCGTTCTTGCTGCAGGAGTTTCGATTAGGGCTGTTGGCAAAGTTTTTGTGCTTTGCGATTGTAGCGGTCGGCATTTGCCTGATTTGGGGATATACAGGCATTTTGAGTTTGGGGCATGGCGTCTTTTTCGGATTGGGTGCTTACTGTATGGCTATGTATTTAAAAATAGAAGCCTCGCCGTCAGGCATTCCTGACTTTATGCAGTGGACAGGGGTCACTGAACTGCCGTGGATCTGGGCAATGTTCAGGAACCCTTTAGCTGCGATTGCCGCGGCTGTCACTGTGCCTGTCTTTCTGGCCTTTTTACTCGGTTACTTTACCTTCCGCAACAACATAAAGGGCGTTTATTTTTCGTTGATCTCTCAGGCTGTTGTTGTGGTGGTTGTCACATTGTTCATCGGCAGCCAGGGAATCACAGGCGGCACGAATGGCCTCACGAATTTCTATTCCATTTTCCAGTATTCTCTGGCCGATCCTGCAATGAAGCGGATTTTGTATTTTACGGCACTCTTTTTCCTCGGTGTTTCTGTCGTGCTCGCTTTGTTTCTGACGAGAAGCCGTTTTGGGCGGCTATTGCAGGCGGTGCGCGACGGAGAAAACAGAGTCCGTTTTTTCGGGTATCATTCCACCGTTTTTAAAGTATTTATTTACTGTGTATCCGCTGCGATGGCGGGGATTGCAGGGATGCTGTTTGTGCTTCAGGACGGGATGATCTCGCCGGAAATGATGGGCATCATTCCTTCGGTGGAAATGGTGCTGTGGGTGGCGATCGGCGGCAGGCACTCCATTTTCGGGGCGGTGCTTGGCGCACTTCTAACGAACGGAATGAAAAGCTATTTAAGCGAATATTATCCTGACATTTGGCTGTACTTCCTCGGCGCACTTTTTATTATCGTTGTGCTCTATATGCCAAAAGGGATTGTCGGGCTGTTCGAGAAGTTTATAAACCAGCTTTTCTCCTCAAAAAAGAAAGGAGCGGCTGCTTATGAAACCGATACTTACCTGCCGTGACGTGAAGGTTAAGTTTGACGGGTTTTGGGCTTTGCGGGGCGCTGATATCAGTGTGCGGGAACGTGATATCCATTTTCTGATTGGGCCGAACGGCGCCGGAAAAACGACTTTGCTGGACATCATTTGCGGAAAAACAAAGCCGCATTCGGGTGAAGTTCTTTTTCAAGAAGCGGATGAATTGACAAAGACTCGGGAATATCAGATCGCGAAACTGGGGGTCGCCAGAAAGTTTCAGGCTCCGAGTGTCTTTACGCGGCTGACTGTGTTTGAAAACCTCGAGCTTGCCATGAAACAGAAAAAAACGATTCTTTCATTGCTGACAGCGCGTATGACAAAAGAGCAAAGTGACAGGATGATAGACACCCTGAGGCTGATAGGGTTAGATGACAAGCGGGATCTAAAAGCCGGCAGTCTGTCACACGGACAGAAGCAATGGCTTGAAATCGGCATGCAGCTCGCCATGGAGCCAAAGCTTTTGCTGCTGGATGAACCGATTGCCGGCATGACGGGAAAGGAGCGGGAAAAAACCGGAGCCTTGCTTGAAGAGATCGCGAAAACGTGCTCTGTTCTGATTGTCGAGCACGATATGGATTTTGTGCGTTCGTTTTCCAGAAAAGTCACGGTCATGCATGAAGGCAAAGTGCTTTGTGAAGGATCGATGGATGACATCACAAGCAATGAAGAGGTGGCAGCGGTGTATTTAGGAAGGAGAAGTGTGTCATGATTACCGTCAGCAATGTAACATCCGGTTACGATCAATCGATGGTTTTGCACAGCCTCAGCATGATGGTTCGTCCGGGGCAGATTGTCGCTGTATTAGGCCGAAACGGAGTCGGCAAATCCACTTTGCTGAAAACAATCATAGGCCTGCTTCCGGCTAAACAGGGGGATATTCGTTTTAATCAAACGTTTGTTCAAAACGAAAAGGCGGAAACACGGGCAAGAGTGGGGATTGCGTACGTTCCGCAGGGAAGAGATATCTTTTCCTCCTTAACCGTTCGTGACAACCTGCTGCTCGGGGAGGAGCCGCTTCCGAAGAAAAAGCGGACGGGGCAGATCAAGGAAGAAATTTTTCAGTGGTTTCCAGTTTTAAAGGAGATGCTTGACCGCAAAGGCGGCGATTTAAGCGGAGGGCAGCAGCAGCAGCTTGCAATTGCCAGAGCGCTGATGGGGGATCCGAAAATTATTTTACTTGATGAACCAATGGAAGGAATTCAGCCTTCAATTGTCAAACTAATCAGACAAGTTATCGTAGAAATTGCCAGAAAAAAGGATATTTCCGTTATGTTAGTCGAGCACAGTCTGGAAAATGCGTTAACATGTGCTGACCACCTTTATGTGATCGACAGGGGAACGGTTATTGACGATGGGAAGGCCGATGAAGAAACGGCACGCCGCTTTGAAAGGCATCTTACTGTATGATTTTTATGCTGGAGTAAGGGAGGTGATGTCCCGCCTGCATGTTCCGCGAATTCATGGTAATCACATCTGCTTTATATGAAAAAAGAAGGAGGACTACAGATGAAACTGACACCGGTTGAACAAGAGAAATTGCTCATTTTTGCAGCGGGAGAACTAGCCAAACAGCGAAAGGAGCGCGGCGTTCTGCTGAATTATCCCGAGGCCGCCGCTTATATCACCTGCTTTATCATGGAAGGCGCACGTGACGGAAAGAGAGTGGCGGAGCTGATGGAAGCCGGCCGCCATGTGTTAACGGAAAAAGACGTGATGGAGGGTGTGCCTGAGATGCTCGACAGCATTCAGGTGGAAGCCACATTCCCTGACGGAGTAAAGCTTGTCACCGTACACCAGCCGATTTCTGCGGAGGTGACGTCATGAAGCCGGGAGCATTTCAAATTGCTGAGGGAACGATTACGATTAACGAAGGCCGCCAGACACGGGAGGTAACGGTGAAAAACACCGGATCACGCTCCATTCAGGTCGGTTCGCATTTTCATTTTGCGGAAGCCAATCGTGCATTATCGTTTGATCGTGAACAAACCATCGGCATGCGTATCGACATTCCCTCAGGCACATCGGTCCGTTTTGAGCCGGGTGAGGAGAAAACCGTCACTCTTGTTGAATTCAGCGGACGAAAAACAGTACGGGGACTGAACGGAATGGCCGATACATATATCGATGGACGCGGCAAAGAAAAGACGTTAGCCAACTTAAAACAAGCCGGCTGGATGGAGGGTGTAATCCGATGAAGATGTCACGGGAGCAATATGCGGAGCTGTTTGGTCCGACAACGGGCGATAAAATCAGATTGGGCGATACGGATTTATGGATCGAGGTTGAACAGGATTTCACAGTATACGGTGAAGAAATGGTCTTTGGCGGCGGAAAAACGATCCGTGACGGCATGGGTCAAAACGGCAGAATCACAGGGAGAGACGGCGCTTTGGATTTGGTCATTACCAACGTCGTGCTCTTGGATTACTCAGGCATTGTTAAAGCCGATGTCGGTGTTAAGGACGGACGGATTGTCGGCGTCGGAAAAAGCGGAAACCCTGATATTATGGATGGAGTCGATCCGCATATGGTCATTGGCGCGGGTACAGAGGTGATTTCCGGTGAAGGCAAAATCTTAACAGCCGGAGGAGTGGATACGCACATTCATTTTATTTGCCCTCAGCAGATGGAAGTTGCGCTTTCTTCAGGTGTGACGACCCTTTTGGGAGGCGGGACAGGACCCGCTACAGGAAGCAAAGCGACAACATGTACGTCTGGCGCGTGGTATATGGCAAGGATGCTGGAAGCGGCCGAGGCGTTTCCGATCAATGTCGGCTTCTTAGGAAAAGGGAATGCATCCGATAAAGCGCCGCTGATCGAACAGGTGGAAGCAGGCGCCATCGGCCTTAAGCTTCATGAAGACTGGGGCACGACGCCAAGCGCCATCAAAACGTGTATGGAAGTTGTGGATGAGGCTGATATTCAAGTCGCCATCCATACCGATACGATTAACGAAGCGGGCTTCCTGGAAAACACGCTCGACGCGATCGGGGACCGGGTCATTCATACCTATCACATTGAAGGAGCAGGCGGCGGCCACGCTCCGGATATTATGAAGCTCGCCTCTTACGCAAACATTCTGCCGTCATCCACAACGCCAACCATTCCTTATACTGTTAATACGATGGAGGAGCATCTTGACATGATGATGGTCTGCCACCATTTAGATGCGAAAGTGCCTGAAGATGTGGCATTCAGCCATTCCAGAATCAGGGCTGCGACCATTGCGGCAGAGGATATTCTCCATGATATCGGCGCGATCAGCATGACATCATCGGATTCCCAAGCAATGGGGCGGGTCGGTGAAGTGATCATCCGAACGTGGCAGGTAGCCGACAAAATGAAAAAACAGCGCGGCGCTCTTGCCGGCGAAAACGGAAACGACAATGTGCGCGCAAAACGCTACATTGCCAAATACACGATTAATCCGGCAATTACTCACGGGCTCAGCCATGAAGTCGGCTCGGTGGAAAAAGGGAAGCTTGCTGATCTCGTTTTGTGGGACCCGGTATTTTTTGGCGTTAAGCCTGAACTGGTCTTAAAGGGCGGCATGATTGCACGTGCGCAAATGGGAGATCCGAACGCGTCCATTCCGACGCCTGAGCCGGTATTTATGCGCCAAATGTATGCGTCATACGGAAAAGCCAACCGCTCAACATCCATTACATTTATGTCTCAGGCAAGCATTGAGCGGGGTGTGGCGGAAAGTTTAGGGTTGGAAAAAAGAATTTCTCCTGTCAAAAATATCAGAAAGCTCAGTAAGCTGGATATGAAATTGAA
Source organism: Bacillus sp. 0102A (assembly GCF_036765155.1). NCBI lineage: Bacteria > Bacillati > Bacillota > Bacilli > Caryophanales > Bacillaceae > Bacillus > Bacillus sp. 0102A. Next base: position 163,561 of record NZ_JBAIZW010000003.1, read on the forward strand.
CTCAGCTTTGCCGAAGATCGAAGTTGATCCAAAAACCTATCAGGTCTTCGCTGACGGAGAGGAACTGTCTTGCCAGCCTGTCGATTATGTTCCGCTTGGACAAAGATATTTCTTATTCTGACAAGACACGGCCGGGGTGCATCCGGCCGTTCTATTGACTAAAAACGGTACACACGAACCCCGTAATTAGTGTATATTAGATGTTGACAAACGAATCAAATGTAACTATTATAGTTACAACGGTGGTGAAAAACATGATTAACAGCCGTCTTGCTGTTGCCATTCATATTTTATCCCTCATTTCGATGGATGAAAAAGAGTCTTCAGAAATCATCGCTGGCAGCGTCAACACCAATCCTGTTGTCGTGCGAAGAATGATCAGCCTGCTGAAAAAAGCGGATATTCTCACATCACGCGCCGGGGTGCCGGGTGCAAGACTCAAAAAAGATCCGGCTGATATTTCTCTTTTAGAAGTATATCGAGCTGTCCAAAAGCAAGATGAACTCTTTGCGGTCCATGAAAACCCGAATCCGAACTGTCCGGTAGGGAAAAAAATTCAGAACGCACTGGATGAAACTTTTGAAAGTGTGCAAAAAGCGATGGAGAATGAACTGGCAAGCAAGTCATTAGAAGATGTTATGAATCATCTCTTTTAATCAAAAGGGATGACTTCTCACCGCCAACATGTAACTAAAATTGTTACAATAAGGAGGACATGAAAAATGAAAATTGGAATTATCGGTGCAAGCGGAAAAGCAGGAAACGAGATTTTGAAAGAAGCGAAAACAAGAGGGCATGAAGTAACTGCCATCGTCCGAAACGCTTCAAAAGTGAAGGAACAGGATATAGCGATTTTGGAGAAAGATGTGTTTGAACTGACTGCAGAAGACATCAAGCCTTTCGATGCGGTCGTCAACGCTTTTGGAGCAGCGGCTGGTGAGGAACATCTTCATGTTGAGGCAGGCAGAAAACTAATCAGCATCTTAAAGGACGCGAAAAACACAAGATTGCTAGTTGTTGGCGGAGCAGGAAGCCTGTTTGTTGATGAAGCCAAAACAACCCGTTTAATGGATACACCGGAATTCCCGAAAGAATATGTGGCGACTGCATCAAACCAAGGGGAGAACCTGAAAGATTTGCAGCAGACAGACTCCGTTTCATGGACGTTCCTCAGCCCTGCGGCATTTTTTGATCCGGCAGGAAAACGGACGGGTTCTTATCAAAAAGGAAAAGACAATGTCATCGTTAACGCAAAAGGCGATAGCTATATCAGCTATGCGGATTATGCCATTGCTGTAGTGGATGAGCTTGAACATCCTGCACACAAAAATGAACGCTTCACAGTGGTAAGCGAAGCGGAATAAGAAAAACCCGGAGTTTCCTCCGGGTTTTTCTGATTAATAAGTGCTGTACGTATCATAATCGCTGAAAAGGCCGTCAGCAATCCCAAGCATTAAGAAGACGAAGAAGGCGATAATCGCAAGAATAGATACAGCAATGCTTACGATTAAATAAATCCCTTGCATCTTCACAAACTTCGCGTAATTCTCCAGCATTAAGTCTTCAGACTGTCCGCTGTTGTGGTCAGCCATTTGTCCTGCTTCTTTAGCTGACCGCATCAAAAAGATTCCAGCGATAATTTGCAGTACGCCCGGCACGGCACCGATTAGAAAAAAGAACGCGCCTGAAAGCGCGGTAAGAGCGCCCATAATAATAAATAAAATGCCTGTTGCTTTCCCCCATTTCGAAATGCTAACGAGGGTTTTGTTCATTGTTTCAGGATTCATGTACACTGGCTCCCCTTTACAAAAAAATACTCACTTTTCTTTTATACACTATTTGTGAGAAGTTTTGTATATCAAAATTAACAATTTTGGGGTTGACCCTGACGCTGCGTGATTGTTTACGATAAAAGACGAGGAGGCGGCAAATATGAAATATCAGGTCAAACAAGTGGCGGAAATAGCGGACGTTAGCATTCGGACTCTTCATCACTATGACGATATTCAGCTTCTGAATCCTTCAACGGTTACTGACGCGGGATACCGTTTATACAGTGATTCAGATCTAGAAAGACTGCAGCAAATTTTATTTTTTAAGGAAATAGGTTTTCGTTTGGATGATATTAAAAAGTTGCTGGATCATCCGAATTTTGACCGGAAAGAAGCGCTTCAATCGCAAAAGGATATGTTGATGAAGAAAAAACAAAGAATGGAAGAGATGATTCAAACGATTGACAGGACGATTCAGTCCATTGAGGGAGGAGAACAAATGAATAAGCGGGATTTATTTGCCGGATTAAGCATGAAAGACATTGAAGAGCACCAGCAGACATACGCTGATGAAGTCAGAAAGCTCTATGGAAAGGAAATCGCGGAAGAAACAGAGAAGAAGACATCCGCATACTCGGCAGACGATTGGCGTACGATCATGGCTGACTTTGATTCGATTTACAGGAGAATCGCGGCGCGAATGGAGCACGGTCCCGATGATGCAGAGGTTCAGGCCGCTGTGGGAGCGTTTCGCGACCATATTTGTCAATATCATTATGATTGCACGCTCGACATTTTCAGAGGGCTTGGAGAAGTGTATATCACTGACGAACGATTTACCGATTCGATCAATCAATATGGAGATGGCCTTGCCGCTTTTTTGCGGGAAGCGATGATCATCTACTGTGACTATCAGGAAAAACCCCGGCCGTAAAAGCCGGGGTTTTGGCGCATCTTATAAAATCGGCGACAACAGCCGCGAGATGGATTCTTTCATTCGAATCCATAAGGGGCGCTGCAGGTATTCTTCATAGGTGTATTTTCTGGATACGAGCAAATCTTCTTTAAATGTAGAAACCAGTTTTTTCGCAATGGAGATATCGTAAATAAATGCATTAACCTCAAAATTCAGCCTGAAGCTTCGAACGTCGATATTCGCTGTCCCGACTGATGCAATTTCGTCATCCACCACGATGGTTTTCGCGTGGATAAAGCCGTTATCATATATATAGACAGTGGCCCCGGCTTTCAACAGATCGCCGATGTACGAAAGTGTCGCCCAGTATACAAAGGCATGATCAGGCTTGTTCGGGATCATGATGTTGACATCAATGCCTGACAGGCACGCGATCCTTAAAGCATCCAGCAGGCTTGCGTCAGGGATAAAATAAGGCGTTTGAATCAAAATGGAACGCTTGGCATTCGAAATCATTTTAATGTAGCCATTTTTAATTTGTTCCCACTCGGAATCCGGTCCGCTCGTGACAATCTGCATCCCGACGTTGCCTTTTGGGCCGGAATCAGGAAAGTGATTCGGAATATATGTCAGCGTATGGCGGTGGGAAGCCTGGTTCCAGTCAAGAATGAAACGTGTCTGGATGGCGTGCACGGCGGTTCCTTGCAGCCGGATATGCGTATCACGCCAATAACCGAATTTCGGATTAAGCCCGAGGTACTCATCTCCGACGTTAAATCCTCCGACATAACCGATCACCCCGTCTACGATGACAAGCTTTCGGTGGTTCCGATAATTCAGCCGCAAGTTAATCGGCCTGAGTTTTGAAGGAAAAAAGACCTCCACATGCCCGCCGGCCTCGCGGAGCTCTTTAAAAAACTTTTTTCTCAGTGTTCTGGACCCGAGTTCATCATATAGCACCCTGACCTGAACGCCTTCTTTCGCTTTTTGGATGAGAGCGTCCCGTAATTTTTTGCCTAATTCATCACCTTTATAAATATAATATTGTAAGTGGATATGATCCTTAGCCTTTGAGATGTCATGCAGCAGCCGCTGAAACTTATCCCGGCCGTCTGTAATCACGTCAACTGAATTATCCTCTGTAAACACAGCATGATTATTCATAATAAGCATATAAATTAAATCTTTATTATCAAATGTTGCCCGGTTGTTGAACTGAAATTGCCTGGTTTCTAAGTCTTCAAGCTGATGCTTCAGCAGCTTTTCGATTCCGATCTTTTTTCGGTCCTCCCATTGAAACAATTGCTTGCGCCTGAGATTATGGCCGAATAATAAGTATAAAATAAAGCCTAAAACGGGAATAAAGAAAAGAACAAGCAGCCAAGCCCAAGATGCGCTGGCATCGCGCCGTTCTTTGAAAATGACAATGATGGCCAAAAGAATATTCAAAATGAAAAAAAGTGATAAAAGGATGGAAGAAATACTCAATTTGTAACCCCGCTCATTCAATATTTATCAAGAAGATTGCCATTAGTATTCCATGATTAACAGCGATCTGATTCCCATTACAAATTATAACACTCCCATTTTAAAAGAATAAAGGGCGGCGCTCCAGATTCTTTGCCGAAAAGTCGGGCAGATTTCTTTAAAACCAGCTTGCACCTGCGTTAAAATAAACACATATGATAACGTTCGTGAAGCTTTGCAACATCAAATAAAGGGGGAGGAATACATGAACTTTTACAGAGTCGAACAAATGCCGGGGTTCATTAAAACAGAAATGCAAAAAATTCAAAAGGCCGTACAGCCTTTCATGAAGAAAACCGTCATTTACCGTTTTCTTGCTTTTCCGCTTGCAGCATTCTCTCTCTTTAATTTGGTCGCTTTTCTATTTCACGCTTCAGCAGACAGGGAGTCCTTGATCAGCGCAGGAATATTCGCCCTTCTGGCGGCGCTTGGATTGGCATTTTTCAAAGAAGCGGGCTACCAGCATAAACAGGTCCAAAAAACGGTTCGCATCTATATGCTGAACAGGATCAAAAAGAGCGACATCCTTTCAGAAGAGCGGAAAGACTCCTATACGCGCCAGATTAAGGAAGAACCGTTTGCGATGCGGAGTTTTGTGGAATTTTTGACTGAGGAAGACAGACGCAAGAAATTGTATTAAATAAGAACTGCACCCGGAATGTTAGGAATTTCCTGACAATCGGGTGTTTTTTTAGGAGACATTCGGGATATGAACAGTCAAAATAAAAATGCACGGATTCGGTATGATTCCGAACTCATGCACCGTTTATTTTGGCGAGATATTACTTGTTCTCCGCTGGCAACCGTGTTGCTTTGTTGATTTCCTCCACTAGAGATGTCTGATCGATCCATTTGGTTGAAACATTTTGATTTATTTTTGTAATGTGTTGGTTTTCTGATAAATAATCTCTTATCCGGCTGAAATAGAGCGGTTCGTTTTTGACATTCAGGTTTCGATATATTTGTTCAAACAGCTCTAAGTCTTTAGGTTCATCCAGTGTTAAACGCCATGATGGATAATGGAGTGCTTCTGGCAGGCTGACTTGATTGATGGAGAATAGGGAAGGATTGTTTAAAAAATAAAAAGAAAGATATTCTGTATGGGTTAACGGTTTTGGCTGCTGTACAAGCCGCTGAAGGGCTTCAACAGTAATGATATTACCGGAAATTCCTGCTGAACTTGAAAGCTCCTGAGTATAATCTGCTCCTTTTTGCAAGTGCCGGTCAATTAAATATTGAAGTACTTCAGGTGAAACTGCTGGGCAATCACCTGTCACACGGATAATAATATCGGCTTTTGTTAAAGCTGCGGCTTCAAGCATTCTTTCTGCAACATTTTCGGGGGCGCCTCTCACGATTCTGACCTTTCCGTTTAGAGTGAAACCTTCAAGCGGATCGTCTTCAGGAAGATTTGACGTTGCCAACACAACTTCATGAACACCAGGGATAGCCAGGCAATTGATTAAACAGCGCTCAACAGAGGGGATTTCATAAATAGGGAGTAGCGCTTTTTTCGGCAAACGAGTCGATTTTAGCCGGCATATCACTGCAATCGCAATTCTTGGACTTTTTATTTCGTTTGATGTAATTGGCTGGTTTAACGATAAATCAGCAGTTGCTACTTGAGGAAATGAGTCCTCGATTTGTAAAGGCATTAATGCATTCTTATTTCCGCATCTTTTGTAACTCGTTTTATCCAGTGTAATGATTTCTCCTTTTTTTATATCCCGGTTGGTTGTCACACGTAATGATGAATCATGCAAATACTTTCTTTCGGATTCATTTACTTCAGTTGAACCAGCTGCAATTTGGGCCTGCTGGAGCTTTTCCGTCATCAGTTTGAATTCGTTTGGCTCAAGTGAAGAGTAATAATCAAACCCTTTAGCTGCCCGATTTAGGGTAATATGTTTTTCAATAACAGCTGCCCCTGAGAAATATGCATAGACAGGAAGGTCGGCCGCAAGCGGATGATCTGCGTCAATGTGATCCGCAAATCCAATTTGAACATTGTATCTATTTTTTAGGTGTTGAACTCGTTTTAGATTAATATCCTCTAATTTTGTCGGATACCCTTGAAATCCATGCATGAGAATGAGCTGATTTTTCATATGTTGTTTTACAAGCGACACCATCTGATCGATCTCATCTTCGTACCAACCCCCAACTCCAATGAGTACAGGCTTTTCGGTCATACCTATCGTTTTCATGATCTCTGTGGATTGAAGGATGGTTGTTGGAAGCTTTATGCCATTAATGTCATGTTGTAGGTGCAAAAAGAGCTCTGCCCCCCATGAATCGAAAATATCTACCCAAATTTCTAATCCAAGTCTTTTTCCATAAGCGACACAACTTTTCCATACATCTTCATTCAAAAACAGCTCGATATAAGACTCGTAAGCAAAAAAACACGGTGTTGCAATACAGTCATACTTGAACCACTGAAATTTCACACCATCTGCTCCGCTTTCTGCGGCAGCCTTGATGAGTGTTTTGAGGTTCTCCTCTTTTCCTTGATGGGCGTTTGCAATTTCAGCAATGACTTTTACTTCTTCCGAAATGCTGTTACTTTCCAAATGCCTCGCTCCTTTATTTTTTATTGGGACAATCCTGCAGTGATCTGGCAGGTGCCACTTGACAAAGCTGTTTACAAAAAAAGACCAAGTCGTTTATTAATTGTATGCTTCCTTAAGAACTTGGTGTTTGCACCTGCCTGCTTTGTTTGGAAAATATAAACAAACTGAAGTAAAGTGTGAAAAATAGACAATTAAAAAAGGCACGGTTCCGTTTTATCTGGAACTCATGCCTGGTACTGTCTCCCATTTGATGCTTTTATTCAAACACCGGATCATCCTCATAGTAATAAGAATCCGTATCTTCATACGTATCGGTGCTTTCATAAGCGGCAATGCCGATAATCACCAGTATGAAAATGACCATAACGATCCCGATCAGGCCCGAAATAATACTGGATGCAGCGTAGAACAACTGCATTTTTATAAACTTTCCGTAATTCTCAAGCATGCTTTCACCAGCGCTGCCGGCAAGATTTCCTTCGGCTTCCGCGGCTGCTTTTGCTGAACGCATCAGAAAAACACCCGAAATAATGAGCAGCACGCCCGGAATGGCGCCGATCACTGTCATCAGGGTAGACAGTGTGGCAAGCGATCCCATAACGATCAGCAAAATGCCCGACAGTTTGCCCCACTTGGCAATGTCTGATAGCGACTTGACAGCAGCGGCGCTCAGCTGGCGGCTCTCACTTTCCTCAGCCGCAAGCTCCTGTTCAACGGCATCATTTCCTTCATTATGATTTTCAATCTCGTTTTCATCTTTATCCAGACTAATCATGATAGCTCTCTCCCTAGAATTTTTAAATCGTATCTTTTGCCGTCCATTTCGGCGATGCCGGGGAACAATCCCCATTCTGCAAACCCATGCTTTTCAAACAGCTTCAGGCTTGGTTTATTATGTCCGAAAATGAAGGCCATAAGTGAGCGGATGCCAAGTTCCGGCGCAATGCGAAGCGCTTCCTGGAGCAAATATGATCCGGCGCCTTTGCCGCGGCATGCTTCGTCAATGTATATGCTGACCTCCGCTGTTTTATTATAGGCGGGCCTTCCGTAAAATGTTTCAAAGCTGATCCAGGCGGCAACGTTCCCGCTTCCGTCTTCGGCAACATAGAGCGGCCGTGACTCTGTATGACCCATAAACCACTCCATCCGGTCTTCAAGTGTTACCGGTTCAGTATCGGCTGTTACCATTCGCGAAGCAATCGTTGAATTATAAATCGCGACAACAGCCTCCAGATCTTTATGTTCAGCAAGACGCAATGTCATGTTCATACGTATTTGGCACTCCTCTCAAAAAAATCACATATTTTCGTATCAGCCTGCGCAAACTACATTTAAAAAAAGTTTTTTTGTATAGGTGTATATATTTTCAGAAAAGTGTTCAGAATGTTGCTGAGGTGATGAAACAATGAGAGAGGAAGAAAAGAAAACTTCTCAAGTCAAAAAACTTCAGCAGTTTTTTCGTAAACGCTGGGTGTTCCCTGCAATTTACTTAGTCAGTGCGGCCGTCATTTTAACAGCTGTCCTTTGGTATCAATCTGTATCAAATGATGATGTAAAGGATCAGTTGGCTGATAACGGCGGAAACTCCGCATATGACAACAACGACGATGCAGTTGAAGTAGGAAAGTCAATGGAAAATGTCGCTATGCCGGTTGTTGATTCTGAAAACGTATCTGTTGTGAAAAAGTTCTATGAAACCGATGCCGCAAAAGAAGAGAAAGAAGCAGCACTCGTTACCTATAATAACACGTACAGCCTAAGCAAAGGAATTGACTTAGCTGAGAAAGCCGGAAAAGATTTCGATGTTTCTGCTTCTCTGAGCGGTACGGTTGTCAAAGCTGAAAAAGATCCAGTGCTGGGATACGTGATTGAAGTTGAACATGCAGACGGCTTATCAACTGTGTATCAATCTCTTTCTGAAGTAAGTGTTGAGCAAGGTGACAAGGTAAAACAAAACCAAGTGATTGGAAAGTCTGGCAAGAACCTTTACAGTGAAGACAGCGGAAACCACGTGCATTTTGAAATCCGTAAAGACGGAGTCGCAATGAACCCGTTGAACTTTATGGACAAGCCAGTTTCTTCTATTGAAAAAGCAGCAGCAGCTGAAGAAAAAGCTGCCACTGAAGAAACAGAAGAATCTATTCAGCAATCTTCCGAGAAAAAGGACGGATCAACTGATAAAGGAACAGAAGAAAAATCCGGTGAAAAAACGGATGATTCAACTGACAAATCTGGTTCTAAAGAAAGCAGCACAACAGAAGACACTGAGCAGTCTTAATGAAGAAAACGTCTATCCGTGTGATGGGCGTTTTTTTCTGTTACTTTTTGCTTTGTTTCACCGTCTATGTCGTTACACATTGACACGTACGCTATATAGGAGGTTATGTCATGAACCGTCTATTTCTCGGAGGCTGGACCCTTTTTATTCTGCTTTCTGTCTGTACGGAAAGCTTCAGCGGCATGGTCGTATCGCAAACGGTAGCTTTTCATTTTCAGCCGCATCCCGATCTGTCTCAATTCTTAGTGATGGATTTTGCTGAGCTTGCTGTACCTGAAGCGTTTATTCAAAAAATTGGGCACGCGTTTTCCTTCTTTGTGCTGACCTATTTGCTGTGGAAACAGCGGGGCAGCATAAAAGCAGCTGCAGCCGGCACTTTCGCGTTTGCGTTTTTCACAGAAGTTCTTCAGCTCTTCTTCAGCAGAAACGGATGTATTCGGGATGTGCTCATTGATACTGTTGGAATTGTATTGTTTTATGGTTTATATGTGTTGGCGAAGCGGAGAAAACATGAGATGTATGAAAAATATTAAAGCCGGCTGTCTTGGATTCAGACGCCGGCTTTTATCGTGTTTAGAAATTTTGATCGGTTGGTTTTTTCGTCAGCTTATTAATGATGGCTTCATAGATTCTTACAATCAAATTGACGAATGGGCGAAGCAGATCTGAAAACCTAAAGAATAGGAACCCGATAATGATAGAGACAACGAGGCTGCCTAATACATCTGCCGGATAGTGATGCCCTACCCAAATTCTCGAAAAGCCTGTCAAAAGCCCGAAAATGACAAGCGGCCAGCCGATTTTGCGATTTCTGAAAAGCATCGCAATAGAAATCGCTAACGCGCCTGTCGTGTGGTCACTCGGAAATGATGCATCCGCATCATGCGGAATCAGCGTATGCACTGTGTGTGCGACGAACGGGCGCGGTTCGAAATGAACTTGCGAAATCAAATAGTTGATGATAAGACCCGCAATCCCTGTAAGGCCTGCGTAAAGCACATTTTTTCTGCTTTGCGTGTTCCCGAACACCCAGATTGTCAGCAGGATAAGGGCGTAAGCGCCAATGGCATATTCCGTTATGAAGACCATAATGGAATCGAGAACCGAATTGTGATGAGATAGTCCATGGATGGCTTTAAATAGTTCGTAATTCAAATAATCACCTTTTGCATTTTTAATAGTAGACTCATTATACTCGTAAAAAGTTTCAAATCAAAAAAAGTTTGCCGGAAAGCGTGATGCTTGAAGAGAATTCGAAGGGGAGACAGTCTTTCTGGGGGGATTCTATGTGCAAAAAAAGAGATCCGGAATTCCGAATCTCTTCACAACGATTACAGTGCTTCAGGTCCTTCCTCGCCGGTGCGGATGTTGATCGTATTGCTGATTTCATAGATAAATATTTTTCCGTCGCCGGGTGATCCCGTTTTCAGGACCCTTTTAGCGATCTCAGTCACTTGATTAACAGGAACCTTGCTGACCACGATCTCAATTTTTAAACGCTCATATACATTGCTTTCTATTTTGACCCCTCGATAGAGCTCCGTATGTGCTTTTTGAAGGCCACAGCCGTGAACATTGGAGAAGGTCAGAGAGGTTACTCCAATTTTTCCGAGTTCCTGTTTCAGCTTTTCAAAATTTGCCGGACGCGTTACAATTTCTACCTTGAACATTTGACCGCTCATAGCGTCACTCCTCACATAGTATCTTGATATGCTTTTTCCCCGTGCATCGTTAAGTCAAGCCCAAGTGACTCTTCTTCTTCGGTTGCGCGAAGGGGAAGGAAGAGGCCTACAATTTTAATAATAACGAAAGTGATAATGAATACAAAAACATAAGTGGCGGCGATGGCTACAATTTGTTTCCAGATTAAGCTGGCATCACCGTAGAATAATCCGTCCGCACCCGCCGAGTTAACAGAGGTAGTCGCGAATAATCCTGTTGCGATTCCGCCCCATGTGCCGCCGATGCCATGCAGCCCAAAGGCGTCGAGCGCATCATCATATCCGAATTTCTTTTTGAGCGAGAAAACCCCCCAGAAACAAACCGCACCGCCTATGATGCCGATAATAATAGAAGCGAACGGAGTGACAAATCCAGCTGCCGGTGTAATCGCCACAAGCCCGGCGATTGCGCCGGATACCGCTCCGAGCATCGTCGGTTTCTTGTTAATGATCCATTCTACTAAGATCCAGCCGGCAATCCCGGCTGCCGCTGCAGTGTTTGTGTTGATGAAGGCGTACATGGCCACATCATCTAAGGTCAGGGCGCTGCCGACGTTAAAACCGAACCATCCGAACCAAATTAAAGCCCCGCCTAAGAAGGTGTAAATAAGATTGTGCGGAGAAGGCGCTGTGCCTTCTTTCCGTTTTCCGAGCACAATAGCAAGAACAAGGCCTGCCACACCGGAGGAAATATGAACAACGTTGCCGCCGGCGAAATCGAGCGCGCCAAGCTGGCCGATCCAGCCGCCGCCCCATACCCAGTGCGCAACCGGCGTGTAAACTAAGGAAACCCATAAAACAGAGAATAAAAGAAAAGCGCCGAATCGCATCCGCTCTGCGAAAGCGCCGGAAATAATGGCTGTTGTCAGAACAGCGAACGTCATTTGGAACATCATAAATAATGAATGGGGAATGGTATCACTGTAATCTCCCGGATCAAATCCAACCCCTTTCAGACCGGCCCACTCCAGCCCGCCAATGATTGAATTGCCTGGTGCGAAGGCGAGTGTATATCCGAACAGCACCCAAACGATGGAAACGATGGCAATGGAAGAGAAACTGTGCATAGCGGTGCTCAGCACATTTTTGCTTTTTACCATTCCTCCATAAAATAACGCTAATCCCGGGGTCATCAGCCACACGAGTAAAGCGCAAAAGAACATAAAAACTGTATCGCCCATTTGCATGTCTCATTCCTCCGTATTTTTCAGAATAAAAGAATTATTATATTTCCTCATTATAGAGAAAAAAGAATGATAAAACATTTTCATGTAAGATTTCCTTACATGGTTTTTTAGGGAATGTTATCGAGGGTGTAAAGAATGGGAAATGGCATTTTTTACGATTATAAGACTTTGTATCTATAAAAGATGCTGTCTATATGAGCGGAAAAGGGAATTGACAATAATTAGAATGTTTTATAGTGTATTAAGTGTACTAACTTAATTAATACACTAAGAGGAGGGTTCGTTATGAACAAAGGCGGCAGGTTCAGGAGAGCGATAAGTAAATCGATTCCAGCGACGTTCCGATTGTTTTTAGCCTTTAATTTTTTCGTATACGGCCTGGCGAAAGTAGTGATCGGCCAGTTTGGTGAGGTAACGCCTGGAATCGAGGCAGCTGCTGGGAAAGGATTTACTATTGCGTGGACATTTTTCGGGTATTCTCATGTTTATGAACTGTTCATAGGTTTCGGTGAAATCATTGCAGCTGTTTTATTGCTGATCCCGCGAACAGCTGCATTAGGGGCGGTTGTATTTATGCCGATTATTATGAACATCGTCTTGATTAACTATTGTTTTGACATTGGCGTGCAGGATCTTAGCACGATATTAATGGTGATGTGTCTCGTCCTGCTTTGGGTGGACCGCAGTAAATTCATGGGCATTTTCAGGCAGGAACCGTTAAACGGCGGGCAGGTGATGAAGCGATGACACCCTTTATGATGACAGTGCTTGCCGGTCTGTTCGTATGCACGACCTGCTACTTTTACATAAAAGAAAAATCATGAGAAATCGCTCCTTCTGGGTATTTCACAAGCATCTTATTGGGCATGTATATGTTCCCCGGAAGATCAGAAAACAGGGATAGGAATCAAAATGATTATCCGGCAGCTCGACATTCTGGGAATTTGGGTATAGGTTGCAGACTTGGAAGTGTCGCGCTTCAAGCGGCAATGCTGGAAACAAGTCCTTCCAACATGGCGGGGGCGACTTCAGGGCTGTTTCAAGCCAGAGGTTATTTAGAGTCGATTTTGTCTTCGGTGATCCTTGGTCTTCTTTTTTGGAAAAGAAATTATGGCAGCCCATTTTGATAGGATGGGCATTATCATGATCATTGCGAGCGGAGCGAGCCTGTTTATAGCTGGGGAATTTGCGCCGTGAATGAAAACTGCATCGTGAGAAAAGAGACAGGCGCGGGGTCTGTCTCTTTTTCTTGTTTAAGCTGTTCAAATAGAAACAGGAAAATTGTATATCATAGCCAATGTTATTGTCTGACTTTTCAGTTATATTAAGTGACATCAAATGTCAGAAAACTGAACATGTAACGAAAAACAGACAATATTGAAAGGGGAGCCGGCTATGACATTAAAAGAGAGCCAGCATCAATCCAACAGACTGAGCAATGAAGATCTGCTGCCTTTGGGACAGGAAAAACGAACGTGGAAAGCAATGAACTTTGCCTCCATTTGGATGGGATGTATACATAATATACCGACCTACGCGACGGTGGGCGGATTAATTGCGATCGGCCTCTCGCCTTGGCAGGTGCTGGCAATCATTATTACGGCATCGCTTATCTTGTTTGGCGCTTTGGCATTAAACGGTCATGCGGGGACAAAATATGGGCTGCCGTTTCCGGTGATCATCCGGGCTTCTTACGGAATATACGGCGCGAATATTCCGGCGCTTCTAAGGGCGTTTACAGCGATCATGTGGCTCGGCATTCAGACCTTTGCTGGAAGCACGGCGCTGAACATTTTGCTTTTAAATATGTGGCCGGGCTGGGGAGAAATTGGCGGCGAGTGGAACCTTCTCGGCATTCACTTATCTGGTTTGCTTTCATTTGTATTCTTTTGGGCCATTCATTTACTCGTGTTGCATCACGGCATGGAATCGATTAAACGCTTTGAGGTATGGGCTGGTCCTTTAGTGTATCTGGTATTTGGCGGCATGGTATGGTGGGCCGTTGATATTGCCGGAGGATTGGGGCCGATCTATTCCCAGCCGGGAAAGTTCCATACGTTTTCAGAAACATTTTGGCCGTTTGCTGCCGGGGTTACCGGCATCATCGGCATCTGGGCGACATTGATCTTAAATATACCTGATTTCACAAGATTTGCTGAAACGCAAAAAGAGCAAATCAAAGGGCAATTTTACGGTTTGCCGGGAACCTTCGCGCTGTTTGCGTTTGCCAGTATTACAGTGACCTCCGGTTCGCAGGTTGCTTTCGGTGAGCCGATTTGGGACGTTGTCGATATTTTGGCGAGGTTTGATAACCCTTATGTCATCGTATTGTCCGTGATTACGCTCTGCATTGCCACGATCTCTGTAAACGTCGCCGCGAACATCGTATCACCCGCTTATGATATAGCGAATGCCCTGCCGAAATATATTAATTTCAAACGCGGCAGTTTTATCACTGCGTTGCTCGCTTTATTTACGGTTCCGTGGAAGCTGATGGAGAGTGCGACAAGCGTATATGCGTTTCTGGGCTTAATAGGCGGCATGCTTGGTCCGGTGGCAGGCGTGATGATGGCTGATTACTTTATTATTCGCAAACGGGATCTCTCGGTAGATGACTTGTATTCCGAAACAGGGCGTTATGTGTATTTTAAAGGCTACAATTACCGTGCGTTTGCAGCCACGATTTTGGGTGCGCTGATTTCTCTGATTGGTATGTATGTTCCTGCGTTGAAGAGCTTATACGATATTTCCTGGTTTGTAGGTGTGCTGATTTCATTTCTTTTCTATATTGTTCTGATGCGTGTTCACCCGCCGGCTTCGTCGTCGATTGAGACGTTTGAATCTGGGCAGGTTCGTCGGGCTGAATAAGATCTATCTCACGGTATATATTCATATTTTTGAAATGGTTTTCCATAAATAGAACATTTATAATTGTTTTAGAAATCTATTCTAAAATGAAATGGGAATCGAATATGAGAAAATGGTATTTTATTCTTTTGGCAGGTGTGTTAACGTCCGTCATCCTTGCCTTTGTTTTTGATAAGACAAAAGCGAATGGGGAGGAGCAAGGGAACTGCATCTATGTTTCGCCAAATGGCAGTGATCAAAATGAAGGAACAAAAGACAAGCCGTTTCGTACACTGGCACATGCTTCCGAGGAGGCTGCCGCCGGCACAACCGTCATGATTCGGGGAGGCACGTATCATGAAACCCTTGAGGTAAAGCACAGCGGTACAGACGGAAAACCGATCACGTTCCGAAACTATGAAAATGAAAAAGTCGTGATCAGCGGAGAATCCATTGCGGACGCAGAATATGAAACACCGCTCATTCATATTCACGATAAACACGACATTGCCATCAGCGGTTTAACGATTCAAGATCTTTCTGTTTCATCTGAGGAAGCAACTGCTATGGGGATTTATGTATCGGGCTCCAGCAGTCATATTGCGATTCAGAACACTCATGTCCGGGACATTAAGACAACAGCGGATGAAGGAAATGCCCACGGAATCGCAGTCTATGGGACTGGCAGCATGAAAGACATTCAAATCGAGGACAATACTGTAGAGAATCTGACGCTTGGAGCAAGTGAAGCGGTTGTGCTGAACGGAAATATTGACGGCTTCACCGTTGCGGGCAATGTGGTCCGCAACAATAACAACATCGGGATCGACCTTATCGGGTATGAGGGAATCGCGGCCAATAACGATTACGTGCGAAACGGAGTCGTAGAAAACAATACGGTTTATCAAAACTCAACTTACGGAAATCCTGCTTATGGAGATGATTACTCAGCGGGCGGGATATATGTCGATGGAGGGCACAGTATCGAGATTAAGAAAAACACAGTTTACAATAATGATATTGGGATTGAAGCAACGTCTGAACACAAAGGGAAATACGCAACAGCTATTCAGATAACAGACAACAAAGTGTACAACAATGCGTACACCGGTATTTCAGTCGGAGGGTATGACAAAAAGCGGGGCGGCACCAGCAATTCTCTGATTGCCCGCAACATTATGTACCGGAATGACACTAAGGGGCTGTATGGCGGCCAGCTGCTGCTGCAGTACGAAACAAAAAACAACACAATCGAAAAGAATATATTGACGGCCAGCGATTCAAGATTATTTATCGGAAACGATTTTACGGCAAATGAAGGCAATACGGTCAATCATAACGTGTACCATAAGGAAACGGATCAAGACGGTATATGGATGTGGAAAAAGAATGAATACGATTCGTTTGCAGCGTATCGAAAAGCGACAAATAACGATCAGCAATCCATTTATGCCGATCCGATGTATCGTGATGAAGAGTCCTATGACTTTACGTTAGATCCTGATTCACCTGCGCGGCCGGTCATTGAATAACATACAATCATCGGCGTCCTCTGCCATTCAACGGAGCAGGACGCCGATTTTTATATGAAAAAAGACTGCCGGGTTTTTCGGCAGTCTGAGAGTTATTCCGCAATAGACACTTTCCCTTCAGCCTCAGCAGGTTTCTGGCTCCACGCGTAGAGAAGCAAAGCAATCAGAACGAACAGCCCCGCTGATAAATAAATGGCAGAGAAGCCGGCAGACGCTACAAACAATCCGAACACATACGAACCTACAGCAATTCCGCTGTCAAAGAAGGTAAAGAACGTTGCCGTCGCAAAACCAGAGCGGTGAGCCGGAGATTTCTGGATCGCCAATGTTTGCATGCAAGGAACAATTGAACCGTATCCGAGACCGATAACCGCTCCTGAAAGCAGAAGCATCATGCCGCTATGTGTAAAGGACAGCATGCAGAGCCCTACTGAGAAAATCATGATTGATGGATAAATGACAATGCCCGGTCCGACTTTGTCGAACAATTTCCCTGTGAACGGGCGTGCAATCATCATTGTCACCGCGAAGCAAACAAAGAAATATCCGCTGACATTCGAAAGATCAACTGATTTGGCGAATACAGACAAATACGCTGTGACAGTTGAATAACAGAAAGAAATAAATAAACCGACCGTTGCGATCTTAAGTGCGCCTTTTTCGAACATATCCGCGAAGGAAAAACGGAATACAGTCGTGCCGCTGTCTTGGTTTTGAGGCACCTTTATCAAGAACGAAACAAGCAAGCCTGCAACCATAAACAGCGCAAAGGCTGTAAAGAATACAGAAAAGTTTACGACCTTCATCAAGTTCAGCCCAAGGAAAGGCCCGATTGCCATGGCGAGGTTCATAGACATGGCAAAGTATCCAAGCCCTTCACCGCGGCGTTTGGCCGGGATAATGTCGGCTGCAATTGCACCTGTAACAGTCGTTAAAATGCTGAACCAAATCCCTTGGAAGAAGCGCAATCCGAGCAGCAGGTAAAAGTTATGAATCGGCATATACAGAAAAGACGAAAGGGCGAATAACGCCATAGAGACGATCGCCATTCTTTTCTTCCCGAAACGCTCAACAATGGCTCCGGAGAAAGGCCGTGTAATGATCGCAGACAGAAGGAACAGGCTGATTAAAAGCCCGCCCTGTGATTCTGTGCCGCCAAGCTCTTGAATCGTATAAATCGGCAGGACAGTTAAAAATGTATAAAAGAACACAAACACAAATAAATTGACAAGCAGGACCATAATAAAATCCTTGGTCCATATCGCATCCGCTTTTTTCAAATGTATGTCACTTCCTTATTTTCATTGTTGTAAAAACATGCGAAATAAATGAGAAAAAGCTTCCTTTTCTTCATCCGGGAAATCCGCAAGCAGCTCTTCCTCGAATTTCAGCATTTTCACATTGATTTCTTCGTATTTTTTCTCAGCTTCTTTTGTGAGAACAACAAGTTTCTCCCGTTTGTCTTCACCTTGCCGTCTCTGTACCCAGCCGTTTTCTTCCAGACGTTTGATCGTCCGTGTCACAGTCGGCGCTTCCACATTTAAATAGGACCAAATCTCTTTTTGAGTCATTGGTCCGATCGTACGCAAACAATATAAAACTGACCATTGAGAGGAATAAAGGCCGAATGGCTCCAGCTGTTCATTGGCTTTCTTGGCAATCAGGCGGGCGCTTTGGTTGATTTGATGAATGAGGTGTCTGTTGACGTAGGTCATTTCGGTCTCCTTCTAAAAAACTTACCTAAGTAACTAATCGCTTTTTTAATTCTACAGGAGCGGTGAAGGGATGTAAAGATAAAAATGTAGTGACACGAAATAGTTTGCTGAAGCTGAAAAAGTTTGTTTCACCCCTTGTCCTTATTGAGTTTTTAGCATATTCCCAAAGGAATGCTAATACACTGTTACAAACCTAACAAAGAGAGTGTTTGAGGTGAGGGATCGTGGGCATATTTCACAAACTTACTTTTAAAACCATACAACGAAGAAGCGGCATACTGAATGACTCTTTACAGAATACGGATCTCATTTCACACTTCTCACATCCATTTTAGGGAGGTCGAGTGGTGTGCACGATTACATCAAAGAGCGAACAATCAAGATAGGAAAGTACATCGTGGAGACAAAGAAAACCGTTCGTGTCATTGCGAAGGAATTTGGTGTTTCCAAAAGTACAGTACACAAGGATTTAACAGAGCGTCTGCCTGAAATTAATCCTGACTTGGCAAACGAAGTGAAAGAAATACTCGATTATCATAAATCCATCAGGCATTTAAGAGGAGGAGAAGCGACAAAACTGAAATATAAAAAAGACGATATTCTCGAAGGAGAACCTGTTCAGCAATCGTAATCACCGGCTGTCATCAGCCAGCAGTGTCTTCCCTGAAATCGTTCATAAAACATCCGCAAAAATTTGTAAAGAACTTAATGTGCTTCCAACTTTTTTTCTATATTTTATGATAATATATATAATTAGGGCACAATGTGGATATTTACTGTGAAACAGATTTTCAAGGAGGATATAAATAGATGTTTGCAAGGGATATTGGTATTGACCTCGGTACTGCAAATGTACTGATCCATGTTAAAGGTAAAGGAATTGTTTTGAATGAACCTTCCGTAGTTGCACTTGATAAAAACAGCGGCAAAGTGCTGGCGGTTGGCGAAGAGGCAAGACGAATGGTTGGACGTACACCTGGGAATATTGTTGCGATTCGCCCGCTGAAAGACGGAGTTATCGCTGATTTTGAAGTAACAGAAGCAATGCTCAAGCATTTTATTAACAAGCTGAATGTAAAAGGCCTGTTCTCAAAACCGCGCATGCTCATTTGCTGCCCGACGAATATTACATCCGTTGAGCAAAAAGCAATCAAAGAAGCTGCAGAAAAAAGCGGCGGTAAACATGTGTACCTTGAAGAAGAACCTAAAGTTGCCGCTATCGGCGCGGGTATGGAAATATTCCAGCCAAGCGGTAACATGGTTGTAGACATCGGAGGCGGGACGACGGATATCGCGGTTATTTCAATGGGCGATATTGTCACCTCCTCTTCTATTAAAATGGCTGGGGACAAGTTTGACATGGAAATCTTAAATTACATCAAACGCGAGTACAAGCTGCTGATCGGCGAACGTACTGCGGAAGATATTAAGGTTAAAGTCGCAACGGTTTTCCCAGACGCACGTCACGAGGAAATTTCCATTCGCGGGCGGGACATGGTTTCCGGTCTTCCAAGAACAATTACAGTAAACAGTAAAGAAGTTGAAGAAGCCCTTCGTGAATCTGTCGCTGTTATTGTGCAGGCTGCGAAACAAGTGCTTGAAAGAACACCGCCTGAACTTTCCGCTGATATTATTGACCGCGGTGTTATCATTACCGGCGGAGGCGCGCTCTTAAACGGCCTTGACCAGCTGCTTGCAGAAGAGCTGAAGGTACCGGTCCTCGTCGCTGAAAATCCCATGGATTGCGTAGCCATCGGCACAGGTGTCATGCTTGATAATATGGACAAGCTTCCTAAACGCAAACTAAGCTGATTTCACAAACCTCATTCTGAAAAAGAATGAGGTTTTTTTATGAAAAAGCCTTCACGAATGGATAATAAATGACGATAATAGGATAAAATACTGATTTTTATTATAGAACGAACGTTCCTATATGACAACTGGAAAAAATGCCATTTTAGAGGTGGGAAATTTGTTAAAAGGATTATATACAGCAACATCCGCAATGATTGCCCAGCAGCGCAGAACGGAAATGCTTTCAAATAATATCGCAAATGCCAATACATCAGGATATAAAGCAGAACAAGGCTCCATGCGCGCCTTTCCTGAAATGCTGCTCAGCAGAATAGAATCAAAATCTCCGGCCGGAACATCGAAGACAGAAATCGGTTCTGTGAATACCGGTGTGTATATGCAGGAACTTAAGCCTCTTTTCACACAGGGAAGCCTTAAGTCCACAGATCAGCCTACAGACATCACATTGGTCGAAAATCAAGTGCCGGTTCATGCGGAAACCAATGAAAACGCGGCACTTTTTTATCCGGTTCAGACAGCGGACGGAATCCGTTATTCAAAAAGCAGCACATTTTCACTAAATGAGAATAATCAGCTGACGATCAATGGAAATCTTATATTATCAACGGATGG
The DNA here is from genome assembly GCF_036765155.1 of Bacillus sp. 0102A. Classification (NCBI taxonomy): domain Bacteria; kingdom Bacillati; phylum Bacillota; class Bacilli; order Caryophanales; family Bacillaceae; genus Bacillus; species Bacillus sp. 0102A. Next base: position 184,056 of record NZ_JBAIZW010000003.1, read on the forward strand.
CCAGCCAATCACTGTTGATAATGAGAATTTCACTGTGTCTGAAAACGGTACTGTCACAACAAACGGGCGGACAGCCGGCCAGATTGATGTCAGAATGGCGGAGGATGTCCGCGATCTGAAACGGGACGGAAATGATTTGTACAGCACGGCGGACGGCAATGATCTGCCAAGCGCAGCTGGAAATAACCAGGTATCCTATTCATTAAACCAAGGCGTCTCTGAGCTTTCAAACGTGGATGTGACAAGCGCCTATACAGAAATGACTGAAGCGTACAGATCGTTTGAGGCCAATCAGAAGGTGATTCAGGCTTACGATAGAAGTATGGATAAAGCAGCCAATGAAATCGGAAAAATCTAAGATAACGGAAGAAAAAACGGGGGACATCAACTATGCTCAGGTCAATGCTAACGGCATCAACAACCTTAAACCAGCTACAGCAGCAAATTGACACAATCAGCAGCAACCTTTCAAACAGCAACACAACCGGCTATAAGGCAAAAGATACGAATTTTTCTGAGCTTGTCAGACAGCAATTCGATCAGGTTGATGAAAAAAATGAGGACGTGGCAAAAGCCCGAAAAACACCGCCCGGCTTGCGCCTTGGCGTTGGGGCGATGATGAATTCACGCCTTGTGTCTGATCAGGGAAGCATTCAGAAGACGGATCGCGACCTGGATATCGCGTTTACGTCTCCATACCAATATCTTCAGGTGAACGTAAATGGAAACCGCCAGTACACGAGGGACGGAGCGCTGTATGTAACGCCTTCAGCTGCGAATGCCAACCAGCTTCAGCTCGTTACTGGAAATGGGCATCCGGTGCTTGATGAAAACGGCAATACAGTGAACATCGACAGCTCAATGAAAAATATCACCATCAATGAAACCGGCACCTTAACCGCATCTGACGGAAACGCGGTCCAGCGGTTTAATCTCGGAGTTGTCCAAGTGAATAACCCTCAAGAGCTGAAATCGGAAGGGAATAACCTTTTCTCTATTGATAATGCGGCAGCTTTTGAAGAGCTGAATGGCGCTAATAGACAGGACATCGGCATGCAGCAGGGCTCGCTTGAGATGTCCAATGTTGATATTTCAGAACAAATGACAGATTTGATCACGTCCCAGCGTTCCTATCAGCTGAACAGCAGAACGATTACAATGGGAGATCAAATGCTCGGTTTAATTAATTCAGTCAGATAATAAGAAATGGGCGTTTTCAATCAGCCGCGCATGATAAAAAAAGCGGCTTTTTCGAAATCGTCCTTTTTTTTGTAGTATTCCGTGATGTCTTCTAAAAGCACTTCTAAATCCACCCAAGCTTCAATTTTTTCTAACTCAAGCACATATTCGAGCAGCAGATCATAGGGGTCTTCAACTGATGTATAGAGCGCCTCAAGCGTTTTTAATTTTAAATAAATGGTTTGAATGTCTACCTTTTCAGATAATTCTTTCCCTTTTTGCAGGATGGCTTTCGCTTCTGTGATCTGTCCTGTTTTAAAAAGCGCTCTGACAGATTCGTACACACAGTGCAGATACGAGACTGGAGAATTCGTTTCAAATGCTTGATTCTTTAATACTTTTGTAAAGTAAAGAAGCGCTTCCTGGTCTTTTTTTTCGGTCGCTTTTAAAAAGCCAAGATTATAATAAGCATGGCATAGCAGGTTTTCGTCATGTAATTGCCGGGTTTTCCTAATGATTTCTTCGAAAAGCTGCTCCGCTTTTTCATACCGTTCTTGATCAATATAATTAACGGCAAGCAAAAGTTTGCAGGTGATCACCTTTTTGATATAGCCGAATTGTTGTAAATAGATGTCTAATGCTTTTTTGACGTATTGGATGGAAAGCGGCGGTGATTTCATCAAGTAGTAGGCGCCGGCAGTTTGATAATATAAATCAGCGGCTTCAAACGTGTTTTGGATGGCGGCCAGGTACTGTTCAGCTTTTTTAAAATGATTCACTGCATGTTTCGGAGCTGTTTTGACCATTTCGTATAATCCTGAGAAAAAATACAGATAATATTTCAATTCATCATCCATTTTGTCTTCCAGACGGTATAGATCATCGAACAATGCATCAAGTCCGTTCTGGTTTTCAAAAAGCAGCTGATGGCGGGCCTGAAACAATTGATAACGCATCCAAAGTTTTGTGTTCTTTTTGAACTTCGGAAGGTGCTGGTCAATTTTTTCTTTCACTGAGCAAACGTGATTCATTTTGCGTTTGCTTATTGCGGAATACCACTCGTCTAACATGTTTTGCATCCTTTTTTCAATAAACTTCGAAATCATTTTCCTACCTCTTTGCTATTGGTAAAATCTATAATTATCATATCATAACTATTGACGGCTCTCATTGACAGTTGGTTACATCTTAGCGCCTGTTGAAAAAGAGTTTAATTCATAATATACTTTTCAAATGTACAGAATGGATCTTTGATGATTGCTATACATACTAATGCAGATGAAGGAGATGTCAAGAGAATGCTTGATACTCAGCAAATTAAAGAAATTATTCCTCACCGTTATCCGTTTTTGCTTGTAGACCGGATTACGGAAGTTGAAGAGGGCAAACGGGCAAAAGGCTATAAAAATGTAACCGCAAATGAAGAGTTCTTTAACGGACATTTTCCTCAGTATCCGGTCATGCCCGGCGTGTTAATCGTAGAAGCGCTTGCTCAAGTCGGAGCTGTTGCGATGCTGATTAAAGAAGAAAACCGCGGCAGACTGGCATTCTTTGCAGGCATTGATAATTGCCGGTTTAAAAAACAAGTCAAGCCTGGTGATCAGCTTCATCTCGAAGTGGAAATCACTCGTGCGCGCGGAACAATCGGGCGCGGAAAAGGCGTTGCTACAGTCGATGGCGAAGTCGTTTGCGAAGTCGAACTGACTTTTGCTCTCGGAGAGTAAATGAAAAAAGGCAGATGGGCAGCGGCACGCACATTTGTCTTTTTTTCTTTCAAAACATGAGAAAAGCAGGTGATTGTATGTGGAATGAATTTAAGGCCTTTGCCATGCGCGGAAACATCGTTGACCTCGCGATTGGTGTTGTAATAGGCGGCGCATTCGGGAAGATCGTCACATCTCTAGTCAATGATATCATCATGCCTTTGGTGGGCTTGCTGCTGGGAGGGCTTGATTTTTCAAACCTTTCGTTTACATTTGGCGATGCTGTAGTGAAGTACGGCAGCTTTATACAGACGATTGTGAATTTCTTAATCATATCGTTTTCCATTTTTATTGTGATTCGGATTTTAAATGGATTAAGGCGCAAAAAAGAAGCAGAAGAAGAAGCGGCGGCGGAAGCGCCGGATGCTCAAGAGGAGCTGCTGAAAGAAATCAGGGACCTGCTGAAGCAGCAAACAAGGTCGCCGGAATAAAAAAGACTGCCGTTTTGAAACGGCAGTCTTTTTTATTTTCAATTTCTTTCACTTAATGCTGCGGGGCTTTCCGTTGTTTCAGCGAGATGAATGAGCATTGAAACAGAGGTGCCGGCATCTGGAGTACTGCTGATCTTCAATTCGCTTCCGCAAAAATGTTTCAGCCGCTGGTTGATATTTTTCAATCCGACACTGCGATCGAAATCCGAAGATAAGAGATCTTTTCGTTTTTCGGGAGCCATGCCTGCTCCGTTATCTTCTACTTTGATGTAATACTCGTTTTCGCTTTGTTTTTTAGCTGTCAGCTTGATCCATCCTCCCCGTCTTTTCTTGCTGACGCCATGAAGAACGGCATTTTCTACCAAGGGCTGAATCATTAAAGGCGGAAGGATAAAGTCCATGTCTTTGTCTATATCGAAAAGAACCTCAAGCCGATCGCCGAAGCGCGTCTTTTCTATTGAAAGATAGGAGCTGATAATAGAAAGCTCATGTTTGAATGTACTGATGGCAGATGTATTTTGGAAATCAAAACTCATTCTTAAATAGTTAGTAAATTCCTCTGTTACCTCCCGCGCTTTTTCAATATCCAAATGACTCAGAGATATGATCGTGTTTAATACATTGTAAAGAAAATGAGGCTTTATTTGCGATTGGAGAAATGCCATTTCCATTCTTGTGGCTTGATTTGCTGTATGTTTCATCATAATCAGGTTTTTGATACGCGCCATAAATTCAGAGTAATGATAAGGTTTTTGCAAAATGTCATTCGCTCCGGCATGAAAAGCCTTGTATTTGTCATGGCCGATAATGGCTGCTGTAATCATCAGAACGGGGAGATCAACCATGCTGAATCGTTCACGAATTTTCGTGCAGACTTCAAAACCAGTCATATCCGGCATCATTAAGTCCAAAATAACCAAATCAAGCTTCATGCAAGAGATGACTTCTAATGCTTCCTTTCCGTTTTTCACTGCGATCACATTGTAGGGAACGCCTTCCAGCATATCGATTAAGATTTTTAAACCGTCGATGTTATCATCGACAATCAAAATCGTTGGAGCGTCAATTTTCTCAGAGTAATAAGGCGTGCTCATAGAGATATCTGACATACCTATCCCGGATTGTAGATCAGGAAGACCCTTCTTTGTTTCAGGTACAGGTTCATTTTGAGCAATCGGCAATGTGAAATGGAATGACGAACCTTTTCCCTCTTCCGATTCGACCCAAATGTTTCCGTTTTGTAGCTGAACCAGCTGTTTGACGATGCTTAGGCCAAGACCGGCTCCGTCGTCTTTATTAGTTTCGGCTTGCTGAAAAGACTCAAATATGGTTTGGCAATCGGCTTCTGAAATGCCGCTTCCGGTATCCGTTACTGTCACCTTGATCATGTTATCGTTCAGTCTTGAAGCAGAAAGTGTAATTTGGCCCTCTGCTGTATACTTGATTGCATTGTCTACTAGATTGGTTACAATTTGCCGAAAGCGGTTTTCATCCGTGAGTACCAAAGGAAGGCCGGCTGGAATATGATTTATAATGTTCAAGTTTTTATGTCTGGACAAGAGATTGTAGAAATTCATTTCCGAACAGATTAAAGTATAAATATCAACAGGAACCGGATGAATCTGAAGCATGCTTTGCTTTATTTTTTCTAAATCCAGAATGTCATTCACCAGATTGGACAGCCTGTAGCCCATGCGGATGACAAGCTGCATGTTTTCTTTCTCTTCTTCTATCGTTCTTTTTCCTTTGCCGGCCAGCAGCGTTTGGCATATATTAATAATGCTGTTCAGCGGCGTTCTGAATTCATGTGATGTTTTGGCAATAAACTCATCCTTCAGCCGGTCAATCCTGAGTAATTTCCACGACAGCACTTCATTTTCGCGGAAAGCGCCGGCAAATTGCTGTGCCATCAGAAGAACAATCGCCAGCAACGCAATGACGGTTGGCAATGAATAAATCGAATTAAATGAAAAGGCTGTTTTTCCGCTGTAAGCGGAGATGGTCGTTAAAATGACAAAAGCACTCATTGAAATAGAAGCGATTGTCAGATACAGGCTTCCTTCCATTTTGCGAATCGCTGCAATTGTAAAAACATATGTGATATAAACCAGGGTCGAAACGGCTAGCACAGAATGTAATATGTATGAGCCATGGCCGATAAAACCCACGGTTAAAAAATCTGTGATCAAGACCAGCCCGGAAGAAACAGTGGCTATGAGAATAAAACGTTTTGATACAATCTGCCGGTAAGCAAAATAGAGATAGAGAAAAACCGCTATACTGACAAATACGGTTGAGATTGCCCTCATTGAATTTAGCAATGAAAATGAAATTGACGGATAGAGGAGAAATATAATCCGCTCTTTTCCGATCATCAGAATAATGAATGAAAAAAGAAGACACATAACAGAAAAAAACAACAAATGTTTATCCTTTTTTCTTTGCAGGAAAAAGCCCAGAAAATATAATCCGGTAATGAAAAAAGCTGTAATCATGATTGAATCATTCAGAAAGGAAATTTTGTTTTCCCGCAATATTTGGTCCTGCGTTCCAAAGGTAATCGGCTTTGCGATTCCCCACCCCGGCGTTTTTCCGAAGTTCGAAAATTGTACGACGAGTTCATTGTCACCCTTGTGAAGCGTAAAAAAGCTCGTATACGGTCTGTTTTGCGCCGTGAAATCAGGTTTATTTGAAGGGCTGCCGCTCTGTCCGATGAATTGTCCATTGAAATAGATGCGATTTGCACTGTAAATAAACGACGTGCTGATCCCAAAAAGCTGATTATCTTGATTTGATCTGATAATCAGCTTGTACGTTCCGTAATCCACATTGATGCCCTGTTTGGTCACCTTCACATTGCTGGGGACATCAACGAAGACGGGATCTTTTCCTTTTGCTGAAGAAATCTCTTTTGGCGACAGCAGCTGATTGGGATATAATGTCCACTTTCCATTCAGCTGTACATTTCCATCCTTCTGAAAATCCCAGTTTTCCAGATTCATGACCCCATGCCTTGCCGCAGGAAGTGTTGATCCCGAAAAATGGTCAATGCCAATAAAAATCATAAAGAAAGCGGCATAACCAAAAATAATCGATATAAAAATGAACTTTTCTTTCATATCAGTGCTCCTTTATCCCAATAGGATCATTCTTAATTCCCATTTTTTATAAATATTTTAAATGTAAACTTTCAAAAACTACAATAGAAAGAAAAAGAATCCAGATAAAGGGGCAATTTGGCATGATATAATAGAAGTTATTTACTGATATCTCGATTTTACATATAGGGTGTGATGTTTTGTGAAAGCGTTAATTGTTGATGATGAGCACCTGGCATTGCTTCACTTTAAAAATATGCTTGAACGGACAAACGCCTTTCAATCTATTATGGCGTATCAAGATCCGATTGAAGCTCTGGAGCATCCTGAGGTTGCTGCTGTAGATGCAGTGTTTCTTGATATTGAAATGCCGGGGGCTAACGGCATTGAACTTGCTGAAGCGATTCAATCGATGAATGAAAACATCCAAGTCGTTTTCATCACGGCCTATAATGAATTCGCTATCAAAGCGTTTGAGCTGAATGCTATTGATTATTTGTTGAAGCCTGTAAATTTCAAGCGGATCGAGACAACTGTTGAACGAATCAGAACGAATAACAAGCTTAGAGCATCTATGGAAAATACCGAGGCGCATTATTTGATCCAATGTTTTGGGAACCTGCAGTTTCATCAGATCTTAAAGGAAGTCAAAACAAACATTCCCGTCAAGTGGAGAACATCAAAAGCACGCGAAATATACACCTTTTTACTTCATAATCAAGGGCGTGTTGTCAGTAAAGACACGCTAATCGATCTTTTTTGGCCTAATTATGATGTCTCAAAAGCAAGCACCCAACTCTACTCTACCATTTATCAGATAAGGAAATTGCTCAGCCAGATCCCTTTCAGCCAAACAATCGAGAAGACCGACACAGGATATATTCTTCGACTTTCAGGCGCAAAAATCGATGTTGTGGAATGGGAACAGTCACTAAAAGAGACGCCCCCGCTCAATACAGCTACATTACATCTGCACATGGATCTTTTCATGTCTTATCAAAATCATTATCTGATGGAGCATGGCTATCTGTGGGCAGAACCGGAAAAGACGCGTCTAGTCCAGCTTTGGCTAGGAAAGGCTTATGAACTGATCGATTTTCTCATTCGTGAAATGAAAGATCATCAAGCGATGGACATTTGCCTGCAGGCCGAGAAAATGGAGCCTTTTGATCATAAAATTATGCAATATAAGCTGCAGCTATTTAACAAAAGCGGGAAGGTAGAAGAGGCGATAAAAGAATATCAGCGCTACAAACAAATGAAGGATCAAATTAATTAAAGTATAAATATAGCAAAAATCCATATCCAGCCAGTGTGTGTCGATTGCCCTATCGAAGCACACTGGTTTTCTTTTTGTACATGTCATCTTCATCGAAAACCCTCGCCATACGTCTCCATTGAAACTTTAAATCTCCAATTCATTCAGTTTTTAGTTGTACAGAATTTGTATAGTTCCATTTCATACAATGTAGTTTGGTTCGGCTTCGTTTTTAAACTCATTCGGCATGAACAGTTATTTTTTGGGATGAGACATGAATTATGGTCTCGCGGATCAATCGGCAAGTGAAAAATAGATATGAAAAGGGAGGAATGAAAAGTTGAGAAAGAGGAGCTTTCCCTCAGGGCTGAAAAAAAGCGGGCGGATCGTTATGATCATCAGTCTGGCCATCTTATTCTTTTTCAGCCAGATTGCCAGCTATACTCTTACAGCGGAGGCTGTGGGCGTATCGTCAAGCGACAGCCAATTCTTCGATTCAGTGACAGTCAAAGACAGCAATCAGCAGGTTGTTGACGGGTCAAAAGGAAACGAACCGGCATTATCGCCGGGGGATGAAGTGACACTGACATATGAATGGTCATTAAAACATGATAAAGAAGCAGTAAGCGAACAGGACATCCATGTGGAGATACCTAAAAGCTTTACATTTGATAAAGGTGCAGAAGGTGAGATCAAATCTGCTGATCAGGTCATCGGCAGTTATCAAGTGCCAGCGGGCAGCAGCACCATGACGGTAAAATTAACAACTGCATCCGGGGATTCTCTTGATGTCAAGGGGACTATTACACTGTCAGCCGCGTTTACCGCCGATGTGAAAGACAATGAAGATACAGCAGAAGCCCTTTTTCAACTAGGGGGGAACAAAACCCAGCAGGTAATCATCCCTGTCAAGAAAGATGAGACATCAGATAACGAGGCAGAAAAGCCAAAAAACGACTCTTCTGATACTGCGGGTGATCAGAAAGGGACAGTCGACAAATCTGCACCTTCAGTCAGCAAGGATCAAAAAGAAGAGGAACCAAAACCATCAGCAGACTCTAAGAGCAGTGATGCTCCTAAGAGCGGTGATTCAAAAAAAGTGTCATCCTCAAGTCAATCAGCTTTCAAAAGCTTGCAAACTGAAGAAAAACAAATCACGCAACATATTTTAACCGGCGTGACATTGACGGACGAAAACGGAAAGCCATATGACAAGGGCAATCGCGCCAATACGAATTCTCCGGTGAAAATTTCAATTGATTGGGCCATTCCTGACGATTTGGGAAAAACAATCAATGCTGGCGATAAATATGAATTTGATTTGCCTAAAGAATTTATTATGCATAATGACATTTTGAACCTGCCGTTAAGCGCCGGAGACACCACCTATGGGACATTTTCTATTGATACGAACGGACATGTGGTGATGACATTTAACGGCGAGGTAAAAGAAAGTTCTAATGTCAAAGGCACATTGGTTATCAATACGCAGTTCAATGAGAAAAAAATAACGGGATCGACAACACAAAAGATTCCATTCCCTGTGAATTCCGATACGCCTGAAACAACGGTTTATTTTAAGCCAAATGTGAGTAAAACCATTGATAAATCAGGTGTTCTGGATAAAGGCATTAACCCTGGCAAAGTAACATGGACGGTCGATGTCAATAAAAAATTGGATCAAGTCAAAAATGCCAAACTCACGGAAAGCCTTCCGGAGGGCTTAACCTACCGTTCAGTTAAAGTGTATGAACTCAATGTGAACATTGATGGTTCTGTAAGCAAAGGAAATGAAGTTTCTTCCGGCTACAGCGTTGATTCAAAAGGAAATGTCACATTTGATGGGACAATTGATTCAGCCTACCGCCTTGTATACGAAACCGACATAGACAATAGTGCAAAGCCAAGCGAGGGCGGAAATGTGACGTTGACGAACAAGGCAGCATTCAGCGGAGACAACCTGGAACCTATTTCTGCCGAAGCCACTGTTGCAGCCAAATATGGAAAAATGATCGCAAAATCATCGATCGGCTATGATGGAGAATCTCAAACATTCAGCTGGGCTCTTTCATACAACTACGGTGAGAAACAGATCGACAAATCCAAGGCCAGCATTAAAGATTCTTTTGGAACTGGCGATTTGCACCTTGTGAAAGACTCTTTAAAGGTTATACCTATTGCCTTTGGGCAGAACGGCGGTGAGCAAGCGGGAACGCCTTTAAAGGAAGGCGAGGACTATACGCTGATCGATAATGGAAGCGGATTTGAAGTCAAATTTAATAAAACCATTACTAGCGCTTACAAAATCACATATCAAACAAAGGTCAACAGCGGAGTGATCATTGATAAATCGACAACATACACCAACAGCGTGGTGACCGGAACAGGGGATTCAAAAGAAGCTTCCGGAATAGCCATTCAGCAGAATCTCATCAAAGGATATTCAAACGTAGATTATGAGAAGAAGACGGTTGATTGGACGATTACAGTTAATAAAAATAAATACTTGATGAATAATTGGACTTTGGATGATCAATTTGAAAGCGGCGGAATGGTTCTTCTTGATGAATCGTTCAAGCTTCAAGACATAACGAACAACAAAACATTGCAGAAAGACAAAGACTACACGTTAACAAAAAAACCGGATCATAAAGGCTTTACTTTGGCATTGATCGGGGATTATGCAAAAACAGACAGTCAATTTAAGATCACGTATACGACAACATTCAATGCCGATTATTCTAACGAAAGCGTCAAGAATACAGCTCAGTCGACATGGACTGATCAAAACGGCAATGAGCGCACGAATAAGGTATCAAGCGGTTTTACGCCGAATCATCAGACTTCAAATAATGGATTTAAAAACGGTTCATATAACGCGGTTTCAAAGGAAATCACGTGGAAAATCGGCGTCAACTATAACGGCGAGCCGACGAAAAATCCTTATATCAAAGATGCCATAACAGATCCTCAGCAATTTGTGCCGGGTTCCGTTGTCGTTAAGAGTTATACGATCAATAAAAACGGCTCCATCACAGAAGGAGACGCACTTGACCCTTCCAAGTATGATGTCGAAGAGCCTTCAGAGAAAAATGAACACACACTGACGGTACACCTTAAAACAGGTGATTCTGTACCATATCTGATTAAGTTTAAGACATCACTCAAGGGGCAGGTCATAGATCAGAACCAGTACACAAACAAGGCAACCTACTATAATGCCGGCTATGCAGACCGCACGTTGACGGGCTCTGTTTCAGTTACGAACGGAGGAAACCTGGTTTTCAAAGGCGGCAAACAAAATGGAAGCTATATCGATTGGAACATTAATGTCAACTCCAGCCAATCAACGCTGGATGACGTAAAAGTTACTGACACGCCGGACGAAAATCAAATACTAGATGCAGATTCTTTTAAAGTATATCAAGCAAAATATGATGAAAACGGTGTGGTCAAAGACAGCAGCGGGAATCTGACCGCGGGCGATGTCGAGCTTCAAAAAGACAAAGATTACACGTTAGACATCAAAACCAACAATACAACAGGTGAACAATCGTTTGTCCTGACATTCATAGGCAGCTATAAGCAAATTGACCGTGCCTATGTGATCAAATACCGGTCTCTGATTAACATAGCCGGTACGAATGGCCACGTTAAAAATAAAGTATCCATTTCTGGAACAAATGTGAAGGAGCAGACTCAAGAAACCAGCAGCTCGATCTTTGTTTCCATTTCAAGCGGCGACGGTTCGGGATCCGGAGAAAAAGGAAGCCTGACGATCTTTAAAACAGGTGAGGACGATAATGCTCTAGAAGGCGCAGACTTTCAATTATGGTCTGAAGACGCCAAGCAGCTTCTGCGTACAGGTACGATAGGTTCCGGCGGGAAGCTTACATTCGGAAATATTCGCTACGGTTCCTACGTATTAAAAGAGATAAAAGCGCCTGACGGATATACCATCAGTGATGCTTATGCAAAAGGAGTCTCTGTCAAGATAGACAGCAATTCCTCCAAGACAGGAGCGCTGTACAAAGTCGTAAATCAACAGAACAAGGTGACGCTTATCAAACAAGACGAACACAACAATCCTTTGGCGGGTGCTGTTTTCAAGCTAGAGAAAAAATCAAATGACGGCACCTATACTCTCATACGAACAGATATCAAATCCGATAAAAACGGCAAAGTAGAAATAAATGGTTTGCCGGCGGGCTACTACCGCTTGGCAGAAACACATGCTCCAGCAGGCTTTATCGTGAATACAAAAGCGATTCACTTTTCAATCGCAAAGAATGAAAAGAATCAAGTGTCTGATGTCAATTTAGGAGCGATGACCAATTACCAAGGGAAAGTCTCTCTAACGAAGGAAAATGCTGAAGGCCAGAAACTTGAAGGCGCAGTATTCAACATTGTCGATCAAGATGGAAATATCGTCAAAGAAAAGCTGACTTCGGATAAAGGCGGAAAAGTTGAAGCTTCGGGCCTTGCGCCGGGCCGTTACGCCTTTGTGGAAACAAAAGCGCCAACCGGCTATGTGCTGAACACAAAGAAAAAAGAATTTACCATCTCAGAATCTGCAGCAGGAAAGCCTGAAGCCGCAGATGCCGGAATTGCCGTTAACGATAAAGGCTCTGTTGAGTTGACGAAGGAAGATGCCGATGGCCAGAAGCTTGAAGGTGCCGTCTTTAGGATTATTGACAAGGAAGGAAATACGGTTCAAGAAGGGCTGACCTCAGATGAAAACGGGAAAGTCACAGCTTCAGGCCTTGCACCGGGACACTATGCTTTTGTCGAAACGAAAGCGCCATCCGGCTATGTGTTAAACACCAAGAAAATAGAGTTTACGATTTCTGATTCCGCAGCAGGAAAGCCGGACCCAGCGGAGGCCGGGATCGCCATAAACGATAAAGGCTCTGTTGAGTTGACGAAGGAAAATGCTGAAGGCCAGAAACTTGAAGGTGCAGTGTTCAACATTGTCGACCAGGAAGGAAACACGGTTCAAGAAGAGCTGACTTCGGATAAAGACGGAAAAGTTAAGGCTTCGGGCCTTGCACCGGGACGCTATGCCTTTGTTGAAACGAAAGCGCCATCCGGCTATGTGTTAAACACGGAGAAAAAAGAGTTTACCATTTCTGAATCAGCAGCAGGAAAGCCGGAACCAGCGGAGGCCGGGATCGTCGTGAACTATAAAGGGTCGGTTCAGCTGACGAAGCAAGATCAAGATGGAAAAGGCTTAGCCGGCGCAGTATTTAAAATCACTGACAGCAATGGGAAAACAGTGAGAGACGATCTAGTTTCAAAAGAAGGCGGCAACATTGAAGTTGACGGTTTAGCTCCGGGAAGCTATCAATTTGTTGAAAAACAGGCGCCCGATGGATATCTTTTATCCGAAAGCCCAGTGTCATTCACCATTAAGGGTGAATACGGCGGCAAACCTGAACAAGTGAAAGTAACAGCGGTTAATACCAAGAATCTTGTTGCTCTCATAAAAGTGGATCAGCATGATAAAAACAAAATTCTCCAAGGCGCGGAGTTCAATCTGACAGACGCCAATGGCAAAGTACTGAAATCTGGCTTGACAACTGATGACAAAGGACAGATCACGATTCATGGCCTCAAAGCTGGCGAATATCAGTTTGTCGAAACAAAAGCGCCTAAAGATTATCATTTAGACCAGACACCTATATCGTTCAAGATCAAAAATACAGATACGAAACCAGTTGAAATCACTGCTGAAAACATATTGACACCAGGTGACGTGAATATGACGAAAGTGGATCAAGACGATAAAACGACAGTTTTGAAGGGCGCTGAATTCAAGTTATTGGACGCAAGCGGCAAGCCTGTAAAAACTGACGGCTATGGAAAAGAGCTGCCTGAACTCTGGAAAACGGATAAAAAGGGGCAGTTCACAGTAAAAGGCCTTGCCCCGGGAAGCTATCAGTTTATTGAAACGAAGGCACCCGAAGGTTACAAACTGGATGAAACACCGATTGAATTCACAATTGAAAAAGGACAGTCAGAAGCTGTAGAGATCGTTGTTTCTAACCAAAAAGTGAAAACACCAACGCCTGACAAATCTGATAACCCTGATAAACCTACACCGGGTGGAAATGTGAAGGGAGATGGACATCATTCGAAAACCAATGGTACAGATGGTGATTCGAAAACAGACAAATCCCTTCCAAAAACCGGAGATGCGGACAGCACGCTGACAGTAATGATCGGTATGCTGCTGCTTATGGCAGGCGGAGGCTTAGCTGTTGCCTCAAGAAAGAAGCAAAGAAAGGGATAAATATGAAAGCACCTGATCATTGAAGAAATGATCAGGTGCTTTTTTAAAAGTGACACAGTTGATTTTAGAATGAAGCATAAGAAAGGAATTTTTTTGCATGCATAAGAAAATGATCATTACGATGTTCACTCTATTAGGACTGCTGCTTATCTGTTCTCCTTTTTTGAAAGGAGGAATCATAGCCTGCCTTAGCAAAAGCCAGAATGCGTCGGCCTTAACTGTGGAGCAGCTGAAAAAAAATAATGAGAAAGAAGCTGCTTTTGAATTTGACTCAATCGAGCCGCCTGATTTGATGGATACCATAAAGGCTGGCTTTGATCACGATCAGAAAGCGATCATCGGACGCATAACGATTAAAAGTGTCGATCTGGAGCTTCCGATCCTAAAAGGCACTACCAACGAAAATCTTTTGATCGGGACCGCAACAATGCGGCCGGATCAGAGAATGGGCGAGGGAAATTATCCGTTGGCTGGCCATCATTTAAAGCAAAAGAGTCTTCTGTTTGGACCTCTTGAAAACATAAAAACAGGTGCTCAAATAGTCATTACTGACTTTACAAAAGACTATATTTATTCTGTGACATTCAAAAAAATCATATCGGAAATGGATATAGATGTGATTGAGGACACAAACGAAAAGGAGATTACGTTAATCACATGTGACAAGGCGGTCAAAACCGAAGGGCGCCTCGTCGTTAAGGGAAAATTGGTTGATTCTTTTGGCCATACAAAATTAAATACGGATAAGTGAAATCTATAACAATAATAAAAGCTGCAGGATTTTCCTGACAGCCTCGACTGCTGTTCTGAAACGGCAGTCTTTTTTAATGAAGAACATACTTCTTCAAAATGTCCATAGTGGTGCTTTTTGCTTCTGTTCCGGTTCCGTCAATGTTCGTCACGAAACTGTACGCCCCGTGCTCGGTTTTGACAAAGCCTGTATACCAGCCGATGCCTGAGCCAGAGCCTGTTTTTCCATAAAGCGTATAGTGATCTTCATCTTCTTGAATCATCATCCGTTTTACCGTCTTCATGACGTTTTTGTCAAATGGGAGTTTTTCTTCGTATAACGATTCCATAAAATCTGTTTGTTCTAAAGGAGAGATTTTGAGAGTGCTGCTTAGCCAGAATTGGTCAATTCCGCCGCTGATGTCTTGGTTGCCGTAACTTATTTTTTCAACCCATTCTTTCATTCGCTTTTTTCCGATGTCCCGGGCCATTGCTTGGTAATACCAAACAACTGAATATCTCATAGCGGAGCCAAGCGTATGGTCTTGGTTCCAAACGTCAAGTTCCCGTTTAACGCCGTCCCAGTATTTGATGTCATATTCATCTTTAACAGCGCCTGTTTGTAATCCGATAAGCGCATGAGGAACTTTAAACGTCGACTGCGGCGCAAATCTTTGTTTTGCGCGCTGATCGTTGTAGACAAAGGTTTTTTCGTTTTTTAGATCCCGCAATATAAAAGTGCCGTCGTGATCTGTGAAGAATTCATCAACCTTCAGCTTTTTCGAATTTGTGTTTTTCTCAGCAGCTTTTGCTTCTGTAGGTGTCTGTAGACTTGATGTCATGAGGAGAGCCGCACCGATAAGTGATAAAAAGATTGCTTGCATCTTTCGCTTACTCATATTTTCACCTCTGCACCTGAAGAGGGGACATGTCCCTCTCATTTATATTTTTTGCTTAAACGCTTCAATCAGTTTTGTTCCTGTATAGCCCTCTTTTACAAGGGATTCCAGAAGGGTTTCAGTGCCCTGCTGTTTTCTTGTGACCATTTGTCCGTAGATTAAAACCTGTATGCTTTCCTCCAGCTTGACAATATTTTTCACTGCCGCTGTCAGCTGGGCGGGGCGATTGCTTTTTTTCGTGATCGTTACAAATACTGTGGCTTCAGTTTGGCTGTTTTGAAGCTGTTCAAAAAAAGACAGGTGCTCTTTCGCTACAAGCGCTTCAATCAGCCAGTGATTTTCACCGTCTTCTTTATTTATAATCAGTCCGTCAATAAGGGGAAACTGTTCAATTGATTTCTCTTCCTTGTCCACTCGTTCCACATTCAGGTCAACCAGTTTAAAGGTTTTCATTTCTATTCTCACCCCGATTACTTCCAAAGATTTCTTGCCTTCCATTATAACATAAACGTTTTAGAGGAAAAAACGTGCAATGCCGGGACTAAAGAACTTTGTATTGGCGAAACATTTAATAATTTCAATTTTTTCATTATACTGTAACTGACTATGGATTACGGAGAGATGTGTATGAATCAATTTCGCTTAAAAGAAATTTATATTGACGGCACTCCTTCTGAAAACCGTTTAATTCAAAAGGAAGTAACATATATGTTAAGCCGTAAAGAAGTTTTTGAGGTCCATCTGAACAAAAAAAGAAGGATAAGCTTTTTATACGAAACGCAAGACGGCATGGAGCAATATAAAATCGAGCTGTCAATGCCGGAAAAAAAACTGAGCTTTCAGTGGTTTGCATGGGATGGCTCTTCCTATGTGTGTATGAATACGCAAAAT
Organism: Bacillus sp. 0102A; assembly: GCF_036765155.1. Taxonomy (NCBI): domain Bacteria; kingdom Bacillati; phylum Bacillota; class Bacilli; order Caryophanales; family Bacillaceae; genus Bacillus; species Bacillus sp. 0102A. The sequence continues at coordinate 200,596 of NZ_JBAIZW010000003.1, forward strand.
TGGCTGACAAAGCAAATATTTTTCCGGTTTTTAAAAAGTACATATTTCTTTAAAGGGAAAAAACAAAAGATGTTTTTAGCTGAAGGAAAAATGAAAACAAAAGATAAAAACAGAGGCTGAAAGTCATTTTTAAGCGTTTTTCTTTTCTCATTGCATCATCTACAATACATATAAGCGCAAGGAGAGGAGGAATCGCATGTTCAATCAGGTTATGCTTGTCGGACGTCTTACAAAAGATCCTGAGCTTCGCTACACTTCCGCCGGTGCGGCAGTCGCACACGTTACGCTCGCGGTAAACCGCAGCTTCAAGAATGCTTCAGGTGAAATCGAGGCCGATTACGTCAATTGCACGCTTTGGAGAAAAACCGCTGAAAACACAGCGTTATATTGCCAAAAAGGTTCTCTCGTCGGCGTTAGCGGACGGATTCAGACAAGGAGCTATGAAAACGCAGAAGGCGTTAACGTGTATGTAACAGAAGTGTTGGCTGACACTGTTCGTTTTATGGACCCTAAACCCCGTGAAAAAGCTGCCGATTGACAAACCCCTGATCCTCCCGTTTTCTATCCTTTCACGATTATTCGAATCTCCGCATCATCCCCTCAAAATTGACCAGTCGACCAGGCTGGTCTATCTTTTTATGATATTTAGGATAAATTGGTTCTTATGATGCATTTTTGCTTAAAAACACTTAAAATAATTGATTGTACTTTCTAAAGAACTTATAATTACTTAAAGATGATAGATCAGAAAAGGAATGAGGGCGTGTACCAAGAAGAAAGATTAGTAGCGATTTTGGATTTTTTAAAACAGCATAACCGAATTACAACGGAGCAGATCTGTACGCTTCTTCAAGTCTCAAGAGATACAGCCAGACGGGATCTTGTGAAGCTGGAGGAACAGAATGCCATCATCCGCACAAGGGGCGGTGCTATTTTGCCGACTGTGCATCAGAAAATTCAAAGTTATTCCGGCCGCCTGAATACAGTGTCCGAGGAAAAAAGCGAGATCGGCAGGCTTGCCGCATCGCTCATTCATAATGGTGACCGGGTGATTTTAGATGCCTCTACAACCGTTCAGGCATGTGCAGAGCATATGAATGCGGATGATTGCACGGTGATTACCAACTCGATTAATCTGGCCGAAGTGCTGTCCGATAAAGAAGGAATTGAAATCTACCTGTTGGGGGGCAAACTGGAAAAGGAGCACCGCTTTCTGTACGGTGCCTCTGTGATTGAAAAGCTCTCAAGCTATCATGTCGATAAAGCGCTGATCGGTGTGGTTGGCATTTCTGAGCATGGCATTACAATTGCACATGAAGAAGATGGCATGGTGAAGCGAAAAATGATTCAGCAGGCAAAGCAGGTGATCGCGCTTGCAGATCATTCGAAACTGGGAAGTACCAGTTTTTATCAGTATGCGGAGCTGAGCGAAATCGATCTCTTGGTCACAGACAGGCTGCCGAATCAGGCATTTTGTGATTTGCTTGACCGTAACGGGGTGGAACTTCTCGTAACAGAGCAGGATGAAGGAAAGGGCTGACAAACGTGAAATTAATTGCGATTGACCTAGATGGAACCTTACTCAACAGCAAGCATCAAGTAAGCTTGGTAAATGAAAACGCGCTGCGGCAGGCGCAGCGGGACGGCATTGAAGTGGTAGTGTCAACTGGGCGCGCTCATTTTGACGTCATGTCGATTTTTGAGCCGCTCGGGATCAAAACGTGGATCATCAGCGCGAACGGCGCCGTCATTCACGATCCTGACGGCAGGCTTTATCATCAGGAAACCATTGAGAAACAACGGGCGTATGACATTCTCTCATGGCTTGCGTCGGAAAACTATTATTACGAGGTATTTACAGATTCAGCCATTTATACGCCGCAAAACGGCAGAGAGCTTCTTGAAGTTGAACTGGACCGATTCAGAAGCGCAAATCCGGAAGTGGATCTTTCTGTCCTTATGCAGGCGGCCGAAGTGCAATACAGCCAATCGGGCTTCGCTTACATTGGCTCGTTTCAAGAGCTGTTTGAAACTGATCAGCAGATCGACTTTTATAATATTCTCGGTTTTTCTTTCTTCAAAGAGAAGCTTGAGGCAGGCTGGAAAAGATATGAACATGCTGAAGATTTAACACTTGTCAGTTCGGCTGAGCATAACTTTGAGCTTTCTTCCCGCAAAGCTTCCAAGGGGCAGGCGCTGGCGCGGCTTGCGGAACGGCTGAATATTCCGATCGAAGAAACAGCGGCTGTCGGTGACAGCTTAAACGACAAATCGATGCTGGAGGCTGCGGGAAAAGGTATAGCGATGGGCAATGCGCGGGAAGATATCAAAGCGATGGCCGACGCTGTAACCTTGACCAATGACGAACACGGCGTCGCACATATGATTAAACATTTACTGTAGGTTTATATGCTGCATCAAAAGTGCATCCTGTTAATAACCGGCGTAACGGATTCTCTGGACATTCCGGCGTGACGGCTACGAACGGAAAAAAGCTGGCTCTTTCAAAGAGCCAGCTTTTTTATAGTCATGATCATCGCGCTGAGGCGCTTAATGTAAACAATTCTTCGAGTGCCTGTGTGGAAAGCTCGGTAATCCAGTTTTCACTTTGGATAATTTGGTCGTTCAGGGTTTGTTTCGATTCGAGCATGACATCAATTTTTTCTTCGATTGTTCCCGTCGTAATCATTTTATGAACGTGGACAAAGCGCTCCTGGCCAATGCGGTATGCCCGGTCAGTGGCCTGGTTTTCAACCGCCGGGTTCCACCATCTGTCATAATGGATGACGTGATTGGCGGCGGTCAAATTGAGCCCGGTGCCTCCAGCTTTTAATGAAAGAATCAGTGTCGGGTATTCTTTCTTCTGGAATTTCTCAACGAGTGTGTCCCGCTCCTGCTTGGAGAGACTCCCGTTTAAAAATTGCACGGGTTCGCCGAACGTTTTTTCAAGCAGCCGTTTCATCATGTTCCCCATCTGAATGTATTGCGTGAAAATGAGGCAGCTTTCGTTTTGGGCGCGGATCGCCGTCATGAGTTCCAGCAATTTTTCGAGCTTAACTGATCTGCCGGCCAGCAATTCGGTCTGCTCTTCCTTTAAATAAAGCGCGGGATGATCGCATATTTGTTTAAGCCGTCCGAGCATGCTGAGGATCAGCGCTTTTCGCTGCATGCCGGTCAGTGATGTCATATGGTCAAATGTGTCTTTGACAAGCTGCTCATAAAGTGACGCCTGTTCGGCTGACAGCGGGATAAATTCTTTTTCTTCCAGCTTTTCAGGAAGATTAAGCGCGACCTCTTCATCCCGTTTCGTCCGCCTGAGAAGGAATGGCCGGATTAATTGCTGTAGCTGTCCGATTCTTTTTTCGTCCCGGTCTTTTTCGATCGGCAGCACATAGCGTTTATGGAAGCCTGTCAGACTGCCGAGGTAGCCTTTATTCATGAAGTCAAAAATGGACCACAGCTCGGTCAAACGGTTTTCCATTGGCGTGCCGCTCAGCGCGATATGGTGAAGCCCTTTAAGCTTTCTGATTGCGCGTGATTGCTTCGTATGCGCGTTTTTAATATTTTGCGCTTCATCAAGACAGATTGTGTTCCATGTCACAGAAGACAGCTCTTCCGAATCGGCATGAGACAGCCCGTATGAAGTGAGTACCACATCTGCGTTTTCGTAATGCGCGTCGAAATCATCACCTTTTGGCCGGCGCGGCCCATAATGGAGCGCGACAGACAGGTCAGGAGCAAAGGTTTGAAGCTCCCGCTGCCAGTTGCCGAGTACGGATGTCGGCGCGATAATCAAATTCGGCGTTTTTTGCCGGCCGCTTTCCTTCACGTGAAGGAAATAGGCGATCATTTGAATCGTTTTTCCAAGGCCCATGTCGTCAGCCAGACAGGAGCCAAAACCGCTTTCCCGCAGAAACAGCAGCCAGTTCATGCCGTATTTCTGATAGGGGCGGAGCGTGCCTTTGAAAGAAGGACTGACTTCGTGATCCGGCAGGTTTTCAGCGGAAGTAAGCTTCCGAATCAGTGACCGGAGCTGTTTAGACAGATCGAATTGAATGCCGGCAAAAGCGGATGTATCAATCAGATCTGAATCCTCAAGCCCGCCTTCCTCTTGATCCATTAGTTCGCGCGACAGAATATCAGACATGTGGAGTCCTTCTGATTCCGCTTTTTCCATCAGGCGTTTCATCTGTTTGATAAACTGCGGATCGATTTTGACCCATTGCCCGCGGATATTAACAAGGCGCCTGTTGCTGGCGACAAGCTCATTAAATTCGGCCTCAGTCAGCTCAATTCCATTTGTTGCAAACCGCCAGTTGAAATCAAGCAGCGCATTCATGCCGACAAATGACTCGCCGCGCGGGGCGGATGACACCTTTGCCTTCAGCATCATGTTGCTGTCTCTGACAATTTGCCACCAGGACGGCAGGAGAATTTCAACGCCCATATCGACAAGCGTTTCACTCGCTTCTGACAGAAAGATCCAGGCTTCTTCCTCCGAGATCAGAGTGGTCCCGGAATCAAATGACAGCCACGGAACCGTTCTGTGAAAGCGGTCTTGCTCACGCGCGATTTTATCGCTGTGCGCCTGCCATGATTTTTTGAGGCTTTTCAACCCGTCAAAGAATTCAACAGCGCCGTTCTTTTTATCGCGTAAAAACAGTTCGATTTTCCAATCGTCTCCGTCAAAATCTGGCTCATTTAAGCGCAGGCCGACTGTAAATGGAGATTGATCGTCAATCCAGCCGATGCCTTCAAGAAAATCCTCTTCATCAAGAAAATGTCCGCGGAATGACGTGACCGCAGGCGATTTCTCCTTGATGTGCTCCCATTTCTCCTGCAGGTCATCGTCGTATTGGATGTAATCCTGCACTGCGGCGGAAAACCAATCCGCCGTAAAGCCATCCAGCATATTATCGCGGTCCTTCCAGCGAAAAACACCGTTTGTCCATGCTTCATAGTCAGGCAGAAAATCACCGTCTGCGATAAATTCATAGATGGTTGATGCCGCCTCAATCAGCGGCTCCGTTTCTTCTGTAAGCTGCACGGAGCTGAATGAGTTGAACGAGTTTTTGCCGAGAAGCTCTACAGTCATCCATGGAGAAAGCAAAACAGCGGTTGTCCCGATGAAGCTGACATCCTCAAGAAAGGTTCCGTAAAATGAGGATTCATGCCATTGGAACAAATGCCTCTTCATATGGCTGTAGGGAAGGGGCTGCTCATTCTCATCAAAGGCTGAGAGCGTAAATGACCCATCTTCCATTTGTTCGACGTGAATGAGTATTTCTTTAAGACTCGCCATCAATCAACTTTCCTTTCTGCAGTTCTTCTTGAAGCGCGCGCAGGCGCTTATAATGCGAGCTCAGCTGCTGAATATACCGCTCCCACACCTTCAATTTCTTCGCTTTTCTGTACAGGGTGCGCAGTTTTTTTAAATGCCGGGCGGCTTCCTTGTACGAGCTGCGGTTTTTCTGATCGATAAAAAAGGCCACTTCTCTGTGGTAAGCCGGGATAAGCGCCTCCGGGTCGCCCGCTGCAACTTCTTTCAGCATCATTTTATCCATTTCATAGATGGAAAAGCCGACAAGGCTGTGAATTTCGATCCACTCGGCATACCGTTTTTTCTCATATAAATGATGGCTGTATTCTGTGAACGTATACGGCAGGCAGCCTGCAGCATAGCGTTCAAACAGCGCTTGGTCATTGGTTTGCTTCACATAGGCATTCAGCAGAAGAAACAGCTCGCCGATCACGTCGCGAATTTCTTTAAACGGCTTATCGAGTTTCGTATAACCCATCGCAATCGGTTCAATTCGCTGATACCATGTTTTCAGCCTTTTCCAATCTTTTTTGGCAGTGATTTCACTCAGCCATTGAAACGTATATGGCAGCGCATCCGGCGGGAATTGACCAGCTTCTGCAAAAATAACATCATCATTCTTTTGCAGAAATTCCAAATGCAGGCGCCCGAATTGCAATTCAGGAGAAAAGCGCCGTCCGGCCTCTTTTTTCAAAATGTCCTGTTCGCGCGCCACCCATTTTGGCCGCGACAGCAACGCGCTCCAAATTTCACCGGAAATGCGGATGCGTTCATATTGGAAAATATCTTCTTTCAAGAGCAAATGCCGGATAACATCGGGTGTTTTCTCCAAAAACGGATCAAGCGCAAATGACAGCGCGTATGTTTTTAATTTATCAATAGAGCTGTAGATCGTATCCATCAGCTGTTCAACATACGGATTGAGGGAATAAAAGTCTTGATCGGGGTTCAGTTTGCCCGCTTCAATCAATGTAAACATGCGAAGCCACACCGCAATCGCGGAATGAATCTGGTACAGGTTTTTTAGCTCCGGCTTGTTTGGCGTGTGCTTTTTTAAAGCGGACAGGTAGCCGTAATAGAGGCCCTGCATATTTTGGCTGCCTTCCGGCGTGCGCGCCTGCCAGAGAGAGAACTCTGAATCAAAAAAAGCAAGCCAGCTTGAAAGCGATTCTTCATTAGGAAGCACTTTTTCCTGAAATTGCCGGCGGACGAGCTCTTTGCTTTCCTCGAGCTTTTCCCTCTCCAGCCAATGCTCTGTAAAGGTACCCACTCGCTCGAACATTGCATATACATATAAAAAAACAGCCAGCATATGGCGGCAGATTCTTCCGGACGGACATGAACAGCCGCTTTTGGCTATGACAAACAAGTTCAATGTGACCCGCACAGGCACAACATCCTGCACGTAAGCCGTAACTTCCGTCGGACTCACTGCTTGTAAACGATAGACTGAATCCTGCCGATATAAAATAAGGGCTTTTTTAATCAGCTGAACATTTTCCTCGTTGTAGGGAAGCAGTTCTTTCAACTGTTCAGCGGATGCCAGCACATCGTCTTTGGAAATCATATTCTGAAGCATGATTATCGCTCCTAACCGAGTCACGTAATAAAAAGATCCAATTTCTCTATTATATCGCAACACATCGGCATGAAAAAGTTTTTCCTAAAAAAGGACATAAAAAATGGGATGTGTCGAATGATGTATTAGAGATTGCAAATTGAGAACCGGCATCATATAATAATCGTGTTTTCAACTTAATGGAAGCTGAAAGGAACAAGAAGATGAGTGAAAAGAAATTGAATCAAGAGGAATTTCTGAAAATTTTGATGCATGCACATGAGATTGGTGAACGGTCATCTGAGATGACGACGAAGGAAATGCTTGAAAATTTGATTTCTCATATTAAAAATGGATATGCAACATAAGAATCCCGCACGCTTGATGCGGGATTTTTTTTATGCGAGATGACGTGAATGCCTGAATCGATAAAAAAGGGACAGTTTTGTCAAGATAGAAAATAGAGCGCTTTCATAAATGATCGCAACATAAGGTTTTGTAAAAAAATGTCGAATAATGTCATGTGAAAAGCTGGAGAAATGCGGTTTCTACGTTGTATAATCGTATATGGAAAAGGATGCTATAAGAGATTTGGAGGTATCATGGGAGAATCTACTAGTTTAAAAGAGATATTATCAACGTTAAGAAAACGCATGCTTTTGATTATGATTGTAACCGCAGCTGCCACTGCTGCCGGCGGACTTATCAGTTTCTTCGCACTTACACCCATCTATGAAAAATCAACTCAGATTCTGGTCAATCAATCGAAAAACGACCGAAAAGAAGTCCAATTTAATGATGTCCAAACCAATCTTCAGTTAATCAATACGTATAACGTCATCATTAAGAGCCCTGCCATCTTAGACGAAGTCATTAAAGAGATGGGCCTGTCGATGACATCTCAAGAGCTGAATGACAAAATTACCGTATCCAGCGAGCAGGACTCCCAAGTGGTCAACATATCAGTCAAGGATGTAAATGCGGAAACAGCGGCTCATATTGCCAATACCATCGCATCTGTCTTTCAAGACAAAATCACAACCATTATGAATGTTGACAATGTCAGTATTTTGTCAAAAGCCGAGGTTTCAGGACATCCGTCACCTGTATCGCCAAAGCCGCTCCTAAACATTGCTATCGCGTTCGCGGCGGGATTGGCGGGAAGCATCGGACTGGCGTTCCTGCTTGAGTATTTGGACAATACGATCAAATCGGAAGAACAGCTCGAATCCTTGCTGGACATACCTGTTTTAGGGACGGTTTCCACCATTGCAAATGAGCAGAAAAAAGCGGCAAGCTTACACGGTATCCAATCTGAAAAAGCGGGGAGTGGGCATTTTGGCGCTTAAAAAAAGCAGAGGCTCTTGGATGCGCAGGAATGTCATTGCAATGACAGAGCCGAAATCCTTGAACTCTGAACAATATAGGACGATTCGTACGAATATAGAATTTGCTTCAGTGGACCGCCAAATGAAATCAGTGATGATTACATCGGCCTGTCCCGGAGAAGGAAAATCAACAACGGCCGCTAATCTTGCTGTCGTATTTGCCCAGCAGGGAAAAAAAGTGCTGCTGATTGACGCTGATTTGCGAAGACCAACAGTACATACAGCCTTTCATCTTGAAAATATAATAGGTTTAACATCTGTTTTATTAAAGAAAAGTTCACTGGAACAGGCTGTGCAAACATCTAATGAAAAACAGCTTGACGTGCTGACGAGCGGTCCTATCCCGCCAAACCCGGCCGAGCTTCTCTCCTCAAAGTGGATGAAAGAGCTCGCCGACGAGGCGTGTACGGCATATGACATGGTCATTTTTGATACGCCGCCTATTCTCGCTGTAGCGGATGCACAGATTTTAGGGAGCGTGGCAGACGGTTCTATTTTGGTTATTTCAAGCGGGAAAACAGAAAAAGAACAAGCCGCAAAAGCGAAAGAGGCACTTGAATCGTGCAATAGCAAGCTCCTTGGGGCGGTTATGAACGGCAAAAAGTTTTCGAGGGATTCTGCATATGGATACTACGGAAACAAGGATAACTTCATACAAAATAAATAACGTGCATCTTGCCCGTTATTTATTTTTGCGGAAAAAGGGGGCTAAGACATGATAGATATCCACTGTCACATTCTTCCTGGAATGGATGACGGGGCAAGCGTTTCAGCCGACAGCATAGAAATGGCAAGAGCTGCTGTTCATCAGGGAATCCGGACCATTCTAGCGACACCGCATCATAAGAACGGTGTGTATGAAAATGAGCCGGCGGCAGTCAGAGAAGCAGCAGATCAGTTAAACAAACGTTTAATCAAAGAAAATATCCCTTTAACCGTGCTTCCGGGGCAGGAAATCAGAATCTATGGCGATTTAGAGCGGGACCTTGCTGAACGGCAGCTGCTCTCGCTGAATGATACAAAATACATCCTGATTGAGTTTCCGTTTGATCAGGTTCCCCGCTATGCGGAGCGGCTCTTTTATGAGTTGCAGCTGAAAGGATATATTCCGGTTATCGCCCATCCTGAACGCAACAGGGAAATTCGCGAAAACCCGTCCTTGCTGTATCATCTTGTGGAGAAAGGAGCGGTATCTCAGATTACTTCAGGAAGTCTTGCGGGGACTTTCGGAAAACAGATGAAAGCATTTTCTCTCCGGCTGGCTGAAGCCAATTTGATTCATTTCGTAGCCTCAGATGCTCATAATCTGAAAACAAGAGACTTTCGCTGCCGGGAAGCCCTTGATGTTCTTGAGAAAGAATTCGGTCGGGAATTTCCTTATATACTGACGGAAAACGCTGAGCTTCTCCTGCAGAATCAGACGATCTTCAGACAGCCTCCGCGGCCGGTCAAGAGAAGAAAATTATTTGGGCTCTTTTAAACAGCCGGTTCTCATTTCACCACTTCCTTTCTGTGCGCGATATAATAGTATATTGTATGATTGAATCACATTTCAGAAATCTGTACAGGCTGAACCCGACAGGCTATGCGGGAGATCATCCGCATTCATGATAGGATGTTCTCATACGATATTATGGAAGCTGCAAAGCAGCAATTTAACTGTTGGAGGGAAACAATGAATATAACAGTCATCGGAACAGGCTATGTCGGTCTTGTGACAGGTGTTTCTCTTTCTGAGATTGGATGTCATGTAACCTGCATTGATATTGACGCTCACAAGATTGATGAAATGAGAAAGGGCATTTCCCCCATATTTGAACCGGGTCTTGAAGAGCTGATGAGGAAAAATACAGCTGATGGACGGCTGAACTTTGAAATGAGCTATGAGAAAGGCTTGGCACAGGCAGACATTATTTTTATAGCGGTCGGTACACCGCAGAAAAGCGACGGACACGCGAATCTGGAGCATATTACAGATGCGGCCAAACGCATCGCCCGGCATGTCAAACAGGATGCCATCGTGGTAACGAAAAGCACAGTGCCCGTCGGGACAAACGATTTGATTAAGGGGCTGATCACTGAACATCTTGCGGCGCCTGTCAGCATTTCGGTCGCGTCCAATCCGGAATTTTTACGTGAAGGGTCAGCGATCTCTGACACGTTTCATGGCGATAGGATCGTGATCGGAACAGCGGATCAGACAACAGCCAAGACGCTTGAGGAGCTTTTCCGCCCGTTCCAAATTCCGATTTATCAAACGGATATCAGAAGCGCCGAGATGATCAAATATGCCTCAAATGCTTTTCTGGCCACTAAAATCAGTTTTATAAATGAAATTTCAAATATATGTGAAAAGGTCGGCGCCGATATTGAAGCAGTCGCGTACGGCATGGGACAGGATAAGCGGATCGGGAGCCAGTTTTTAAAAGCGGGCATAGGTTACGGCGGCTCTTGTTTTCCGAAGGACACAAACGCCCTCGTGCAAATTGCCGGCAATGTCGAACATGATTTTGAGCTGCTGAAATCGGTCATCAAAGTCAACAACAATCAGCAGGCGATCCTGGTAGATAAAGCGCTGAACAGGCTCGGCGGGGTGACGGGAAAAACGATTGCCCTTTTGGGACTGTCATTTAAACCGAATACAGATGATTTGAGGGAAGCGCCGTCGATTGTCATCGCAGACCGCCTCGCTGCGCTCGACGCCCATATTAAAGCCTATGATCCGATTGCCGCGGACCATGCAAAGCGTGTTCTGCCAGAAGCCGTTGAATATAAAGAGACAATCGAGGAAGCTGTCAAAGGCTCTGACGCCGTCATGATTTTAACCGACTGGGCCGACATTAAACAATTCCCGTTAGCGGCCTATCAGAACTTGATGGAAACGCCGCTCATCTTTGACGGCAGAAACTGCTACACATTGGATGAAGCAGCCGCTGCAGGGGTGGAATATTATTCTGTGGGACGGAAGGCGGTTGTTCCAGCAGGTGCAATTCAATAGTTGGAAAAGAGAAAACTGGCTGGGAGCCGGTTTTTTTCTTTTCTGCTAAGGTCTAAAACGAAAAATAACAAAAGCAGAATGTACTCTTACAACAAGAGACAGATCATCAATATCTGTCTCTTTCAAGTGCCTTTATAACTATGACTTTAGGTGCTCTAATATCATAAAGCGCTTTCATTAGCTGTATAACGAACGAAAACAAGATCATAGACCTACACATAGAGAGTGTTATATGCCTAAATTAAGCCGTTTACCCTATTTATGCCGCCTTCTGGCTATTTTAAAATATAATATATGGAAATAAAGTATGGGAAAGTCTATCTTCATCAGCTCTTCCATACGACTTTTTGAGTATTAAGAGGTGATTCAGATGGGTTATGAAAGTAAGCTGGCGGATATCAAAAGTTCGCTCAACGGAAAAATTTCCGATATCGAAGACAAGATCGAAAAGCTGAAAAAAGCAAAAAAGGACATAGACACACTGCAAGAAGAGGCCATTACAGAAATCAAAGACATTGTGAAACCGGAACTGGGCAAGCACTGGACGGGAACAAAAGCGGATGATTTCGACAAGGGCAGAGAAGAGGCGAAATCGGAAGCTTCCAAGATTGTGAATGATAAGTATAACGAGTATATGGCTTCGATTAGTGGTGAAATTATTAGTCTAGAATTATATAAAGCCACTTATGCGTCGGAATTGTTCATAGCAAATGGTGCAGCAGATCTTCTTAAAAAGGGAGAAGAATTCGCGGAAGAAGTCGGAAATACAATTAGACAACTAAAATGGTGGTGATCTTTTTTTATGTCAGAAATTAAGCTGAAATACGACACTGTTATCAAAACATTGGATTCTGTCAAAGATGCGCTGGCTGGTGTATCAATCGGCGCCGCCGGATCTAATGGCAAGAACAACCTGGAATATACAAAAAAGTACCATGAGCGCGAGGCAAGCATTAAAACCATGCTGGGCGATTATAAAAAAGCCGTCCAAAAAAACATAGAAGACACGAAAGACAATGTTGATTCACTGAAGGAGCAGGACGAGGCAATTGGCGCAAAATAGCATAGAAAGGGCTGTGCAATGAGTAAAGTATTTGAATCAAAGACTTTAATCGAAGAAGCGAAGAGCAGGAAAAAGCAATATGAAACGCTTGAAGAGCAGTTAGAAACCCTAAAAAAAGCGTTTCAGGCTGTAGCCGATCTAGGCCAAGATTTTACAGGGAAAGGCGCAGACAACATCAAAGATTTTTTTCAAGGACAGGCTGATATTGTAGACACGTGGCTGAAGCTTGTCTCGGCACAAATCGCTTTTTTTAAAGGAATCTCAGGAGATATCAAAGAAAAAGAACTGAAAGATCATTATGTGGAAACGTCATATCTGGAAAACGAGCTGCCAAACGGGAGTTTGAAAGCGTCTGAAATCGTCTCCGCGCACAAATTGGAGATTGACAACATTCTCGCCGATCTTGTCGGCATTTTGGATTTATCCTCTTATTCTCTTAATGATTACGCCGACAAGATGTACGACGCACAGAAAATCCGGCTCGATACCATTACAGCGATTGATGAGCTGGACGAGTCGCTGACCACAGAATATCAAAACCTGCAGTCGCTCGATAATGCTGTGCTTGCTAAATACACCGCTTTAATGCAAGCGACAAGCAAAGGAAAAAGCGCCTCTCCCATTCACTACAACAAAAAAGCATTCACCTCAAGCGAAGTTTATAAAGGTGCGGTAGAAGCGGAAAAGCAAGCGACTTCTTATATTGAGGCGAAAGAACAGCAAGCAGAAGCAAGACGCCTTCAAGAAAAAGCGGAAGAAGAAGCAAATAAACCATGGTATGAAAAAACATGGGATGGCATCTGCACCTTCACAGGCGAAGTCACTGGCTATTATGATACGATAAGAGCAACCGAAGGCTACGACCCTGTCACAGGAGAAAAACTCTCCACAGCCGAACGCGTCACAGCCGGCGCCATGGCAGCCGCAGGGTACATCCCGGTCGTCGGCTGGGCAGGCCGCGCCTTCAAAGGCGGAAAAGCCATCTACAAAACCGGAAAAGCGGCTATTGCCACAGAACACGCATTAGACGCCTACAAAACAGGCAAATCCTTAGACATTCTCAAAATGTCAGAAATGGGCGCATACGGCCTTGTTGCGTCAAACGGATTCTCAGAAGCAGTTACTGGACGGGATATGTTTGGTAACGAAGTGTCTGAGGAGAAGCGGAAGCAGGGTGCGCTGGAAGCGGCTTTGAGTTTAGTTGGTGCAGGGGCGCTGGCGAAACATGTAGATAAAGGCATACCGCTTGCAACTCATTCAAAAGTCCAAAAAGCTAACAAAACACTAGAAAAAGTAAAACAATTCAAAGTCCCAACCAACGTACGCGTATACGCAGAACGCCCTGTAACTCCGGATGGCTCCACGTTCGGAATCCCAACAGTCCGTGTAGATGTGGAAAAGACGGCTGTGAAGGATCTTGGGATTGTGAAGATGGCGAGTGGTAAAACTCCTAATTTTTCCAAAATTCATGATTATGTCGCTCATAATAATTATTATAGCTCTAAAGAATTTAGAAGAAAAATAAACGAAGCAGAATACTTTGATCATGGAAAAAAACACATAAAAGCTAAGACTGATGAGCAGGCAAAACAATTCAGTGAGACTGGAAGGAAACAAGCTCAGTATTTAGCGTCTGTAGATAATAAGACTTTAGAGAAGTTAGTTTTACAACAAGGTAAAATTGTTGATGAAGGAAAAGGAACTATTTACTTTTTTCACCGCTTTGATCAGCCTGTCGGTTATGACTTAGGGAAACCTTGTAACTGGGTAAGAGCAGAATTAACAAGTGGAGGAAAATATCACGGACATCCAATGAATGATGAGAGAATAAAAAATTATTTAAACAAAATGATGTCAAGAGAAGAGTATATTCAAAATAGGAAGTGAATGCACTTTGAGAAATGATGATTTTTCAAGAATACAACCATTAAAGTTCCTAGATGGATGGACTGTGGTAGTGAATAATTTAAACTCAGAAAAAAAAGAAAAATATGAACTGTTAAAACTACAAAATGAAAAACGTAATGCTGTTATTAAGGCAATTTTTGAAAATAATCAGTACCATATCAAAGTAGCTGGCTTAAATACAGATAAGATTTATAAAGATGAATCTTTTGATGAGATAGAACAATTATTAGAAGAGTTAGAATATCAAATCTGGAGTGTGGGAAGTGGGGTTTTAGAGGGTTTGCAGCCACTAAGCCAACAGATTCCCAATTTCTTAAGGCTAAAGATACCGGCTGGTTGGACTGTTGATTATATTACATTAAAAGATACTGATCCTAAGACCCTAGAGGCAAATGATGATGCTTGGTTATTTGACTTTAATCAAGATCTTCTGCAAATTTCTCATAAGACAAAAAATTTGTTGCTTGATGTAGGGTGGTACCCAGAAGGGGATCCAACCGGTAGCTATGGGATTGAACTGATAAAAAACGGAGATTGGGAAAATCCTGTAGAGGATATTATGTGCACTGAACTTAAAGAATTAATTAAACAATTAGATCATATTTTTATGAAAGAAATTAAAAATGAATACTAATAAAAAAGCAGGTTGTACTACCTGCTTTTTTCTATGAAGCATCATTTGTCTAATTAGACTATTGACTGGAGTCTTCGCAAGTCAGAGATTAGAATATCATCAGATAGAAGTAAACTAGTTACTATAGAGGTTATGATTGTGAGAAAACATGTTAAATTAGATGTCCCAAAAGCAAATATACATCCTCTGAGAATAACACAAGGTTGGAAAGTGAATTATAATTATTTTATTGAAATAGACCCAAGAACTTTAGAACAGAATGATGATTCCTGGTTTTTATTCACAGACAGTTTGTTGCAGCTTTATCATGAACAATCCTCAATAACGCTTGATTTAGGCTGGGTTCCTGACATTTCTCCTAAAGGTAGTTATCTGGTTTTAATAGTCAAAAATAATGATTGGGAAAATCCTATTAAAGAATTTTCATCTGATGACTATAATAAAGTGATTTTATTTATTGAACATCATTTAAAACAAGTAACAACTACTTGGTGGAAGTAGGTTTAAGTATTAATGTTTAATGGATGGAATGGGGATTATCCTTATGGAAGTTTTATAGCCTTGAAAGCATCTGAACAGAGACGGCTAATTTAAGAAGTAAAAAGAGGAAAACTAGTGAAATGAAAATACATCAAATTCACGATTTTCATCTAAAAGATGAATCGGATTTTGTCCAAACACAACAATCCCTTATACATAAAATCAACTTATCCCCCACTATCCATCCAAACTCCATCAACACTTACGCGGGCGTCGACCTCGCTTATTGGGAGCAGGATGGCGAACCTTACGGGGTGTGCAGCATTATCGTGATTGACGCTGATACAAAAGAAGTCATTGAAAAAGTGCACAGCGTGGGGAAAATCAGCGTGCCGTATGTTTCCGGTTTTCTTGCGTTCCGCGAGCTGCCGCTGATCATCGAGGCGGCCAAAAAGCTGGAAACGGAGCCG
The DNA here is from genome assembly GCF_036765155.1 of Bacillus sp. 0102A. Classification (NCBI taxonomy): domain Bacteria; kingdom Bacillati; phylum Bacillota; class Bacilli; order Caryophanales; family Bacillaceae; genus Bacillus; species Bacillus sp. 0102A. Next base: position 216,415 of record NZ_JBAIZW010000003.1, read on the forward strand.
GATGTGTTTTTGTTTGATGGCAACGGGTATCTGCATTACAACCATATGGGGGTTGCCACCCATGCGGCTTTTTTTCTGGGGAAGCCGACAATTGGGATTGCGAAAACCTATCTCAAAATTAAAGGCTGTGATTTCGTGATGCCTGAAAATGAAGTTGGTGCATATACCGATATTATCATTGACGGCGAGGTATATGGACGGGCGCTGCGGACGCGGCGGGACGTGAAGCCTATTTTCTTGTCTTGCGGAAATCATATTGATTTAGAAAGCAGCTATCACATCGCGATGAGCCTGATCAATCAAGAAAGTCGGCTGCCGATCCCTGTCCGCCTTGCTGACCTTGAAACACACGTCTTGCGAACATTTTATCAAAAAAATCACGTGTAACACTTGCAGACCGAGAACTGCAAGTGTTTTTTATTGGTTCCTGTATACCTCGCTTATATATACAGACGGGGCTACTCCTGTGACCCGTTTGAACACTCTGCTGAAGTAATAAGGATTAGAAAAGCCTAATGTGCTGCTGACTTCGGTTACGTTTAAGTTGCTTGTTTTGAATAGATCAATTGCCTGTGCGATCAGCAGTTCATTTTTATAAGCTGTGATGCTTTTCCCAGTTTGCTTTTTGAAGAGGGAAGAAAGATAGGCATAATTCATTTCTAAAGCATCCTCAAAATCTCTGCTAACCAGCTTTGCATGCTTGTTTTGGTGAAGAAATTCAATAATTCGGCTGATGATCCTTGAAGAGCGGGTGCCGGCCTGACTATGTATCGCATTGCTATACAGGTCAATGAAGAATTGATAGGTGAGCGAACACGCTTGGAGCGCTCTGAAAGCACTTGATGATTCAAAGGCATGAACAATGCTGCTCAGCTGTTTTTCTGTGTACTTACGATGAGAGACAGAACCGCTTTTCGGTAAGGTTAATTGCGATGAATAGATGTTGTCGAGAAGGATTGGTGAATTGTGAAATGGAGAAAACTCTTCCTCCTGATCCAAGGAAGGTTCGGCATAAAAATGAATGTAGTACCATTCGGTTCCGGGTGTATAAAAATCGCCTCCCCAATGCGGTGTATTGTTCTTAAGAAAAAGATATCCCCCCGCTTGAATGCGGTACTCGTTTTCGTTCTCAAATACATGGATCGCGCCTTGTTTTACGTAAAAAAATACACTGATTCCATCCATCGTCCTGTCAGGGTGCCGTAAAGTCCCTTCTATATCCTTCATATGTCCGGCCTCACGGATCTTAGGCAAATGATTGGCTTGGAGTTTTACTTTATACATGGCTTCACCATCTTTCTTCTTATCTCCAGTGTAACGGTTCAATCTAAAAAAAGGATATGTTTTTGATAAATATTGAATTCACATCCCTTATGATCATTTAGATAATAAAAGCATCACCATGAATTGATGAAACTTGATAGGGGGAGATCAAGATGGAAAATGTAACATTATTAAAAGGGATGTTTTTTGATTCTCAGATGAAAGGGAAAGAATATTTGCTTTTTTTGGATGTAGACCGTCTTTTGGCTCCGTGTTATGAGGCTGTATCACAGACGCCTAAAAAACCGCGCTACGGCGGGTGGGAGGCAAAGGAAATTGCCGGACATTCAATCGGTCATTGGCTTTCCGCCGCATCAGCCATGTACCAGGCTTCCGGAGATGAAGAGCTGAAAAGGAAAGCAGAGTACGCAGTGAATGAGTTGAATCATATCCAGCAGTTTGATAAAGAAGGATATGTAAGCGGTTTCCCCAGAGCGTGTTTTGATGAGGTGTTCAGCGGTGATTTTCGGGTAGACCACTTTAGTTTGGGAGGTTCTTGGGTGCCGTGGTACAGCCTTCATAAACTGTTTGCGGGATTGATAGATACGTATCGGCTAACTGGTAATCAGATGGCTTTACGTGTCGTCGCCAAGCTGGCTGATTGGGCAAAAAAGGGACTGGATCGCCTGACCGACGAGCAATTTCAGCGTATGCTGATATGTGAACATGGCGGAATGAATGAGGCGATGGCGGATCTATATATGCTGACGAAAAACAAAGCGTACCTTGAACTTGCAGAACGTTTTTGTCATCGAGCTATTCTTCAGCCTCTGGCAGAGGGAAAGGATGAGCTTGAAGGAAAGCATGCCAATACCCAAATTCCAAAGGTGATTGGAGCCGCTAAGCTGTACGATATAACGGGTAAAGAAGCATATAGAAAAGCCGCACTCTTCTTTTGGGAACAGGTAGTCTATCAGCGTTCCTACGCAATTGGCGGCAACAGTATCGGAGAGCATTTCGGAGCGGAAGGCAGCGAGGAGTTAGGTGTGATGACCGCAGAAACGTGCAATACGTATAACATGCTGAAATTGACGAAGCATTTGTTCCGGTGGTTTCACGAAGCGAGATTTATAGATTACTATGAAAACGCGCTTTATAATCACATTCTAGCTTCCCAAGATCCCCATTCGGGCATGAAAACCTATTTTGTTTCCACACAGCCGGGCCATTTTAAGGTGTATTGTTCACCGGAAGATTCTTTTTGGTGCTGTACCGGCACGGGAATGGAAAACCCCGCTCGCTATACGCAGCATATTTATCATATAGACCAAGACGATCTGTATGTGAATTTATTTATTCCTTCACAAATAAACATGCAAGAAAAACAACTGATCATCTCACAGGAAACCTCTTTTCCAGCGTCGGAAAAAAACAGGCTGATTGTGAAAAAAGCTGACGGCGTACCTATGGCGCTTCATATCCGCATACCTTATTGGACAAATGGCGGTCTTAAAGCTGCGGTCAATGGGAGACGAATTCAGTCCGTTGAGAAAAAGGGGTATCTCGTTATCCATAAACATTGGAACACAGGAGATTGTATTGAGATTGATTTGCCGATGAAACTCCACATCTATCAAGCGAAGGACGACCCTAAAAAAAGCGTTCTGATGTATGGACCGGTTGTGTTGGCTGGAGCACTGGGGAGAGAGGACTTCCCTGAAACAGATATACTTGCTGATCATCTCGCCCTCAATAACCATCCTTTAATTGATGTCCCTGTGTTGGTTGCGGATCATCGTCAATTGGAGCAATGGGTGAAGCGGATAAATAAAACATCACTCGTTTTTCAGACGAAACCGATTGGCCAGCCGGGTAATAAAGAAATCACATTAATGCCGTTCTACAATGTGCATCATCAGCGGTATTCCGTTTATTGGGATGTGATGACTGAGAAAGAATATCTTGATTATACAGATGAAGAAAAAGAAAAGAAGGAGATCATCAGACGCATAACAGTTGATGCCGTTCAGCCGCATGAGCAGCAGCAGGAGATCGAACATCACCTAAAGAAAGAAAACTCTTACTCCGGTTACGCGGATATTGTTCACAGAGGCTGGCGAGACAGCAGAGGAGATGGTTTTTTCAGTTATGAGATGAAAACAGAGCCGAGTCAACCCATGTATTTGCTGGTCACATATTTTGGAAGTGATGATACCTTTCAAGCAGAAGAACAAACTTACGAAAGACATTTTGAAATTATGATAGATGATCAACTACTCGCCAGACAGCAGCTGAAGGCAAATCATCCGGGAAAACTTTTTGATGTATGTTATGACATTCCAGTTGCATGGACGAAAGGAAAAGAGAGAGTAACTGTCACGTTCAAATCCAAAGAGGGAACAGCAGCGGGCGGAGTGTTTGGGGTAAGGATGATAAATGAGAAAATGGTTTTACAATGAATGCCTAGCGATATGAATTGCTTGTTCATTCAAAAACTTGCGGCACATGGGCCGCAAGTTTTTTATTTGAATGTTTTCCTCGTCAAATCGATAAAAGCCTTTAATGGCGCAGACATCCATTTGTCCTTGTGCCATGCTAATTGAGTAAAAACGGGGCAATCGTTCTGCCAATTGAGTTCTTTCATCCGGCCTGCTGCGATCTCATCTTTTACTGTCATTTCAGGCAATAGTCCAATTCCAAGTCCCGCCATCACGCATTGTTTGATGGCTTCTATGCTGACAAATTCTAATTTGTCAGGGTAGACAGCGGCGTCATGTAAAGTGTTTTCAAAGAGCGTGCGGTAAGAGCAGCCGTCTTCTGTCAGCAGAAGGGTTTCGTTTTGAAGATCCTTCAATGTTACTGGTGAATGTGCAGGGAAAGGATGATCGTTGGCAGCTACTATTTTAATCTCATCCTGAACCAGAGATTCAACGTGCAGTGCGTCGTCCGCCCGGCTTACATCCAAAATAAAGGTGATATCAAGCTGGCCCTGTAAGAGCTGTTCTTTCGCTTGCTCATTGGAAATATACGGTTTGAAGATGAGCTTTACTTGGGGAAAAGCCTGTTTAAATGCTTTTATGATAGGCGGAAGACGGTATGTGCACTGGCTTTCCGTCGCCCCGATTTTTAAGGTTCCTGTTGTTTCTCTAACTTGATTTGCGGCCATTTTTGCCTCTTCTGTTAAAGTAATGATCTTCTCTGCATAGGCTTTGAACGTTTTGCCGGCTTCTGTCAGGATGAGCCGCTTGCCGAGCCGCTCAAATAAAGGCGTCCCGATTTCTTCTTCAAGTGATTTGATCTGAGAGGTAACACTTGATTGTGCATAATTAAGCATCTTGGCGGTTAGGGTGAAATTCACCTGTTCTGCCGCCGTAATAAACGTTATCAGCTGCTTCAATTCCACCTGTTCTCTTCCTTTCTAAATCGATTTTATCGATTGTATTAATCGAAATAATCATCTGTATTGATTAATGAATCCATTATATGATGAAGAAAATCATTCGTAAACAAAGGAGCAGATGCATCATGAAAATTGCGGTTATTAATGGCGGCACGCGGTCTGGCGGAAATACGGATATTCTTGCGGAGAAAACTGTTCAAGGATTCGATACGGAACACATTCATTTGCGTAAATATCATATCCAGCCAATTGAAGATTTGCGCCATGCTGAAGGCGGCTTTGGCCCGGTTCAAGATGACTACGATTCAATCATTGAACGGACATTGCCATGCGATATTCTCATATTCGCTACCCCAATTTATTGGTTCGGCATGTCAGGAACGTTAAAGCTGTTTATTGATCGCTGGTCTCAGACATTGAGAGATCCCCGATTTCCTGATTTTCAACAGCAAATGTCGATGAAGCAGGCATATGTGGCAGCAGTGGGCGGAGACAACCCTAAAATAAAGGGGCTGCCGTTGATTCAGCAATTTGAGCATATTTTTGCATTCATGAGGATGCCTTTTAAAGGCTATGTATTGGGAGAAGGCAATCGTCCCGGCGATATTCTTGATGATCATCAGGCGCTGTCCACTGCGAGCCGATTATTGAAAAGACATGATGCGATATGAAATTTCTGCTGTCGGTCATTGCTGGCATGCTGATGCTGGCATTCTTTTTCATTTGGAAGGCGCCGCCTGCTGATTGGATTCAGATTGAAACCAATTCGCATCAGATTAAGCAATCTGTGAGAATGGCAGGGACCACGCTGCAAATCAAGCACATTAAGAAGAATGATGCAGGCGAAGAACAAATTGTCATATCGAACGGCATTTCGGGACCAAAATAAAAAAGCACCTGTCCGGGTGCTTTTTTCTACAAATGAGGAATCACAAGACCGCCATACAAAAACGCCGTGATAATCAGAAATGCCGGATGCATCTTGAATTTTGTCATGGCAAGGAGGGAAATCCCCGCAATCACGATAGATTGGATCCAGCCGATCGCTTTGATGCCATCGGCGGCAATTTGCCAGGTAAGAATGAGCATCATGACCGCGATGACAGGCTGAACGGATAGCGTCATGCCCTTGATGACGGGTGATTGGCGGAAGCGCTGAATAATGCGCAACAGGACGATCAATGCGAGCGCCGACGGTACGATGGTTGCGATCAGCGCAACCAGAAAGCCGGACCACCCGCCGGCACTGTACCCAACATAGGCGGCGATTTTGGTTGCGATCGGTCCCGGCAATGCGTTCGCAAGCGCGAGCATATTTGAGAATTGGTCGTTTGAAAGCCAGCTGTATCTGTTGACAACTTCTTCAAACATCAGCGGGATAGACGCAGGTCCGCCGCCATACCCGAGTACGTTTGCGATAAAAAACGCCATAAATAAATAAATCATAATCATGAGGCCGACATTCCTTTATCTTTTGAATGTTTATTTGTGATTTTGTCTTTTAATTTAAAATGAAACGCTCCGTACGCTAGGAAAATGATAATGACAAGGCCCGGATTGATCTGTAGCGTTTGCAGGCCGATAAAAGCAATGATAAAAAACGTGATGCCTGTAACCCAGCCGAAACCTTTAAGCGCTTTTTGGCCAAACTCGTATGCCATGATACCGAGCATTACCGCAATGACCGGTGTTACAGCACCAATCATGCCGGCAACAACTGCTGAATGGCTTAAGACATTTACAGCGGCAAACAAGCCCACCATAGCAAGACAAGTAGGCAGAATATGGGCCAGGGTTGCGACAATCGCGCCTAATGTGCCTTTTAGCTTGAAGCCCAAATACGCAGCCATTTTTGTGGCAATCGGTCCGGGAAGCGCATTAGCGATCGCTAATATTTCTCCGAACTCATCATCGTCAATCCATTTATATTTATTGACCGCTTCATGGCGGATCAGCGGAATCACGGAAGGTCCGCCCCCGAACCCTAAAATTCCGGTACGCACCATTGCGGCTGTCATATCCCGATAAGGATGGTTTTTCATTCGTTTCTCTCCTTTTACAGCTTCATTCCCATACGGCTTTTGTATCGTTTGATCAGCATCTGGCAATCAACGCTGACGACGCCTCGCAGCGGATACAGCCGTTTTGTTAAAAACTCTTCCATTTCTTGATCGTTGGCAAAGATCCCGTGCATATGCAGCTTGCTCGGGCCTGTCATGTGATAAAGACTGGTGACCGCAGGCTCTTCCTCAAGCTTAAGAGCGACCTCTTCTAAAAACTGCGGCTCGACCTCGACATTGAAAAACACGGATACATGAATGCCGATTTTAGCGGGATTGATGACAGCGGTGAATTTTTCAATAACACCGGCTTCGATTAATTGGTTGATACGAGCCTGTACGGCGACCCTTGATAAATCAACTCTTTTGCCAAGATCCGTATAAGATATCCTGCCTTCCTCGTGTAAAATGGTGAGAATTTGTTTGTCGATCTCATCAAGAACAAGGTTGGGGATTTGATATTCATGACTCAATTGCTCCACCTGCTTTCGTTGCCTTTTAGACTTCATTTTATCATAAAAGTTACTTTTCGAAAGGTAATTTTTATATTTGTTTTCAAAATGAATAAAATAATGTTTTATTGTTTTCGAAAGGGATAAAGTTCGTCAGTTTTTCTGCCGCATCAGTAGATGTGGAAAATCAGGCTCCATATACTAAAGAAAATCTCTTAAAAAGGGGACTTGTGATGAACAAATCTGTCATCGGTACAAAGCAAATGGTCGTCAGCCCGCATTATCTTGCTTCTCAAGCTGGAAATCGCATACTGGACAAGGGAGGTAACGCGTTTGATGCCGCTGTGGCTGTAAGTGCTTGTCTGGCAGTTGTGTATCCGCATATGACAGGGCTTGGCGGGGATTCCTTTTGGCTGACCTTTCACCAGGAAACAAAGGCGGTAAGAGTCTACAATGGCAGCGGCCGTTCAGGGAAAAATGTGACGAGAGATGTTTATAAGGGAAAAAGCGCGATTCCGCTGCGGGGGATCGAAAGTGCCATTACCGTTCCGGGGATGGTTGATAGCTGGGATGCGATACTGAAGGAGTACGGACATAGGTCTCTTGCGGATGTGCTGGAACCCGCACGAGACTATGCCCAAAATGGGTTTCCAGTATCAGCTGATCAGTGCCGTCACACAGAAACAAATCTTAAACTGCTGGCCTCCGCGCCTTACACGGCCGACATCTTCACAAGAAGCGGCAAAGCGCCTGTCCCGGGAGAGCGGTTTGTGCAAGTAGAACTTGCAGACAGTTTGAACATGCTTGCCGAAAAAGGAAGAAGCGTATTTTATGAAGGAGATATCGCTCAACGGATTGTCTCGTATTTACAGCAAAACGGCAGCTGCATGACACTTGATGATTTTAAAGCGCACCGGGGCGAGTGGACGGAGCCTGTATCAAGTGATTACCGAGGGTACAGCATGTACCAGGCGCCGCCGAATTCTCAGGGATTTACCGGTTTATTGACGCTGAACATTTTGGAAAACTATGATTTCCACAAAATTGAGCACGGCTCTTTTGAGTATTATCATGTGTTAGTGGAGGCGCTGAAAAAGAGTTTCCTAGATCGAAATGCCGTCCTGACTGATCCGGCGTTTGCTGACATTCCGCTTGAAAAGCTTTTGGACAAAAAGTATGCAAAACAATTGGCGGAAGAAATCGGTTATCTGGCAGAACCGGCAGAAAGCAGGCCAGTGGGAAGTGACACGGCATATGCGGCCGTCATCGATGCGGATGGCAATGCAGTGTCATTCATTCAAAGCCTGTACTTTGAATTTGGCTCGGCTGTCACTGCTGGTGATACAGGCATATTACTGCAAAACCGCGGGTCATTTTTCTCATTGGATCAAGATCATGTCAATACGCTTGAACCGAGAAAGCGCAGCTTCCATACCCTGATGCCGGCTATGGCCTGCAAAGACGGTAAACCGAAAATCCTATACGGCACACAAGGCGGCGAGGGCCAGCCACAAACCCAGACGGCCATGATTACCCGAATGCTGGACTACGGAATGCATCCGCAGCAGGCAATCAGCGAACCGCGCTGGGTATGGGGCAGAACGTGGGGAGAGGAATATGAAGGTCTCAGAGTCGAGGGCAGATTCTCAGAGGAAACCATCGAAAAGCTGAAAGACAGCGGGCATCTCGTGGAGGTTGTCGGTGACTATGATCCGCTGATGGGGCATGCGGCAGCAATCAAAGTGGATGAGGAAGGCTTCCTCCAAGGCGGAGCCGACCCGCGGGGGGATGGGGCGGCTGTGGGGGTTTGAGGTATTAGATGAAAATACAAATATAAATAAAAATGACTAGAGAAAGGAAAGTACTAAATAAGTAGTGTACGTATTGTTTATTTTCACGCTCATATTTCCATTCCATAAATGTACGGAAACCATTTATCACGAATAGATAGAAAATAAGCATAATCTCTGGAGGAAAGCGTAATAAAGAAAACCCTAATAAAATGAGCAAGACGACTTCCACCAGCCCTTGTGTGCTATTTACAGGTTTATACCACCAAGGCGGTTTAGAGATGCCTAGTTTTTTTCGGGCATAGACATAAAAAACAGTATTGATAAAAGCTGCGACCAGTATCACAATCAAAAAATGAGTGCCTGACATATAAATTCCTCCTAATCAACCTTTTATACGAAGGGGAAGGAAAAATGTTCCACAAAAGAACACTCGGTTTTCTCCGGGTGTTCTTTTCATAGGAAACACTTTGTGATCACGAGGTCTTTTTGACTAGTTTCTTCTATTTAAATAGTCCTTTTGTTCAACTGGGACGAACCAGCGTAAATTCTTCGCCGAGCTTCGCATAGTGGTTGCCCGCCAATCTTGAGGCAGGCTTTAATTCATCTGTCAAAACATATCCCTTTTCTGCATCATACACCTTTTCATCGAGGTGGAAGCAGACGACTCTGCCGATGAGCAGATCAGCTGTGGTCACGCCTTGATCATTGTCGAACATCATATGCTGCTCTAATGTGCATTCAAAGCGAATGCGGGCTTCTTTAATGCCTGGAACCGAAACAGCTTTGCTTTCGACAGGATGAAGCGAGGTGCGGGTGAGTTCGCTTTCGTCCGGCCCTAAGCTTGCCGCCGTTTCATTGATGTCTTCAATGATGGCTTCATCACTGACATGTACGACAAATTCTCCGTTCTCCACCGCGTTTCGGGCTGTATCTTTTTGGCGTCCTCCCGCTCGGTTAACAGAAATACTGAGAAGCGGAGGATCTGAGCTGACAACGTTATAAAAACTAAAAGGCGCGGCATTTATCGCTCCGCTTGAAGAAAGTGTGGTTACAAAGGCAATGGGGCGGGGGATGACGGTACCTGACAATAGCTTGTATGTGTCTTTGGCACTAAGCTGATCAGCTTGAAATATGTACATAGCAACAACTTCCTTTATCGTTAGGATACTTTGATTATAACGAAATGGTTTCAAGGAAACCAAATGATGAGGGTTGCATATCTTATGTCATGACATATATCTAATACAGGGGAAATCGAAAAATAGGCTCCGTACGTCTGCCGGCAGCCTATGGATTGATAAAATTTTAAATTTATTTGTATTTCTTTTTGACTACCCAGCAATTGCCGTCTTTCCAGAATTCTTTTTTGCTGTGATAATCATCGTCTTTTTTGTGGCGATGGTGGTGATGCGGTTTTTTGTAGTGTTTTTTGTGAGATTTTTTCTTATGGGAACAATATGGTTTTTTGTGTGTCCGATGTGACTTTTTGTAGCTGCGAGATTTTCTCTTGTGAGAACCGTATGACTTTTTGTAGCTGCGTGATCTCTTGTGAGAGCAGTACGATTTTTTATGGCTGCGTGATCTCTTGTGAGAGCAGTACGATTTTTTGTGGCTGCGAGATTTCTTGTGAGAACAATACGATTTTTTGTGGCTGCGAGATTTCTTGTGAGAGCAATACGATTTTTTGTGGCTGCGAGATTTCTTGTGAGAGCAATACGATTTTTTGTGGCTGCGAGATTTCTTGTGAGAGCAGTACGATTTTTTGTGGCTGCGAGATTTTTTGTGAGAGCGGCACGACTTTTTATGGCTGCGCTTTTTTCCATGAGGCTCTTGGTACAAATAGTCTTTTAAACCTTCTTTTTTTGCGGATTTCACCGCTTCTTTGATGTCAGAATGGGAATAGTGGCCCAATTCGAAATCCTCCTTTTTAAAAATGATGTTAAGGATGAAGATCCTTACTACCCACATAGTACGCACGGATTTAAAAAGTGTATAAGTGTTCCGCTGAGATCTCACAAAAATAAAAGCCTAAAATTTGTAAGGGGGTTTATGGATGAAGAACCAATCTCATTTACCGCTTTATCAGCTGTTTGTTCATCCAAAAGATTTGCGTGAATTAAAAAAAGATATATGGGACGATGAACCGGTGCCGGCTGTAATGAAAGTAAATCAAAAAAGGCTGGATATTGACATTGCTTACCGGGGATCACATATCAGAGACTTCAAAAAGAAGTCATACCATGTTTCTTTTTATCAGCCGAAAACATTCCGCGGCGCACGAGAGATTCATTTAAATGCGGAGTATAAAGATCCTTCCATGATGAGAAACAAATTGTCGCTGGATTTTTTCTCCGAGCTTGGGACGCTGTCTCCAAAAGCAGAGTTTGTGTTCTTAAAGGTAAATGGGAAGAATGAAGGAGTTTATCTTGAACTTGAATCCGTTGATGAATATTATTTAGAGAAAAGGAAGCTGGCGGACGGGGCGGTTTTTTACGCGGTTGATGATGACGCTAATTTCTCGTTGATGAGCGATTTGGAAAGGGAGACGAAGACGTCACTTGAGCTTGGATATGAAAAGAAGACAGGGACTGAGGAAGACGACTTTTATTTGCAGGATATGATCTTTAAAATTAATACTGTCCCTAAAGCTCAATTTAAATCAGAAGTGACAAGGCATGTGGATATCGATAAGTATTTGCGCTGGCTCGCCGGCATTGTATTCACCTCAAACTATGACGGGTTTGTCCACAACTACTCGTTGTACAGAAACAGTGAAACCGGATTATTTGAGGTGATTCCTTGGGATTATGATGCGACCTGGGGCAGGGATATCCATGGAGAGCGGATGGCTGCCGATTACGTAAGAATTCAAGGATTTAATACACTAACCGCCCGGATTTTGGATGAACCCGATTTTCGCAGGTCCTACAAGCACTTGTTAGAAAAAACGCTTCACTCTCTTTTTACAATAGAGTATATGAAACCGAAAATAATGGAGATGCATGAACAGATTAGGCCGTTTGTCCTGATGGACCCATATAAAAAGAACGATATTGAACGTTTTGACCGAGAGCCAAATGTGATATGTGAATATATTATAAAACGAGCTGATTACCTCAAAAGTGAGCTTGATTTTTTATCCTGACGATAAACGGGCGGATTCCGGAGAACGGAGCGCCTTTTTTTATTTCCATTCATTTATTGATTTGCATATATCCACAAATTGTCCCAGTACAGGGTTTTGACTGTCTTTGCGATATGCGATGATCCATTCTGCTTTAAGCTGAAAATGATCAACGCTTCGATATGTGACGTCAAGGTTAAACAGCCGTCTGGCCGAGGATGGGACAATGGTAATGCCGATGCCCGCTGTCACCAGTCCGATCACCATTTGATATTCTGTCGCTTCCTGAACGATATTCGGCACAAAACCCGCGTTTTCACAGAGCTGAATAAAGTCGGTATATAACGTTGGCCACGCTTCTTTGGAAAGGGTGATGATCGGTTCGTTTTCCAAATCTGTAATGTCGATTGATTCTTTTAATGCAAGCGGATGCTGTTTTGGCAATGCGAGGATGCATGGACTGCTCTGGGTTGTCTCAATTTGCAGCTCCGGATGCTCTAACGGCGGATGGAGAATCCCGATGTCGATATGTCCCTTGAGCAATTCCTCCTGCTGCCTGTAAGAAGCGATCTCTTTCAGTTCAATTTTCACAGAGGGGAATTTTTTACGGTATTCCCGGATGATCGGCGGCAAAAATTCATATGTAGCTGATCCGACAAAACCAATGACGAGATGGCCGTGCTCGCCGCGAGCCGTTCGCTGGGCCAGTTCAATCGCTTGATCAATTTGCATCAATGCAGTACGACAGTGATTTAAAAATATTTCTCCTGCTGCGGTAAGCTCCACAAATCTTTTTGTCCTCTTGAGAAGCGTCACCCCGACTTCTTTTTCCAGCTGTTTGATCTGCTGGCTGAGAGGAGGCTGTGTCATGTTCAGCCGAAGCGCAGCTTTTCCGAAATGAAGCTCTTCGGCTACTGCGATAAAGTATTGAAGATGGCGAAGCTCCATTCATATGCATTCCTTTCCTTAGGTTAATAATTCGCAATACATATTAATCATAAGGCGAATCGATATTGGAGGTCAATTTCCAAAGAGTGTATAGTGAAACGTATCACAAGAAATATTTAAAATTTAATGTTTAAAATGCATAATAAGGAGTGAGGGTGTTGACAAAAGCAACAAAAGAACAAAAATCCCTTGTGAAAAACAGAGGGGCGGAGCTTGTTGTTGATTGCTTAGCGGAGCAAGGTGTCACACATGTATTTGGCATTCCAGGTGCAAAAATTGATGCGGTATTTGACGCTTTACAAGATAAAGGGCCAGAAATTATCGTTGCGCGGCACGAACAAAATGCAGCATTTATGGCGCAAGCAGTCGGCCGTTTAACTGGAAAACCGGGAGTTGTGTTAGTCACATCGGGACCAGGCGCTTCTAACTTGGCAACAGGACTGCTGACAGCCAACACTGAAGGTGACCCTGTCGTTGCGCTTGCTGGGAACGTGATCCGTGCCGATCGTTTAAAACGGACACATCAATCTTTGGATAATGCGGCGCTGTTTCAGCCGATTACAAAATACAGTGTAGAAGTACAAGATGTGAAAAATATACCGGAAGCTGTTACAAATGCATTTAGGATAGCGTCAGCAGGTCAGGCTGGAGCCGCTTTTGTGAGCTTTCCGCAAGATGTTGTGAATGAAGTCACAAACACAAAAAGCGTGCGTGCTGTCGCAGCGCCAAAACTTGGTCCTGCAGCAGATGATGCAATCAGTGCGGCCATTGCTAAAATACAAACAGCGAAACTTCCTGTCGTTTTAGTCGGCATGAAGGGCGGAAGACCGGAAGCGATTAAAGCAGTCCGCAAGCTTTTGAAAAAAGTTCAGCTTCCATTCGTCGAAACATATCAAGCAGCAGGGACTCTTACAAGAGACTTAGAGGATCAGTATTTTGGCCGTATCGGCTTGTTCCACAACCAGCCTGGCGATTTACTGATTGAACAGGCTGATGTTGTTCTGACAATCGGTTATGACCCAATTGAATACGATCCGAAATTCTGGAATGTCAATGGTGACCGGACGATTATCCATTTAGATGAAATACTGGCTGACATTGATCATGCTTACCAGCCGGAGCTTGAATTGATCGGAGATATTCCATCTACAATCAATCACATCGAACACGATGCTGTGAAAGTGGAGTTTGCTGAACGTGAGCAGAAAATCCTGTCTGATTTAAAACAATATATGCATGAGGGTGAGCAGGTTCCTGCAGATTGGAAATCAGACAGAGTGCATCCTCTTGAAATCGTAAAAGAATTGCGAAACGCAGTCGATGATCATGTGACAGTGACTTGCGATATTGGTTCACACGCGATTTGGATGTCACGTTATTTCCGCAGCTACGAGCCGTTAACATTAATGATCAGTAACGGTATGCAAACACTCGGCGTTGCACTTCCTTGGGCAATCGGCGCCTCATTGGTGAAACCGGGAGAAAAAGTGGTATCCGTCTCTGGTGACGGCGGTTTCTTATTCTCAGCGATGGAATTGGAGACAGCAGTTCGTTTAAAAGCGCCAATTGTACACATTGTATGGAACGACAGCACATATGACATGGTTGCATTCCAGCAATTGAAAAAATATAACCGTACATCTGCGGTCGATTTCGGAAATATCGATATCGTGAAATATGCGGAAAGCTTCGGAGCAACTGGCTTGCGCGTAGAATCACCAGACCAGCTGGCAGATGTTCTGCGTCAAGGTATGAACGCAGAGGGTCCTGTCATCATTGATGTCCCGGTTGACTACAGTGATAACATTAATTTAGCAAGTGACAAGCTTCCGAAAGAATTCGGGGAACTCTTGAAAATGAAAGCTCTCTAGCACTCTGCGCATCACGACACTGTTTGATACAGCACTAAACAAAAGGAGTGAAGGGAATTATGAAACGCGAAAGCAACATACAAGTGCTCAGCCGCGGCCAAAAAGAGCAGCCTGTGAGCCAGATTTATCAAGTATCAACAATGACTTCTCTATTAGACGGGGTATATGACGGGGATTTTGAACTGTCAGAGATCCCAAAATACGGAGACTTCGGTATCGGAACCTTTAACAAGCTTGACGGAGAGCTGATTGGGTTTGACGGCGAATTTTACCGTCTCCGTTCAGACGGAACTGCGACACCGGTCCAAAACGGGGACCGTTCTCCGTTCTGTTCATTTACGTTCTTTACACCGGACATAACGCACAAAATTGATGCGAAAATGACACGTGAAGAATTTGAAAAAGAGATCAACAGCATTCTGCCAAGCAAAAACTTATTTTACGCGATCCGCATTGACGGATTGTTTAAAAAAGTGCAGACAAGAACGGTAGAATTGCAAGAAAAACCTTACGTGCCGATGGTTGAAGCGGTCAAAACGCAGCCGATTTTCAACTTCGACAATGTGAGAGGAACAATCGTAGGTTTCCTGACACCAGCTTATGCAAATGGAATCGCCGTTTCTGGCTATCACCTGCACTTCATTGACGAAGGACGAAATTCAGGCGGACACGTTTTTGACTATGTGCTTGAGGATTGCACGGTTACGATTTCACAAAAAATGAACATGAACCTGAGACTTCCGAATACAGCGGATTTCTTTAATGCGAATCTGGATAACCCTGATTTTGCTAAAGATATTGAAACAACTGAAGGAAGCCCCGAATAACAGAAAAAAGAAAGCCTCTTTGTACAGGGCTTTCTTTTTATTTGGCTCTTTTCCTGATTTTAGATAAAATAACGTCAAAACGGTAAAGGTGTGGTCTAATGAAAATATTGGTTTTGGCAGTTCATCCTCATATGGAAACCTCGGTTGTTAATAAGGCATGGGCAGAGGAATTGAGTAAACATGACAATATCACAGTACGGGAGCTTTATAAGGAATATCCGGATGAAGCGATAGATGTTGCGAAGGAGCAGCAGATGTGCGAGGAATACGACCGGATTGTTTTCCAATTTCCGCTTTATTGGTACAGCTCTCCGCCGCTCTTAAAAAAATGGCAGGATCTTGTGCTGACTTTCGGCTGGGCCTTTGGTTCAGAAGGAAAAGCCCTGCATGGCAAAGAGCTGATGCTAGCTGTATCAACGGGGAGCGAAGCGGAAAAATATCAAGCGGGCGGAGCAAATCATTACTCAATCAGTGAGCTATTGAAACCGTTTCAGGCCACAAGCAATCTAATCGGCATGAAATATCTGCCGCCATATGTGTTCTATGGCGTGAAATATGCAAACGGAGAGGATATTTCCCTCAGTGCAAAACGGTTAGCCGAATACATCCAACAGCCTTTTGCTTAAAAGAAAGCCCTGTCCAGCGTGCGACAGGGCTCTTTTAAAATTAAAAATCCGGCAGCTCGGACAGGTTGTTTTCTCTTATACCATCCGGTTCACTTCGCAATATGTCTCGTCCATATTTATGGAAGACATCAACATGAGCGAGTTTTCCCGCTTTTGCTTCTGACAGCGCAGAGGGATAGTCGAGCTCTCTTCCTGTGTTCGTTTTTACTGCAATTATATTGTCTTCCTCATTTCTTCTGACTGCAATAATTTCTTCTTTTCCAGATGGAACAGCTTGCTGCTCCGCGGTTGTTTGCCGGTCTTTATACGTTTCATATGCTGCTTCAAATTGATCCATACTTACACCTCCATCTTTTAGCGTGAACAAAAATACCGATGATCATGTATGATTTCCATACGGCATACGACAATATTTCCTGAGAAATATCTTGGGAATGTGACAAATCAATCCTTGATCTGCGAAGAAAAAAGGGATTCCGCATGAAAAACGGAATCCCTTTCAGTTATTTTGTCATGTGTAAGTCCTTTGTTTTCATATAGCCTGTCGCACCGCCGTAATCAACGAATACCCAATTAAAATCAAAACCGCCTTTTTTCGTTTTACTCCAGCCTAAAAAAGAAACGCTTGTGTCTGCCGGAAGATTCTTGATGCTTTTTCCTTCAGCGGATGTATAAACTTTCGTTTTTGTTTTCGTTTTTACTGTTGTAGCTGCTTTTACAATGTAATGAGTGGAAACAAAGCCTGTTTTGCCGTTTTTATAATGAACCTTTGCCCAGTCAGCGTTTGCGAAGGAAATCAGCTTTAAGCTGTCGCCCAAGTGCAGTATGGCTGATTTATGGCTTGATGCGGAAGGCTTCGTTCTGACATTTAGAGCCTCTGTTGACACCAAATAAGAATCAATCGGATAGCTGTATAAATCATCAATGCTTACAGTTGTTTCTGGCTGTTGTGCATGGATCGTGCTTGCGCCCCCTGCAGAAGCCGCAGTCATTCCAGCTGCAAGTGCGAGAGTTGATAATACTTTTGTCGTTTTGTTCATTTCTTCCTCTCCTCACGTAGAGAAATAATTCAATCTATATTCGCTATTCACGTTTTCACAGATTCCTAAACATGAAAAAGGACCAGATAAAGATCTGGTCCGCGGCAATTATTTTTGTGTTTCAAGTTTGAGAGGCGCGGATATCATTTTTTTCACCTTTTTTCCGTGTAAAATATCATCTGCCGCTTCTGTAGCCAGTTTACCGATCAAGTCAGGCTGCTGAGCGACAGTGGCTGAGAGCTTTCCATCTTTAATCGAAGCGAGTGCATCTTTATTGCCGTCAAAACCGATCACTACAATATCTTTTCCCGAGCTGTTAATTGCCTCGAGAGCCCCGAGCGCCATTTCATCATTGTGAGCAAAAACAGCTTGGATTTCCGGATGTCCCTCCAGCAGGTTTTCCATAACAGTCAGGCCTTTGGTGCGGTCAAAGTCAGCTGATTGTTTTGTGACAATGTCGAGCTTCTGATCTGCAATGTTATGAAATCCTGAACCGCGTTCCCGTGTGGCAGAAGCGCCGGGCACGCCTTCAAGTTCTGCCACCTTTGCATCTTTTCCAAGCTTGTCGGCGATAAATTCCGCGGCCATTTCACCACCTTTTACATTATCGGAAGCAACGAGGGTTTCTACTTTTCCTTGTTCCGCGGAACGATCGATTGTGACGACGGGTACATCGACTGAATTTGCATATTCTACTGCCGTTGAGATCGCCGAAGAATCAGTCGGATTGATTAACAATGCATCGACATCTTGCTGAATTAAATCTTCCACATCACTCGTCTGTTTCGATGAATCATTTTGCGCATCGACAATGATGATTTTCATTCCCCGTTTTTCAGCTTCTTTTTCGATGCCCTTTTTTAATGAGACAAAAAAGGGATTATTAAGTGTCGAGACGGATAAACCGATGGTGAATTCCTTTTTGTTCCCCGAGTTTGCCGGCTTTGCCCAATGGGGAGGTTCAAGCGAACAGGCAGTTAATAAAAACAATGATAACGTTAAAATGACGGATACAGCCTTTTTCATATAAAAACCCTCCTATGCTGACTTTTTGCGGTCTAATAATACCGCAATTAAGATGACAATCCCTTTGACAACCAGCTGATAAAACGATGAGACACCAAGCAGGTTGAGCCCGTTATTCAGTGTGCCGATAATCAGCACTCCGATGAATGTGCCGATAATGCGCCCGCGGCCGCCGGAGAGGCTGGTCCCGCCTAAGACGACCGCCGCGATTGCATCCAGTTCATACGATTCTCCGGCAGTCGGCTGTGCTGAATGCAGACGGGAGGTCAATATGGCGCCGGCAAGGGCGGATAAAAGCCCGGCTAATGAATAGATCATTACTTTCACGCGTGTTACTTTAATGCCCGAAATGAGCGCGGCTTTTTCATTGCCTCCAATTGCGTACGTTCGGCGTCCGAACGGTGTTTTATGAAGAAGAACCCAAAGGATGACAAAGGCGAGAACCATTGTAATGGCCGGTACAGGGATGCCTAAAAAATAACCGCGTCCGAACAGTTGAAAAGCGTAGTTTGTGCCAAGTCCGGTAATCGGGTTTCCGTCTGTATACACAAGCGTCAGCCCGCGAAACACAGTCATGGTCGCAAGCGTGGCGATAAAGGGCGCCATTTTTCCTTTTGTGATCAATAGTCCGTTGATCATGCCGAGTACGGCACCAATGATACAGCCGAGAATGATCGCAAGAACTGGATCGACACCGGATACAATCATCCCCGCGACTAAAGCGCTGGACAGGGCAAGAATAGCGCCAACAGAAAGATCAATGCCGCCTGTTAAAATCACAAAAGTCATGCCGAACGCAATTAATCCGTTAATAGCGACCTGGCGAAGCAGGTTTAAAATATTCAGCGGTTCAAGAAAGCTGGGATTTAAAATAGATACAATGATAACGAGAATAAATAAACCGAGAAACGGGCCGAGTTTTTGCATGACTCCGTCGAAGTGAATCCGTTTTTGTTCTGTTTGCAGCTGTTCCATTTTCATATTACCGCCCTCCCGTGGCAAGTGTCATAATTCGTTCTTGTGTTGCTTCCTGCGCGTGGATTTCTCCGCTTATTCTGCCTTCATGGACAACGATAACACGATCGCTCATCCCGAGAATTTCCGGCAGCTCTGATGACACCATAATGATGGCGACGCCACGCTCAGTCAGCTCATTCATCAGCGAGTAAATCTCCCGTTTCGCGCCAACATCCACACCTCTGGTCGGCTCATCCAAGATGAGCACTTTCGGTCCGATCCCGATCCACTTGGCAATCACAACTTTTTGCTGGTTGCCTCCTGATAAATGGCGTGCGTGCGTTTCCTGTGATGCCGTTTTGATGGTCAGGCGTTTGATTAAAAGATCGACAAATTCAGCTTCCCGCTTGTGATCAATGAGGCCTTTAGGAGAAAAACTGGACAGATTGGGCAGGGCGATATTCTCGCGAATTGAAGTGTCGAGCAGCAGCCCTTCATCTTTGCGGTTCTCTGTAATAAAGCCGAGCCCTTTTTTCACCGCATCCTGCGGGTTCTTAATGACCGTCTTTTTTCCAGCGATCCATATCTCACCCGAGTCCAGCCTGTCAACGCCGAATAGCGCTCTCATGATTTCTGTCCGGCCGGCCCCCATCAATCCGGAAATACCGACGATCTCACCGGAACGAACAGAAAAGCTGACATCTTCAAAACGTCCTTTTACGGAGGCGTTTTTCACCTCGAATATATTGTCACCGAGTGAAGGAGCCCGTTTTGGATATCGTTCAGTCAGCTCGCGTCCAACCATTTTTTTGACGACTTCATCGAAATCGGTTTCAGAGATGTTTGTTGTATCTACCGTTTTTCCGTCACGCATGATGGTGATTCTGTCGCAAATCGCAAAGATTTCTTCCATGCGATGCGAAATGTATACGATTGATACGCCGTTCTTTTTTAACGCTGTAATGACCTCAAAGAGTTTGCTGATTTCCCGTTCCGTCAAAGCAGCGGTAGGCTCATCCATAATGATCACCTCGGCATTTGTCATGAGCGCTTTTGCAATTTCGACCATTTGCTGCTGTCCGACGGAACACTCGCCAGCTTCTTGATCAAGAGAAAGAGAGACAGACAGTTTGTCAAATTGCTCTTTTGCTAGCGCTTTCATTTTTCTTGTTTGTAAAACGCCCAGCTTGGAGGCTATCTCTTTCCCGATAAATAGATTCTCAAGAACGGTCATTTCCGGCCAGATATTCAATTCCTGATGGATAAAGGCTATTCCATGCTGTTCCGCTTCTTTCGGATTGGAAAAATACATTTCGTTTCCGTTTATGCGGATTTGCCCTTGATCCGATTTATGCAGGCCTGTCAGAATGTTCATAAGCGTGGACTTGCCGGCGCCGTTCTCTCCCATTAATGCGTGAACCTCGCCAGGCACGAGCTGAAAGGAAACGCCTGATAGTACTTGATTTTTTCCGAATGCTTTATGAATGTCTTTCATTTCAATCTGCATGTTCCATCCTCCCTTCTAGAAAAGCACACCCGCCTGCAGGATGCAGTTGGCATATGGTGTGAATTCGCCTGTTCTTATAATGGCTTTTGCTTCTTTTGTCAGCTGCTTAAACTCCTCGTGAGAAAGGTATTCAATCTCCTGTTCAGAAAAAAGGTTCTCTAGAAATCTGGCATTCTCCTGATTAGCAGTTTTTATTTCAGATGCAGCAATGACTTTTTCGACAGCCATTTCTTCTGCGAGCACCGCCGCGGTATCTTGAAAAGCCGGAAGTCCCGGCTTCAGTGAAAGGTCAATTTTCAAAACGCCGTCAGGAACAGGCAACCCCGCATCTGCGATGACAATTTTATCAGTGTGGCCAAGGTCGGCTAAAAGCTTGGCAAGGTGGCTGTTCAGTATTCCGTGTTTTTTCATGACAACAGCTCCTCTACTTCCTTTCTTGTCGGCATTCCG
Organism: Bacillus sp. 0102A; assembly: GCF_036765155.1. Taxonomy (NCBI): domain Bacteria; kingdom Bacillati; phylum Bacillota; class Bacilli; order Caryophanales; family Bacillaceae; genus Bacillus; species Bacillus sp. 0102A. The sequence goes on from NZ_JBAIZW010000003.1 coordinate 237,759, forward strand.
CCTTGGGCACCGAAGGAACAGACAGAAAGGGAAGCGGCGCGATTGGCAAATCGCAATGCGGCTTCAATGTCTTTTCCCTCTGCCAGAGCCACGGCGAAGGCTGCGTTAAACGTATCACCGGCTCCGGTTGTATCAACGGGCTCAACGGGGAAGGAAGGGATAAGCCGCTCTTTGCTTCCGGCTGAATAACGGACGCCCTGTTTTCCTTCCGTAATAAAGAGCTTTGCCGGATACAGCGCCAAGGCTTCAGAAACGGTAAGCCCGGGGAACAATATTGACGCCTCGTGTTCATTCGGCGTGAGATAGGTGGCATGGTCAATTGTTTCCTGTCTCAGCGGTCGGGCCGGTGCCGGGTTGAGCATAATCGGGATATCGAGAGAATGGCAGTATCTGCACACTTCATCAACCGTTTCCTCGGGGATTTCCTGCTGAATCAGGACCATATCAACTTCAATTTGTTCAAGCGCGTCTATCGCATACGATGGAGTGATATCATCATTCGCACCTTTGACGACAACAATACTGTTATCACCTTCGGCAAGCACTATGTGGGCGGTACCGCTATCTTTGTGTGTAACCGGTTCCATATAGTCGGTGCGAACGCCGTTTGCTTTTAAATTATCCAAAATGGCTGTGCCATAATGATCATCTCCGATCTTACCGACCATAAACACGTGAGCCCCAAGTCTGGCAGCAGCAACGGCCTGATTGGCTCCTTTACCGCCCGGCACAGTCTGAAACGACGTGCCAAGTACTGTTTCACCGGCTTTTGGGCGTTTGTCCGAGGTGACAACTAAATCCATAGAACAGCTACCAATTACACAAATATTATGCATCGTGATCTTCCTTTCTTGTCGTCTTTCTTCTTATATAGGTGACGGACATTTGAATTGCCGTTTCTGTCAGGGGCTGTTTTTTGATGATACGCAAAAGCAGTTTGGCCGCTTCTTTTCCCATATCATATGCGGGCTGTTTAATTGTAGACAATGGCGGGAACAGCAGCTCGCTTTGTGGAATGTCATCATAGCCGATAATTTGAATATCCTCCGGCACCTTTCTTCCGCGCCGCAAAGCTTCATGTAATACCGCAGCGGCTTGAATATCATTACTCGCTATCACACCGTCTGTCTCTGGATAAGCGGCAAACAGCTCCTTCGCCATCGATTGCGCATCCTTGAAAGAAAATGAAGCCGTCTCGATGACCTGAAAATCAACTTCAGCCTGCTTTAAGATCTCTAAAGCGCCGTGAAAGCGATCTTGAGCGGTCGGCAGGTGAGCGGGGCCTCTCAAGAGCGTAATGCGCTGGCTTTTTCCGTGAATGATGGCTTCGGCCGCTAATTTTCCCCCGGTGCGGCCGTCACTGGACACAGAAGGAGCGCCTTCAGGTGTTCTGTCCAGAAAAACGACTGGGTGATTCATGCCGTTGTATTCCTCAAGATCCGGGTAATTCGTTGCGGCAATAATGCCTGCGACATGATTTTGCTTAAAGGTTTGAAGGTACTCAAGTTCTTTTTTCAATTCCTCGTCACTGTTACCGAAAATAAGGCGATAGCCTTCCCTGTTCAATTCATCCTCAGCACCGCGGGCAAGCTGGGGGAAGAAAGGGTTTGTGATATCCGGGAGCAAAAGCCCGATCAGCCGGGATTCTCTTTTGTAAAGAGATCGGGCGACTTCATTTGGGTAATAGTTCAGCCGCTCCATCGCCGCTATGACGCGCGTTCGCGTTTCTTCGTGTACATAGCCGCTGTCATTTAGGACGCGGGAAACCGTCGCAACAGAAACGCCCGCCGCTCCGGCAACATCTTTAATTGTAGCCAAAACAGCTCCTCCTTGTGTAACCGTTTACATAGATAGATTATCATGAGCCATCCGAGGTTGGCAATAAAAATATCGAAAGAAAATCTATTGTAACTTATATATAAATGAGAAATTTAAGTTTTTTACTCTTTTTTTGACAAAATCTTCGCAATTCTGGATGAAGATTTCATGAACAAATATTAAGTTTTATTAAAATTGTTTCAAAGTCGTGCGTTTAGGCCTGTACATGAGGAGAAATAGAAAAGACTATCCGCCCAGAAAATGTTTAATTATGTTAGAGAATTCGGACTCGTATATTTAACATTTTCATTGATGACCCCAATAGTCTTTTTGAAATAGGCCTCATATTGCCTCTTCCATGCAGAAAGGATGACATGATGACCTTGTCCTTAAGAAACAGGGAAAACGTATTTTGTGTTCATAAGAACCGGAAACACGCATGATAGCGGGAAAAGCTTGATATCACGCGTTAAAAAAAAGATTGATTTGAAATGCATATTAAATACAAATACCAAGGTGAGACTATACGTCCAGAAGGATATGAGAAGAGAAATAAAAGCGCATTTCTTTTGCTTTTTTTAAGAAAAGCTAAGATGTAAGTCCTGCCATTTTCCAAATTTAGAAAGCAGTTTGTAGGTACAAAATCTCTTTCAAAAGAGAAGTTTGGCTTAGTGGGTTAGGGAAGATTATGCTACATAATGCCGATTGAGAATTCATAGTGATTCTATATACTGATGAATGAATTTACAACAATATAGAAGGAGATGTCGAAAAGCAATGTGGTTACTCATTATAGCCTGTGCTGTCATACTGGTCATCGGAATATTAGAAAAACGACGACATCAGAAAAACATTGATGCCCTCCCTGTTCGAGTGAATATTAACGGCATCAGAGGAAAGTCCACTGTGACAAGGCTGACAACCGGAATATTAATAGAAGCCGGTTACAAAACTGTCGGGAAAACGACAGGAACGGACGCAAGAATGATTTACTGGGATACTCCGGAGGAAAAGCCGATCAAACGGAAACCTCAGGGGCCGAATATCGGTGAACAAAAAGAAGTCATGAAAGAAACAGTAGAAAGAGGGGCCAACGCTATTGTAAGTGAATGCATGGCGGTTAACCCGGATTATCAGATTATCTTTCAGGACGAACTGCTGCAAGCCAATATCGGCGTGATTGTCAATGTTTTAGAAGACCATATGGATGTCATGGGGCCGACGCTCGATGAAATTGCGGAAGCGTTTACTGCTACTATTCCTTATAATGGCCATCTTGTCATTACAGATAGTGAATATACCGAATTCTTTAAACAAAAAGCAAAAGAACGAAACACAAAAGTCATCATTGCTGATAACTCAAAAATTACAGATGAATATTTGCGTAAATTTGAATACATGGTATTCCCTGATAATGCTTCACTGGCACTGGGTGTGGCTCAAGCACTCGGCATTGACGAAGAAACAGCGTTTAAAGGAATGTTGAATGCGCCGCCAGATCCGGGAGCAATGAGAATTCTCCCGCTGATCAGTCCGAGCAAGCCTGGGCACTTTGTTAATGGGTTTGCCGCAAACGATGCTTCTTCTACTTTGAATATATGGAAACGTGTAAAAGAAATCGGTTACCCAACTGATGATCCAATCATTATTATGAACTGCCGGGCAGACCGTGTCGATCGGACACAGCAATTCGCAAATGACGTATTGCCTTATATTGAAGCAAGTGAACTGATCTTAATCGGTGAAACAACAGAGCCAATCGTAAAAGCCTATGAAGAAGGCAAAATTCCTGCAGACAAATTGCATGATTTAGAGTACAAGTCTACAGAAGAAATTATGGAATTGTTAAAGAAAAGAATGCACAACCGTGTCATATATGGCGTCGGCAATATTCATGGCGCCGCAGAGCCTTTAATTGAAAAAATCCACGAATACAAGGTTAAGCAGCTCGTAAGCTAGGAGGAAATGCAGACATGTTCGGATCAGATTTATACATCGCACTCATTTTAGGTGTACTACTCAGTTTAATTTTTGCGGAAAAAACAGGGATTGTGCCGGCAGGACTTGTTGTACCGGGATATTTAGGACTTGTGTTTAATCAGCCGGTCTTTATATTACTCGTTTTGCTAGTGAGCCTGCTCACTTATGTGATTGTGAAATACGGTTTATCGAAATTTATGATTTTGTACGGACGCAGAAAATTCGCTGCCATGCTGATAACAGGGATCGTCCTGAAAATCGCGTTTGATTTTCTATACCCGATTGTACCATTTGAAATCGCGGAATTTCGAGGAATCGGCATCATCGTGCCAGGTTTAATTGCCAATACCATTCAGAAACAAGGATTAACGATTACGTTCGGAAGCACGCTGCTATTGAGCGGAGCGACCTTTGCTATCATGTTTGTTTACTACTTAATTTAATGTAAGGTGTGTCAAACGATGAAAAAAGAACTGAGCTTTCATGAAAAGCTGCTGAAGCTGACAAAACAGCAAAAAAAGAAAACCAATAAGCACGTATTTATTGCCATTCCGATCGTTTTTGTACTTATGTTCGCGTTTATGTGGGCGGGAAAAGCAGAAACGCCGAAAGTCAAAACGTATTCTGACGACGTTCTCTCAGCCTCATTTGTCGGGGATATTATGATGGGGCGCTATGTTGAAAAAGTAACGGATCAAAAAGGGGCAGACAGTATTTTTCAGTATGTTGAACCGCTCTTTAAAGCCTCTGATTATGTAGCCGGAAACTTTGAAAATCCGGTAACCTATAAAAAGAATTACAAACAAGCAGAAAAAGAAATTCATTTGCAGACGAATAAGGAATCAGTGAAAGTCTTGAAGGATATGAACTTTACGGTTCTCAACAGCGCAAACAACCACGCAATGGATTACGGCGCTCAGGGCATGAAAGATACACTAGGAGAATTTGCGAAGCAAAACCTTGATATCGTTGGAGCAGGATACAGCTTAAGCGATGCGAAGAAGAATATCTCGTACCAGGAAGTCAATGGAGTAACCATTGCGACGCTCGGCTTTACCGACGTGTCTGGAAAAGGCTTCGCGGCTAAAAAGAATACGCCGGGCGTACTGCCCGCAGATCCTGAAATCTTTATCCCTATGATTTCAGAAGCGAAAAAACATGCAGACATTGTCGTTGTGCAGTCACACTGGGGACAAGAGTATGACAACGATCCAAACGACCGTCAGCGCCAGCTTGCACGAGCTATGTCTGATGCGGGAGCTGATATCATTGTAGGCCATCACCCGCACGTCTTAGAACCGATTGAAGTTTATAACGGAACCGTGATTTTCTACAGCCTCGGAAACTTTGTCTTTGATCAGGGTTGGACGAGAACGAGAGACAGTGCACTGGTTCAGTATCACCTGAAGAAAAACGGAACAGGCCGCTTTGAAGTGATGCCGATTGATATCCATGAAGCGACGCCTGCACCGGTGAAAAAAGGAAGCCTTAAACAAAAAACGATTATTCGCGAACTCACGAAAGATTCTAATTTCGCATGGAAAGTAGAAGACGGAAAATTGACGTTTGATGTTGATCATAGCGACAAACTAAAATCTAAATAATAGGAGTGATAAAAATGAAATTTGTCAAAGTTATCTGGCCGTTTGTTGCCGTAGCTATCGTATTCATGTTTATGTCAGCTTTTAAATTCAATGATCATCTGACAGATCAGGAAAAGCAGAAAATTGATACGGAAATGCACAAAATCCAACAGCAGGAAGAACCGGCAAACGCCACTAAATAATTCAAAAAAGAGAGTGTCTCATGAGGCATTCTCTTTTTATTTGCCCAGCATATTCATTCTGTAAAAATATCAAAAAGTCTCTTAACATATTCAAAAAAATACCGATGTTAAAACTGCAAATAGAGGAGGAGATAATAAAAGTGAACACACTGGCAAACTGGAAGAAGTTTTTGCTTGTGGCGGTTATCATTTGTTTTTTGGGTTCAATTATCACAAAAGCGGAGATTGCGGAGGCTGATACGTCATCTGAACTGATGATCAGCGAAGCGAAAAAACTGCTTGGATATCAGTATAAATACGGCGGGGAAACGCCGGAAGAGGGATTCGATCCTTCGGGATTGATTCAATATGTTTTCAGTAAGGCTGATATTCATCTGCCGAGATCTGTGAACGACCAGTATAAAGTCGGAACGGCCGTAAAACCGGAAAATCTGCAGCCGGGCGATGTTTTGTTTTTCAAGAAAGAGGGAAGCAGCGGAACTGCTCCGACACACGTTGCTCTTTACATTGGAGACGGCCAAATGATTCACAGTACGCAATCAAAAGGGGTTATCATCACCAATTACAAAACGAGCAGCTATTGGAGCGGGTCTTATATCGGGGCGAAACGAAGCGCAGCCGATCCGGCAACTGCTGATGTCCCTGTCGTTCAGGAGGCCGAGAAATATATCGGCATTCCATATGTATTTGGCGGAAGCACACCGTCAGAGGGCTTTGATTGCTCAGGACTCGTGCAATATGTGTTTCAACAGGCACTCGGCATTTATCTGCCGCGATCAGCCGAACAGCAGTGGGCAGTGGGCGAGAAGGTAGCCCCTCAGAACATACAGCCGGGTGATGTCGTCTATTTCAGCAATACGTATAAAACGGGAATTTCACATGCAGGCATTTATGCTGGCAGAGGAAGATTTATTCAGGCAAGCCGGTCAGAAAAAGTAACCATTTCCTACTTGTCAGAGGATTATTGGATATCGAAGATGACAGGCATTCGCCGATTTGACAATCTCGCAATCACGAAAGAAAATCCGATTGTGTCCGAGGCAACGCTTTATGTCGGAGAAGTTCCCTACAAAAAGGGCGGAGTTTCTCCAGAGACAGGATTTGATACAGCCGGATTTGTCCAGTATGTATACCAGAAAGCAGCCGGTATTTCCCTGCCTCGATACGCAACAAGCCAGTTCAAAGCCGGAAGTATGATTGAGAAGGCGGATCTGAAACCGGGAGACATTGTGTTCTTCCAATCAACAAGCTTAAATCCCGCCATCTATATCGGAAACGGACAAGTTGTTCATGTCACATTATCAAACGGCGTGACCATCACCAATATGAACACGAGCACGTATTGGAGAGATAAATATGCGGGAAGCATACGGGTGCAATAAAAGGACAAAGACTCCAGAATCTCTGGAGTCTTTTCTTTATGCATATTGGCCGGAAAGAAGCTGGTCAATAAAGTAAGCCACACCATTTTCGTCATTGCTTTTTGTGACGAAGGTGCTTTTTTCTTTTAATTCATCGATCGCGTTTTCCATAGCGATACGGTGTCCGGCGACTTCAAACATGGACAAATCGTTCGGACTGTCGCCGATCGCATAGATATCCTGTGTTTCAATTCCGTATATTTCAGTCAGCTCTGTCAGCGCGCGTCCTTTTCCTGAAGAGGCCGGCAGGATTTCGATAATATGTTTTCCAGAAGAGGTTTGTGCCAGTTTATTATGATGCTTCAGCTCTTCCTTCGCTTGTTTCAGCTTGTCCATATCAAAGGAGAAGCAAAGAAGCTTATAAATGTTTTCGCTGCCGTCAAAAACCGATTCGATATGAGGGATGCGTTTAATGCCAAACTGCTTGAACTGAGTCATGGCTCCTTGCCACAATTCATCGGTCTTTTCGCTTGGATTTGCGCTCTTTAGAATATCAAACTCCGCATGCAGCTTATCCTCGCCGTCAAAAGGAGAAAGCAGATGGTCATCTGTATATACCTCAAAGTAAATGTTTTTTGACAGTAAGTAATCAGCGATAGCCTTGCTGGCCTCCTGATCCATTAATGTCCTGCTGATCAGGCGGTAGCCTATGTCATGAACCGTACCGCCATTTGCCGCAATGATAGGGATATCCAGATCTTCCAGCAGCGTTTTTACATCAAACGTTGCTCTTCCCGTGCAAATGGTGACGAGGATGCCGGCATCCATGGCCCGCTTGATCGCCGCTCTGTTTTCAGCAGAAATGACGCTTTCCTTATTCAGTAATGTTCCGTCTAAATCAATCGCAATACATTTCATATGTAGGGTACCTCCTTAAAAATGAAGCTGCTTCGACTAGTATGTTCAGCTTTCCTGCGAAACATTAACCATATCTATCAGGCTAAACGTTACTTTGAAAATTTTCAACAAGGAAATATGTAAAAAACGGGATGGCAATTACGCCATCCCGTTTTTTATACACCTAAATCGTTTTGCAGCTCTTCTTTGACTTCCTGCAGTTTTTGCTGATTCAATTTTAAATAATATACTCCGGCAGGTTTGTAATCATAACCCGTCAGCTGAATAGAATCAACCGATTTCAATGAAGTGAGAAACGGGAACAGGCCGATGGCATCTTTAAGTGATAAGTTCATTTTCAGATTTTTCCCCATCGTATCCACAATGTCATCATAAGCCGGGATTGAGCTCAGTGATTTTGACTTTTCCAAAATAGCGCTCAGCACTTCCATTTGTCTTTGTCCCCGCAAAAGGTCACTGTCCGCTTTACGTGTTCTTACGTAAGCGAGTGCTTCTTCTCCATCAAGCATATGAGTTCCCTCTTGAAGAACGACTTTTCCCTTTGTATCTTTTTTGATTTGCTTAATGACTTTATCGCTTTTTACTGTTACTTTGACGCCATTCAGCTGGTTCACGACGTCTTCAAAAGCTGTGAAATTACTTTCGACGACATAATCAACGGGAATATCCAGCATCTCCTCAACTGTTTTCACAGTGAGGTCAACGCCGCCGTAAGCATGAGCATGTGTAAACTTATCATAGCCATGGCCTGGGATATTTACATAGGCGTCACGCGGAATGCTCAGCATTTTAGCTGTTTTTTCTTTCCGGTTAAATGTAACCAGAACATTCGCGTCACTTCTTGCCTGGTCGACAGTCTCGCCGTTTTCTTCTCTGGCATCAATTCCCAAGAGCAATACAGAGAAAGAATCTTTTCCGGGATCAAATTCTTTAATCCGTTTTACTGATTGTTCTCCGCGCGCAAGGCTGACATGAGCTTCTTTAGAAGCATTGTTCAGCTTGACATAAGCATAGGTGCCGACAGATCCTGCCGCAATAACTAGAAAAGCCATCAAACCGGCAACGACTTTCACCCATTTTCTAAGTCGTCTCTTTTTCTTTCTGCGGTGCGTTCGTTCTTCCATATCAATACCCTCTCGTTTCTTTAATATTTGAAGAGTACCATTTATTTTGCCATGGGACAACTCTTCAAAAGACATTTTTCGATAAATATTCCTATATTTATAAGTTCCTGTTCTTAAAAGTTGATATTTTAAATGTGATGAATCACCTTATATTGGACGCTCTAGCAGATAAAATGTTTCGATGACGTTGAAAAAAATGCAAGTAAATGATTGGAAACTTAGGGGCTGCAAGAACGAAAAGGTTTAATGGCCGGAAAAAGAGGCTAAAAGATTTCTAATAAACTTCGCAACAATGTCATTGAAGCTGAATGGAGAAAGGGAGTCATTGTTATGAAAAAGCAGTCGAATATATGGCTTTATTTTTTCGGCGCTCTTGGAGGCGCGTTATACGGTTATGACACCGGAGTGATTTCCGGCGCTATTTTATTTATGAAAAAGGATTTAGGATTGAATGCCTTTACAGAAGGGCTTGTTGTCAGCTCTTTATTGGTTGGGGCGATATTAGGTTCAGGAACGGCTGGTAAGCTGACTGACCGTTTCGGAAGAAAAAAAGCGATTATGGCGGCCGCGCTGCTGTTTTGTATAGGCGGTCTGGGTGTGGCACTCGCCCCGAATACGGGAGTCATGGTGCTGTTTCGCATTATATTAGGACTTGCAGTGGGGACTTCGACGACGATCGTGCCGCTCTATTTATCTGAACTGGCGCCAAAGCATAAGCGCGGGGCGCTGTCATCGCTGAATCAGCTGATGATCACGGTCGGCATTCTGCTTTCTTACATTGTCAATTACATATTTGCCGATGCCGAAGCGTGGCGCTGGATGCTTGGATTGGCTGCTGTGCCGTCTCTGCTCCTGCTTATTGGCATTTTGTTCATGCCGGAGAGCCCGCGCTGGCTGTTTACGAATGGCGAAGAAGGCAAAGCGAAAAAGATTCTTGAAAAATTGCGTGGCACAAAAGATATTGATCAGGAAATACATGATATTCAAGAGGCGGAAAAGCAGGATGAAGGCGGTCTGAAGGAGCTGTTCGATCCATGGGTTCGCCCCGCCCTGATTGCCGGCTTGGGACTGGCGTTTTTGCAGCAATTTATCGGAACGAATACGATCATCTATTATGCGCCTAAGACCTTTACAAACGTTGGATTTGGAAACTCCGCTTCGATTTTAGGAACGGTCGGAATCGGCACAGTCAATGTGCTCATGACATTAGTAGCGATAAAAATCATCGACAAGATCGGAAGAAAGCCGCTATTGCTATTCGGGAATGCCGGGATGGTGATCAGCTTGATCGTTCTCGCTCTGGTGAATCTCTTTTTCGATAACACCGCGGCTGCCTCATGGACGACAGTCATTTGCTTAGGCGTGTTTATCGTTGTTTTTGCGGTCAGCTGGGGACCGGTTGTCTGGGTGATGCTTCCTGAATTGTTTCCGCTCCATGTCAGAGGAATCGGCACTGGGGTTTCGACCTTGATGCTGCACGTTGGGACACTGATTGTTTCACTAACCTATCCAATATTAATGGAGGCAATCGGCATCAGTTATTTATTTCTGATCTATGCCGCGATCGGTATCATGGCGTTCTTGTTTGTCTGGTTTAAAGTGACAGAGACGAAGGGGAAAAGCCTTGAAGAAATTGAGCAGGATTTACGGGACAAAAACGGACAGGGGGGATCGGCTGGAAAACAGCAGACGGCCGAAACATAAAAAAGGGTGCGCGATCATGCGCACCCTTTTGATTGCTCACTTTCCTACTGTGCCGAAGTTAATGATTTTGAAAGAAATATCGTATGTGAAATCAGCCTCTGAAAATAGGTCATCCCAATGTCCTTTTACTTTATGCCAGTATTCTGGGTATTGAACCCGAATGTGTTCGGATAAAAAGACCGGATCGGTTTTATACTCATGCTGCAGTTTATCCATAACCTTCTTTATATCGCGTTCAAGCTTTTTCTCAAAAATGTTCTCCAGCCTGCTCAAATAGTTCTTACTAAAGGAGTTTTCATTCGGGCTTTGGTCTTCTGTCAGGATGCCCTTTGTTTTGACAGAAATTCGAAAGACTGGCTTGCCGTTTTCAACGGACGGTTTAATTTTCGTTTTTGACTTTTTAATCTCAAACGTAATCGGATGTCCTTTAACTGTCGTCGGCATCACGCCGCCTTGAATCGTCCCCACGACCCACGTCAGCGTTTGTGTTTCATTTGGTGAAAGAAATCCAACGAGTTTATTGCTGCCGCTTTTGATAATGCCCGCCCCGTCATACGTTGCTTTTCCCTTTTGGTTTTTCACGGCTTGAATGAGAAAACTGTAGCCATTTTGGCTATAGACAGAAGCCCTGCCGATGCGAAGCGGTCTCATAATCTTACCGTTATATCCTCTATGAGTTGTCAAATCAATCAGTTTTTCAGTGGGCATCGGCTGCTGCTGGCTGGGGCTTCCTTTTGTAAAGATATCAGCCGCTTTCCCTCTGGCTGCCATCAAATAGCTGCTTCGCCGCAGCTCGTCATCCCGAATAAAATGGTTAAAGACTTGATCTATGTTTTGGTTCCTCATCAGTTTTTCTCCCAAAAGAATCACTTTTAAATGATCGCTATAAATAGGAGGGTCCTTGACAGATACATCACTGACTGCTTCCAGAATGGTTTTCCCTTGGGATGTCACATGAACAAATTCGGGTTTTCCGGATGCTTGGCTGTCTTCACTTTGGGGAAGAAGGTTTTGGTATGTTAATTTATACTGATGATCATCTGTCTCATCGATTGCCAGTCCTCTTGCGAAGGATAATTTCTCAATATTTTTGACATCCCAGCATCCCGAGAGAACCTGCAGCATCAGAAACATGACTGCGAGTTTTGTTATGATCTTCATCCAAGCTGCCCCCTCCCCAGTTTTTTCTGTACCCAGCTTAAAAACCAGGTGAAGAATGGGATTGTAATCACAAATAAAAAAATATATCCGAGAAGTGTCCCATAATAAAATACCTCGTTCAGGTCCTTGGGATACATCGTTACGAAAAACGTCCCAGCCAGCATTGCAGCCAAGAGCCATGGATTGTTTTTATTTTTCAGATGAAAAATTTCTGTTAATCCAATATGGGCGCCTTTGAAGGAGCCGAGCATACAGGCAAATTGCTGGGCTGTCCAGGTCAGCTGTAAAAACAGATCGAATCGTTCAATAAAAATACCCGGAACCTCTAATGCGTGAATGAGGGAAATGGTCGGCCAAGTCACTGTTTTTGCCTCTGCCACAGTCATACAGCCAATCACAATGAACAACGTAATGCTGTAGAACACTGTGGAAGTCGCGATGCCCAAAGCAACAGCCTTTTTCACTTGCTTCGGATCTCTCATAAACGGGACGAGATAAAATATGATTTCAAATCCTGAGAAATATAAAAGCGTCTTTGGGAATAAAGAGAAAAAGCTTTGATAGCCTCCTTCAAAAACAGGCCGGATAAAATCAAGCTGAAATAAGCGAAAGCTGAACAACAGGAGCATCATAAAAATAATAAGAGTCATAGGAAAAATATAAGCGTATACCTTTGCAATGGGATAAACGCCTCCGCCCACATGATAGATGGCAACTGCGAGAAATATAAAAACGACAACTGACATTGGCGTATTTTTCAACAGAAAGAATCCGACGACCTCTCCCAAAATCCGTGCTTGATAGCAAACAATCCCAATGAAATATAGACAGATAAACAAATTCAATAGTGGGCCGATGAATTTTCCAGCCGTGATGCTGTTGAGCTTGAAAAGAGTTTTTCCGCTGTTTTTTTGAAGGAAAGGTAAAAAAAGCAGAGCGATCATAATAAAAATAACGCCCTGCAGCAGGATCATAATCCATCCGCTTGGACTGCCGGTTTCAGCAGCTGAGCGGGGAAGGGTTAGGACCCCGGCACCGATCAGTGTGCTGCTTATCATAATAAGCGTCTGCATAAAAGTCAGTTTATGCTCTGATTTTTTCATAGCCATCACCTTTGTCTGATGTTATCTTCGGGATCGTTTCGTGTCGGTCTTCTTTTAAAAAACTTCATGGGAATACGGATGACGGTGTCCTTCAAATCCTGTCCGGGCTGTGCCATGATCGGAATGATGTAATCTTGCCCGAAGCTTTTCAGGCGCATCAAGTGGCCGATCACAAACAGGAAAACCATAACGACGCCATACATGCCAAGTACTGCTGCACTTATCATTGCAGCAATGCGTATCAGCCGCAGGGGAAAGTTATAGGCGTATGAAGGAACGGTAAAAGATGCCAGTGCTGTGACAGAAACGACAATGACCATAAGGGCGCTGACGATTTGCGCCTGAACAGCCGCCTGTCCGATGACAACTCCGCCGATAAGGCCAATTGTCTGACCGATCGGCTTTGGCAGTCTCAACCCGGCTTCTCTGATCAGCTCGATCGTAAAGATCATAAAAAAAGCTTCTACAAAAGGCGGGAATGGCACATTAAGCCTGCTACCTGCAATGGAGATCGCCATTCGAGTCGGCAACAGCCCAGTGTGGAAAGAAACGAGAGAAATATACAGACCGGGCAAATAAATGGTGATCAGAACACTGGAATACCGAAGAAGGCGTATAAGTGACATCGGAATCCAGCGCTGGCTGTAATCATCGGGCGAATGAATGAATTCATCAACCGTAGCCGGCACAATCAAAGCGAACGGGGTGCCATCTACCAATATGGCTACCCGTCCTTCTAATAGAGAAGCTTCTGTCCGATCAGGCCGTTCAGTGCTTAATATTGTGGGAAAGATCGAAAACGGTTCATCTTCAATCAGCTGTTCAAGTGTGCCCGATTCCGGCAGATCATCGATTTTGACTGAGTTCAGCCTTTTAAACACTTCCTTGACGACATAATCAGGAGCAATATCTTGAATATAAGCGACAGCGATTTTCTTTTTCGTCCTTTTTCCGAGTATCATTTCCTTTATGACGAGGTTAGGATCACTTGTCCGTTCACGCAAAAGCGCTGTGTTTGTCCGCAGCTTTTCAATAAATCCTATTTTGGCACCGCGTTCCACGATTTCGGAGGAGGGCTCTTCAAGACTGCGTGTTTTTAATGTTTTCGTGTCAAAAGCTAATCCTCCGCGATAGCCATCAGCGAGCAAAACGGCATGCCCTGTAAAAACGAGCTGTTCTATTTCTTTCATTTCAGAGACAACGCTATGGTGAAAACCGAAAAAAAAGGCGGATAGGTCTTCAATCGAGCCTTCCTTATGGGCTAACGCCTCTCTTTGTAAAGGAGAAATGACGTATTGCGCCAGCATTTTATTCTCTGTCAGACCGTCAATATACAGTAAACACGCCTTCCGTCTGCTGTCTCCAAAAGCAAATGAATAAAACATCATATCGTCGTTTTGTCCCCATTTTTTTTTCAGTGCATCTAAGTTGTTCTGGAGATCAGAGTCGATGTGCATAGTTTTTCTCCTTCGTAAACAGATTGACGGTTTTTATTAATTTGTATCAAAAAAGGAGAATTATTCTTCTCAAGGAAAAGGCTGAAACAACGCTTCTTTTCGACGTGATATAATATAAAGGAAGCGTTTTCTTAAAGGGGTTGTCAAAAGATGATGCTTTATACATATGTTGTCTTAGGAATAAGACAGCTTATACGGGCGTTTGTAAGGGGGGCGCACCGGGAAAATAATGATCAGCTATTTACAGGGGAGGGGTACGGATCATGACGCAATCACCGATTTTTCTAACGCCTGTTTTTGAAGAAAAAATCTGGGGCGGCACCGCTTTACGAGATATATTTGGATACGGTATTCCTTCCGAAACGACGGGGGAATGCTGGGCCATTTCCGGTCATCCAAAAGGACCGAGCACTGTAGCGAATGGCCCGTATAGAGGAAAGACATTGATCGAGCTTTGGGAAGAGCACCGTGAAATATTCGGCGGCGTGGAGGGGGACCGATTTCCGCTTCTGACAAAACTTCTGGACGTGAAGGAAGATATGTCGATAAAAGTTCACCCTGATGATTATTATGCCGGAGAAAACGAAGAGGGAGAACTCGGCAAGACGGAATGCTGGTACATCATTGACTGTAAAGAAAACGCGGAGATTATTTATGGGCATACGGCCCGCTCAAAAACAGAACTTGTCACAATGATCAACAGCGGTGACTGGGAAGGCCTGCTGCGAAGAATCAAAATTAAACCTGGTGATTTCTATTATGTGCCGAGCGGAACGCTGCACGCATTGTGTAAAGGGGCACTGGTGTTAGAAACACAGCAAAATTCAGATGCCACATACCGGGTGTACGACTATGACCGGCTTGATCACAACGGGAGTCCGAGAGAGCTTCATTTTGCCAAAGCGGTCAATGCGGCCACAGTTCCTCATGTGGACGGGTATATAGATGAATCGACCGAATCAAGAAAAGGAATTACCATTAAAACGTTTGTCCAAGGGGAATATTTTTCGGTATATAAATGGGACATAAATGGCGAGGCTGAGCTGTCTCAGGATGAAGCCTTCTTGCTTTGCAGCGTGATTGAAGGAAGCGGTTCACTGATGTATGAAGACAAAACATGTCCGCTCAAAAAAGGCAATCACTTGATCTTGCCCGCTCAAATGCCCGATTTTACGATTAAAGGAACCTGTACACTGATCGTGTCTCATATGTAAACTTAATCTCACTTCGAGATTAAGTTTTTTTTATGAAAAAATGGAAGGGATTCACCTGTAAATGAAGTGTACGCGTGCCGATAAATAAACTAGTTTTATATACTCATTGAATATGAAAGAGGAGAAGGAATGAAAAAGAGATTAATCGCACCGATGCTTCTGTCCGCCGCGTCCCTTGCCTTTTTTTCCATATCCGGTTCTGCCGCACAGGCTGCAGCCTATAAGGACTACTCGATATATGAGATAGAACCGGCTAAAACGTTCAGTACAGAAAGCCAAGCCGCACAGGCAGCCGCCAAGCTGGAAAAAGACACTGGCTGGGATGCTTCTTATCAAGCTGCAGGCACTACAACGACTTACCAAATTTCCGCTGCTGGCATTCATAGCGAAGCAGAAGCGAAAGCAATACTGAGCGGACTCGCCAAACAGACAGCGATTTCAGGCAAGTCAAGTCCTGTCGGAAGCAAGCAGCCGTATGTCACCATCACCTCAGGCGCCATTTCGGGTGAAAAGCAGGCAAACACATTGCTGGCCAAGCTTAAACAAGAGACGGGAGTTTCTGGCACTGTAAAAGCATCCGGAACAGCCCAGCCCTATGTGAACGTCATAACATCAGAAATCCCTGATGAGACAAAAGTGAAGGCGCTTATCCAGAGCCTGGCTAAGCAAACGGGAATTAAAAGCTCGTATCAGCCCGTCTCACATACTGTGTCTGTCACAACCATTCAGTCAGGCGCAATCGTTGGAGACAGCAAAGCAGAGCAGATCAAAAATGCCTTCCAAAAGGAATCGGGGCTTAAGGCTTCATTAAAAGAAACGGTGAAAGGACAAGCCTATTATACATTCACTACAGCCGCCGTATCAGGCGAAGCGAATGCCAAGAATCTATTAACTCAATTGAAACAAACCACCGGTATTACAGGAAGCTACAAGCCAATCAATCAAAAAACAACTGCTGAGACATACAATGTCCAATCAGCTTATTTCAAAGGGCTGAATACAGTCAAGGACGCCATCAGCCAAATCAAGAAAAACACCGGCGTATCCGGCAGTTATCAAAAGGTTGGCAAAAGCACATCATATATTGTGAATATGAAGGGTTTAACGAAACAGCAGCTGCAAAAAGTGGACACCTTCTTTAAAAAGAAAAAGTGGCGCTGTACATCATCCAGCATCAAAAAAACGACAACATCTACAGCCTATCAAATAACGACAGCAAAAATTTTAGGCGAGAAGCAGGCAAACAAAGCCGCAGCCTTTTTTGTTCAGAAAAAAGTAAAGGCAGCGAAAAAAGCAACTGGAACAACAGCAGAAAACCAATATCAGCTCATCTCAGAAAAAACATCAGATCAAGCAAAAGTGACAAAGGGCTTGAACATATTAAAAAAACATCAGCTGAGTGCTTCTGCGAAAACAGTCAAAAAACAAATCGCTAACACGTTTACAATCACAACTGAATCTCTGCTTGGTACAGCCAAAGCCAATCAAGCACTTACATTCTTTCAATCGAATCACATATCAGCAACAAGCCAGAAAACCGGTCAGACCACAGCGAGCAGCTATCAAATGATAACTGAAGCCATCATCAGCCAAGAAGATATTGACCGTGTTTTAGCGTTTTTCAAACAAAATAATGCCGCCGGCACAACAGCAAAAACAGGCAAGACGGCATATACACAATACAAAATCGTAACAGCCCAGATCAGCAGCAAAATAGCATTGAACAATGGGGTAACCTATCTGAAAGCCCAAAGCTTAAGCCCGAGTTACACAACCAAGATCAATCGCCTTTATAAAATCAGCTTAAACGAACAGTTCACAGGTAACGATGCAGCTGCTGCGGCAGCAGCGAAGCTGAAAGAATTATACGGATGGACATCATCTATCGTAAAAATCAAAAACGGGCCGCAAATCATGAAAACAAATTACAATCTCTCGCTTCGTGATATGGTCCAAAAACAAATGACAGTAAGCCCGCAAACAGACGGGGCGGCTTACGTATCGCTCACTTATATTCATACAGCAACTTCAACAGTCACAGCTGACGTACTGAATATCCGGTCAACGCCGGCAGTCATCCCGACGAACGTAATCGGCCAATTTAAAAAAGGCGATAAGGTGAAAATCATCGGCCAGACAAACGGCTGGGCCAAAATCAATTTGGGATGGCGAAACGCAAGCAGTGATGAAGTGGTTCAATACGTGGATCCGAATAAATTTTCCAGAGACAGCAAATACTATTTCCAATTTCTCAAGCTGTCACAGGCAGCCGGGCTCAGCATCACTGAAGTCAATCAGAAAGTGCTTGCGGGCAAAGGCGTTCTGACAGGGAAAGCAAAGGCATTTATCGATGCCGCCAAACAATACGGCATCAACGAGCTCTATTTAATCTCACACGCTCTTCTTGAAACAGGAAACGGAACATCCGATTTAGCCAACGGCTTAACCTATAACGGAAAAACTGTATATAACATGTACGGAATAGGCGCATACGACAGAAATCCGAATTACTACGGTGCCAAGTATGCGTACGAGCAGGGCTGGTTCACACCAGAAGCGGCCATTATCGGCGGGGCCAAATTCATAGGCTCTTCATATATTCACAACACAGCCTACAACCAGGACACACTATACAAAATGAGATGGTCAGCCACAGCGGCACACCAATACGCAACCGACATCGGCTGGGCGTACAAACAAGTAAACCGCATGTACAGCCTGTATTCATTGCTGGACGGTTATACGCTTTACTTTGATGTTCCGGAATACCAGTAAAATAGAAAGTTGCTATAATCATATTAATAGGCTGAAGCTATTTAATAGCTTCAGCCTATTTGCATATCACATCTCAATCTTGTCTGCAACAATCATAAAAATACTCATCCTTGAAGCATTTGAGATGGCTGCATCATCAGGTCTGATTTTTGTACTTCCTTTAATAAAACCTATTTCAAGTACATTTGATTTTTCTCCGCCAGCAAAATACCAAGATCCCATACGGATATCCTTTTGTTTTAATCGGAAATCTCCTTCAATCGATTGATGCAGTAAACTAATATAACGTTCATTTAATGTAATTTGCAAGTTTTCTTCTGTGTTGATTGTAATATTCCGAACTAAATTTGATGTGTAAGATGGTAAATAACCTGAAGTCGGAACCATCCATTTTTTGTTTGACGCATTATACTCTAAAATGAAGGTTTGAATATATGGTTGAAATCTTTCTGGAGGTGTATCTTGGTGACCCACTGTTTTTAATAAAGGGGATCGAAGAATTGGTACATGATTCATAAAGTTTTCGTAGGAATGATATGCATAAATTCTGCTTATACGACTTCCTTCTTTCCCGCTTGTAATACCCACCATTAATGATTTTGCTCCTGTTTCAGGATTAGTGTACATACAGATGCCTTCCGGTTCACGGAAATTATTCTCATATCTAGTGGACAAGTCTTTGCCAACAGTAATTTCTTTTTGTAACACTATTTTATTAGCCGAATCGAATACAGTAATGAGATTTGGATAGCCTTTGCTATTTGTATCACCTGTATACCAATACAAATAACCGTCATCTAAAAAGAAGCCCTGTAAATAATGCAGTTGGTCAGGAATATCAATAGTATAAAGAGGATTGTTTTTATTCGCTATTGCATCGTCCAGATCAAAGATTGTTACCCACTGTTTATTATTATCTGTATTGTACTGTCTAAGTGCTAACTGTCTATTCTTCAAATCAAGAGCAGGTGTGACCCTATAATTTAAAGGAAGATTTGTGAATCGCTGAAGTTCTTTAGAATTTTCATCTAAAGTCGCACCTGCTTTGTAAGGGAAACAAACTAAATCACTTTTGCCTGTTTCATTTGGTCTATCGTATAGTGACCAAATATAAATAGTACCATTACGGTTTTCGATGCCAATATTTGTTCCGTGACCTCCATGTTTTAGCAGCATGCTGTCTAACTGTAAACCTTCAAAAGATAGACGAGTTATGCGATAGCTTTGGGTGTTGTCTTTTCCCATTCCAGTTGCCACTTGGGTTGTATAAATTTGATGGTTTTTCTCATCGAAGTTGAATGATTGAAGTACAGTTTTGTCTGCTACACGAAGTTCAGTAAATAATTTTGGAGTGATGCTGGTGAAATCAAACAGTTCTTTTTTTCTCATAAATCTACCACCTCTATTTTATTTGTTGCAATCAGCAACTAAATACATTAAAGCAAACGTATGTTCGGTTGTCAAGGTAAAAAAGAACACTTGTTCCTTTTTGAACAAGTGTATTTACTACTTAGCTTGTTAAATTTTCTATGAATTTTAACAAATTTTCACTTGAATACCCTTTGGAGTACTTATTCCAGTTATTAGAAAAAGTTTTTATCTTACAATTATTAAATGAGTTTTTTATTTCATTAATTAATGATTTACTGTCATAACAGGCTCTCCCAGGTATTATAGAAAGGTAATTATCGATCAATCCACGTTTCTCTTGATAAAGTGGTAAATCATAAGTATAGAAAAGAATGGGTTTATTTAAAATAGAAAATTCAAATGGAACAGAAGAATAGTCAGTGACTAATATGTCTGCAGCCATGAGTAAATCATATAAGGCATAATTAGAAACATCTTTAATATAATCACTAGAAAATTTATTAGTGATATTGTTTTGAATTGCAGGATGGAGTTTAACAAATAAAACATATTCTTCTTTTAACTCATGAATTAATTGTTTTTCTGTAAAAGGCAATTGAATTGAGTACATATCATAATCTCTAAACGTTGGTGCATACAAAATTATTTTTTTGTTTTGTGCTTTTAGAGTTTCTGAAATGTCCTTTTTATATTCCCTGTAATAAGGGTCTGTTAAAGGCACACCTATTTTTAATAGTTGATGATTCTCAATTCCGAATGATTTTTTGAAGATATTTGCCATTTCTTCTGAGCCAACAGTTAAATAATCAAACGAGCTGTATACTTTTTTGAATCTTTTAATATCAGTTTTAGTCCGTTGCATGTTTGTAATGTCTTCTAAACCAAATTTTTTAAGTGATCCATTTGCATGCCATACTTGTATACATTTGGTTTGCTCTCGATTATTTAACACACTTGTCAATAGAAAATAATTATCTGTTATGACTATTTTGCTGTTAAACATCAGGTATATAGCTTTAATGAGGTGAGTGGGTTTTTTCTCCAGTAATAAATATGATTTTACATTAGGGAATCTCTCGGCGATAGAGGATGCCTGCTGAGTATATAGGATGTTAAGGTTATATGAGTATTGACCTTGTTCATATTCCTCCAAAATTGCTCTTGCGTTTGCTTCAAATGAGATAAGGAGGGTTACATTGTTTTTAGGTTTCACCCATTGGAGAAAAAAGGCGATTACCGATAAAAAGTACATATAGCAATTCGCCAAAAGTGATCTTATTTTCATTTTCATCAATCCATTTATATAAAAATTTCCGATTTATATATGTTTTGTATGATCTTTTTCATGCTTTGGATAAAAGGTTTTTTTGCTTTTTTCTTCTTTTAAAACTGCTAGAGCATACTGTGGTATGCTAAGCATTCTCTTCCATCGCCATGGATTCAAAATCAAACGATAAAACCATTCTAAATTTAAACGTATCATCCAGGAAGGGGCCCGTTTGACATTGCCGCTAAATACATCGAAGCTTCCTCCCAAACCTATAGATACAGCTTTAGGGAACAAGTGTCTATAGTTATGAATGAATTTCTCTTGATGAGGATACCCTAAAGCTACGAATACCATATCTGGATTTGCTTTTGCAATTTGTTTTGCGACTATAGTGCGATCATGAACATAACCGTCTGAATAACCTGCGATTTGAATGTTTGGGTATTCAGAAGAGATTTTGGATACAACACCTTTTAAAACATCTTTCTTTGCTCCGTACAGAAATATACGTTTTTTCTTTTTGTCAGCTAAACCGAGAAGTTCTTTAAAAACATCGTAACCTGCGATTCGAGACTGAAGCCTGTTGTTAGTCAAACGTGACATCATGACTACACCGATACCATCAGGCAAAATGAAGTCTGAAGAAGAGAGTACACCAAAGTAGTCTGGATCTTTAATTGCTGCATAAGCAATTTCAGGGTTTACGGTGGAAATAACAGCACCCATCTTCTGATCAATATAATCTTTCTCTAGGTAATTGATGAATGATGTTAAGTTGCTGTTAACATAAGGAATATGATGAATTGTCTCTGTTTGCATGTCTGGCTCCTCCTTCCTGAGAAGATTATATTTATATAGATTAAAAGATTTAAACTTAAAATCAGCCTAGCTTATATTTTAACATAAATCATCAACAAAGGATTAACATTCTCTTTACATTAAATTTAAATATGTTTCCAATTTTACAATTGAATGAACGAATGAATAACAATCCTTGATGCTAATGGAGTTTGAATGTCATTACATATTTTGGAATGTTTTTCTCCGCGTGAGTACTTAACCTTTTTTAGGCGGTATGCTATAATTGATGATCAGTGAAGACATACGAGAAATATGTCGATATAAGGAATACAATTGCAGGGTTTTGAGAATTCAATCGCTAACGACAGTAGTGTTTTTAATAGTGTTTAACATTAGGAAGGAGCGTTTCTTAAATGAAAAAAGTCATCACATACGGAACTTTTGATTTATTGCATTGGGGTCACATTAAATTGCTTGAGCGTGCAAAACAGCTTGGCGATTATTTAGTTGTTGCTATTTCAACGGATGAATTCAATTTACAAAAGCAAAAAAAGGCTTATCACAGTTATGAACACCGTAAATTAATTTTAGAAACTATTCGATATGTGGATGAAGTAATCCCTGAGAAAAATTGGGAACAAAAAAAACAAGATATTATTGATCATAATATTGATGTTTTTGTTATGGGGGATGACTGGGAAGGTAAATTTGACTTTCTCAAAGATCAGTGTGAGGTTGTTTACCTTCCGAGAACTGAAGGCATCTCTACAACAAAGATCAAAGAGGAAATCGCTGGTTTATAATTTAGGATCCTGATATCAATGTTTATTATCTAATAAAAGTACTTCTTATTGAAATAAGAAGTACTTTTTGATGCTTACATTGGTTTTTGTGGCTAATGTATCCGGGTGGATTTAGATTCAATGATCATATATTCTAAATGCCGAAAGGAAGTAAGATATTGTCTTTACATGCTGTGAGTGAATCTAATATAAAACAAATTCCTGATATGAATTATTATTTTATCTCTGGTGGTCTGCCAAGTAATTATGGCGGTCTGACAAAATCATTACTATTGCGTTCTAAATTATTTGGGGAAGAGTGTAACCAGAATACATTTTTTTTAACGTTTCGTTTTGATCTAGAGTTGTCCTCGAAGATTGACGAATTATACAGCAATGGTAAGATTGATAAAAAATTCACAAGTGTTATTAATCTATTTGAGGATTTTTTAAGTGAAAGAACAAATGGCAAAAGATCATACGACGAATGGATAGGCTTTGATCAGGTAAAAAAGCAAGCTGGAATGGGGAAATTTGCAAAAATTGTGACAAGATTGTTTGGTAAGAAGAAAAATGAAATTTCTGTAGTTTACTATGGAGATAAGGAGACTATCCGTTATGTCGACTATTGGAACGATAAAAATCAACATACAAAGAGAGAGGAATATACGAAGAACGGAAATTTAGTTCTTGTTACTCATTATGATGTGCAGTTAAATAAGATGTATCTGCAGGAATATATTAATGAAAAAAATCAAGTATATTTAGACAAACTCTATGTATGGAACAATGAAGAAAAAGATGTTCAATTATCTCATACTATTTGGTACTCCCTTGAGGGTGAGATAAAAGTAAAAGATGAATCTGAACTGCGTCAATATTGGATAGAACATCTGCAAAACGAAAATGATAAACCTAAGTTGTTCTTAGTAGACAGCAGACCGCAAGACAAACATGTTTTTAAAGTGAAAAAATCCCCTTCTTCGTATTATGGAGCAATCATTCATAATAAACATTACGGTAACAATAAATATCAAATTAAGGGACGTTATAAAGAAGTTTTTAGTCAGATGTATAATTTGGATGCTGTCTTTTTTATAACTGAGGAACAAATAGAAGATTTTAAATTAATTTCAGGGGAACAAGAGACGTTTTTCTTTACTCCGCATACAATTGATAAACCGCTTAATCCCGATGTATTGAATGTGCCGAGTGAAAAATACAAAGCTGTAATTATTTCAAGACTTGCATCTATGAAGAATTTGATACATGCAGTAAAGGCTTTTAGTCTTGTCGTAAAAGAAATTCCTGAAGCAAAACTTGATATATTCGGATCAGGCGAAGATTTTGAAAAAATAAAAAAAGAGATTGAAGATACCAAACTGCAAAAAAATGTCTTTCTGAAAGGTTATACAGATAATCCTGACTCAGAGTTTCAAAAAGCTTGGCTAACCATTTCAACTTCTCACTTTGAAGGCTTCGGTCTTTCAAATATGGAGGCGCTGAGCAACGGGTGTCCAGTTGTAACGTATGATTATGATTACGGAGCAAGGAGTTTAGTGACTGATGGAGTAAACGGATATGTCATTGAACAATATAATATAGAGAAATTGGGACAAGCCATTATCTCTTTAATGAAAGATGAAAGTACTCACCGGAAATTTTCAGAACAAGCCTTTAAAATGGCTGAAAAATATTCAAAACCCAACTATATTGAAAATTGGGCTTTTGCTCTTAATCAGATGATTGAGGTGCGGGTAGAGAGAGAGAAGCTCTCTAAAAAGATTGGGAAAAAAGATCCATCTATTAGTTCTTATAACGAGAATTCTGATAAAAGCAAAATAGAAATTGACATTGAGAATTTTGATCATGCGGATTGTATTGAAGTAAGCTTAGTGGGCTTGGACAGAAAGAATAAGGCTGAAATTTTTTCAACAAACTTACAAAATGATCAGTTCTTTGTAATTGATCTGAAAAAAGATGTAAATATTGAAAAGATAGCAGCTAATAAAACTCAAGTCATTGATTTTTATATTCTTTTCAATGCAAATGGCCATATTAAAACAATGCGCAGACTTTCGAGTGAAGAAACAAAGTTGTCAGAATGCAATATAGTTACTGATAATGGATATAGAGTAGAGCCTTATACAACAGTTAAAGGGAATTTCTCTTGGAGGGTCACGGAAATAAAAGAGAGTTAATATTTTGCTGGGAATGTCTTAGTAGTTGACACTAATAAAAGGAAGCAAAAAAGGAAAGAGCTTTTATACAGAGGAGCAGAATAAAGCAATGATTGAAAACACTGTGATTAATTGTATTTTGAAGAGCTTGAAAAACAATTTGGGAAATCTTGAAATGTTGATCTCAATTGATTCAGAACAACAATTTTTAGAGGATCATCAGCTATTTTTAAAGCTGAAAGAGAGACGTTCAGGAACAGAGTCTGAATTTTCGCTTCAAAACACTGGATCATTTGAGTATAAAGCTGATGTGAACATTCATGTTTTTCCTATGACTCTTGAAATGGGACAAACATATGATTTTTATATTGAATTCCGAAAAAAATATGAAGCTGCGGGGCATGAACCACTATTGATGCGTCTTTCTTCTGAAGTGGATTCAATGGAGCGCGCCTTTCATGTTGATCAAACTACAGAACTTTTAATTTTACCATACAAAACTGATAAAGGCAATTTTTCTATTAAAGTGAAAAGAGAGGCCAAAATCATAAGGTTTAATCAAATTGGAATTAATTCTGAAGAAATAAGCATAACAGGCTATGCGGGTTACCTAAGTTCCGAAAATCAATACCGGATAAAAGACTTGAATCTTATTTTAAAAAAGGCCGGAGAAACACCTATTGAAGAAAAGTTTCCAGTCCAGCTTAATAGAAAAACACTTGGGCTTGAAAACATGAGGACAGACGGATTTGTCCCGGAATTGTATGAGTTTGAAGTGAAAGTGCCTCTGGAAGAAATTCCTTTCTCAAATGAAAAACGTTATGTTTACCGTCTTTTCATGGAATATATATGTACAGACAAAGACAGAACAGATATTCAGTTTAACAGCACCGCTCTTGTTCTAGGAGATCGAAAAAACAAATTAAAAGGCTTAGTAAGTGTTATAAAATCTAATAAGGCACCGGTTCGTTATGAAGTCTTTAAGAGAAAGAAAAAACAGACCCTAGGTATTAGAGTAAATGACTATAGTCTTCATACAAGAATTAAATATTTTGTTAAAGGAAAGAAAAAGCAATTTTTATCAAAATTTAAAAAAATCTCAAAAATGAGAAACAAGGTTATCACGAAAACATACAAATCATTATTCATGATGGCTAGCAGAATGCCAGTTAAAAGTAAAACAGTCATTTTTGAAAGTTTTAACGGAAAACAATACAGCTGTAATCCAAGAGCGATTTATGAGTATATGAGGGAAAACCACCCTGAGTATAAAATGTACTGGAGTGTAAATAAACAATATTCAACACCATTTGATGAAAAGGGAATTCCTTATATTAGTCGGCTCTCAATAAAATGGCTATTCGCTATGGCAAGAGCTGAGTACTGGGTTGTTAACAGCAGGCTTCCATTATGGATTCCAAAACCTAAACACACAACATATTTACAAACATGGCATGGCACGCCGTTAAAAAGACTTGCAATGGATATGGAAGAAGTTCATATGCCTGGTACAAACACAAAAAAATACAAAAGGAATTTTATCAAGGAAGCTTCTAATTGGGATTACTTGATTTCGCCAAATGGATATTCATCTGAAATCTTTGCACGCGCGTTTCAATTTAACAAAACAATGATCGAGTCCGGATATCCTAGAAATGATTTTCTTCATAATGATAACAATGAAGAAACAATATTATTGATTAAGCGAAGATTAAATATCCCTATTGATAAAAAGGTCATTCTATATGCTCCTACATGGAGAGATGATCAATTCTATGCAAAAGGGCGTTATAAGTTCGATCTCGATTTAGATTTACATCAGCTTAGACAGGAGCTAGGTAATGAATATATCGTGATTTTGAGAATGCACTATTTGGTAGCTGAGAATTTTGATTTAGGTCCGTTTGAAGGATTTGCGTTTGATTTTTCTGCTTATGAAGATATTCGAGAATTATATATGCTTTCTGATATGTTAATTACTGATTATTCTTCAGTATTCTTTGATTACGCAAATCTAAAACGTCCAATGCTTTTCTTTGTACCTGATATTGAAACTTACCGAGATAAGTTGCGTGGTTTCTATTTTGACTTTGAAAAAGAAGCTCCTGGTCCATTAGTAAAAACAACTGAAGAAACGATTGAGGCTATAAAGAAAATCTCATCACCAAACTATAAGCTTCCAGTTTCTTTTGATCCTTTTTATGAGAAATTCTGCTATTTAGAGTCAGGACGTTCATCGGAAAAGGTTGTTGCTACTGTATTTAAAGCTAAATAATTTCCGTTATTTTGTAGCATGAATAGCTGTCGATACTTCGGCAGCTTTTTAGATACTTGTTGAGAAGTGAAAAAAAACGCAGGATCTGTTACAATAATCAGCGGTGCTTTCAATATCTAAAACAGAAAGATTCCCCAAAAAACAACTAAGTCTAAGGAAGATAAAAAATGAATGATTTGTTGCGAATACTCAGAGAGCAAATAACGTCATTTCCTTTAATTTTAAGATTGGCGGCTTATGAAACCAAATCTAAATACCAAATGAATTATCTAGGAGTCTTATGGCAGTTTTTAAATCCGCTTATCCAAATGCTAGCGTACTGGTTTGTATTTGGCATAGGGATTAGAAAAGGTGGTCCCATTACAACTGGAGTGGGCGAAGTGCCCTTTATTCTTTGGATGCTGGCAGGATTAATCCCATGGTTTTTTATCAGTCCTACCATACTTGATGGTTCAAACAGTGTATTTAGGCGCATTAATATGGTGTCTAAAATGAACTTTCCGATTAGTTCTTTACCATCAGTGGCTATTGCGTCTAATTTATTTAGTTTTATTATCATGATGCTGATTTACATTATTGCACTACTGGTAAATGGTATTTTTCCGAGTTTACATTGGTTACAATATATTTATTACTTTATTTGTATGATTGCTTTTATGTTTTCTTTTAGTTTGTTTAATTCAACGATCAGTGTACTGATTAGGGATTATCAATTTTTGTTGCAGGCCGTAATTAGATTATTGTTTTTCTTGCTACCAATATTTTGGGATGTTAATGAGAGACTCGGTCATAGTCATCCCGAATTAGTCCCTATTTTAAAGCTTAATCCGCTATTCTACATTATTGAAGGTTTCCGGAACAGCTTTTTAGACGGCCAATGGTTTTACCAAGACATGAAATACACGTTGTATTTTTGGTTAATCACGTTGCTTTTACTGACAGTGGGTTCTATCCTGCATATGAAATTCAGAGACAAGTTTGTTGACTTTCTTTAATACGTAAGGAGATTGTACGATGAAACTAAAAGTTTCGTTTCGAAATGTTTCAAAGCAGTATCATTTGTATCAAAAACAATCGGACAAGATTAAAGGATTGTTTTTTCCAGCTAAGGATAATGGTTTTTTTGCTGTGCGGAATGTCTCCTTTGACGTGTATGAGGGAGAAACAATCGGCTTTGTAGGGATAAACGGGTCGGGAAAATCGACCATGTCCAATCTGCTGGCTAAAATTATTCCTCCGACCAGCGGTGAAATCGAAATGAACGGTCAGCCGTCGCTAATTGCGATTGCAGCCGGTTTAAATAACCAATTAACGGGCCGGGATAATGTCCGGCTCAAGTGTTTGATGATGGGGTTAACCAATAAAGAGATCGATGACATGTATGACAGTATCGTGGAATTTGCCGAGATTGGCGATTTTATTAATCAGCCGGTTAAAAACTATTCCAGCGGTATGAAATCGCGTCTCGGGTTTGCGATTTCCGTGCATATGGACCCCGACATTTTAATAATCGATGAAGCACTCTCGGTAGGGGATCAAACGTTTTATAAGAAGTGTGTAGACAGAATCAATGAGTTTAAAAAACAAGGAAAAACCATTTTCTTTGTCAGCCACTCCACCGGCCAGATTGAAAAGATGTGTGACCGTGTCGCATGGATGCACTACGGCGAGCTTCGTATGTTTGATGAGACAAAAACGGTTGTAGAAGAGTATAAAGCGTTTATTGACTGGTTTAATAAACTTTCGAAAAAAGAAAAAGAAACATATAAAAAAGAGCAGACAGAAGAGCGAAAAAAAGAAAATCCCGAAGCGTTTGCCCGTTTTCGCCAAAAGAAGAAAAAGCCGAAATCATTGGCTAATGCAGTTCAAATTGCTATTTTGTCTATCCTGACAGTCTTTATTGCGGGAACCATGTTCTTTAACACCCCGCTTCGTACTATTGCTTCGTTTGGCGCTATTCCGCAAAACGAAGTGAAGAACCATTATGGCGATGCAAAGGGCAAGACAGAGGAACGCTTAACAGCAGTCAATAAGCAAGGGTTTATCGCAGATGAAAAAGCGTCCGTGTATAAAGATTTGGATTTAAAGCAGAAGACCGGCGTCACATTGCCATTCGGTACCGAGGTAACGGTAGCTTCAAAAGGCAAACAAGCAGCGAAAATCAAGTTTGACGGGCAGTCTTATTTTGTGAAAAAGAGCGCTGTGACAACAAACGTGAAACACGCTGAGTTGCGGGCTGCTGCCTTTACACCTTATGTCCCGCAAAATGCAGCTTCTTCCTATGAATACTTTCTGAAATTCCTGGGAGACAGCAGTAGCAGCATCCAATCGAAATTGAATGGGTATACTGAAGGAGATACAGCTGACGGCAGAAAAACGCTGGATTTTGATTATGAAAAAATCAGTTACGTGCTTGAGAATGATAGAGCCTCTGAGCTTATCTTTCACAACATTTCTCCTATTACTCCGGCGTCACTATCTTTAAGCGACAGTGATGTATTGTATGACAGCAGCAAAAATCGTTTTCTTGTGAATACAGATGCCCAGGTTTTTGCAGTTGATAACGAAGAGCGTACGCTGACACTGATGTCGAAATAAAAAAAGGCTATTGGATGAATGTCCAATAGCCTTTTTGCTTAGATTTCTTCTTTGTTTAGTAAACCTTCCATAAATGGAACGAGTTGATCGCGAAGCTCTTTATCCTGCATCGCAAACTCAAGAGTTGTTGTGATAAAGCCAAGCTTTTCACCAACATCATAACGCTTGCCTTCAAAATCGTAAGCAAACACTCTTTGAATTTCATTCAGTTTTTGAATGGCGTCTGTCAGCTGGATTTCTCCGCCGGCACCAACTTGCTGCTCTTCTAAGTACATGAAAATCTCAGGTGTGAATACGTAACGGCCTAAGATGGCAAGGTTAGAAGGTGCTGTGCCTTTAGGCGGCTTCTCAACGAAGTTTTTCACCTGATAACGGCGGCCTTCGCTTGTCAGCGGGTCGATAATGCCGTAGCGGTGTGTTTCTTCTTCAGGCACCTGCTGAACACCGATAATAGAAGAAAGTGTCTTATCGTATTCATCCATTAACTGACGCAATCCTGGTGTTTCTGCCTGAACAATATCGTCTCCGAGCAGGACCGCAAACGGCTCATCGCCGATAAAGTTGCGCGCGCACCATACAGCGTGTCCGAGTCCTTTAGGCTCTTTTTGGCGGATATAGTGGATATCAGCCAGATTAGTAGCTTTTTTTACTTTTTCAAGGAGTTCAATCTTTCCTTTTTCTTCTAAGTTTCTTTCAAGCTCAGGAGAGTAATCAAAATGATCCTCAATCGCTCGCTTGCTTTTCCCTGTTACGATAATAATATCCTCAATACCAGCTTCAACAGCTTCTTCAATTATGTATTGAATGGTAGGCTTATCAACGATAGGAAGCATTTCTTTCGGCATTGCTTTCGTAGCCGGCAAGAATCTCGTTCCGAGACCTGCGGCAGGGATTATGGCTTTACGTACTTTTTTCATTTAAAGGCACCTTCCTTATGATCGAAATAATTTATGGTTAAACTCTTCTCTATTTACCCTAATAACTATGTGTTTACACATTTTTATGATATAGGATAAACCATTTTTAAACAAGGTTTATCCTTAGTATTAAAAACATATATAATTTTACTTGGATCAAAATGAAATGATTTAAAATACTACATTTTCATGTAGAATAAGTAGTAAGAGTTTATTTACTACAGTGAAAATCAGGTGACAAATATGAAAAAACTAAAAGTCATGACCGTCTTCGGGACCAGCCTGAAGCGATAAAGATGGCACCGCTTGTACTTGAATTGAGAAAATATCCTGAAATAGACTCCTACAGACAGATGTTCGATCAGGTTTTAGATGCGTTTCACATCAAGCCTGATTTCGATTTGAACATCATGAAGGAGCGGCAGACACTGGCAGAGATTACGTCCAACGCGCTTGTGAAATTGGATGAACTGTTCAAAGACATCAAGCCTGATATTGTGCTTGTCCATGGTGATACGACAACGACCTTTGCCGGAAGCCTTGCCGCTTTTTATCATCAAATTGCTGTCGGCCATGTGGAAGCAGGGCTCGTACAGGGAATAAGTATTCCCCGTTTCCGGAAGAGCTCATCCGCCAGATGACAGGGGCGATTGCTAATTTGCATTTTGCGCCGACAGGCCGGGCGAAAGAGAATTTATTAAAAGAAAATAAAAAAGCAGACGCGATTTTTGTAACGGGCAATACAGCGATCGACGCACTCCGCACAACGGTGAGGGACGGCTATTCACATCCTGTCCTTAGTCAGGCGGGCGAGGATAAAATGATTCTGCTGACCGCGCACCGCCGGGAAAATCTGGGCGAGCCAATGGAAAACATGTTCAAGGCTATCCGCAGAATTGTTGAGGAATTTAACGATGTACAAGTCGTTTACCCTGTGCACCTGAATCCTGTTGTCCGGGAAGCGGCTCAGAAGCATTTTGGCGATTCTGACAGAGTACATCTGATTGACCCTTTAGAAGTCATTGATTTCCATAACTTTGCGGCAAAATCACATTTCATTTTGACAGATTCGGGCGGCGTTCAGGAGGAAGCACCTTCTCTCGGGAAACCGGTGCTTGTGCTGCGCGATACGACGGAACGCCCTGAAGGAGTGGAAGCAGGAACGCTGAAACTTGCAGGGACGGATGAAGAAAACATTTATCAGCTGGCAAAACAGCTGTTAACTGATGATGATGAGTACAAGAAAATGTCCTACGCTTCTAATCCGTATGGCGATGGAGAGGCTTCCCGCCGGATTGTGGAAGAATTGCTGTTTCATTACGGATACCGGAAAGAGCAGCCGGATTCATTTATAGGCAAATAAAAAAGAAGCTTTGCACACTGTGCGAAGCTTCTTTTTGTTTTAATTATCCAGATTTTCCTTTAGCTCTTTTGTGATATCGGAAAGGGCACTTTCATCAGCTTGGTAGTAGTAGATTCCGTTGATTTTTGTGCCTTGACCTTTCAGTTCGTGCTGCTCAATTTTTTTACGCGCGCCCTTGTAGTCGGACTGGATATCCCACATGTCATCAAAGGTCAAGTTTGTTTTCACATTATCTTCAACCACTTTGAACATATCTCCAAATTTCGTAATGGAAGAAATATTCGCGCCTTTATTAATGATTCCTTGGATGACTTGGCGCTGGCGGTCCTGACGGCCAAAATCGCCTCTTGGATCTTCTTTTCTCATCCGGCTATAGGCGAGCGCCTCTTTGCCGTTCAGCGTGATTTCACCTTTTCCGAATGAATAACCGTCATAGCTGAACGCGAATGTGCTGTTAACTGTTATGCCGCCAAGTGTGTCAACAACGTCTCTAAAGCTTTCCATGTTCACTTTTATGAAATAATCAACCGGAACATCGAGGAAGTTTTCAACCGTATCAACTGTCATCTGCGTACCGCCGTATGCGTATGAATGGTTGATTTTATCCATTGTGCCTTTTCCGATAATTTTTGTATATGTGTCTCGCGGAATGCTGACCATGTCAGTTGTATTCGTTTTTGGGTTAACGGTCATATAAATGAGTGTATCGGCACGGCCTACATCTCCGTCGCGTTCATCAACGCCCATAATTAAGACGGAAAACGGATCTTTTTTATTGATGTTGACCTCTTTATCCCTTTTTTTAGATTTATCAATACTTTCATGAATACTTGCCACAGTTGAAGCAGCTTTATGCCATAAGTAGTAGGCATAGCCGCCTGTTCCGAGCACAAGCAGTCCGATTATTGTTATAATTGTCAACAATAAGGTTTTTTTCTTTTTTCTTCGTTTATTTCTCATCCTTTGCACCTCGTCTGTTAAATTATTTTCATTATGAGTTAAAATATCATTAAATACAACTCTATTTAATATAAGAGTGAAATCCTAAAATAGTCGTTTTTTATAAAAAAAAGTTTCACTGTTTTTTTAATTTTTCTCAAAAGTATAAAATATATTGTCGATATATATAATGAGGTGAAAAAAATGAAAAAAATGAAAAAATTGATTGCTCTACTGTTCTTTATAGTGCTTCTTTCGGGTTGCGGGGTTAATAGTCAAAAGGGTCAAGGTGAAGATATATCGACAGACAGTAACATTGAAACAAAAGAAGGTATTTATGTAGGTTTAGCAGACACTCACACAATAGAAGTAACTGTAGATAATGAGGCGGTTAGTCTTGATATCACAGAAGCACCAACAAGTGATATTGATCATTTTAACAACGGAGATAAAGTCAGAATTTCATATGAAAAAAATAATGAAGGTCAGCTTTTATTAAAAGACATTAAACGTGTTAACTAGAGAAGATATCTAAACATTGTAGGATGATCACTTCCTTCGGAGAAAATTATAAATTTTAAGATAGACTGTCGTTTCAAGAACCTTCCGTTGAATTCAAATATCATGATATCAGTTAAGTAAAAAAATATAACGATTCTTTTTAAACTGTATTCTTTTCAGTAGCAGTAAAAAAGAAACGGTTACTATAATGAAAAACAAAAGTTAGAGCTTTATATAATAATTTCAAAATTACGGTACAAATCTTATAAGTTATTGATTTTAGGTATTTAACCATTTAAGGAGGAAACCAATTGCGTTCTTATATAAAAGTCCTAATAATGTGTTTCTTGGGACTCGTTCTTTTTGTACCAACGGCTCTGGCCGATAACTCGGTGAAAAGAGTTGGAGGAAGCAATAGATACGGCACTGCTGTCCAAATATCAAAGCAAATGTACTCAAAAGCAAGTACAGCTGTAATTGTCGGTGGAAGTTCCTATGCAGATGCGATTTCAGCAGCACCTCTTGCTTATCAGAAGAATGCGCCATTGCTCTACACAAATACTAATAAACTTTCATATGAAACGAAAAAAAGATTGAAAGAGATGCAGACTAAAAGTGTAATTATTGTAGGCGGAACACCCGCTGTATCTTCTCACACTGCCAATCAGATTAAAAGTTTAGGGATAAGTGTTAAACGTATTGCGGGAAGCAATCGTTATGATACGGCAGCAAGAGTGGCAAGGGCGATGAATGCAACTTCTAAAGCTGTTATTGTAAATGGTTTCTTTTATGCAGATGCTCCGGCAGTAATCCCTTATGCAGCAAAAAACGGCTATCCGATTCTTTTTACAAATAAAACATCAATAAATAGTGCGACAACGTCTGTGATAAAAGATAAGAAGATTAAAAGTACTGTTGTTATAGGCGGTACTGGAAGTATAAGTAGTAGGGTATATAATAAACTGCCTTTTCCCGCAAGAATAAGCGGTTCAAACAGATATGAGCTAGCTGCAAACGTTGTCCAAAAACTTAATTTATCAACTAGTAATGTATATGTGAGCAATGGATTTAGTTATCCTGACTCCATTGCGGGAGCGACTTTGGCAGCTAAGAAGAAAAAAGCTATTATCCTTACAAATGGTAAAAATTTGTCTACAGGAGCTCGGAAAGTCATTGGCAGTAAAAACATGTCTAACTTTTCCGTTATCGGTAGCACTCCTGCTATAAGTACAAAAGTTGCTAATCAATTAAAGAACCCTGTTGTAGGTGAAACGATTTTTATTGATCCAGGCCATGGTGATCAAGATTCAGGCGCTGTCGACAATGGGCTTCTTGAGAAAGAGGTTAACCTTGATATAGCGAAAAGAGTGAATACAAAGCTAAAAGCTTCGGGAGCTCTTACAGTAATGTCGAGATCGAATGATACTTTTTATTCTTTACAGGAGAGAGTGAGTAAGGCGGCTTCTGTACAAGCAGATTTATTTATCAGCATACATGGGAATGCTAATGAAAGTTCATCACCTAACGGAAGTGAGACGTATTACGATACAACATATCAATCAACAGAAAGTAAACATCTGGCAGGTGAAATTCAGCCTAAACTTGCAACTTATCTTGGAACAAGAAACCGTGGAGTGAAACAAGCTGGTTTTTATGTCATTAAATATTCTAAAATGCCAAGTGTTTTAGTTGAGACTGCTTTTATCACAAATGCATCGGATGCAAGTAAATTGAAAAAAGCGATTTATAAAGATAAAGCTGCACAAGCTATTTACGAAGGTACTGTATCTTATTACAGATAAGCGAAAGAGACAAATCTAATCCTAGATTTGTCTCTTTTTCATATCATATGATTAAAACAAATAGTCCTTGTATATAAAATAGTAAAAGAATATGAAAAAAAATTTGTCAGAAAAAATAACAAATTCACACTTCTTAACATACCATTTACATCCAATTAACATCCGTCTGCTAAACTGACTGGCATAGGTCATCATAACATCCCAAACAAATCGTGAGGTGTGTGTCAGTGAGTGCAGAGAAAAGCATGAATGTGAGTCGTGAATTCTCAGTTCAGCAAATACATTCTTTTACATTATCTGAAAAGGCGGCTCGTTATTTAGCAGTAAAGCGCGTAATGGATATTTGGTTTGCGCTCATTGGATTGGCGATTGCGCTGCCAATGATTGCGGTATTTTCAATACTGATTTGTTTGGAGACGCCGGGGCCTGCCATTTATACGCAGGAACGCGTAGGGAAAGGCGGGAAACGATTTAAGCTTTATAAGCTTCGTTCCATGAAAATAGATGCCGAGAAGTCTGGGGCTGTTTGGGCGCAGAAGCAAGATCCGCGGGTGACAAGGATCGGAGCTTTTATCAGAAGAACGAGAATTGACGAGCTTCCTCAGCTATTTAATGTGCTGAAAGGCGATATGAGTATGATAGGCCCTCGTCCGGAACGTCCAGTGTTTACAGAAAAATTCCAGAATGAGATTCCAGACTTTACACAGCGTTTGGCTGTTAAACCGGGATTGAGCGGCTGGGCTCAGGTGAATGGCGGTTATGATATGACGCCGAAGGAAAAACTGATATTTGATTTATATTACATTCGAAATCTGACTTTCACTTTAGAATTAAAAATTATGTTAAAAACTTGTAAAGTAGTGTGGACAGGTGATGGTGCAAGATAAGACTGAACATCTGCATTTGCCATCAATCTGAGCTTAAAACGAAGTAGGGAATATGATGCCAAGTATTACAAAACAGATCATAAGCGGCGCAAAGTGGACAAGTATTTCGACGATATGCATTACAGTCATACAAATTGTTCAGTTTGCCCTGCTAGGAAATATGATGACCTTAACGGAATTTGGACTCGTCGGCATGATCACAACGGTTATAGTGTTCGCCCAGATTGTGCTTGATATGGGATTTGGCGCGGCGTTAATTCAGAGGGATGACGCAACGGAGCGCCAGCTGTCAACCTTGTATTGGCTTAACATTATGACCGGCGTTTTGCTGTTTGTTCTTTTATATGTGAGCAGTCCCGCCATTGCGGGATTTTATCAAAGAGAAGAGCTGGTGTTTCTGATTCGGATTTTAGCGATTATGTTTTTGATTGCGCCAATCGGACAGCAGTACCAGTATATGCTGCAAAAGCAGCTGCATTTTAATACGTTAAGCAAAATTGAGATTTTTTCAAACGCATTGTCCTTCGGATATTTAGCAATTGCGGTTTTTATGATGGACGCGATTTTAGCGTACGTCATTTCTCAAGTGCTGCTGCAGTCCATTAAAGGGATTTTGTATTGGGTCGTATACCGAAAAAAATGGCACCCCGCTTTTGTTTTTGACTTAAGGGGAATGAAGGCGTTCTTTTCCTTTGGAGCTTTTCAGCTTTCATCCCGTCTTGTGAACAGGCTGGGAGCGAATATCGATATGATTTTGATCGGACGGTTTATCGGTGCTGAAGCGTTGGGGATTTATAACCTTGCTTACCAGATTGTCACCATTCCGGTATTGAAAATCAATCCGATTGTGACACGGGTGGCATTCCCTGTTTTCGCAAAAAACAAATATGAAAACAGCGTGATCAGAGAAGGTTTTCTGAATATGACAAAGATGCTGGCGATTGTTTCGTTTCCGCTGTTAATCGGGCTCGTGTCTGTGTCAGACGCCTTTATCGCAGCGGTTTTCGGAGAAAAATGGCTCGCTGCTGTACCGGTTCTCAATGTTCTGGCCATTGTCGGGATACTAAGAGTGCTCATGAATCCAAATGGATCTGTGCTGCTTGCTAAAGGAAGAGCGGACTTAGCATTTTATTGGGATTCCGGTGTGCTGCTGCTGTACGGATTGTCACTGTTTGCAGCCGTTCAGACGGGAAGTCTGCTGACTGTCGCATGGGTATATGCCATCATCAGTGTTTTCAATTTCCTGATCGGCCGCTGGCTGTTGGCATATGTCATCAAGCTTAATCTTTCGGCCTACTTCCAGTCGATTATAAAGCCGTTTCTGATCACAGTCGTGATGGCTATCATCGCGTTTGGTGTAAGCCTAGGTACGGAACACTTCAGTCTGCAGGCAGAAATGCGGCTGGCCATTTCAGTGGCGGCCGGGGCGCTGTGCTATCTTTTTCTTTTGGTAAAAGCGTACCCTCAAATGAAAAGTAAACTACTAAGAAAAGGACGTTTGTCATGAAGATTTTGTGGATCACAAGCGTATATCCGAGCAGTCTGAAACCCGGTGAGGGTGTGTTTCATGAGACACAGGTCCAAGAGCTGCAAAAACTTGGGCTTGATATCACCGTGATATGCCCGCGGCCTTTTCATTCCGCGCCTGTCCGCATGTTGAAAAAGACATATCGAAAAAAGGATACCAGACCGGAGTATGAGATTAGGAAGGGGATACCGGTTTACCGGCCTTTCTATCGAGCGGTTCCCGGCCAGCTGAAGTGGGCGCAGCCTCATCGGAGGATCGCAACAGCCGTTTTAAAAATGATGAAACAGCGCGACTTACATCCGGATCTGATTCATGCGCACTTTGCCATGCCATCGGGCGGGGCTGCGGCAGTCGTGTCGGAGTCAGAGCGAATTCCATATGTCCTGACCTTGCACGGCAGTGATGTGAATGTCTATCCGCATTACAGCAAAGGGGCGTTTAAAGCCTTCAATCGTGCGGTAGGTTCCGCGTCAGCTGTTTTAGCAGTCAGCCACAAGCTTCAGGAAGAAACCAAAAAGCTTTCCGGCTTGGACAGCTCGGTTCTGCCGATCGGCATACAGCTCAGCCGCTTTCAGGAGAATGAGCAGACAAAAGAAGAAACCAGAAAAAAACTCGGGCTCCCGCTCGATCAGCGTCTGGCCGTCTATGTGGGCCGGCTCGTCAGGGAGAAAGGCATTTTTGAACTGTCTGACGCCATAGAGTCATTGAAGCAACCTCCTAAGGCAGTCTTTGTCGGGGACGGTCCTGCAAAGTCCATGTTGATGCAAAAGGGCCATATCGTCACAGGCCAAGTGCCCAATCATAAGGTGAGAGACTATTTGCTTGCGGCAGACATGTTCGTGCTTCCTTCTTACAGTGAGGGGATGCCGACTGTCGTGATTGAGGCGCTCGCGCTAAGGGTTCCTGTCATCTGTACGGATGTTGGCGGAGTGGCATCGTTATTCGGTAAGCATCGGCATCTGCTGATTAAACCGAGGTCTGCTCAAGCCTTGGCGGAAGCGATCGCTCTGTATGAACATGAGCAAATGTGGAAACCGGAAATAGCAGATGATTTGTATGAAATCGTGCAGGCGCAATTTGACGCCGGAAAAAATGCCAAGGCCTTGCATCATCAGTATCAGACGGTCGTGAAAACGTCCGTTTAATCGTAAGAAACTGCGACCAATATAAATAGGACAATCATTTTACAGGAGAGGGATGATCGCTGTGAAAAGAATAGCTGTCATTGGAACAGGTTATGTAGGACTCGTATCAGGCACTTGCTTTGCGGAGATCGGCAATAAAGTTGCTTGCTGTGATATCGATGAATCAAAAATTAGAAGTCTGAAAAATGGGGTAATCCCGATCTATGAGCCAGGGCTTGCAGACTTAGTTGAAAAAAATGTGCTGGATCAGCGTCTGTCCTTTACTAACGATATCCCGTCCGCCATTCGGGCATCTGACATTATTTATATTGCAGTCGGAACCCCGATGTCCAAAACAGGTGAAGCTGATCTAACGTACGTCAAAGCGGCGGCGAAAACGATCGGTGAGCAACTGAACGGCTATAAAGTTATCGTAAATAAAAGCACAGTCCCGGTTGGAACAGGAAAACTGGTTCAATCTATCGTTCAAAAAGCTTCAAAAGGAAGATACTCCTTTGATGTTGTATCTAACCCTGAATTCCTTCGGGAGGGCTCAGCGATTCATGACACGATGAATATGGAGCGTGCCGTGATTGGCTCAACAAGCCATAAAGCCGCTGCCATCATTGAGGATCTGCACAAGCCTTTCTACACTCCTGTCATTAAAACAAACTTAGAAAGTGCAGAAATGATTAAATACGCCGCAAATGCGTTTCTGGCGACAAAGATTTCCTTTATCAACGATATCGCAAACATTTGTGAGCGAGTCGGCGCAGATGTTTCGAAAGTTGCTGATGGCGTAGGGCTTGACAGCCGTATCGGCAAGAAGTTCCTAAAAGCAGGTATTGGATTTGGCGGCTCGTGTTTTCCAAAGGATACAACCGCACTGCTTCAAATCGCAAAATCGGCCGGCTATCCATTCAAGCTCATTGAAGCTGTCATTGAAACGAACGAAAAGCAGCGCGTTCATATTGTAGATAAACTCTTAACTGTTATGGGAAGCATCAAAGGAAGAACCATTTCCGTCCTCGGATTGGCCTTCAAGCCGAATACAAACGATGTGAGATCCGCTCCTGCTCTAGATATTATCCCGATGCTGCAGCAGCTGGGCGCACATGTAAAAGCATACGATCCGATTGCGATTCCTGAAGCTTCAGCAATCCTTGGCGAACAGGTCGAGTATTACACAGATGTGTATGATGCGATTGAGGACACAGATGCATGCCTGGTTTTAACGGATTGGCCGGAAGTAAAAGAAATGGAGCTTGTAAAAGTGAAAACTATCTTAAAACAGCCAATCATCATCGATGGGAGAAATTTATTCTCACTTGAGGAGATGCAGGCAGCCGGATACATTTACCACTCCATCGGCCGTCCCGCTGTTCGGGGAACGGAACCTTCTGACAGGTATTTTCCGGGCTTGCCGCTCGAGGAATTGGCTAAAGACTTTGGGAGTGTCAATTTATAAAAAGAAAAAGTGTTACTTGGGTTGAAACTGTCGGCTGCTTAGGCTCGGCCGCCGGCTCCTGAAACATCAGGAAAGGGGTTAAACATGTGAGTATCAAACGTTCAGCGGTCCATATGCTTGCATTATTGGCCGCTGCTATATTTGGGATCATCCTATTGCTGGGAGCCAATCGCACACATACAGGTTTCATGCAGATGGCTGCCGTGCTCGCGGTATTGGTAATCGGGCTGTTTGCGCTAGCGCTTGCAACCGCATTTACAACAAAAGAACGGCTCTTTATGGCTGTTATCTATATTTTGATCGCCTGCACTTTTTTAAATAATGCATTTTTCGCCATTCATCTTGGTTTTTTCAGTTTGTTCCTTTACAGGCTTCTGCTCCTTTCAGCGGGATGCCTCCATGTGATCGGTATGATTCGGAATCGAACACATATTGAAAGATGGAACGGACTGCAAGTGAAAGGGATCTTGCTCTTTTT
Organism: Bacillus sp. 0102A; assembly: GCF_036765155.1. Taxonomy (NCBI): domain Bacteria; kingdom Bacillati; phylum Bacillota; class Bacilli; order Caryophanales; family Bacillaceae; genus Bacillus; species Bacillus sp. 0102A. Next base: position 278,444 of record NZ_JBAIZW010000003.1, read on the forward strand.
CGCCTTTTGGTTTATATACGGCCTTGTTTCTCTGCTGTGGGCCAAGTCGGTGACAGCCGGCATCAAATATTTGGCTTTATTGGCTATGGGTATCTTCTTCATTTACATCATTGTCATGTACGTGCAAAAAATGGAGCAGCTGATGATGGTTTATTCGATTTGGCTTGTCATGACAGTGTTTCTGATGATCATCGGTTTTTACAATCACATGACCCATCACCATCTCCCGAGTTCAACACTGTACAGCGGACCGGAATATAAGCAGCATTATCCGACATCTGTCTTTTTTAATCAAAATGACTTTGCGACCTTTTTATCGATCAGTTTCTTTTTTTACATCACGATGATGAAAAACATAAAGAATGGATACCTCAAGGCGATTGGCCTTGTGCTCTCGCTCTGTGCGCTGTATTTAATTTTTGCTACCGGTTCAAGGGCCAGCCTTCTCGGCATTTTTGCAGGCATTGCTGTCTACATTTTCATTGTTTTGCCGCCTGTTCTCAAGAAAATGGCCATATGGGTGTCAGCGGCAGGGGTTGCCATTTTTGCAGTTCTATTCGCCAGCCGGATTTATTCAAAGTTTTGGGAGCTGTTTATGGCTCCGCAGACGCTGCATTCATTTCATGACAGGCTTCCATCCAATGTGGGCCGGGCCAATCTGCTGAAAAACGCGTGGCATTTTTTCCTTGATTCATACGGATTCGGAGTCGGAGCAGGGAATGTATCCTATTATCTTGAGCACTATGCTTTATATGATACTGACGATGTGACAGAGGTGCACAACTGGCTTGTTGAAATCCTTGCTAACTTTGGCTTGTTCATTATGCTGGGATATCTCGCCGTTTATGCCTACCTTATATGGGTGCTTTATAAATTTTATGAAAGAAAATTAGAAAAGCAGTCAAAACTGATCACAGAAGGGCTTATTACTGCTCTGGTCAGTTTCTTGGCATCAAGTATCAGCCCAAGCTCTGTTTCAAATTTATTTTTTCATTGGGTGTTTCTGGCCCTCGTCATCGCCGCTGTGAATGTGTTAAGGCGATCCAGACAGATGCCTGAACCGGTGTACAGATAAACAGACTACAAAAAGCAGGGAGACTTATATGAACGATATATTGATAAAAATAGCCCGTCGCATGAAAAAAAATATCATTTGGATCATAGCGGTGCCAATTATATTAGGTGCGGCGGGGTATATCCTGCCGTCCCAGATCGCTGACCAAAAGCGCTATACAGCTGAAGACACTTTAGCTGTGGGGAGATATGATCATCCGATTTATAACAACATAGAGGAGATTCCCCTTTTGCTCAAGAGCGACTCTTTTTTGAAGGAGGCCCTTCCTGATGAAAAGGCTGAAGATCTGGCTGAGATCAAGGAGAAGCTTACCATCAAAGCGGAATCCAAATCTTTACTGACCTTGGGCTATAGCGACGAGGATAAGGGTAAAACGGAATCCGTCTTAAACGCCATTTCCTCCACCTTTCTCAAAAACGATCAAAAACTGTACGCAGAAAGAGAAGCCGTCATCCGCCGCAGTATAGACGCGCTCGAAGGCGAGACGGTGAGTGAGGATTCCAAAGTGGATAAAGAAAGATTTTTGTATGAGCTGCAAAACACAAAGCTTAATCTGAAAGCAGCCAGTATCACTGATTCTGAAACCGTAAGTGAGGCGGCTGGCGGCGGAATGTCCCCGAAAAAGAAAGCGGTTCTTGGCGTTATGATCGGCCTCACACTTGCCTTTATGTTCGTTGTCATTCCTGAATTTTTTAGAGAGTCCTTTTAAAATCATACCGATGGAGATGTGATCATGACCAATTGGAAACCTCTTGTATCTGTCATTACACCTTCTTATAATGCGCGTGACTATATTGAAGACACGATTCATTCAGTGTTAGATCAGAGCCACTCCCATTGGGAAATGATTATCGTGGATGATTGCTCAACGGATGGGACACGCGGCATTTTGAAGCAGTATGAAGAAAGAGATGAAAGAATTCATGTGGTGTATCTGGAAGAGAATAGCGGAGCTGCGGTTGCCCGCAACAAAGCATTGGAGCGTGCTCAAGGACGATTTGTAGCATTTTTGGACAGTGATGACACATGGAAAAAAGACAAACTCGAAAAGCAGCTTGATTTTATGATGGAGCGCTCCTGTGCGTTTTCTTTCACAGGCTACAGCTTAATGGCGCAGGACGGAACCCCGCTCGATAAATATATTGATGCCCCGGAAAGCCTGACGTACGATGATGCCTTGAAAAATACGATTATCGGCTGCTTGACAGTAATGATTGACAGGGAACAAACGGGACAGATCCAAATGCCGAATATCAGAACGCGGCAGGACTTGGCCACATGGCTGTCTCTTTTAAAAAAAGGGTTTACCGCTTATGGGATGAATGAATGCCTGGCTGAATATCGGCTTGTCAATAACTCGATATCCAGCAACAAATGGAAGGCTGCGAAAAAAACGTGGTTTGTCTATAGAGAGATCGAACGGCTTCATTTCATCAAAGCAACATGGTGTTTTGTTCAATATGCAAAAAACGCGGTGAAAAAAAGATTATAACCGCAAACAGAGAGAAAAGGTGATGAAGGTGGAAACAAAAGAAGCAATCATTCATGTCATCGTTGCCACTGCTGAATGGGGAAAAGACCAATTGAGATACAGGCGGCACCGGCTGGCGGAATTTTTAGCTGCTCAGGAGGAAACGAAGGAAGTCATTTGGGTTTGTCCGGCTCCGCGAACCCAAGGGAATGAATGTCAGCAAGTTCATTCAGGCATCAGGCAATTCGCTGTTAAAGACTTGCTCCAGAAAAAAATGTTTCGTTTCGGACGATATACAGATGTTTTTTACAGACATAAGCTATCACCATTACTTGATAAGCTGACTTCTGCTTCTGCAAACGGTGAACGCTGCTGTTTATGGTATACGTTTCCCGGATTCCCGCTGCTGTCTTCGCTGTATTCTTGGGATCAAGTGATTTATGATTGCAGTGACTTATGGGCGGCGCCGATCAGCGGACGTTCAAATCTTCTGTCTGAACTCCGGCGAAAAGTCATTAAATCGGCAGAGCTGAGAATTATACATCGTGCAGATTCCATAACCTGTTCATCGGATTATCTCCACCAAGAAGTAGACAAAAAACTGACTGCGGGACGAGAAAAGGTGCATACTGTCGAAAACGGTGTGGAATATGAGCTGTTTTCTGCAAATAAAGCGGCTCCCGATCGCAGCATATTGCAGGGAAGAGAAGGAATCGTATTAGGTTTTATCGGCGGAATTAAGCCTAAACTCGATTTTAAAATGATTGAAGAAGCAGCGCTCCAAAAGCCTGATTGGACATTTTTATGGGTTGGTCCTGATGCCACTAATGGCGATGTCTCGTTTCAAGAGCTGCTGAGGCTTCCCAATGTGATATGGACCGGTCCGGCGGAGCCAAAAGAAGTTCCTCAATATATGGAGCTTATCGATATCGGCATCATGCCATATAAAAACTCATCGTATAATCAAGCCGTTTTTCCGTTAAAACTATTTGAATTTTTAGCCGCTGGAAAGCCTGTCGTCGGCTGTAATCTTCCATCGACTTCAAAAATGCAGAAGCCGTATGTATACGAATATGTAGAAGGCGATCATCCGCTTGATTTTATCGCCGCGTGCGAAAAAGTGCTTGGCCAACACGGGGACGAAACGTATAAAGAAATGCGCCGAAACATCGCCCGCGAAAAAGATTGGAATTGCTTATTTAAACAAATCATGAAATATACAGGGATTCAAAAACATGCGTAGTCCTATAAATTGGGATGCGCGTTTTTTGATTATACGTGTTTCTTTTTGATGAAGCTTGTTATAATAACTAGGGAGAAGGTATAATGGAAGGAACGGTTCTCTATATAAATAAAGACTTTATTTAATCCCAAAGGAGACTTCTTTATGCTTGACGAACGCATGATTCGCATTGTTGTTGCGTTTATTGTCTCGCTGCTGACAGTTTTAATCATAACCCCAATCGTAAAAAGGATTGCGATTAAAATAGGTGCAGTTGACCAGCCCAGCAATCGAAAAGTACATGACAAAATCATGCCCCGGATGGGCGGGCTGGCCATATTTATCGGAGTGGTTGCAGGCGTGCTTGCATCCGGTATTTACACAGAAACAAAAATGACGGCTATTACAGTCGGAGCATTCATCATTATTGTGTTAGGTATTCTTGACGATAAATATCAATTAAGTGCAAAAGTTAAGTTTTTGATTCAATTAGGTGTAGCCATTATGATTGTAAGCACCGGCTTAAAAATGGACTTTTTCTCAGTGCCTTTTTTAGCAGAACGATTTGAGTTAGGGTGGCTGGCTTATCCGCTGACAGTATTATGGATTGTCGGCATCACAAACGCGATTAACCTAATTGACGGATTGGATGGCCTTGCTGCCGGTCTCTCTGTTATCGGCCTGTCAACGATCGCTGTTATGGCGCTATCCGGCGGAAAAGTACTTATTCTGTCACTATCACTGGTGGTTATCGCCAGTACGCTTGGATTTTTGTTCCATAACTTTCATCCGGCCAAAATCTTTATGGGTGATACAGGATCACTTTTTTTAGGGTATTGTATTTCGATTCTTTCATTATTAGGCCTGTATAAAAGCGTAACATTGTTCAGTATCGTTATCCCGGTTATTATATTAGGTGTGCCGATTTTTGACACAACATTTGCTATCGTCAGAAGAATTTTAAACAAACAGCCGATTTCGGCACCCGATAAGTCCCACATCCATCACAGACTGATGGCCTTTGGCCTATCACACCGGATGTCGGTCATTGTGATTTATCTCATTGGATTCATTTTCAGCATCAGTGCAATCGTGCTTAAAAGTGCCACAATTTGGCTCTCTTTGTTTATTATCTTCGTTTTAATTATTTTTATGCAAATCATAGCAGAAGTGACAGGACTCGTGAATGAAAAATTTAAGCCGTTTACGAAATTTTATAAACGGCTGGTGAAGAGAAATTAAAAACTCCGGCTGAAGACGCTGGAGTTTTTTTCTGCGCAAAAATGCCCGATCTTTATAGGACCGGGCATTTTTTTAATATGATGAATCGGTTGTTGAATTCGTTGTACTGTTTGAGCTTGTGCTGCTGTCATTCGAATACGTTGTATCATCAGTTGTTGTGCTTTCATCTGTGCGAGTGCTGCTTGTATCTGAAGAATAATCTAAATGCTCTTGGAGCGTTTTTCGGACAGTCTCCAGATTTGTGGCATCTGGTTCAAAATAATACGTGTTGTTCGCCCCTAAATATAAATCAGATCCTGTAATGCTCAACGTGTCGATTTTCTTGCTGGTAAAGCCGCTGTAAATCTGTTGCAGGGCTAAACCTTCAGTAATGCGAATATTGGTTTCAACGTTTTCGCTTGCTTTTTCTGCGATTTTATCAATCTTAGCAATGTTGCTTGCACTTGACATTTGGTCAATCAGCGCATTTAAGATTTGTTTCTGTCTGTCATTACGGCCAAAGTCTCCGCGTTTATCCTGTTTTCTCATACGGGCATACGCCAAGGCTTCTTCGCCGTTTAAATGCATCTCGCCTTTTTTGAAGTAAATCCGTTTGCTTTCATTTACATCACTTTTTTCATCAAAATCGAAAGGTACATCTACATCAATGCCGCCAACTTCATTAATCACATCTTTAAAGCCGTCAAAATCGACTGTTACATATTTATCGATCGGGATTTGCAAGAAGTTTTCAACAGTTTCAACTGTCTCATCTTTTCCGCCTTTGCTGTAAGCGGCATTAATCTTTGTTTTGCTTCCGGTTGTGTTACTGGCTAATTGCACTCGTGTATCACGCGGAATACTCAGCATTTTCATGGTTTTATTTTTGGGATCCAGGGTAACGACAATAAGAGAGTCTGATCTCCCTTTTTGTCCTTTGGTCGCGTAATCCTCTATTCCCATAAATAAAATAGAAAACGGTTTTTTCTTCATATCTACAACTTCGCTGCGAAGATTTGATTTATTTCCGCGGGAAAGAGCATCATATGAATCATCCGCAGCGCTAATGGTTTTATAAAGTTTATATCCTCCAAGCCCTACGACTACCAATATTGCAAGGGCGAACAATAACATCATTCTTTTTAAAATTTTCGTGCGTTTGCTCTTTTTCTTTTTTCGCACACGTACTCTAACGCGTTCAGCCATTATTAAGTCTCCTTTATGTGATTGACGGCTTTTTCAAGATACGTCAACTCTCCCTCTTTAATATCACTCTTTCCATTTGTCAGTTCTGTCATCCACCCAGAAAATGCGTTTGTTTCTTTTTCTTCGACGTATGTTTCGAATTCAACATTTTCGGCATAATGGATTTCCTTTAACAGAAATTGTGATTCTCTTAGTTCATTTTCAATCTTGCCAAGCCACGTGTAATCCGCGGAAGTGTGCATGACGCGCATAAGCTTTCGTTCTACAACACCTATATGATTTAATCCTTCAGACACTGATTTTCCATAAGCGCGAATTAATCCGCCGGCCCCAAGTTTAATGCCTCCGAAATATCGTGTAACGACGGCGCAAGTATCCTTAAGGCCGCGTTTTTTTAATACCTCAAGCATCGGCACTCCCGCTGTACCGCTTGGTTCTCCATCATCATTGGCTTTTTGGATATGATCGTTCTCGCCAATGACGTAAGCCGAGCAATTATGAGTCGCATTCCAGTGCTGTTTCTTTATTTTCTGTATAAATTCCTGTGCCTCTTGTTCGGTAGAAGCACGGCTTAAATGACAGATAAAACGCGATTTTTCTATAACAATCTCGTGTTCTCCTGTTTCTTTCACAGTAAAATAGCTGTGCAGCATGCTTGCTGACCCTCCTGCTAAGCATAAAAGACTGCCTATACAAATTCGTACAGTCTTTAGAATTTTTGTGCGTAATTTGGTATCATAAAGAATAGAAGGTATATAAAATTGTTTTTTTCTAGAATATACGCATTCTTTCATTATAATTCGACATAAATTGCAGATCAATTACATTTATAATAAAAATATATAACAACGCCGTGACGGAGGGAAATTATGAATAAAACAAAGATGGATTCCAAAGTTCTGGATTCTATTTTGATGAAGATGCTGAAAACCGTTGACGGGAGCAAGGATGAGGTTTTTCAAATCGGGGAGCAGTCACGCCAGCAGTATGAACAGCTGGTTGAAGAACTGAAACAAATTAAACAGCAGGTTTATGAAGTCATCGAGCTTGGCGATAAACTTGAAGTGCAAACCCGTCATGCGAGAAACCGTTTATCGGAGGTCAGCCGCAATTTTCATAGATTCAGTGAAGAAGAAATTCGCAATGCTTACGAAAAAGCCCATAAGCTGCAGGTAGAATTGACGATGATCCAGCAGCGTGAGAAGCAGCTGCGCGAACGCCGGGATGATTTAGAGCGCAGATTGTTAGGCCTTCAGGAAATCATTGAACGGTCTGAATCATTAGTAAGCCAAATTACAGTTGTTCTTAATTACCTGAATCAGGATTTGCGCGAAGTCGGAATGCTTCTTGCTGATGCTCAGGCAAAACAGGATTTTGGCTTAAGAATTATTGAGGCGCAGGAAGAAGAAAGAAAAAGGGTCTCCAGAGAAATTCATGACGGACCCGCTCAAATGCTGGCAAATGTGATGATGAGATCGGAATTAATCGAGCGGATTTTCCGTGACCGCGGCACTGAGGACGGTTTCCAAGAAATTAAAAATCTCCGTCAAAATGTGCGGAATGCCCTTTACGAAGTGAGAAGGATTATATATGATTTAAGACCGATGGCCCTTGATGACCTAGGCCTGATTCCAACTTTGAGAAAATATCTATATACAACAGAGGAATATAACGGTAATGTCAAAATACATTTTCAGTGTATCGGTGACACAGAGGATAGGCGGCTTGCGCCCCAGTTTGAAGTGGCGCTCTTCAGGCTCGCACAGGAAGCTGTGTCTAATGCGCTAAAGCATTCCGAATCTGAAGAAATTACTGTCAAAGTTGAGGTCACAAAGGATTTTGTGATTTTAATGATAAAAGATAACGGCAAAGGGTTTGACCTGAAGGAAGCGAAAGAGAAGAAAAATAAATCATTCGGCTTGCTGGGCATGAAAGAAAGAGTAGATTTATTGGAAGGAACCATAACAATAGATTCGAAAATAGGTCTTGGGACATTTATTATGATCAAGGTTCCGTTATCTCTTTGACTATGATTTGTAAAATAGAGCCAAAAGGCATATTGACCGAATGCTAGAGTATATAGAACAATAATACAAGGAGGCGTGGCTTGTGACTAAAGTAAACATTGTTATTATCGACGACCATCAGTTATTTCGTGAAGGTGTTAAACGAATATTGGATTTTGAACCTACCTTTGAAGTGGTAGCCGAAGGGGACGACGGAGATGAAGCGGCTCGTATTGTCGAGCACTATCATCCTGATGTTGTGATCATGGATATCAATATGCCAAACGTAAATGGTGTGGAAGCTACAAAACAGCTTGTAGAGCTGTATCCTGAATCTAAAGTAATTATTCTATCAATTCACGATGATGAAAATTATGTAACACATGCCCTGAAAACCGGCGCGAGAGGTTATCTGCTGAAAGAGATGGATGCTGATACATTAATTGAAGCGGTTAAAGTAGTTGCCGAGGGAGGTTCTTACCTTCATCCGAAGGTTACTCACAATCTCGTTAACGAATTCCGCCGTCTTGCAACAAGCGGAGTTTCTGCACACCCTCAGCATGAGGTCTACCCTGAAATCCGCAGACCATTACATATCTTAACTAGACGGGAATGTGAAGTGCTGCAGATGCTTGCAGACGGAAAAAGCAACCGCGGTATCGGTGAATCATTGTTTATCAGTGAGAAAACCGTCAAAAACCATGTGAGCAATATTTTGCAAAAAATGAATGTAAACGACCGGACGCAAGCCGTTGTGGTCGCCATTAAAAATGGCTGGGTAGAAATGAGATAGTATAATACGAGACTTGCCTTTTATTAGGCAGGTCTTTTTTTAGACTGCCGTTTCGCTTACAATAGAGTTATAAAGCAATAAGGCAGGTATCGAAGCTATGAATATTGCAGTCGTAACAGACAGCACAGCATATATCCCGAAAGAAATACGTGAACAACATCAAATACATATGATCCCACTCCAGGTTGTGTTTGGGGAGGAAACTTATCGTGAAGAAATCGAATTGGACTGGAAAAGCTTTTACGAGGAAGTAAAGAAACATACTGAGCTTCCGACGACTTCTCAGCCGCCAATCGGCGAACTGGCTGCTTTGTATGAAGAGCTTGGCAAGTCTTATGATGCGGTCATCAGCATCCATCTTTCCAGCGGGATCAGCGGAACATTCAGCAGTGCGGCAGCGGCAGACGCAATGGTTGACAATGTTAAAGTGTATCCATTTGACTCAGAGATCAGCTGTTTGGCTCAAGGCTTTTATGCTCTTAAAGCTGCTGAATTGATCAAAAATGGAGCCTCATCACCGGAAGATATCATAAAAGAACTGGAAGAAATGAAAAAGACAGTTCGGGCGTATTTTATGGTAGATGATTTAGCGCATCTTCAGCGGGGCGGACGATTAAGCAGCGCCCAAGCCTTTATTGGGAGTCTTCTAAAGGTAAAGCCTATTCTTCACTTTGACAATGAGGTCATTGTGCCTTTTGAGAAGATTCGCACACGTAAAAAAGCAATTTCACGAATTTATGAGCTTTTAGACGAAGATGCGAGTAAAGGATTGCCTATGCGTGCTGCGGTTATTCACGCTAATCGAGAAGAAGAAGCAGCGAAAATCATTGAAGAGCTTTCTGCGAAATACCCTCATGTTGAATTTTATAACAGTTATTTTGGCGCGGTAATCGGCACTCATTTGGGTGAGGGCGCGCTGGGAATTTGCTGGTGTTTTCAATAACGTAAAATCTCCGTTTTAGCAGCGGAGATTTTTTTATATTCTTATTTTCACCGCTGGACAGAAAATTTCCATTCAGGCATACTGTCTCGAAAGGAGGCGGTGCTATGCTGGTTGTGCCAGATGAAAAGAACATTACTTTCTCAAAAGAATTACAGCAGACGCTCCAAGGCCGTCATTTGCTCAGAACTGAACTCCCCTTCTCCGATGAGATGATTGAATGGCATATCAAGAACGGCTATATCTGCGCTCAATACTCTATATCCAAAAATAAACGGGAGTATAGGTGTAATAGGTGCGGCCAAAATGATCAGCGGTATTTTTCTTTTTATTACTCATCTGGAAAGAAGCAGCTGTATTGCCGTTCCTGTGTCATGATGGGCAGAGTGAGCGAGGATGTGCTTTTATATTCATGGAAAAAGGAAGATGAATCCCATTGGAAGCCTATCAAGCTGACTTGGAATGGCAAGCTCTCAAGCGGACAGCAAAAAGCTGCCAATGTCTTAATTGAAGCAATATCAAAAAAAGAAGAGCTTCTCATCTGGGCGGTTTGCGGCGCTGGCAAAACAGAGATGTTATTCCCCGGTATAGAATCAGCGTTAAATGAAGGATTGCGAGTATGTATTGCAACACCCCGCACCGATGTTGTATTAGAGCTTGCTCCGAGACTCAAGGCCGCCTTTCAGGGCGCTGACATTGCTGCACTTTACGGAGGCGGCGAGGACAAAGGGTGTTTATCTCCGCTTATGATTTCCACCACACATCAGCTTTTGCGATATAAAGACGCGTTCGATGTTATCATCGTTGATGAAGTTGATGCTTTTCCGTATTCCGCTGATCAAACTCTTCAATTCGCTGTTCAAAAAGCTAAAAAGAAAAACAGCACCTTTGTTTATTTAAGTGCAACACCCTCTAAAGAATTAAAAAGAAAAACACTGAACGGACAGCTGCATTCAGTTCGCATTCCAGCAAGACACCACCAGAAACCTTTGCCAGAACCGCGCTTTCTATGGTGCGGAAATTGGAAAAAGAAATTAAACCAAAACAAAATTCCGCCAGCGGTAAAAAGATGGATAGCGTTTCATGTGAAAGAAGGGAGGTCTGTGTTTTTATTTGTTCCCTCCGTTTCTGTTTTGGAAAAGGCAGCTGCCTGCTTTAAAGATGTTCATTGCCGAACAGCGTCTGTTCATGCGGAAGATAAGGACAGAAAAGAAAAAGTAAAGCAATTTAGAGACGGTCAGTTTGATCTTTTAATCACAACAACAATATTAGAAAGAGGTGTCACTGTCCCCAAGGTACAAACAGGGATATTAGGGGCCGAATCGCCTATCTTTACGGAAAGCGCACTTGTGCAAATCGCAGGAAGAACCGGCCGGCATAAAGAACACGCGAACGGCGACGTTATTTTCTTTCACTACGGAAAAACAAAGAGCATGCTGGATGCAAAAAAGCATATAAAAGAAATGAATGCTTTGGCGGCAAAAAATGAAAGAACAGACTAGTTATTATTTGAAAACATGGTACAGTATACTCATATAACCGATGATGAGGAGCTGTAAAAATGCTTGTCAATTCCAAAGAAATCGTAATGAAAGAACTGCTCGACCGATATATGGACCAGCTTCATATGACCTGTACTTGCCAAGTATGCAAAAACGATGTGTTGGCACTTTCTTTAAATCAAGTAAGACCATCCTATGTCACTGATCTTAAAAAGATCGCATATACGAAAGCTGAGCTGGTAGATAAACAAAAAAACACGGCTATGCTTGTGATTTTGGCTGAATCTGCTGCTGTGGTATCAGAAAGTCCAAACGATTTATGCCAAACGAAGCAGGAGGAGGAATTCATAAACTGATCTGTCTATTATGCGATTCGCAATTTTCTCAAGCTGTTACATGGAGAGCTCTTTTTTTATTAAAGCCTGACGAAAAGGTCTGTCATTCCTGCACAAGCAAATTAAAGAAAATCACAGGACATATCTGCTCACTGTGCGGCAGGCCTCAATCCATTCGTGCGCTATGCAGGGATTGCGAGGCGTGGAAATCAAGGGTCAGTGACAGCTTGCTGCTGCGCCAAAACCGTTCAGTTTACACATATAATGATATGATGAAAGAAACACTCTCCCGTTTTAAATTTCGAGGAGATGCAGAAATCATAAATGCGTTTAAAAGTGATTTCTCTTCAACTTTCTCAGAGGTTTACCCCGATAAGCATGTTGTTCTCGTTCCTATTCCGTTGAGCAAGGAACGGGAAAAAGAGCGTGGATTTAACCAGGCACAGCTCCTCGCAGAATGCTTAGACCAGCCTATCCGCCATGCCCTCATCCGCTTGAATAATGAGAAACAGTCTAAGAAAAAGAAAAAAGAACGCCTTCTTTCAGAACGTATTTTTGATACAAAAAATAACTCAGTTGAAGGTATGAATATCATTTTAATAGACGATCTTTATACAACAGGCGCTACCTTGCATTTTGCAGCCCGCTGTTTATTAGAGAAAGGAAAAGCCGGTTCAGTGGCATCTTTTACCTTGATCAGAAGCTAAATGATTCTGTTTTTATGCCGATATAATCACTAGAAATTAACAGATATATTATCGATAAGGAGAAAAAAAGATGGGAGAACTGGCGAATTGTCCAAAATGCAATGCTTTATTTTTAAAAACAAAGCTGCAAACCATATGTCAGGCGTGTATTAAAGAAGAAGAAAAGTCATTTGAGATTGTATATAAGTTTTTAAGGAAACAGGAAAACCGGCAATCAACTTTGAACCACATAACAGAGGAAACAGGTGTAGAAGAAGAGCTGATATTAAAATTCATCAGTCAGAAACGGATTCAAATCACTCATCTTCCTAATTTGGCATACCCATGTGAGAGGTGCGGGACATCGATTCGGGAAGGAAAATTCTGCAAGGCTTGTCAGTCAGATATAAAGGCTCAAATGGATCATTTGGACCATGAGGATACCCTGAAAACCGAGAGGGAAAATAGTAAAAAAGACACGTACTATGCCTATAATACCAAAAACAGCTGATTCCCTAAACTAACTGAAACCGCAGTCGATAAAAGGGTTAGATTGTTTAAAGACTGCAACGGAAAGCGAGAGGAATCCTATGAAAATCAATCAATTTGGAACACAATCCGTTAATCCATACCAAAAAAATTATGAAAAGCAAGCGATGCAAAAAACTGCTGCACAGCCTAAAGATAAAATTGAAATTTCATCACAGGCTAAAGAAATGCAAAATGCATCTGATGCAGTCACTGGTTCCCGCCAGGAAAAAATTGCGCAGCTTAAAGCGCAAATTGAAAATGGGTCATACAAAGTGGACGCAAATCATATAGCGAAAAATATTGTTAATTTTTATAAAAAGCAATAAAAAGGAGAAAGCCCATGTCAGCAAAGCCAATTATTGACCAATTGAAGCGACTTTGCGTTCTGCATGAGCACCTGCTCACGCTGTCTCAGGAAAAGACGGAAGCGCTCAAGGCCGGCAAAACAAAAGAGCTTTCTAACATTTTGACAAAAGAGCAAAAATATATACAAGCAATCGGACAGACAGAAGATGACCGGATCAAAGCAACTTCCGCCTTTCTCGGATACAGTGAAAACAACACCATTTCCGCATGTATCGCCAAAACTTCAGGCAGTGAAAAGGAAGAGCTGGAACAACTATATGAGTCTCTTTCTAACGCTATCGGACGTCTGAAGGAAGTGAATGAGATGAATAGGCAGCTGACGAGAGACGCGCTGCAATTCATTTCAATTTCGTACGATATGCTGGTTCCTAAGGAAAATAACTTCAATTACAGCAAATCAATTAAAGCTGAGCTTCCGAAAAGCAGCCGAATGAAACTATTTGATTCAAAAGCTTAGCAGAAAGGAATTCAGAACATGACATCTACCTTTATGGGGCTTGAAACTGCAAGGCGGGCGTTAAGCGCTCAGCAGGCAGCGTTAAGCACTACTGCAAATAACGTGGCAAATGCCAATACAGACGGTTATACAAGACAGCGGGTCTCATTGGAAGCAACTGACTATTTTCCTGCTGTATCAAAAAACGCAGAAAAAACCGCGGGACAAATGGGAACGGGTGTTCAAGGCAAGTCAGTTGAGAGAATAAGAGATATCTTTCTTGACTACCAATACCGTCTTCAAAACAACAGTGCCGGTTACTACGACACTAAGGCCAAAGCTTTGTCCCAAATGGAAGGCATCTTAAATGAGACGGATGAAAGCGGCTTAAACAGTGTGCTCAATTCGTTTTGGAATTCCCTTCAGGAGTTATCAAACAATACAAACGAAGACAGCGCGCGTTCTGTTGTTGCTGAAAAAGGAAAAGCTTTAGCAGAAACGTTTAATTATCTTTCTGAATCACTTACAAATGTCCAATCAAACTTAAAAGCGGAGCTAGATACTACTGTATTAGATGTCAATTCTCTGCTTTCTCAATTAAACAGTTTAAATAAGCAAATTGCGCAAGTGGAGCCGGTCGGGCTTCTTCCGAATGGTTTATATGACCAGCGGGATTTGCTGATCGATAAATTATCCTCAATGGTTGATATCAAAGTCAGCTATAACAAATCAGGCGGGAATGCACTTGCTTCTGCTGAAGGAACTGTATCAATTGAAATCCTCGATAAAAATAAACAGTCGCTGGGAACTGTTTTGGACGGTAAGAATTATGAGGTTTCAGAACTTGCAGCCAATTATGATAATGAAACGGGTTTAGTATCAAGTATTTCAATCGGAGGCGCTGCTGTACAGGCTGAGTCATTCAGCAGTAAGGGATCCCTTTTAGGATTTATAGAGTCTTACGGATATGTAACAGCAGGCGGCGAAGAAAAGGGCGCATATCCGGATATGCTTTCTGACCTTGATAATATGGTGCTTGAATTCGCAAAAGCTTTCAATGAAGTGCACAGAAATGGTTTAACCAAAAGCGGCGAGCAAGGCGGGGACTTTTTTGATTTTACCGGAGGTGAGTCTGAGCCGGCAAAAGGAGCAGCAGGCAAGATTAAAATTGCTGACAGCATATTAGATTCAAAAGGCGCGAACATTGCTTTCTCACTAACTGGATCAGCCAATGACAATGCAAATGCAACAAAGTTAGCGAATGTTTTAACTGGCGATATTACTATTAATGGCACAAAAACAAGTGTGCTGGATTACTATGCAGGACTGATTGGCGAGCTTGGAATTAAAGCGCAAGAAGCTAATCGGCTCGCGTCTAATACTGAAACACAGCTTAACGACGCCGACATCAACCGTCAGCAAATGAGCGCAGTTTCTTTAGACGAAGAAATGACGAATATGATTCAATTCCAACACGCATACAATGCTGCCGCGAGAATGGTGACTTTACAAGACGAAATACTCGATAAAGTGATCAATGGCATGGGTGTCGGAGGAAGGTAGGTAGATCAAATGAGAGTAACACAAGGCATGATTCAGCAAAACTCATTGAGATATATCGGTTCAAGCTACTCGAAGCTGGATAAACTTCAATCACAGATTTCTTCAGGGAAAAAAATCTCAAAAGCTTCTGACGATCCTGTCGTAGCTATGAAGAGCTTAAAATACCATACGCAATTATCTCAGGTTCAGCAATATCAAAGTAATGCTTCTCAAGCTTTTACCTGGCTGGAAAACACAGAAACAAACATTACTGAAGGAATTGACATTTTATCGAAAGTCAAAGATTTAGCTATTCAGGCTAAAAATGACACAAATGGTGAAGATGAGCGGCAAGCGATTGGTGTAGAAGTAAAGCAGTTAAAGGAACAGCTTTTAAAAATTGCGAATACACAAGTTAACGGCAGATATATCTTTAACGGAACAAATTCAGACAAGCCACCGGTTACTGATAACGGAGACGGAACTTATACCATTTCCGATACTGCTGATGTTGTGGTCAATATATCAAATAATATGAATTTAAAAGTGAATTCAGATCCAAAGTCAGCTTTTGGGGGCACTTCAGAAAGCGGACAAAATGTATTTGAAATGCTTGACTCATTTGAGCAAGCACTTAGTTCAGGTTCACTCGATGGCATGGACAGCGTTTTAGATGATATTGATCAATTTTCTAATGGCATGAGCTCTGAACGTTCTGATCTTGGAGCAAGATACAATCGTCTTGAACTGATTAATACTAGGCTTTCAGCTCAAGAAGAAACATCTACAAAAGTGTTGTCTGATAATGAAGATGTAGAACTGGAAAACGTAATAACAGAATTTATTGCGCAGCAAAGTGTGCATAGGGCTACCCTTGCTGTAAATGCGCAAATTGTTCAGCCTACATTGATTGACTTTTTAAAGTAAGCGGCTCTCAGGAGTTCGCTTTTTTTATAGTTTAGGAGGTAGAGTGATGCAAATTCCCAGATTGATTATGCACAGTGTTCAAGGGAAAATTGGTTTAACGACGACGCCCGCCACCTTAAAAATGGAGCAGCCGCAAGCCGATCTCAAAATTGAACAGCCGAGCGCGGAAATGGAAATATCGGTGACACCTGGAAAATTAACGATTGACCAAACACAAGCATGGGAAGAATTAGACAGAAAACATATTTTCAAAAGAATTGAAGAAGCCGCCCAACAAGGGCATGAAGATGTAACGGCGGGGATAGCTCGTACCGCACAAGAAGGAGACGAGCTTATGAGGATTGAAAACAAAGGGAACCCAATTGCTTTACAAGCAAAGAGGAACTCTGAAATGCAACAAATTCAATTAGGCGAACATTATGCCCCGTCTCTTTCAAGAGTGAAAATACAATATACCCCGTCACAGCTTGATATTCAGATTACGCCGCAAAAGCCTGTCATTCAGGCTGAACCGAATAAGCCAATTGTGGATTATACGCCGGGGAACGTTAAGGTTGACATGCTGCAATACCCTGATTTAAAAATAGATGTAGAATACCCGAAAGAATCATCCGAAAAGTAAACAGAAAAGGATCGTGAACAATGATCATTCAAACGAAGTACCATGGCCAAATGAACGTAAAAGAAGAACAAATTATTCTTTTTGAAAGCGGGATTCCAGGCTTTTTAGAAGAAAAACAGTTCGTTATTCTTCCGCTGTCAGAAGACTCTCCATTCGTGGCGCTGCAGTCCGTCATTTCAGAAAATCTTGCGTTCATCGTTGTCAGTCCGTTCATCTTTTTTAAGAACTATGAATTTGACCTTGATGCATCAACCGCCGAACTTTTGGCTATTGATAACATTGAAGACGTGGAAGTCATGACCATATTGACCATGGCTGAGCCGTTCGAAAAATCGACTGCCAATTTATTGGCTCCCATTATTGTGAATCGCAAGAACATGAAGGCTAAGCAAGTCGTTTTACACGACTCCTCATATACGACAAAGCATCCGATTGGAGGGCAATCATGCTAGTTTTATCGCGGAAAATAAACGAAGCCATTCAAATAGGTGCTGATATTGAAGTGAAAGTTATTTCGATTGAAGGTGATCAAGTGAAACTTGGAATTGACGCCCCGAAGCATATTGATATTCATAGAAAAGAAATATATTTGACCATTCAGGAAGAAAACAACCGTGCGGCAGCGTTATCCAGCGATGTCATCTCCGCATTATCCTCACAAAAAAAGTGAGGATTTTTTATTTTTCTATTAACAAAATCAGAGATAATCCGATATAAAAGATGTAGCCGGGAGGAGACGCAAAAAACTTCCCCAGTTATAAAAAATGAGGCACAAGGACGTGCCTTAACAACATATTCAGGGAGGAACAAAACAATGAGAATTAACCACAATATCGCAGCGCTTAACACACTGAACCGTTTGTCTTCAAACAACGGTGCGAGCCAAAAGAACATGGAGAAACTTTCTTCAGGTCTTCGTATTAACCGTGCTGGAGATGACGCAGCAGGTCTTGCGATCTCTGAAAAAATGAGAGGACAAATCAGAGGTTTAGAAATGGCTTCTAAAAACTCTCAAGACGGAATCTCTCTTATCCAAACAGCTGAGGGTGCATTAACTGAAACTCACTCAATCCTTCAACGTGTTCGTGAACTAGTTGTTCAAGCAGGAAACACAGGTACTCAAGATGGTACTGATCTTCAAGCGATCCAAGACGAAATTGACTCTCTAGTTGAGGAAATTGGTGGAGGAACTAACGCTAACGGTATCTCTGACCGTACCGAGTTTAACGGAAAAAGTCTTCTTAACGGAGATTTCAGCTCTGCAAGCGGAAATAAACTAACTTTCCAAATTGGTGCTAACGGAGGACAACAGCTTTCTGTTAATATCGAAAGCATGGCTGCTACAGCTATCGGTGCTGTAGATGGTACAGGTGCTCTTGTAGCAGGAGAAGCAGTTTCTGACATTGATGTAACTCAATTTGCTACTAACGATGCTACTGTTGCAACTGTAGGATTCAATGCTCAGTTAAAAATTGTTGATGATGCGATCAATACAGTTTCAAAACAACGCTCTGAATTAGGTGCGGTACAAAACCGTCTTGAGCACACAATCAACAACTTGAGCGCTTCTGGTGAAAACTTGACAGCTGCTGAGTCTCGTATCCGTGACGTTGACATGGCGAAAGAAATGAGCGAGTTCACAAAGAACAACATTCTTTCTCAAGCTTCTCAAGCAATGCTTGCTCAAGCGAACCAACAGCCGCAAAACGTACTTCAATTATTACGTTAATTTTAAAAGGACCTTGGCATTGCCGGGTCCTTTTTTTATATGTTTAACTCCGAATGATTCCCCTGCTATATATCGCTAACTCATGATATAATAATCGGATTCTCCGCTAACTTGATAAAAGTATATCTAAATAAGAAATCTAAAACGGATGAGTTTTTTTCCAAAAATATGTGTAATCTTCTCTCTACTCAGTCGATATAAACGGTAGATTGGGACATAGGGGATGATCAATTGAACATTGAAAGGCTCACTACGTTACAACCTGTTTGGGATCGTTATGATACTCAAATACATAATCAAAAAGATCATGAGAGTGAGGTTCCTGTTCAGCAAGTTTCATATACCAATCTCTCTGAAATGGTAGGGGAAATGAACAAGCTTTTGGAACCTTCGCAAGTTCACCTGAAGTTTGAGCTTCACGAAGAGTTAAATGAATACTATGTAAAGGTAATAGAGGACTCTACAAATGAAGTCATCCGCGAAATTCCGCCAAAACAGTGGCTTGATTTTTATGCGGCTATGACTGAATTTCTTGGGTTGTTTGTAGATGAAAAAAAGTAGATGAGGAGTGTTTGAAATGGTCATGAGAATAACAGGTTTGGCGTCAGGAATGGATATAGATGATATCGTCTCAAAGCTGATGCAGACAGAAAGAGCGCCGCTTGACAGGCTGACGCAAAAAAAGCAAACGCTTGAATGGCAGCGTGACAGCTACCGGGAAGTAAATACTAAAATAAAAGAATTGCAAGATTATATGTCTAAAAATACGCTGACATATCCGAGTACGTATCAGAGCAAAACTGTGACAAGCTCCAATGAGTCTGTGTTAACTGCTACAGGAAGTTCAACTGCGCCAAATGCGTCTTCTACTGTTGAAGTAGCGAGCTTGGCAACTTCAGCAACGTATAAGGCCGATAATTATGCGGGATACACTCAAGGTGACTATAATTTGGCATTTAATGTTGTTGCGCCTGGCGAAACAACGGCAAAAACCGTCAACATCAGTGTGACGAGTGCTGATACGATTGATAATGTGATATCTAAAATTAACAAATCTGATCTTGGAGTATCAGCCTTTAAAGATAAAATTTGGAATGGTACCGAGTATGTAGAAACGATTGCGTTTTCTTCTAAAGCAACAGGCGCAGGAAGCAGCATACAGGCAGCAGACTCAGCTACAGCCGACTTTATGTCCGGCCAGCTTGGTTTTTCTTTAGACGCTGATAATAAGCTCATTGCATACAAAGAAGGAACAAACGCAAAAGTCACAATCGATGGTTTTGAAATGGAGAAGCTGTCAAACAACTTTACGGTTAACGGAGTTACCTACTCGCTCAAAAATACAACGGCAACCACAGGCCCTGTTACTACATCTGTTTCTACTGATGTTGACGGAATTTATAACCAGATTAAGGAGTTTGTAGATAAATACAATGAATTGGTTGACAGCTTGAATGAAAAGCTGCACGAAGAAAAATACAGAGACTATACTCCGTTGACGAGTGAACAAAAAGAAGCAATGTCCGATAAAGAGGTAGAACTCTGGGAAGAGAAGGCAAAAAGCGGTTTATTGAGAAATGATACCAGTATAAGCACGGGTACGAACCAAATGAGAACCGATTTTTATTCTCAAGTAACGGCTGATGGAAAAACGCATCAATTGACTGAGTTTGGCATCACCACTTCAAGCACTTATCAATTGCGGGGACATTTAGAGATTGATGAAAAAAAACTAAAGGCAAAAATACAAGAAGATCCGCAAAGTGTTGCCGCTTTATTTACAAACGGGACGAACAGCAGCCCTTATAGTGAAAAAGGAATTATGAAACGTATCGGTGACACACTGAAAAGCACAGTGAAAAGCATTGAAGCAAAAGCCGGCAACTCGACAATGGGCACCACTGACTACTCAATCGGTAAAAATTTAAATACAATCAGCACGAATATTATTAAAATGCAGGACCGATTGAATACCATTGAAACCCGCTACTATAAAAAATTTAGTGCAATGGATTCTGCGATTCAAAAAATGAATGAACAAGCGTCCTATTTATCACAGCTTCTTGTACAATAAAAGTAATTTGGAGGATGACACATGGCGATCCAAAATCCTTATACAGCTTATCAGCAAAATTCAGTGAATACCGCTACACCCGGTGAACTGACGCTAATGCTGTATAATGGCTGTTTGAAATTTATAAGACTTGCATCCCAGGCTATCGAGAATGATGATATGGAACGTAAAAATGAGAATCTGATTAAAGCGCAAAATATCATACAGGAATTAAATTTCACACTGAACCGTAACATCGAGCTTTCCAATTCCATGGGCGCGATGTACGACTATATGTATCGAAGATTGGTGCAGGCAAATATCAAAAGTGATACGAGCATGCTGGCTGAGGTTGAGGGCTATGTAACAGATTTTCGCGATGCATGGAAACAAGCCATTCAAACTGAACGGAAGGATCGGCACGGATCAGGCGGGATGGCATGAATAACATAGATCAACTATACATTGAGACGAATAGTATGCTGTCGCACATACAAGATACGCCCGAAAGCGATGAACTTTTAGCGCAGATTGAAAACTTTGTGGCTAAACGGTCTGAACTTATTCAGAAGATATCTCTGCCGCTTTCAGAAGAGGAAAAAAAGCAGATGAGGCTTGTCCTGACATGGGATCAGCTTATTGTGAAGGAAATGGAAAGACTGAAGCAGTCGATCGCAGACGAGCTGCAGCAAGTGAAAAGAAAACGGACGATGCATACGACGTATTTAAATCCTTATAACAACATCACGATAGACGGCAGATATTATGACAAGCGTAAATAGGTGAGTGCCGTGAAGAGCATTGAAGATTATACGCTTTTATCAGCTTATTATCATCTTCTTTTTACCATTGAAGAAGGGCTGTGTTATTTGATAGAGGCTGAACAAAATTTATCAAAAACAGAAGGGGATCGGATCTACCAAGATCTGATCCAAGCCTTTTTTTATTTGGATTCATCACATTCAACCCTTCTTTTTATTATGAATACGGGATGTGCTGAATGTAGTATTAAAGCATTTGACGAAATTTTTGCGGAGTTTGATCAATTGGTTTCTTTCTCTTTTCCCTCTCATGAGTTTTTCGAGTATTTAAAAGAACATTTTCTGATTCACTATAGACAATGGATGCTGTCCATTCATCAATGTATGGAGCCCTTTGTAATCAATTAGGCGAGGGTGAGGTATTTGTTTCTTACAATCAGCATATACATATACCTCCGAACCGCCAATAACAACAGCATATAAAACACAATTCGACAAAGTTCACTGAATTTTCACAAAAAGTTTACGTTTCAGCAGGAATTGTGAAGGGTAAAGGAGAAATAGATACATATCCTTAATAAAAGGGAGGCGTTCTTTGATGAACTATAACATCAGAGGAGAAAATATTGAAGTGACACCCGCGTTGAAGGATCATGTCGAGAAGAAGATCGGCAAGCTGGAGCGTTATTTTGACCATAACGTGAATGCCGATGTGAACGTCAACTTGAA
This sequence comes from Bacillus sp. 0102A, assembly GCF_036765155.1. NCBI lineage: Bacteria > Bacillati > Bacillota > Bacilli > Caryophanales > Bacillaceae > Bacillus > Bacillus sp. 0102A. Next base: position 300,597 of record NZ_JBAIZW010000003.1, read on the forward strand.
GTTTTACAATGACAAGGAGTCTAAAGTTGAGGTTACAATTCCGATGACAGATCTGGTGCTTCGGTCCGAGGTGCATAACGAGGATATGTACAACGCAATTGATCTCGCAACAAACAAACTGGAACGTCAAATCCGTAAGCATAAAACGAAAGTAAACCGCAAATTCCGTGAGCAGGGCCCTCCGAAATATCTATTAGCGAATGGTCTCGGTTCTGATACAGATATTGCGGTTCAGGATGAAATAGAAGATGAGGATAGCTTGGACATTGTCCGTCAGAAACGCTTTAATTTAAAGCCGATGGATAGTGAAGAAGCGATCTTGCAAATGAATATGCTCGGCCATAATTTCTTTGTTTTCACCAATGCAGAAACAAACCTTACAAATGTCGTATACCGCAGAAATGATGGGAAATATGGCTTGATTGAACCGACTGAATAATGAAGCGCAGCCTTCCGTGATCTACACGGAAGGTTTTTGCTTTTTCTTATTTGCAAATTCTTTGGAAATAACACAAGGTATGATATGATAATGAGAGGTATACATGGGCTAGTAAATTATTTATACATGCCTGCAAATCAGGCATGTGAAGATAGAGGAGCGTTATAAATGCTTGGGATTTTAAATAAAATGTTTGATCCAACAAAACGTACGCTGAATAGATACGAAAAAGTAGCTAACGATATTGATGCGATTCGCGGAGACTATGAAAATCTCTCTGACGATGATCTGAAACATAAAACGATTGAATTTAAAGAGCGCCTTGAAAAAGGGGCGACAACCGATGATCTTCTTGTTGAAGCATTTGCCGTTGTTCGGGAAGCTTCGCGCCGCGTAACCGGCATGTTTCCGTTCAAAGTCCAGCTCATGGGGGGCGTGGCGCTTCATGACGGAAATATCGCGGAAATGAAAACAGGGGAAGGGAAAACGTTAACGTCTACTCTGCCTGTTTATTTAAATGCGTTAACAGGTAAAGGCGTGCATATCGTGACTGTCAACGAATACTTGGCGAGCCGTGATGCTGAGCAAATGGGGGAAATTTTCGAGTTTCTCGGTTTGACCGTCGGATTGAATTTAAACTCATTGTCAAAAGACGAAAAGCGGGAAGCTTATGCCGCAGACATTACTTACTCCACAAACAACGAGCTTGGCTTCGACTATTTGCGTGACAATATGGTTCTTTATAAAGAGCAGATGGTTCAGCGCCCGCTTCATTTTGCGGTAATAGATGAAGTTGACTCTATTTTAATTGATGAAGCGAGAACGCCGCTTATCATTTCTGGACAAGCTGCAAAATCCACTAAGCTGTACGTACAGGCAAATGCTTTTGTCCGCACGTTAAAAGCAGAGAAGGATTATACGTATGATATCAAAACAAAAGGTGTACAGCTGACTGAGGAAGGAATGACGAAGGCGGAAAAAGCGTTCGGCATTGATAACCTGTTTGATGTGAAACATGTCGCGCTCAACCACCATATCAACCAGTCCCTAAAAGCACACGCTGCGATGCAGAAGGACGTTGACTACGTTGTGGAAGACGATCAGGTTGTTATTGTTGATTCGTTTACGGGGCGCCTGATGAAAGGCCGCCGCTACAGCGAAGGTCTTCACCAAGCGATTGAAGCGAAGGAAGGGCTTGAAATTCAGAACGAAAGCATGACCTTGGCGACAATTACGTTCCAAAACTACTTCCGGATGTATGAGAAGCTTGCCGGTATGACAGGTACGGCTAAGACAGAGGAAGAAGAATTCCGCAACATATATAACATGCAGGTTGTCACGATCCCTACTAACAAGCCTGTTGTCCGTGACGACCGTCCGGATTTAATTTACCGTTCGATGGAAGGAAAGTTTAAGGCGGTTGCGGAGGATGTCGCACAGCGTTACATGACGGGACAGCCTGTTCTTGTCGGTACGGTTGCGGTTGAAACGTCTGAACTGATTTCTAAGCTGCTCAAAAACAAAGGAATTCCGCATCAAGTGTTAAACGCCAAAAACCATGAACGTGAAGCGCAGATTATTGAAGAGGCCGGCCAAAAAGGAGCAATTACAATTGCGACAAACATGGCGGGACGCGGAACGGACATTAAGCTTGGCGAAGGCGTAAAAGAGCTTGGCGGTCTTGCTGTTGTCGGAACGGAACGACATGAATCACGCCGGATTGACAATCAGCTGCGAGGGCGTTCTGGACGTCAGGGAGACCCGGGGATTACCCAATTTTATCTTTCTATGGAAGATGAATTGATGCGCAGATTCGGAGCTGAGCGGACAATGGCGATGCTTGACCGTTTCGGCATGGACGACTCTACTCCAATTCAAAGTAAAATGGTATCCCGCGCGGTTGAATCGTCACAAAAACGCGTCGAAGGCAATAACTTCGATTCACGTAAACAGCTCCTGCAATATGATGACGTTCTCCGCCAGCAGCGTGAGGTCATTTATAAGCAACGCTTTGAAGTCATTGACTCTGAAAACCTGCGTGAAATCGTTGAGAATATGATCAAGTCTTCTCTCGAACGTGCAATTGCAGCCTATACGCCAAGAGAAGAGCTTCCTGAGGAGTGGAAGCTTGACGGTCTTGTTGAGCTTGTCAACACGACTTATCTTGATGAAGGCAAGCTAGAGAAGAGCGATATCTTCGGGAAAGAGCCGGATGAAATGCATGAGCTCATTATGGATCGCATCATGACCAAATATAATGAAAAAGAAGAGAAATTCGGCGAAGAGCAAATGCGTGAATTCGAAAAAGTCATCGTCCTTCGCGCCGTTGATTCAAAATGGATGGATCACATCGACGCAATGGATCAGCTTCGCCAAGGGATTCACCTTCGAGCTTATGCGCAGACAAATCCGCTTCGTGAGTATCAAATGGAAGGCTTTGCGATGTTTGAGCATATGATTGAATCGATCGAGGACGAGGTCGCAAAATTTGTGATGAAAGCTGAGATTGAAAACAATCTGGAGCGTGAAGAGGTTGTACAGGGCCAGACAACGGCTCATCAGCAGCAAGAAGGCGACGATAACAAAAAAGCAAAAAAAGCACCGGTTCGCAAAGTGGTTGATATCGGCCGAAATGCCCCATGCCACTGCGGAAGCGGAAAAAAATATAAAAATTGCTGCGGCCGGGCTGAATAGTTCGTTCGGGCAAGGTTAGACCGCGGCGCCAGCAGGCGCCTGCGGATCTTTTAATGAGGTGAATGGAATGGAATTATCAGAAATCAGAGCAGAACTCGAAAATATGGCTTCTCGTTTAGCGGACTTTAGGGGGTCTCTTTGACCTCGAATCAAAGGAGGACCGCATTGCTGAGCTAGATGAACAGATGTCTGATCCGGAATTCTGGAATGATCAGCAGAAAGCCCAAACTGTCATAAATGAAGCAAACGGTTTAAAGGATTATGTCAATTCATATAAAAAATTGAGTGACTCCCATGAGGAATTGCAAATGACTCATGATCTTTTGAAAGAAGAGCCGGATCCAGACCTGCACCTTGAGCTTGAAAAAGAACTAAAATCATTAACAAAAGAGTTCAATGAGTTTGAGCTTCAGCTTCTTCTCAGTGAGCCGTATGATAAAAATAACGCGATTTTAGAATTGCACCCTGGTGCTGGCGGTACAGAGTCACAGGACTGGGGCTCTATGCTTCTTAGAATGTATACCAGATGGGGAGAACGCCGCGGCTTTAAGGTGGAAACGCTCGATTACCTTCCAGGTGATGAGGCGGGAATTAAATCAGTCACATTACTGATTAAAGGACACAACGCTTACGGTTATCTCAAAGCAGAAAAAGGCGTCCATCGTCTCGTGCGGATTTCGCCGTTTGATTCATCAGGCCGCCGCCACACGTCTTTCGTTTCATGTGAAATCATGCCTGAATTTAACGATGAGATCGATATTGATATCCGTACGGAGGATATTAAAGTTGATACGTATCGCGCAAGCGGAGCGGGCGGACAGCACGTCAATACGACCGATTCAGCCGTTCGGATTACTCACTTGCCGACGAATGTGGTTGTGACGTGCCAAACGGAGCGCTCACAAATTAAAAACCGTGAAAGAGCCATGAAGATGCTGAAGGCCAAGCTGTATCAGCGCAGAATTGAAGAACAGCAGGCAGAGTTGGATGAAATTCGCGGTGAACAAAAAGAAATCGGCTGGGGCAGCCAAATCCGCTCTTACGTATTCCATCCGTATTCTATGGTAAAAGACCATCGCACCAATACAGAAATGGGGAACGTTCAAGCGGTAATGGACGGAGACATTGACACATTTATTGATGCCTACCTGCGTTCTAAGCTTTCATAAGCAGAAAAACACACCTGATGTACGCAGGTGTGTTTTTTCATTCTTTTATATCCTTGATTCCACTGATGCTTTAGCATATTACCACTTTATTTGGGTGTTATTTACATCTGGTCAGGGAAGGATTAAAATGCTATCGGAGAGCATTGGAAGAAACGGAGGATATACAATGGATCGGAATCAAACACTTCGGGTTTTGCGGGATTATGTATACATACTGATAGGAGCAGCGATTACAGGTGTGTCCTTTAATGTATTTTTGCTTCCAAACAAGATTGCTGCCGGCGGTGTCAGCGGAATCAGCACGATTTTGCAGTCGTATGGTTTTGAAGCAGCGTATGTACAGTGGATTATTAATATTCCTTTATTTATTGCCGGTGTCATTTTACTCGGCGGAAAATTTGGGCTTAAGACGCTTGCGGGTTCTGTTTTTTTGCCGCTTGTTGTGTTTTTGACAAGAGATATTCAGCCCGCCACCCATCATGAGCTCTTAGCGGCGATTTTTGGCGGCGTCGGTATCGGTGTCGGAATTGGCATCGTGTATTTAGGGAAAGGGTCGACGGGAGGAACGGCCTTGGCTGCGCAGATCATTCATAAGTACTCCGGTCTGTCATTGGGAACGTGCCTTGCCATCATTGACGGATTGATTGTCGTTACGGCTATGATGGTATTTAATATTGAGCAAGGCTTGTATGCTATGCTTGGCGTCTTTGTGTCCAGCAAAACAATTGATGTCGTTCAAGTCGGCTTTAATCGTTCAAAAATGGCGCTCATTATTACAAAGCAGGAGCAGGCAGTCAAGGAAGCCGTTTTACAGAAGATTGACAGAGGCGTGACGAGAATTTCCGCGGTCGGCGGATATACTGACGATGACCGTCCGATTTTAATGTGCGTAGTTGGGCAAACTGAATTCACCAAATTGAAACAAATCGTCAAACAGATTGATGAGTCAGCTTTTGTGATTGTGGCGGATGCAAGTGAGGTACTGGGCGAGGGTTTCAAACGCGCTTAAACGAGGTTATAATATGGAAGAGATCGTAAAGGAGTTGTGCTTCTCAACATGAAATCAAAGTTATCGATACTAATGCTTGTATTTGCGCTTTCTGTTCTGTTGGCTGCCTGCGGTTCAAATGATGCAAAAGAAGAGAAGACAGACACCGGCAGCAAGACTGAAGCCTCTGCATCTGAAGGGGAAGAATTATATCAGCAAAGTTGCGTAGGCTGCCACGGCAAGGATTTAGAAGGTATGTCAGGGCCTAATCTCCAAGAGGTCGGAGGCAAATACGATGAAGACAAAATTGAAAGCATTATTAAAAACGGACGCGGCAATATGCCGAAGGGGCTTGTAGATGATACCGAAGCCGCTGTTATTGCCAAATGGCTGTCAGAAAAAAAGTAAGTTGAGAAAATCTTTGCCTCAGTGCAGGCAAGGATTTTTTTTATGCCATGACAATTTGAATGAAAAGAAACTGTAATAGTATTATGTCTAAATTTGACGTATAATGAAGTGTGTTGAAAAATGAAACTTTCAGATTTTTCGTCTTTTTACAAATGAATGAGTCATAAATTGTCGAATGCATTCGAAGAGTATGACCGTGTGATAGATAAAATGATATAAAAGATTAGGTGATTTCATGATAGAAATGAAGGAAGTATACAAAGCCTATCAGAATGGCGTAAAAGCGCTCAATGGGGTGTCTGTTGCCATTCATCCGGGCGAGTTTGTTTATGTTGTCGGTCCGAGCGGAGCGGGTAAATCTACTTTTATTAAAATGATATACAGAGAAGAAAAACCGACAAAAGGACAGATTTTAATTAATCATAAAGATCTTGCTACCATTAAAGAAAAAGAGATTCCTTTTGTGCGCCGTAAAATAGGTGTTGTCTTCCAAGATTTTAAGCTTCTGCCGAAACTTACTGTTTTTGAAAATGTGGCGTTTGCCCTTGAAGTAATTGGAGAACAGCCGTCTATCATTAAGAAACGGGTGCTTGAAGTGCTTGATCTTGTTCAGCTGAAGCATAAAGCGAGACAATTTCCTGACCAGCTTTCAGGCGGGGAGCAGCAGCGTGTTTCGATTGCCAGATCAATTGTGAACAACCCTGATGTTGTCATTGCTGATGAACCTACAGGAAACCTTGATCCGGATACGTCCTGGGAAGTCATGAAGACGCTCGAGGAAATTAATAACCGCGGGACAACAGTCGTGATGGCGACACATAATAAAGAAATCGTAAACACCATTAAGAAACGTGTCATTGCAATCGAAGATGGTATCATTGTGCGTGATGAGTCAAGAGGGGAGTATGGTTCATATGATTAAAATTCTCGGGCGCCACTTGCGTGAGAGTTTTAAATCTCTCGGGAGAAACACATGGATGACGTTTGCATCCATTAGTGCTGTAACCGTTACGCTGATTTTAGTCGGCGTGTTTTTAGTGATTATGCTGAATTTGAATAACATGGCTTCGAATGCTGAAAAACAAGTCGAAATCAAAGTTTTGGTTGATCTGACTGCAGATCAGAAGGCGCAGGACAAGCTGCAGAACGATATTAAAGAACTAAAGGGCATTCAGAGCGTCAATTTTTCATCAAAAGAAAAAGAGCTTGACCAGCTGGTTGACAGCTTTGGTGACAGCGGAGAATCCCTCACAATGCAGGATCAGGAAAACCCGCTTAATGATGCGTTTGTCATCAAAACGACAGATCCGCATGATACGCCGAACGTGGCTAAAAAGATTGAAAAAATGGATCATGTCTATAAAGTCACTTACGGAAAAGAAGAGGTCAGTCGTTTGTTTAAAGTGGTTGGCGTTTCCCGCAACATCGGAATCGCGTTAATTATCGGCTTGGTATTTACGGCGATGTTCTTAATTTCCAATACCATTAAAATTACAATTTTCGCAAGAAGAAAAGAAATTGAAATCATGAAGCTTGTCGGCGCGACGAACTGGTTTATCCGCTGGCCGTTTTTCCTTGAAGGATTGCTGCTTGGTGTATTCGGCTCAGTGATTCCGATCGCATTGGTGCTGAGCACTTATCAATACGTCATCGGATGGGTTGTTCCGAAAGTTCAAGGATCATTTGTCTCTCTTCTTCCTTATAACCCATTTGTATTCCAAGTTTCGTTAGTGCTGGTTGCAATCGGCGCAGTGATTGGGGTATGGGGAAGTCTGACTTCCATCCGCAAGTTTCTGCGAGTATAAAGAAAAAAAGCTGTCCCACTTCCGGGGCGGCTTTTCTTTTGCCTTCTTTTTCTTCTATGATTACATGAAATCTCCATCCTTTACATATACTATCTCTAGGTTTTGATAAAGACAGTCTGGCATACAGGAGGAGTATAGGATGAATCAAAAAATAATGGCTGTGATTGCAGCGGGGAGCATGCTCTTCGGAGGTGCCGGTGTATATGCGGGAATGAACCTGCTTGAGATGGATAAGCCCCAGACTGCAGCTGTTCCTGCGACCGCACAAGCTGACTCTGAACGGGATAAGGCCATGGACAAAATCGAAAAAGCGTATGAGTTAATTTCGAATGAGTACGTAGAAAAAGTTGATAGAGAAAAGCTGCTCGAGGGAGCCATCCAAGGAATGCTGTCAACGCTAAATGATCCTTATTCTGTCTACATGGACAAGCAGACGGCTAAGCAATTTTCTGATTCTCTTGATTCCTCGTTTGAAGGCATCGGAGCTGAGGTTGGTATGGAAGACGGCAAAATTATTATTGTTTCTCCATTTAAGCAATCGCCGGCGGAGAAAGCCGGACTCAAGCCCAATGATGAAATTATCAGCATCAATGGAGAATCAATGGCCGGTAAGGATTTAAACCAAGCTGTCCTAAAAATAAGAGGAAAGAAAGGCTCCAGCGTTTCAATGAAGATTCAGCGGCCGGGGACGAAGAAGCAGTTGTCATTCCGGATCAAGAGAGCTGAAATTCCGCTCGAAACGGTTTTTGCTTCAGAGAAAAAAGTACAAGGGCATTCTGTCGGCCATATCGCCATCTCTACTTTTTCAGAGCATACCGCGGAGGACTTCGCAAAAGCGCTGGGCGACCTTGAGAAAAAAGGAATTGAAGGCCTTGTCATTGATGTACGCGGCAACCCGGGCGGTTATCTGCAAAGTGTAGAAGAAATTCTTAAACACTTCGTCACAAAGGATCAGCCGTATATTCAGATTGCTGAACGTAATGGAGATAAAAAACGTTATTTTTCAACATTGACCCGTAAAAAAGCGTATCCTGTCAATGTGATCACGGATAAAGGGAGTGCCTCCGCATCAGAAATTCTTGCCGGCGCATTAAAAGAAGCGGCCCATTATGATGTTGTAGGCGATACGTCTTTTGGTAAGGGAACGGTTCAGCAGGCTGTTCCGATGGGAGACGGCAGCAACATTAAATTAACCCTTTACAAGTGGCTGACGCCAAAGGGAAATTGGATTCATAAGAAAGGAATTGAGCCGACCATTGCCATTAAGCAGCCTGATTATTTTTCCGCAGGCCCCTTGCAGCTGAAGGAGCCGCTTAAAGCGGATATGAACAATGAGGACGTCAAGCATGCTCAGGTTTTATTAAAAGGTCTCAGCTTTGATCCGGGACGTGAAGATGGCTATTTCAGCAAAGATATGAAAAAAGCGGTTATGGCCTTTCAGGAACAAAACAAGCTGGATAAAACGGGCGTAATCGACACGCGTACTGCAGAGTCATTAAATCAGCAGATAGAAAAGAAAAAATCCGATGAAAAAAATGATTTGCAGCTCCAAACAGCGCTGAAATCATTATTTGTCAATTAAAGGAGATGGTGTTCCATCTCCTATTTCTTTATACTTAACGAGAAAGTGAATCATAAGTCACATAAAAAATGAGTTTTTAACAAGAAATAAAAAAATTTTCACAAATAAACATTTATAAAGGACTTGTATTACCCGATATCAATAGAAGAGAGAGACTTTCTAACGAGATAATATGTATTTAAAATGAAACTTTTGCAAGTTGCCTAGTCTTTGTTTACTTCATACAATATAAGAAGGTTCTAAAAAGAACAGTAATCAGGTTTAAGGCAGCTGAACGACAGGTATTTAAAGAGTAACGTTAGCGAGAATGCTTGTTAGCACTCCAGTACTGCTGCTTATACTGGCCCGTGCTTATCTGTATAAAGAAAATGGGGGTTCACAATTGAAGAGGGCAAGTATTGTGCGTGAAAAAAAATATTATGAATTAGTGGAACAATTAAAAGACAGAACACAAGATGTAACATTTTCGGCTACAAAAGCACTAAGTCTTCTTATGCTGTTCAGCAGGTATTTGGTCAATTACACCAATGTCGAAACAGTAAATGAAATCGATGAAGAGTGTGCCAAACATTATTTTAATTATTTAATGAAAAATCATAAGCGATTAGGAATCAATCTGACAGATATCAAAAGGTCGATGCACCTGATCAGCGGTTTATTGGATGTGGATGTGAACCATTATTTAAAGGATTTTTCACTATCGAATGTCACGCTGTGGATGACGCAGGAGGGATAAACCATCCTGAGGATATCCAAGCCATTTAATATTTGATAGAATATGAGTAACATGTTTGGCTTGAGGCGGTGAAAAAGATAGTGTCTGTTCAATGGGGATTTGAACTGTTAAAAAGTGCGGGCCTGTTCTTCTTACACCCGCTTTTCTGGTTTTTTATCATCATAAGCCTTGCTTTCGGCTATGTGAGAATCAAACGGGAACGAAGAACCTTTCATACAAAAATAGCGGATATTTATGATGATCTAAAATTCACTTATACAAAGGGAGTGATTCCCGGACTCCTTTTGTCAGTTGTTTTAGGCGGACTCGGCATCTCGATTCCTCTCGGTGTACTTGCAATTATTGCCGTTATCACTGCGGCGGCAGCGCTCACTCTTCGCGCCAACTGGATGTCTGCTGCATATATCGTCAGTGTGAGTATGCTGATAGGTTTTGGACTGCAAATGAATCAAGCGGAACCTTTTCTAGAGAGATTTCCGCAAGGGTTTGCGGTCGTTTGGCCGGCTATGGCTGTGTTTTTGGGCTTGTTGGTTATCATTGAAGGAGTAGTAGCTTATCGCTCTGCACATATGAGAACATCACCGGCACTTGTCGTGAGCAGCCGCGGTTTGCCGATCGGCCAGCAACTGGCAAACCGGATATGGCTTTTGCCGCTGTTCCTTCTCGTGCCAGGGAACGGATTAGAATCGCACCTCAGCTGGTGGCCAGTGTTTACTGTTCCCGGCGGGTCATTCCATTTTCTATGGATTCCTTATTTTGTCGGGTTTGGGCAACGGGTGCAGGGGTCGCTGCCTGAAACGAGCATAAGGATCACAGCGAAACGCATTTGCATTCTCGGTCTTGCCGTCACAGCCCTCGGTGCAGCGAGCTTACTGTGGACGCCGCTTGCAGGTGCCGCCGTCATCACAGCTTTGTTAGGGCGTGTTTTTCTGTCCATTAAACAAAGAGTGAACGATAATGCGGCTCCGTTTTATTTCTCAAAACGTGATCAAGGCTTAATGGTGCTTGGTATTATACCAAATACGCCTGCTGAGGATCTGGAATTGAAAATTGGGGAAATCATTACGAAGGTTAATGGCATACCCGTTAAGAATGTATCCGATTTTTATGAAGCGCTCCAGCATAACCGTGCGTATGTGAAGCTTGAAATTATCGGTTTGAACGGGGAAATTCGTTTTGATCAGCGAGCTTCTTATGAGGGAGAACATCATGAATTAGGTATCCTTTTCGTAAAGGATGAACGTGAAGACGAAGCAGCTGCTTTGTCTGGGTCGTAAAAGACAGCCCGGCACCGCAAGAAGATGCGGTGCCGGGCTGTTTTGAATTACGCTGAGTTTTTCTCCAACCGTGCTGTTTCATCAGATTTGATGCCTAATGAAACAAAAACGCCAATGATGGACACAGCAAAGAGAATGATAAATAGGGTGTGATATCCCGATATCAGACCGATTAAGGCTGATGAAATGATGCTTCCGAAATAACGGAAGGTCGAGAAAATTCCGGACGCCGCTCCTGACATGCCAGGATCTACTGTGGCAAGCGATGACACCTGCATGCTGGTCAGTCCGACTCCGGACGCCAGCCCGCCCAGGATAAGAGAGAGCATGAGGAACAAGACGGAATGCGAGCTGCTTAACAGTATAAATAATAAATTGGCTCCAGCCATCATGGCAAATGAAAGAAAAATGATTTTCTTTGCTCCCCATTTGTGATGGAGCTGTGCGCCCGCCCAGTTGCTCGCCGACATAAAGATCGAAAATACAGAAAGCGCCATGCCGCTGTTAGACGTATTAAGCCCAAATTGGTTCGTCATGAATAATGGCATAATCAATAAGATGGCATACATCATTAGATTGCTCAACAAGACTGATAGATTGGCATTTGTAAAGGTTGAGCTTTTAAACAGTGTAAAATCGATGATTGGGTGCTGTGTGCGTTTTTCTCTTCTGAAAAAAAGCGGCACAAAAAGAAGTATCAATACACTGTATACCGCATAGCCCCATGAAGCCTCATTTTTCGTCAGCAGGATAATTGAAACGATACTGCCTGCAAGCAAGACAGACCCGATAATATCCAGCGGCGCTTCAGATTTATTTTCTTTATATTGAGGGAACATGATTAATGCCGTAAATAAAGCAATGGCGAGAAACGGGATGTTGACCCAAAAAATCGAATGCCAGCTGAAGCTGTCAATCAGCATAGAGCCGATGAAAGGCCCGAGTGCTGCTCCAAGTCCCGCGCCAAGCCCGAAAAATCCAAATACTTTCGGAAGGCGTTTTTCAGAAACAACGTGACGGATAATGGCAATGCTGTTTGGCGTAAGCAGTGCGCCGCCGACAGCCTGCAATGCCCGAAAGACAATCAGCAGCAGCAGGCTCGGTGAGAGGGCGCAGCCTAGAGATGCGATAAGAAATAGACCGACGCCCCATAAATACATTGTTTTGTTGCCGTACATGTCACCGAGTTTTCCAGCGATCGGCTGTGTGACTGCCATTATGATTAGATAAACGGTAACCACCCAGGTGATGCTTGTGATGGACTCGTTATACGTATGGGATATAGATGAGAGCGCGACCGCGATCATCGTTGAGTTAATGGGAACCAGGATGGCCCCCAATAATAACGAGACGATCAGCGCCCATTCTTTTCTTGAACTCATTGGGATCCTCCTTTTTGTTATGCCAAGGAGTTCATCGAGAGATTCCTTTGACAAATAAAGCAGTGCTATGCTCCAGCATTTTTTCCTGAGGCATTGAAATCACCCGGTCTCCTAAATGGAGGCGGTGAATAAAATAACCGAAAATGAGCGACATGAACACGTCCGCATGCTCCGCTTCATTTCCTGTCTGAATAACCCCTTTTTCACCCATTACTTTGAGATAATCAACCAATAGCTGTTTCATAGATTGGGGATATTCAGTTACGTGGTTGATGACATCCTGAAACATGGCCGGTTCACGAAAGCTGATTTTAATCAAATCTTTTCTATGTTCGAGCTCCTCCAAGAGACAGGTTCCGATATGCAGCAGATCTTTGTGCAAATCGCCTTCTGTTTGCTCCAAAATGCGGCTCCTGTTTGGAGAAGGCTGAGAAAGCAAAGCCTCGACTAGCCCCTGTTTGTTTTTAAAATTCCTGAAAATCGTCGCTTCACTGACATTTGCTTTTTCTGCGATTTCTTTTGTAGTCGTTGCGCGATATCCTTTTTTGACGAGCAGCTGCATGGCAGCGTCAAGGATTCTCTTGTTTGTCGGTCTCAATACGTTTCACCTCGCGAATATACTGGCAGGACAAGTATACACCTGCCCCGCTTGTATAAGAAAGAGGGGAGAAGGCGTCAGGCCCGGCTGACAACTGTGATTTTGCCGCTGCTCCCGTCAACAGTAATGATGTCTCCGTCTCGAAGTCTTTCTGTTGCAGTGCGTGTGCCGAGAACGGCGGGAATGCCGTATTCGCGAGCGATAATCGCAGCGTGAGACAAAATGCCGCCAGTATCTGTAATAACCGCTTTGGCGTCTTGAAACAGGCTGGTCCATAGCGGTGTGGTCATTTTGCAAACGAGCACTTCACCAGAAGCGAATTGAGAAAATTCACTGGCGTCCCGAATCATTTTGACCGGACCTGTTGCCATGCCGCTTGATGCCGCTATGCCAAAGATATGCTCCTCCGTGTTTTTTTCATCCTCTATCACAGCGCCGACAATTTCTTCAGCGACTTTGAGCTGTTCTTTTGTCGGAGTACCGAGGTAGGCAGGGGCTTTGGCAAGCTCATACTCGTGAAAGGCCTGTCTGCGTTTTTCAGCCTTTTCTTGCAGGGATACAGGGTGAAGTAGCGCGTTTTCCACTTCATCATCATATAAGAACCAAAGGTCTTCCCGATCTTGAATGACACCGTTTTCCGCCAGTAACTCACCTACCTTCAGCAAAAAGACCCTCGCCTTGGCATCCAGCATGGCGTCAATATAAAAGTGGTGGTCATCCATTATATTTGCAGCGTTCAGCGTCCACTGATAATAACGGTTGAATTCTTGTTGAAAATTGGGATCCTCTATGTTTTTCAAGAAGTCATGGTATAATTTCTCTCGTTTTTCTTTCGTTTTCTGAAATTCATTGTCAAAATGATAGCCATTGCGGACGTAATTTTGAATATTGGCCAGAGCAAAATACGGATTTTCTGCCCAGATCTGTTCAATCAGATCATGGCTCTTTACAGACCTCCACCCGTAATCCTGTAAAAATTCATGGATGTTACTCAGGAAGTGTCTGCCCTCATCAGTTTGTTCCAATTTTTCCTGAAGCTGTTCCGGCTCAGTGTTTTCAAAAATGAACAGCAGATTCGGGTTTTCCTGCACTTTAACGGAATAGAGCCACAGGCAGCGGTCAGTTTCCAGTGATTTGTTCATTTTGCCTGTCAGCATCTCGTAAAAATGAGCGGTTTCGGACTCGCCTTGAATGTGCTGGTACATCGCTTGCAATTTTTTTGTCAGAAGCATTTGTGGGAAAACAATATTGAAATGCTCATCATAAGCCGTGAGATAAAAGGCTTTTAATTTCCGAAAAGCATCAAGTGCGCTTTCAGCAGTATGATCAGTTTGTGCGAGCTGATCCAGCGTCTCATAAAATGGAAGGTATGTGTGGTTGATGATGTCATACATACGCTCTGTTAATATCGGAAAAATCTCTTTGCCGCAGTCCTCATCAGGCTGTTGCCCGCCTTTGTTTTTGGAGTAAATGTGCCCGCGATAAAGCTTCACTTCTTCTGCAACTGCGCCGAGCGGAAATTTTTGCATGTTTTTCTTCAAGCCGTATTCCATGGCTGGTACAATGAATGATGAAAATAACGGACTTACCGGACCTTCAATATTTGACTCCATATTGATCCAGAAATCATCCATATCAGTGTCTGTAATCATAAAGCTGCGTTTTTCCTCTGCCGCTTTTTCGTCCTGTTCAATTGTTGTAATCGGGCGAGCCTGCAGAAGGTATACTTGATGATCTGCGATTCCGAATTCTAGATCGACTGGATACCCGTACAGGTCTTCGGTTTTTTTTGTGATTTCAGTCAGTTCAAACACTTGTTCATCTGTAAGGCAAAAACGGCTGCGCATGTCTTCGCTCGTTTCTCTTTCAGCAATTCCTTCTGCCGCGGACTCTATGTAGATTTCCTTGGCACCTATTTCTTTCTGAATCTCAAACGAAGATTTATTGACTATAAATGTGTCTGGGGTGACACTTCCTGATACAACAGCTTCCCCCAAACCATAGCTGGCGCTGATTAATAACTCTCTATCATCATGGGTAACAGGATTGCGGCTGAAAATTACACCTGATACGTCTGAATCGATCAGGCCCTGAACGACAACTCCCATTAACGGCTCTGCGATCTGGTTGTTCATTTTTTTCTTATAACTGCTGACTCGGCAGGAGAAAAATGAAGCCCAGCATTCTTTCACTTTAGCTAGAAACTCTTCCTCTGTTTTGATATTTAAATAGGTTTCATATTGCCCCGCGAATGAAGCGCCTTCTAAATCTTCCGAGGCAGACGAAGAGCGAACGGCAACGGAGCGATATGATTCTCTTAACTTGTAAAAGGAACTTGTCAGCTCATGTTTCAGTTCCTCAGAAAATGTTCCGGCGATGATCTTGTTTTCGATGCTTTTGCTAGTCTCATGAAGCTGGTTATCCTCCATAAAACGGGTGAGCGCATTCGTCTGAATGATAAACCCGTCCGGAACAGGAAGCCCGTGTTTGGTCAGTTTAATTAAATTCATGCCTTTTGCGCCAGCCAGCTGGCTGGACGCTTCTGCTTGGCGAAATAAAAAAGAATACATATTTGAAACCCCTCTTTCCTTCCTTTTTTTCTCTCTAGTCTTTTATGACGGAGCCTGTGGTCAAAAAATGATAGTGAACACTATCGCTCAATTGTAGATTTTCAGGAAAATGATGTCAAAAGCAGAAAGTCCTAAATAAAATATTATGAAAAATTTAGCTTAACTAGTGCTGTCCGCCTATTTCTTCTCGGAATTGTGCTGCCTCTGGCGGCGGGCTGCAAATCAAGCTGAGGCTTAATGCCCTTCATACAAAAGTGCCGCAAATGCTTCTGTCGGCCGGGGCAAAGTGCAAAGATGGTGATTGATGTCGCCTGAAAAAGGGTATGGTGTAGAAAGAGGGAACGATCGCACGATTGTCCGATTCTTCATTTTTTACTATAATCAGATCAGATGAAGAATCCCTGAGGAGGGTTTTTGTTGATTACAAAAGCCGTTTTTGCATTGTTTTTCCCTTTTATGCTTGTTGTCCTTTTTTCAAGAGTCACTTTTAATCATTATGTGGCGATCGCTCTGACAGCTGCATTGCTGTTTGCCTCTTATTTAAAAGGCTATACAGAAACGTATTTTATTGTAGGATTGGATGTTGTGTCTCTTGTGGCTGGCGGACTGTACATGGCCAAAAAAACTGCCGAGAAAAAAGAAGAGTAAAACGGACATAATGAATATAACGACGAATTCCTGCTTTTACGTTTTAAAAGCAGGTTTTTTATACATGAAAACAGCTGGAAATAAAAAACCACCGAACTTTAGTTCGTATTTTTAGTGATTTTACATTCCATTGTGTTACTATATCTATAGGAAGATTTCGTTAAAGAAACGGAGGCTTATTTTGTGAAAGATCGCTTTGAGTTAGTCTCGAAATACCAGCCCCAGGGAGATCAGCCGAAAGCCATTGAAAAACTTGTAAAAGGAATTCAGGAGGGCAAGAAGCATCAGACTCTGCTGGGTGCGACAGGAACGGGTAAAACATTTACAGTGTCCAATTTGATTAAAGAAGTCAATAAGCCGACTCTCGTGATTGCCCATAACAAAACTCTCGCCGGACAGCTTTACAGTGAGTTCAAGGAATTTTTTCCGAACAATGCTGTCGAGTATTTTGTAAGCTATTATGATTATTATCAGCCGGAGGCGTATGTGCCTCAAACGGATACGTTTATAGAGAAAGACGCAAGTATTAATGATGAAATTGATAAATTGAGACACTCCGCCACATCGTCTCTGTTTGAGCGGAGAGATGTCATTATTATCGCAAGTGTGTCTTGTATATACGGTCTCGGTTCGCCTGAAGAATACCGGGAAATGGTCGTGTCACTGCGGCCTGAAATGGAAATTGAGAGAAATGAGCTGCTCAGAAAACTTGTAGACATCCAATATGCCCGCAATGATATCGACTTTCAGCGCGGGACCTTTCGTGTGCGCGGAGATGTAGTGGAAATCTTCCCTGCCTCTCGTGATGAACATTGTATCAGGGTTGAATTTTTCGGTGATGAAATCGAACGGATCAGGGAAGTGGACGCCCTGACAGGAGAAATTCTCGGTGACCGTGATCATGTTGCGATTTTCCCGGCGTCCCACTTCGTAACGCGGGCCGAGAAAATGGAGAAAGCGATTCAAAATATCGAGAAGGAGCTTGAGGAGCAGCTGAAGGTCATGCACGAAAATGGCAAGTTGCTTGAAGCGCAGCGTTTAGAGCAGCGGACAAGATATGATCTTGAGATGATGCGGGAAATGGGTTTCTGCTCCGGCATTGAGAACTATTCAAGACATTTGACGCTTCGGCCTCCGGGTTCAACGCCGTATACGCTTCTTGATTATTTCCCTGACGATTTTATGATCGTGGTAGATGAGTCGCATGTGACGATTCCTCAGGTGCGCGGCATGTTTAATGGGGACCAGGCACGGAAACAGGTGCTCGTGGATCACGGCTTCCGTCTTCCGTCAGCACTTGATAACCGTCCGCTCCGTTTTGAAGAGTTTGAAAAGCACATGCACAACATCGTGTATGTATCAGCAACGCCAGGACCGTATGAGATTGAGCATACGGATGAAATGATCGAGCAGATCATCCGTCCGACGGGGCTTCTTGACCCGCTTATTGATGTGCGTCCGATTGAAGGCCAGATTGATGACTTGATCGGCGAAATTCAAGCAAGAGTCGAACGGGATGAACGGGTGCTCGTGACAACCTTGACGAAGAAAATGTCAGAGGACCTGACGGATTATCTGAAGGAAATTGGCATTAAAATAAACTATTTGCATTCAGAGATTAAGACGCTTGAACGGATTGAAATTATCCGCGACCTGCGCCTTGGGAAGCATGATGTGCTTGTCGGCATCAACCTGCTGAGGGAAGGCCTCGATATTCCCGAAGTATCTCTCGTTGCGATTTTGGATGCCGATAAGGAAGGCTTCCTTCGTTCGGAGCGTTCTCTGATTCAGACCATCGGACGGGCAGCGAGAAACTCTGAAGGCCGCGTCATTATGTACGCAGATAAAATGACGAAGTCTATGGAAATTGCTATGAATGAAACAAAACGCCGCCGCGAGCAACAGAAGCGTTTTAACGAAGAGCACGGCATTACGCCGAAAACCATAAATAAAGAAATTCGCGATGTCATTCGTGCCACAGCAGCAGCTGAGGATAAAGCCGAATACAAAACAAAAGCCGCGCCGAAGCTGTCGAAAATGACGAAGAAAGAACGCCAGAAAGTCGTTGAACAGATGGAGCACGAAATGAAAGAAGCCGCCAAGGCGCTTGACTTTGAAAGAGCCGCGGAGCTTCGCGATTTACTTTTAGAGCTAAAAGCGGAAGGATGATGAACATATGGCTATGGATCGGATAGAGGTGAAGGGAGCAAGGGCGCATAATTTGAAAAATATAGACGTAACGATTCCAAGAGATCAGCTTGTTGTTGTTACGGGTTTGTCCGGATCAGGGAAATCCTCCCTGGCCTTTGACACCATATATGCAGAAGGACAGAGAAGGTATGTTGAGTCGCTGTCTGCCTATGCCCGCCAGTTTTTAGGGCAAATGGATAAGCCGGATGTTGATGCAATTGAGGGGCTGTCTCCCGCCATCAGCATCGATCAGAAAACAACGAGCCGCAACCCGAGGTCAACTGTCGGTACGGTAACTGAGATTTATGATTATCTGCGTCTTTTGTATGCGAGAGTAGGAAAGCCTCATTGTCCGGAACACGGAATTGAGATTACATCGCAAACCATCGAGCAAATGGTCGACAGAATTCTGGAATACCCGGAACGGACGAAGCTTCAGGTGCTGGCCCCGATTGTCTCTGGCCGGAAAGGCGCTCATGTCAAAGTGCTTGACCAGATTAGAAAACAAGGCTATGTCAGAGTCAGAATTGACGGCGAAATGGCCGAGCTTTCTGATGATATTGAATTAGAAAAGAATAAAAAGCATTCGATTGAGGTTGTCATTGACCGGATTGTGGTGAAAGAAGGCGTGGCGGCCCGTCTGTCAGATTCATTGGAAACGGCGCTCCGTTTAGGTGAAGGACGGGTTATGATTGATGTCATCGGTGAGGAAGAGCTGATGTTTAGTGAGCATCACGCCTGCCCGCACTGCGGATTTTCAATCGGCGAGCTTGAGCCGCGGCTGTTTTCATTCAACAGCCCGTTCGGAGCTTGTCCGACGTGTGACGGTCTCGGAATGAAGCTTGAAGTGGATGCGGATCTCGTCATCCCCAATCAAGATTTGTCATTGAAGGAGAATGCGGTCGCCCCTTGGACACCGATCAGCTCACAATATTATCCGCAGCTGCTTGAGGCGGTCTGCACCCACTACGGCATTGATATGGACGTGCCTGTAAAAGATCTGCCGAAGCAGCAGCTGGATAAAGTGCTGTACGGCAGCGGAGACGACCTGATTTATTTCCGTTATGAAAATGATTTTGGGCAAATACGTGAAGGCGAAATTCAATTTGAAGGCGTGTTGCGAAATATTGAAAGACGCTATAAGGAGACAAGCTCCGATTACATTCGTGAACAAATGGAGCAGTATATGTCTCAGAAGTCTTGTCCAACGTGCAAAGGCTATCGGTTAAAGAAAGAGGCGCTTGCCGTGCTGATTGACGGACGCCATATCGGAAAAATTACCAAGCTGTCTGTCGGAGACGCACTTACTTTCTTCAAAGGCCTTACCCTTTCTGAGAAGGATATGCAGATTGCCAATTTAATCTTGCGTGAAATTGTGGAGCGTTTAAGCTTTCTGGACAAAGTCGGCCTTGATTACCTGACACTGAGCAGGGCAGCGGGAACATTGTCCGGAGGAGAGGCGCAGCGTATCAGGCTGGCCACTCAAATTGGTTCGCGCTTATCGGGTGTGCTTTATATTTTAGACGAGCCGTCTATCGGCCTGCATCAGCGTGATAACGACCGCTTGATCAGCGCCCTGAAAAATATGAGAGACCTTGGGAACACGCTGATTGTTGTCGAACACGATGAGGACACGATGATGGCAGCGGATTATTTAATTGATATTGGACCCGGCGCCGGCATCCACGGCGGACAGGTGACAGCTGCGGGTACGCCGGATGAAGTGATGGAAGATCCAAACTCATTAACGGGCAGCTATTTATCTGGGAAAAAGTTCATCCCATTGCCTTCTGAAAGAAGAAAGCCGGACGGACGTTTTATTGAGATTAAAGGCGCTACAGAAAACAACCTGAAAAAGGCGAATGCCAAGTTTCCGCTAGGAACGTTCACAGCGGTTACAGGGGTTTCTGGCTCAGGAAAGAGCACACTCGTCAATGAAATTTTACACAAGGCGTTGGCGCAAAAGCTCCATAAAGCAAAAGCGAAGCCGGGCAGCCATAAAGAGATTAAAGGCTTGGATCACCTAGACAAAGTCATAGACATTGACCAGGCGCCAATCGGAAGAACGCCGAGATCCAATCCCGCGACATACACCGGTGTGTTTGACGACATTCGCGATGTATTCGCGCAGACAAATGAAGCGAAAGTCCGCGGCTATAAAAAAGGCCGTTTCAGCTTTAACGTGAAGGGCGGGAGATGTGAAGCGTGCCGCGGCGACGGAATTATTAAAATTGAAATGCATTTCCTTCCTGACGTGTACGTTCCATGCGAGGTATGTCACGGTAAACGCTACAACCGGGAAACGCTTGAAGTGACGTACAAAGGAAAAAGCATCTCAGATGTGCTTGATATGACGGTTGAAGACGCTCTTGCTTTCTTTGAAAATATCCCGAAAATCAAGCGTAAGCTCCAAACCCTTTATGATGTCGGCTTAGGTTATATCACGCTCGGCCAGCCAGCGACAACCTTGTCGGGCGGAGAAGCGCAGCGCGTGAAGCTTGCATCTGAGCTGCACAAACGGTCAACAGGGCGAACGCTTTACATTTTAGATGAGCCGACGACAGGTCTGCACGTCGACGATATCGCCAGACTCCTTGTCGTGCTTCAGCGTTTGGTGGACAACGGAGATACAGTACTCGTCATTGAGCATAATCTTGATATCATTAAGACGGCGGATTATATTGTGGATCTGGGGCCGGAGGGCGGAGCCGGAGGCGGAACCATTGTTGCGTCGGGAACGCCTGAGGAAATCACGGAAGTCGAAGAATCATATACAGGCCGCTATTTGAAGCCTGTTATAGAGCGAGACAAAAAACGCATGAAAACGCTCTTGGAAGCTAAAAAAACGGCTACATCTTAACAATATTCTTTTCAGAGGGAGCTTGTCAGCAAGTCCATGATTGGGCTTAGCAGGCAAGCTTCCTTTATAGTTTAACGAGAAAAGAAAAAAGTTTTGCGATCATTTAGAAGCACTTTTTCAAATGGGTAAAATTTCTTTGGGAAAACGCCTAAACATTTACAAAAAACTGCCGATATATGGATTGATGGTCGTGCAAAGTATTCCATATTAAGCAAAAAGGCCCTTTATATGAAGGGATTTGAAGGTATCCTTTATGAAGGATCTACATAACAGCCAGAAGCTTTACTGGAATCACAGTGCGCCAGAAATCGAAGAAAAGGAAGTCTTTGATTTCAAAAACATATACACATGGAGGTATT
Organism: Bacillus sp. 0102A; assembly: GCF_036765155.1. Lineage (NCBI taxonomy): Bacteria > Bacillati > Bacillota > Bacilli > Caryophanales > Bacillaceae > Bacillus > Bacillus sp. 0102A. Next base: position 322,302 of record NZ_JBAIZW010000003.1, read on the forward strand.
TTACACATGAGAATTAACCACAATATCGCAGCGCTTAACACACTGAACCGTTTGTCTTCAAACAACAATGCAAGCTCAAAAAACATGGAGAAGCTTTCTTCAGGTCTTCGTATCAACCGTGCGGGGGATGACGCAGCAGGTCTTGCGATCTCTGAAAAAATGAGAGGACAAATCAGAGGTTTAGAAATGGCTTCTAAAAACTCTCAAGATGGAATCTCTCTTATCCAAACAGCTGAGGGTGCATTGACTGAAACTCACTCAATCCTTCAGCGTGTCCGTGAACTAGTTGTTCAAGCAGGAAACACAGGTACTCAAGATACTACAGATCTTGGCGCTATTCAAGACGAGATTGATTCCTTAGTTGAGGAACTTGGTGGCGGAACTAACGCTAACGGTATCTCTGACCGTACCGAGTTTAACGGTAAGAAACTTCTTAATGGAGATTTCAATTCTACTGATGGAAAAGAGCTCACATTCCAAATTGGTGCAAATGGCGGTCAGCAGCTATCTGTACACATTGAAGATATGAGTGCTAAAGCAATCGGAAAAGTTGATGAAACAAGCGGTGCTCTTGTTTCTGGAAAATCTGTACAAGATATCAATGTGAAAAATTTTGAAACTATTAAGGCTAGCGAAGATGGCGGTTTTAATGACCAATTGGCTATCGTTGATGGAGCAATCAACACAGTTTCAAAACAACGTTCTGAATTAGGTGCGGTACAAAACCGTCTTGAGCACACAATCAACAACTTAGGCGCTTCTGGTGAAAACCTGACAGCTGCTGAGTCTCGTATCCGTGACGTTGACATGGCGAAAGAGATGAGCGAGTTCACAAAGAACAACATTCTTTCTCAAGCTTCTCAAGCGATGCTTGCTCAAGCGAACCAACAGCCGCAAAACGTACTTCAATTATTACGTTAATTTCTGAACGGCTATCGTTCTTTCTGGTAGTCACAGCTTGCCGGCAGTGTCCATTCTTTGGATATGCCGGCAGGCTATTTTTGTTATAATCATTGTGTGACGATCAGGGAAATCACTTGTTTCTTCAAAATAAAAAAGGCAAGATATTGTCATCTAACCTTTCTTTGTTTCAGTTATAATCATTTGCAGCTTTTTCTGCCATTACAACGTCTTCTTATACAACTGCCTGCTTACACTCATTAAATCTTGAACAATATGCGTATTGCTGCTGTCGAGCAGCACTTTTATATATTGAATATCGTGAGAGATCGGAAGAGGCCCGTGAATCTGTTCAAGCTCAGCGATCATTTCACGATTCATTCGTTTTTGTTCATGAATCAGCTTTAACACCGATTCTTGTGTTACTGTATAGTCACTGGGATCTTTATCCATTGCTTGTCCAGCCTCCTTGATTGCCGTAAGCTTTTTACATATTGTAATCGGTACAGCTCTAAGATTCTACTTCTAAAACTTTTTAAAATCCAATTTCCGTAAATCGGAGCATGTCTAAAGAATGAATGTGAAACCTGAAGAGGTTTTAAACGTATGAATAAGTAAAACGTCCCTGACCTTTTGTCATGGGTAATTCACTATAGGAGTGTGGAATGATTTGAACCGTAATCAAGCTATTATTGCATCACTTTGTTATTTCAGTGTGTTCATCGCGCCGATCATTGTGCCGATTGTCGCTTATTTTGTTGTAGATGAGAGAGAAACAAAACGCCATGCGATACGTTCTCTTATTTCTCACATCGTTCCTTTTGCTGGCTGGCTGGTCCTTTTTATCGCTTTTCTGGGCGGAGCCATTGCGTTTGATGGGGACAGCCTGCTGCCTGTATTTGTGATCATTGGGGGAGCGGTTATTTATTTCTTAGTTGTCATTGGCATTATGATTTGGAATGTGATTCAGGGTATTAAGGTGTTGCGCGCAGCATAAGTAGACAATGGGGAGGAGATCGCAATGAAGCAAGAAAAGGAACGAATCCTTAAGCTTGTGGAAGAAGGGAAACTGACAGCACAAGAGGCTTTGACACTGATTGAAAAGCTTGACAGCGACTACAAGGAAAAAGAAGAAAAAATCACAGCGCTCTCAGTTTATGTACATGATGAGGAAGAGCCGTTTACAGCAGCAAAAAAAGAAAGCGGCAAGCCGTCTTTAGGAGCCAAGCTGTTTGACTGGATTGATTCTGCGGTGAAAAAGGTCAAGGAAGTTGATCTTGATTTGAACTTTGGCCATGCGTATGATGTTCAGCACATTTTTCAATTTAAAGATACTGCCCTTTCCAGTGTTGACCTGCAAATCGCCAACGGCAGTGTGAATATCGTTCCTTGGGATGATGAGGATATCAGAGCGGAATGTCAAGCGAAGGTATATCGCGCTGACAGCCAGGATGCGGCGAGACATGCATTTCTTCAGCATATTGAATGTGAAATCAAAGGAAATAAATTTTTTATCCGTACTGAGAAGAAAACGATGAAAACCAATGTGACTTTATATATTCCTCAGAAGGAGTATGATAAGATTCGGGTGAAGCTGTTTAATGGTCCGGTCAGAGGGGAACATTTACATGTAAAAGAGTTCTCGGCGAAAACGACAAACGGCGTGCTGTCGTTCTCGCATTTAACAGCTGAAAAAGCCACAGCGGAAACGGCCAACGGGCAAATTAAGCTTGCAAGCCACAACTGCGGCACGATAGAAGCGGAAACCATTAACGGATTGATCGATCTCCGCGGGAGAAGCGAATCGATTGACGTTCAAAGCTTTAACGGAAATATTGCGATGAACGTAACAGAATCGGATTGCCGCTCCATTTATGCAAAAACGACGACTGGAAATGTGGAGCTTGCGATTCCAGACGATCTTGCCGTGAAGGCAGAGCTGAAAAGCAATCTTGGTTCGCTGTCTCATGAATTAATGGATGTTGAGATGCTGAAAGAAAAAAATGATACCATTCAAAAAGAAATGATGTTCACTTCAAATCAGGCACATGATCAAAACATCACCGTCTTCTCAGAATCATTAACAGGCGCCATCAAACTAAAGTACTCACAGAGGTGATCGAATGAATAGGCTTTATCGTTCAGAGAAAAACAAAAAAATGGCCGGTGTCATCGGCGGTCTCGCGGAATATTTTAATTGGGACGCATCACTCCTCAGAGTCATAACTGTCATTTTAGCTGTTATGACAAGTGTTTTCCCTGTTTTGCTGATATATATCATTTGGATTTTTGTCGTCCCGTCAGAAAGGGAAATGAAATGACATGGTAAAATGGGCAGTCAGCATTTTAGTCAATGCATTGTTATTAATCGTCATTGATGGATATATTGACTCCATCCATGTCAGCAGCATCGGGGCAGCGGTTATCGCCAGCCTCATATTATCGATCTTAAACGTGCTGATTAAACCGCTGTTGATTATCTTCACACTGCCAGTCACCATGGTGACGTTTGGTCTCTTCTTGTTTGTGATTAACGCCATCACGCTTATGATGACCGCGTCCATTATGGGTGACAGTTTTCAAATTGGCGGCTTCGGCACAGCGATATGGGCATCCGTTATCCTATCGGTGTTCCATTTGCTGATTCAAAAAGGCATTTTAGAACCTCTGCAAAAGAAATAAAAAAAGCTGCCATCAAAGGGCAGCTTTTTACATGTGGTGCTTTTTTTGCTTCATGCGCTTTTGCGGCGGATACAGTTGCGGCAGAAGGCAAAAGCTCAATGCGGCAAATATAAGGCCTAAGAGGCCAAACGACATGGCAGACGGCATCATTGTGAGCAGATAGGCAGATATCATCGGACCTGCCGCCATGCCTGTGTATCTGATAAAGTTAAACATTCCGATGGCGCTCCCTCTGTTGTGTTCAAATTCATTGGTGATCATTGTGGAGTACAAGGGAGGGATGACCCCCATTGAGATGCCAAACAATGCCAGTGTGAGTGCCATGAGAATGAGAGAAACGGAATGTGTAACGGCGAACAAAATGATACTGCAGGCCGCTATCACATTGCTGCCGATAAACAAGGTGTTCAGCGTGACTTTTGCCTGTATTCTTTTAAATAGAAACGTACCTGCGATTGTACTTAGCGCCAGTGGCAAATACAACAGCCCTGCAATGCTCACATCAATATGATAATGCTCCGTCAGTAATATCGGGAGGTAGACGATCACTGCAAAATAAATGAAAAAGAGGAAAAAGCTTAAGGTTAAAATGACGTTTCCTGTTCGGTTTGTAAATATTGATTTGTAATGGGTAAAAACATTGCCCTTAGTTTGCTGCTTAGAACCAGCGGGAGAATCTTTGGGAAAGATCATGCTGTTTGCCGCCAGCATAATGACAGAGATGGCCGTAAGCATCCAGAAGATCCCTTCGTACCCGGCTGCTCCGCCGATCAATCCCCCGAGGACAGGTGCGATAGCCGGCGCGGCGGAAAGGAGCATTTGATACGTTCCCATGGCACTTCCGCGTTCCCTGCCTGTAAAAAGCTGTCCGATCGTTGTGGCAGCAATAAGAGGCAGTGCTGCGGACCCGGCTGCCTGTATCATTCTGAATATCAGAAACAAAGTAAAGTCAGTGGTCACCGCACAGCCGATGCTGGCGGCTGCCGTTGCCAGAATACCGGCAATCAATACAAACCGCGCGCCTTTAAAATCGATGATGGTCCCTAATATAATTTGCATAATCGCTGTCACAATCATAAAGACTGAGACTGACAGATTGACCATTGCTGCGGAAACGTGGAACGATTCTTTAATAATCGGGATAATAGGTGAATAAATGTTTTGGCTTAAAGACGCAAAAAATGCACTGAAGCAAACAATATATAAGATCAATACCGCCTTTGATTTCGTTTGAGCCATTGTGTACACCGCCTTTTTGTTTACTTTACAGGTTTATCCGGAGTCTCGTTGGTTTGTTCTGCTTCAAGTGAAGACGTCAGGTTCTCTAAAAATTTTAATACAGCATTTTGCTCATCTTGTGAGAATGAATCGAGGAATTGGTAAAAAGCCAGTTCCTTTTTTTTATGCAGTTTCTCATGCAAGTCGAAAATCCGTCTGCCTTTACGAGTTAACTTGAAATACACTTCTTTCTTGTTATCTGTCAGCTGATAGCTGTTAATGAATTCTTCCTTAATCAGTTTTGTGCTGATTTTCGTTACATTTGCCTTCGATAAATTCATTTTTCTGGCGATTCCCGCGTTGTTAATGGGTTCATGCCGGCCGATACAGTCAATGACATGAATGCTTGTCATGTTTTTAGGAACATCCATCACATCCTTTTCTGCGGCCTCCTTAAAAAACTGCTGAAGTGAAGTGTTCGCTTTTTGTTCATTAAGGTGCAGCAGTCTCACGTATATGTCGTATATCATCTGCTTTGTCAAATTAGACATAGGCAACCTTCTTTCTTAGAAATTATAGTTTACAAAGAAATAATAATAATATTGTTTACTGGTGAACGATTCAATTTTATCTTTTCTTGTTTTCGTTGTCAATTGCTGGTGTTTAAACTTTATTTGCTGTTAGTCATGCTAAATATAAGTGTAAAAAGTGTGTGAAAAATGTGACATTAACATTTATTTTCAATTATTTGGGTACTGATTGTATTGACGGAAGGAAAAATAAGGGATAAAATAACTAATGTTTACTAGTAAACATTTATTAGGTGTACATTGTAATGAATCCAAAAAGAAGTTGAAATCTGAACAAAATTCACTTGGAAACTTTAAGTGCTGCCTGCCATTCGTCTTGTTCAGTTGTACCAGTTGTTCCATCCCATGTTTGAGGGTGAAGACTTAAAGCGGGATAAGTTTTTAGGGGTGAATGAGATGACTGAAATGGTGACGGAAAAAAAGCCGGCAGATTTTACTGCTGAGTCTCTGACACAAAACTGCAGAGAAATATTTGAACGGCGCCGGCATGTTTTAGTGGGTATCAGCCCGTTTAACAGCAGATTTTCTGAGGATTATATTTACAGATTGATTGGTTGGGCAACCGCTGAATTTAAGAGTGTTTCTGTTTTGCTTGCGGGGCATGAGGCGGCTAATCTTCTTGAAGCGCTCGGAACTCCCAGAGGCAAGGCGGAACGAAAAGTAAGGAAAGAGGTATCGCGAAACAGAAGGTTTGCAGAAAGGGCTCTTGCAGCTCATGGCGGGGACCCGAAGGCGATTCATACATTTTCTGATTTCACGGAAAACAAAGCCTACCAGCTGATGAGACAAGAAGTTGAACATGCGTTTTTTGAACAGCCTCATTTTCGGGAGGCTTGTTTGGACATGTCTCGTGAGGCGATGATCGGGCGTGCGCGCGGCATCAGCTTGATGATGGAAGAAGTCAGTGAGGATATGCTGAATCTTGCTGTGGAATATGTCATAGCAGAGATGCCGTTTTTTATTGGAGCACCGGATATTTTAGAGGTGGAAGAGACGCTCCTTGCTTATCATCGTCCATGGAAGCTGGGTGAGCAGATCAGTAATCATGAATTTTCTATTCGTATGCGGCCGAACCAAGGATATCTCATTGTGCAGGAAATGGAGCAGATGCTTTCTGAATCACGGATTACATCTGAAGGATGATAGGGGGAGTAAACATGAGTCAATCCATTAAATTGTTTAGTGTGCTTTCTGATCAATTTCAAGAAAATCCATATGCTTATTTTTCACAGCTGCGGGAGGAAGATCCTGTTCATTATGAAGAGTCGATAGACAGCTATTTTATCAGCCGCTATCACGATGTCCGCTATATCCTTCAGCATCCGGATATCTTTACGACGAAATCACTTGTTGAGCGTGCTGAACCGGTCATGCGCGGCCCTGTGCTCGCCCAAATGCATGGAAAAGAACACTCCGCAAAAAGAAGAATTGTAGTGAGAAGCTTTGTCGGGGACGCATTGGATCATCTGTCACCATTGATTAAACAAAATGCAGAAAACTTGTTAGCTCCTTATCTTGAAAAAGGGAGAATCGATCTCGTCAATGATTTTGGAAAGACGTTTGCCGTGTGTGTCACGATGGACATGCTCGGGCTGGATAAAAGAGATCATGAAAAAATCGCCGAGTGGCACAGCGGAGTTGCCGATTTTATTACGAGTATCTCTCAGACTCCTGAAGCGCGAGCGCATTCTTTATGGTGCAGCGAACAGCTTTCCCAATACTTGATGCCTGTCATCGAAGAACGCCGCCTCAATCCGGGATCAGATTTAATTTCTATCCTATGTACTTCTGAATATGAAGGCATGGCGATGTCGGACAAGGATATACTGGCCCTGATTCTCAATGTGCTGTTAGCGGCAACGGAACCGGCGGATAAGACGCTGGCGCTGATGATCTATCATTTGCTCAACAATCCTGAGCAGATGAATGATGTTTTGGCTGACCGTTCGTTAGTGTCAAGAGCCATCGCGGAGACGTTGCGTTATAAACCGCCGGTTCAGCTGATTCCGCGGCAGCTGTCCCAAGATACGGCGGTCGGCGGTATAGAAATCAAAAAAGATACGATTGTTTTTTGTATGATCGGAGCAGCTAACCGGGACCCCGAAGCGTTTGAACATCCTGACGTATTTAATATTCATCGGGAAGACCTCGGCATCAAGAGCGCTTTTAGCGGTGCCGCCCGGCATCTCGCTTTCGGATCCGGCATCCATAACTGTGTAGGAGCAGCTTTTGCCAAAACCGAAATCGAGATTGTAGCCAATATTGTACTGGATAGCATGCGGAATATCCGATTAGAGGAAGGTTTTCGTTATGCTGAGTCCGGTTTGTATACACGCGGACCCGTTTCACTTCATATTACGTTTGACAGAGTTTAATAAGATTCAAAGGTCTCTCCCATGCGGGCGAGGCTTTTTTTACATATGTTTTACCCATAAGTTGAAAAACGCAGTCACTGTTTTTAAATCATCAATTGAAAATTCATTGAAGAGCCGCTTGTACTGCTCCTTAGCTTTTTCATGAAGCTGTTCATGGAATGCCGCCAGTTCTCTGCCGCTTTCAGTTAACGTATAAAAAGTTTCTTTTTTATTGCCGGGCTTTTTTTTCACTGTGACGATATTGTGTTTCAACAAAGCTTGAACCGCTTTTGAAATAGCTGCTTTTGAGATATGTAAGCGGGATGCCAGAAAGCTGTTATTCACATTTTGGCTGGTGTGTATGCAGGAAACAATATGAAGCTGGGTCAATGTCCAGTCTTTTTTGAGGTGACCAAGATGTTCTGAGGACATATCGCTGGACGGTATTTGCACCTTTTGCAAGACGCGTTTATCCCTTTTAAATGCGAATTGTTGTATCGCTTGAAATAATTCATCATGTATGCTGTTGTTCATCAATCTGCCTCTCTGATTTAATTGTTAACTGGTTAACTATTCCTATTTTACTGGTTAATAGTGGGATTTTCAAGAGATAGACGCTTTTTTGTTCTTTTTGCACAAAAATGAACTCATAAGCTTCCCTGTTCAGACGCAAAATACATGAAAAGGGAGGTGCTTTAATGAGGAAATACACAGTTATCGCTTCTTTATTTTTGTCTTTTCTTTCAGTTTTGTCTGGCGGCCATCATGAACCGAAAGTTTTCCCTGTTACAAAACAGGAACCATTCCAAACGCCTCATTACATACCCTTGCTTGAAAATCCTCCTCAAATCGATGTGAAAGCTGAAATGAAAAGCAATCTGATGATTGAGGCTCAAGTGCGTGACAATGAGTATCAAGCATTTTCTGCCTTTCTTTTTTATAAACAAAGTAATGAGCTGGGCTACAAAATGGTGCCGATGGACCCGACACCCGGAGCGATTCACAAGTTTTTGGCGCAAATTCCAAAACGATTGATTTGGAACAGCGAGCTTGAGTATTACATTGTGATTTCGAATGGGAAGCAGCGGGCCGAGTCGGGGACAAAAAAACTGAAGCTTGAAGGCTATCAAGCGGATCTTGCCCATATTCCGGAGCTTCTGATTACAGAGCTGGCGGTTGATACAAAGAATACGGGACGTGCAGATGGTTATGAATTTATTGAGATTTACAATACGACTGACAGAACGATTGATTTTAAAGACTATCATATCCGTTACCGCTATCCGAAAGAAGGGCCTGATTCGGATCTGATTTGGAGACCTGAAGAAAGGATCACGATTCCATCCGGCGAAACGTTTGTGGTTTGGCTGAAGCCTGCCGGTCATCCAGAATTGACGGCGGGGGATTTCAATCGATATTACCAGACACAATTAACGGAAGGGAAAAATCTGGCGGTGATAGAAGAGACAGAGGGCATGGCCAATACCAGGCCGCGGGCAGTTGTGATATCAACGAATACAGGAAAAGATATCTCGGTTGCGCATTATCGGAAACATGCGCTTCGCCGGCTCTCGTCTGTGCTTTACAAATATCCGCTTGACGGAACCGCAGAACTTCTCAATATTTCAATCGGAGAAAAGAATCCGTCTCCCGGAACTGTATTACAGGCGCAGGTGCCCGAGCAGAAACGAAAAATCAAGCTTGATAAAGAAAAACCGGTTATTGAGGATTTGACTGACCGTAAGCCTGTCCGTCCTGCTGAAAGCATTGAGCTGCGGGCTGACATTCGGGACCGCAATCTTGTGAAAACTGCGGCCTTTTACTATCGGACAGATGAAAATAAACCGTTTAAGCGCATTCTCGCTGAAAAAGACCGCAACGACAATCTCTACCATTATATTGTGTATTCGCCTGAACTGATCGGGAAGGATCAGCTTGAGTATTACGTGGCGGCTGGGGACGGGAGCAATGAAGCGAAAACGCCGGTCAAAATGATTGATATTAAACAAACAAGCAAATCGCACGGTTTGCGTATGAACATTGAAAACAGAGACACGCTGTCGGGAACCCAGTTCCTCAAAGCGACAACAGACGGGCACACTGGCAGCATTAAGCTATGGATTGACGGAAAAAAACAAGTGCCAGAGCCTGCTATGGAAAAAGAAGTGTATTTTGCGTTCGATACGAGAAAAACAAATCTCTACTTTAAAAACGCAGTCACAATGGAAGGCAAAGTGCTAAAGGTGTTTGATGATACGACAAATAAATACCGCACCTATTCTGTTCCATTGCCAGAAACGCTGCTTCGGAAAGGAAAGCAGCTACAGCGTATTACCATACGTTCAGGTTCGAAGGTGTCTCCATTTGATACGGCTGAAAACCGTGATGATTTCTTAGTCAAAAACGCCCGATTGGTGTTATCGGATGGGACGGTTATCAGGGATCCGAGGGTTTCTCCTGAGAAGGAACTCTTTATTGGGGATAATCAGCGCTCGAAAAAAAGCTGGCAATTTCAATTCAATCTGCCTGACGGCTTGTTTACGTCACAGCTGCTGGAGTGGGATACGTCAAAGCTATCTGAAGGTGCTCACCATATTCAAGCAAGCGACGGCAAGGAAAATGTAAGCTTGGTTGTGCGGGTAGATAATTCAGGGCCCCACATCGAGCCGAATATCACCGAGGGACAAACGTACAAAGGTAACCTCATCCTGCAGGCGGATATGTATGACAAATGGAGCAAAATTGAGGAAGTGGAGGCGTCTTTAGATGGTGAAAGCATTACACTCCCATACCATACGTCATCTTCTGAACTATCGCCGGGAAAACATTCTCTAAAAGTGACAGCAACGGACCTCGCGGGCAATAAAACGGTCATAGAGCGGACGTTTAAAACAGAACGGGAGCATCCGGATCAGCCGGAGGTCATAGACAGCGAAGCCGATACACATAGGGCAAAGCTTTCTGTACGGGTGAAGGACCCGACGAATGACGCCATGAATGTCGCTTTTTATAGAGGATTTCAATATACAGCGCGAAACAATGTGAAAATATTCAAGCACGCGTCACTGACTGAACCGCCGAAAAGCTTTGTGCCGGAAAGTGAGACCCCGTTTACGAATCAAGAATTGGAGCGGGTATCAGCCGCTGACAAAAAAACAGTATCGACAGAAAAGAAGGAGCTTTTCCCTTATCATCGCTTTGAAGTGACGGTTGATCCGTCAGTTGATGAGAATGACTTGGCGGAAGCGGTCTGGCAGGGGAGTTCTTTATCGGGGAGAAAGGTGACGATGTATACTTGGAATTATCGGACAAACGAGTGGCAGACGGTTGACAGCTGCGTTGCCAAGGATGACAAACCGTTTACGCTGAAGGCGTCTGTGATCGTCTCAGATTTTGTACGGCAGTCGAAGATGAATGTGATTGTCCAGGATGAAATTCCTCCAGCGAAGGATATGTATACATTTGTCTGGATGTCTGATACACAGTATTACGCCGAAAGCTATCCGCATATTTTTGATAAACAGACCGCATGGATCAAAAATAATCAAAAGCGGCTCAATGTCAAATATGTGTTTCACACGGGTGATATTGTAGATGATTCTGCCGATATCAGACAGTGGAAAAACGCTGATCGGTCAATGTCTGTTCTGGATAAGAACGGAATTCCATACGGCGTGCTGGCTGGCAACCACGATGTCGGGCATAAGGACGGCTCCTACAGGGCGTTTGGCAAATACTTTGGCAGCCACCGTTTTGATAAAAAATTGCATTATGGCGGTTCCTATAAAAATAACCGCGGACATTATGACTTGATTTCGAGCAACGGCAATGATTATATCATGCTGTACATGGGGTGGGGCATTACCGATGAAGACATCGCGTGGATGAATCAGGTACTGAAGAAGCACCCTGACCGGATGGCTGTTTTAGCTTTTCATGAGTATTTGCTGGTCAGCGGAAACAGAAGCCCGATCGGAGAGAAAATATTCAAAAAAGTGGTTAAGCCGAATCCGAATGTCGTGATGGTGTTGAGCGGGCATTATCATAGTGCGATGAGAAAAACTGATGAGCTTGATGATGATGGTGATGGAAAGCCGGATCGCCTCGTGCATCAAATGCTGGCCGATTATCAGGGCGGACCGGAAGGCGGACAAGGATATTTACGTTTGCTGCAATTTGACCAGGCGAATGATATGGTGCATGTGTCGACGTACTCTCCGTATTTACATGATAAGAACTACTATGATACGGATACCTACGGAAACAAGGATGAGTTTTCTCTTTCGCTTGATTTGAAGCCGAGGATCAAAAAGGTGGAAACCGATTATTTTGAATGTAATGTATATACCAATGAAGAGCTTGGAAAACGGGAGCAAGTGAAGAGCGGGGATACTGCTGAATTCCGCTGGGATCATCTTGAGCCGCACTCTGTTTATTATTGGTACACCATTGTGGAAGACAGTTTTAACGGCAAAACGAAATCACCGATCTGGAAGTTCAAAACGAAAGAAGAGACATATCGTCCGGCTCCAGACCAGTTAGATTTTCGCCATGTCTCCAATCCTTAAAAAGGGTTGGAGATTTTTTTATGAAAGTCGATCCATGTAATGGACAAATGTATAACGGTCGCCCCTGTATACAGATTTTGCATGTTCAAAAGCAGTTCCGTTCTGTAAATACGTTGTTCGTTTGATTAAGAGGACAGGCGCCCCCTTTTGAATGCCGAGAATGCTTGCTTCATCCGATGTTGCAGCGCTTGGTTCAAGCTCCTGTTTTGCGCGGGAAATCGGTATGCGGTTGTACTTTTCAATATGCTCGTAAATTGACGACTGAAAATGCGATTCGTTTAACTCACCCGCAAGCTCAAACGGAATATGCGAGGATTCAATCGCCATCGGAATATCATTTGCCAGCCGCACCCGAGTGATTTTATGGATAAGGGAGGGGTGCCCACAGCCTAATATAGCGGCGAGCTCCTCCGTTGAATCAATAAGCTGATAATGAAGGAGCCTGCTGCCGGGTGTCATCCCACGGCTTTTCATATCCTCCGTAAAGCTTGTCAGCCCTTGTAGTGCTTGTTCCATTTTTGGCTTGCTGACAAAGGTGCCTCGACCTTTGAGGCGATAGAGAAAGCCTTCATTGACTAAATTAGAAAGCGCCTGTCGAACCGTCATCCGGCTGATTCCGAATTGTTCGGCATATTCACGCTCGGAGGGAAGAGGCATATCCGGCTGCAACTCTCCGCTCTTCATTTGGGCTTTTAATTGCTCCATAATTTGATAATAAATCGGAATGGGCGATTGTTTATCGATATTCATAAGTCAGCATGTTCCTTTCAAGGCCTTAATGCCGCTGCTTCACGATCTATTAAAACCGTAACATCGGAATGCAGGTGCAAAGCAGACGCGGGGAAATCTTCGCTTATGTCTCCTTCTAACAGCTTTTTCACAGCTGCTGCCTTGTTTTCGCCGGAAATAAGCAGCAGAATGCGTTTGCTTGAGAGAATCGTCTGTATGCCCATTGTGAGCGCTTTTTTCGGCACACTGTCTATTGAAGAAAAATATCTGGCATTCGCCTGACGGGTTTGTTCATTTAATGTCACAATGTGTGTTCGCGACTTGAAAGGCGTTCCCGGTTCGTTAAAGCCGATATGTCCGTTCCGGCCGATGCCGAGAAGCTGAATGTCAGTGCCGCCGAGAGATTCGATTAATTGTTCGTACCGCCCGCATTCGGCTTCCAGATCGTCTGCATTTCCATTGGGAATAAAATGCCGGCTCGGCTGACTGTCAATATGCTGAAAAAAACGATGATTCATATAGAAGTGATAGCTGTTCGGGTCATCACTTGAAAGTCCGGCGTATTCATCCAAATTAACCGTAGTGACGTTTTGAAATGAGAGGTTCTCAGTTTGGTGCAGGCGGATCAGCTCGCGATACGTGCCTTCGGGTGTGCCGCCTGTCGCTAAACCGAGAACGGCGCCAGGTTTTTCCGTGATCGTGTCTGCCGTTATTTTGGCTGCTTTTTGGCTTAGCTCTTCATATGTTTGACATTCCATTAGTTTCATATCTGGTCAGCCTCCTTGGATATAAATGCAATGTTTCCGCGGCAGATGGTGAGAATGACCTCGCAATCGCTGCTGACAACCACAAGATCCGCATCTTTTCCCTCTGTCACACTGCCTTTACGGTCAAAGATGCCCAGCTGTTTGGCCGCGTTTGCAGAAGTTATATTAGCTATATCCGTCCAAGAACAATTTGTAAACTCACGCATATGCCGTGCGCCTTCGTTCATTTTGAGGATTGAACCGGCAAGTGTTCCATCTGAAAGAAGAGCTGTTTTTCCTCTTACCGTCACACTTTGGCCGCCGAACTCGTATACACCGTCTTTCAGGCCTTTCGCCCTCATTGAATCAGTAATTAAAATGAGCTTGCTGCTGCCTTTTGCCAAAAAAGCCAGCTTTGCTGCTAAAGGATGGGAGTGGATGCCGTCGGCAATAAGCTCTGTCACAAATCCATCATGGGCAAGCGCCGTTCCGATCACTCCGGGCTCTCGGTGATGAAACGGACTCATCGCGTTGTAAAGATGAGTCATATGGCTCGCGCCTGCTTTCGCAGCCTCCGACAGTAATGCGGAGTCGGCATCTGTGTGCCCCATTGAAGCGATAATCGATTCGTCTTTCAAATAGCGGATCAGTTCAAAATGCCGATCCTCTTCAGGCGCAAGTGTGACAATTTTGATCAGTCCGCCCGCCTCCTGCTGCCACTTTTTGAAAAGGGCAACATCCGTAGGCCTGATCCATTCCTTTGGCTGCGCTCCGGCTCTTTTAGGTGAAACAAAGGGTCCCTCTAAATGAATGCCGAGCAGTTCCGCACCTAATAAAGAGGATTCTTCAGCTGCTTTCCAATCTCTTGCATTCACCATAGCTCGAGAAATGTGCCCGTGTTCCTGGGTAATGGTTGTTGCTAAAAAGCTCGTCGTTCCTTCTTCGGGCAGTCTTGACGACATGGTGTCGAGGGCGGATAAGTTTGCATCCATCGTATCTGCGCCATAGCCGCCGTGAATATGAATGTCAATCATGCCGGGAAGCAAAACGGAATCTGCCGGTGCTTGAATCTCTTTTGAATAAGACTCTTTAGGCCGTTCTGTTGTGACTGTGCTGATCTTTCCGTCATTGATTCCGACATAGCCTTTTTTGATTCCTTCATTTTCTGTCACGATCGCGACGTCTTTGATAAGAAGACTTTCTGCCATAGGTCATCCGCCTTTCTGGAATATGAATACACTTATTTTACTCCTTTTCAGACTAGTGATCTAGACCAGCTGAGGTGTTTTCCTGTCTTTTATAAAATCTGTTTTGGGTTCAAGCCCGAAAGTGATAAAATGAAAGTATTGTGAGCAAGCTCGGGGCAGCCCGGAACAGGAGGAACAGATCGTGGCAAAAGTTCGCACAAAAGACGTAATGGAACAGTTCAATTTGGAACTAATCAGCGGAGAAGAAGGGGTTAACCGCCCGATTACCATGAGTGACTTATCAAGACCAGGCATTGAAATTGCCGGATATTTTACATATTACCCGAGAGAACGCGTGCAGCTTCTCGGAAAAACAGAGCTTTCTTTCTTTGAGCAGCTGCCGGAAGAGGATAAAAAGCAGCGAATGGAATCTCTGTGCACGGATGTAACACCAGCTATTATTCTTTCTAGAGATATGCCTATCCCGCAGGAGCTGATTGATGCTTCCGAGAAAAACGGTGTGCCTGTCCTCAGATCGCCTCTGAAAACGACTAGGCTGTCAAGCCGTTTAACCAACTTTCTAGAGAGCCGGTTGGCGCCTACCACGGCGATTCATGGCGTTCTTGTTGATATATACGGCGTCGGCGTGCTGATCACAGGAAAAAGCGGTGTCGGGAAAAGTGAAACCGCGCTGGAGCTTGTGAAAAGGGGACATCGCCTCGTTGCCGATGATTGCGTTGAAATTCGGCAGGAGGATCAGGATACCCTTGTCGGAAACGCTCCGGAATTAATTGAGCATCTTCTGGAAATCAGGGGGCTCGGCATTATCAACGTGATGACGCTGTTTGGTGCCGGCGCTGTCAGAAGCAATAAACGAATCACGATTGTCATGAATCTAGAACTCTGGGAGCAGGGCAAGCAGTACGACCGTCTCGGACTTGAGGAAGAAACCATGAAAATCATTGATACGGAAGTGACAAAACTGACGATTCCCGTCCGTCCGGGCCGAAATCTCGCAGTCATTATTGAAGTGGCAGCAATGAACTTCAGATTGAAACGGATGGGTCTGAATGCCGCCGAGCAATTTACCACTAAGCTGGCGGACGTCATTGAAGACGGTGAACAAGACGAATAGGAGTTGGCGTTAAATGAATGAAGCGATAGAACCACTCAATCCGATAGCTTTTCAGCTGGGACCGTTAGCCGTCCATTGGTACGGAATCATTATCGGTCTCGGTGCTTTGCTTGGACTTTGGATTGCGATGAGGGAAAGTGAGAGACTGGGGCTGCAGAAAGATACGTTTATCGATCTTGTCCTGTTTGCCATTCCGATTGCGATTATTTGCGCCCGAATTTATTACGTTGCATTTGAATGGGATTATTATGCGGCGCATCTGGGAGAAATCATTAAGATTTGGAAGGGCGGCATTGCCATTCACGGCGGGTTAATCGGGGCCATTTTAACAGGTTATGTGTTTTCAAGAGTAAAAAACCTTTCGTTCTGGAAGCTTGCGGATATTGCCGCGCCAAGCATTTTACTCGGACAGGCGATCGGCCGCTGGGGAAACTTCATGAATCAGGAAGCACACGGCGAGGCAGTCAGCAGAGCCTTTTTGGAAAGCCTGCATCTGCCTGACTTTATCATCAATCAAATGTACATCAACGGACAATATTATCACCCTACTTTTTTATATGAATCACTATGGAGCTTTGTCGGCGTCATTGTTTTGCTGTTCCTGCGCAAAGCAAATTTGCGCAGAGGCGAGATGTTCTTGATCTATATCATCTGGTATTCAATCGGAAGATACTTTATTGAAGGAATGCGGACGGACAGCTTAATGCTGACTGATGCACTTCGCATCGCTCAGGTGATTTCAATCGTATTGATTGTTTTGGCTGTGGCAGCCATCATTTTCAGACGGGTCAAAGGATACTCGAAGGAGCGGTACGCGGAGTAGACGCCAACAAAGGGGGATGAGGGATGAAGAAGATCTTTCTGGCCGGTCTAGCGGCAGGTCTTCAAACAACATGGACACTCGGTAAAGTCATTTTCCCGGTAACACTACTGGTTACATTGCTTCAGCATACGCCTGTCATGGATTGGCTGGTACGGCTGATCACACCGGTTATGGGCCTGTTCGGGCTTTCTGGTGAAGCGGCCATTCCGCTTGTGCTGGGGAATATACTGAATCTGTATGCTGGAATTGCCGGGATTTTAACATTGGATTTATCTGTGAAGGAAGTCTTTATTTTAGCTGTGATGCTTTCATTCTGTCATAACTTGATTATCGAATCGACAGTCGCCGCAAAGGTTGGCATCAGAATTGGCGTCATTTTGGCGGTGCGCATCGGTTTGGCCGCTGTGTCAGCAATTGTCATCAATCTCATTTGGCATGGCGGACAGGAAACGGCGCAGTACGGTTTTATCGCCGCGAAGAGCACGGCGCCTGACGGCTGGCTGGCAATGCTGGCCGAGGCTTTAATGAAAGCCGGACTTGGTGTTTTGCAGCTGGCGGCCATTGTGATCCCGCTGATGATCATCATTCAGTTTTTAAGAGATTTAGGCTGGCTGCATCGGTTTTCGAGGTGGTTGTCTCCGTTTACGCAGCTGCTTGGCATGAATAAAAATACGTCCATGACGATGGTGGCGGGACTGACGATCGGTCTGGCCTACGGAGCGGGTGTCATGATCAAAGCAGTCGAGGATGACGGCGTGAGCAGACGGGATATGACATTGGCATTTATTTTTCTCGTCGCCTGCCACGCGGTCGTGGAAGATACGCTCGTCTTTATTCCGCTCGGCATACCGGTCTGGCCTCTTCTTCTGATACGTGTCACCACAGCAGTGCTGCTGACAATTGTCATTGCGCGCACATGGAAAAAATGGAAACCCTCAGCGGTTGGAAAGGAAGCAATATGAGTGACAAACAAGTAACGACGATTCTATTTGATTTAGACGGAACTCTAATTAATACGAATGAATTAATTATCGCGTCCTTTTTACATACACTGGAGCATTATTACCCGAGCAAATATAAAAGAGAAGATGTGCTCGCGTTTATCGGGCCGTCTCTTTTTGACACATTCTCTTCGATGGACGCTGATAAATGCGATGATATGATCGCCATGTACAGAGCGTACAATCACGACATGCATGATTCACTTGTGACTGAATATGAAACCGTGTATGAAACCTTGGATGCATTGAAAAAAGCCGGGTTTAGATTAGGGATTGTAACAACGAAATTAAGAGATACTGTCAATATGGGCCTCAAGCTGACGGGAATCGGTGAGTTCTTTGAAACGGTCGTCACCCTCGATGATGTGACAAATGCAAAGCCTGATCCCGAGCCAGTTCTGTTAGCGCTGAAACAGCTTGGAAGCGAGCCTGCGGAAGCCATGATGGTTGGAGATAATTACCACGATGTGCTGTCGGGAAAAAACGCCGGAACAAAAACGGCCGGAGTCGCATGGACGATTAAAGGGGCGGAAATGTTGGTGAAACATGAGCCTGATTATATGCTTGAGAAAATGAGTGATCTATTACAAATCGTTGGAGTGAAGTAATCTGTGAGAAAAACAGATCGTCATCCGGTCTCAGGAGCTAACTCACTATGGCATGTCTATCAAACGGTCCCTTTTTTAAAGGTTGTCAAAAATTTCATTGTCATTCAAATAGCGAGATATACACCGTTTATAGGGATGAAAAACTGGCTGTACCGTACGTTTCTGCGGATGGAGATTGGGAAGCAAACATCGTTTGCCTTGATGGTGATGCCGGATATTATGTTTCCGGAAAAGATCACAGTCGGAACAAATTCAATCATCGGATACAATACGACCATTTTAGCCCATGAGTATTTGATTCAAGAATACCGGATTGGCAAAGTCTTTATCGGAGACGAAGTGATGATCGGTGCCAACACGACCATTTTGCCCGGGGTGGAAATAGGCGATGGCGCAGTTGTGTCCGCCGGAACGCTTGTCCATAAAGATGTGCCTGCCGGCGCGTTTGTCGGCGGAAACCCGATGCGGATCATCTATACGAAGGAAGAAATGAAAGAAAGATTGAAAAGGCCCGCTGAATAAACATCAGCGGACTTTTTTATATTAAAATGGAGTATTGTTATTTTCATAAATATGCTGAACGCCAATCCATTTCTGGCCGACATTGGAGTAGCGTGTATTTGTCATTCTGACCGTGCTTGTTTTGCTGTCGGTCCGGAATATCGCTTCTTTCATGTTCGTGATGGTGCACTTGTCGATAATCACATCAACGTGGAAGGTTGAACCGCCAAGCTGTCTAATGAACTTTCCGCCATTGTCGGCTGTGAAATTTTTTACTGTGAAGGTGCTGGCTTTATTGATCTGAAAAATTTTATCAGACGCTTTTTGGGCAGAGCCGCCATCGATGGTCACTTTTCCTTCCTTCTTTACCGTTAACGCATCCTCCCCAACATCTTCCCACTTCACATTCTGAATGTTAACGTTTCCATAAGTGTGCACGCCATCAGCAGCAGGTGCGCCGAGCACCACGTTTTTCAGAGTTGCGCCATCCTCTACACGAAAAACAGGTTTTTGGTTTTCGGACTGGCTTCCGTCACCTAATTCTTTCCCTGCTGCAAACCGCTGTCCCTTCCCGTCATATGTTGTATTTTTGGGTACGATAATTGTTTCGTGAACCACTTTGTCAGCTGCGAAAGCAGTTGATGTTTGAAACTGGCTGAAACCTATAACCAAACTGAACATAAATAGGATAGACACGATTTTTTTCAAAGATAAAATCCTCCCCGGATATCTATGATTTTTGTAAGAGAAGCCTCAGCGTCTTGCTCCGGCTTCTCTCACATAGATCGGGGCAAGGCTGAATCTGCTTTAATCATAAAAACAGACAGCCTGAAAGTAAAGATAATTTTGGATGATAAATGGAAAATGAATCGATATTACCGATTGAAACAAAAACCATGAATATTGTCGTATTTGCTCAAGATAGAACATAGGCACTGGGAAGGCTGGAGGTTACCAGCTGTTTACTTTTGAATAACGATGGCCTGGCTGCCCATTTGTTCCCACGCTTTTTCGAAACTGGTTCTGTCGGTTTTTCTGTTTTTATAGCCATAAGGATCATTGAGATACACGTATTTTTCATCATATCCCGTAACGGCGACACTGTGTACACTGTACGTGATATCGATCGTTCCGTTTGGCGTTTTCCACGTCTGCATGTTGTCAACTGGCGTAAAGTTGGCAGTTGTAATGACCCAAACAGGATTGCCTTTCTCAAGCTGTTCATAAACAGAAGAAATGTGTTTTCCAGTCAGGTCAGACACTTTGTCTCCGGCATAGGTTTTCGCCAATTGATAGATCGGTCCGTGATAGACACCGAGACCCGGGCCATTCGCCATATCCCCGACAAATCCATCATTCGGATCCCCTTTTAATCCGCTGCTGTATGTCAAAGGCACTGTGGCAATCTGGTTTGCCAGTGTGTTTTTTGTCACGTTGTATCCCGCGTCATTCAGCACCATCGCAAGACTTGTTACTTCACAGCCGTTATAGAGCCGAGGTGCGTCCATCTGATTGTAAAGGACGACATCCAGCGGTTCCGCGCTTCCTTTCAGCTCGTTTGTGCTGTTTGCGGCTGTTGATTCTTTTTCAGCCTCTCTTTTATTGCTATTGAAAAAAGGGATATCTATATCTTTTGCATATATTTTAAGTCCGAAAAAAACGACGCCTGAAAGAATAATCAGGACACATAGAGTTCGCAGTGTTTTCATCTTTATCTCCTTGTTCTCTATTTGATTTGTATTATAGCATGCCAATCAAAAGAATTTGAGATATGACGCATCTTTAATGATTTGTTCATGATTTTTTCATAATTAGGAGGAGGACAACTGAGATAACATATCCTGACTAAAGTTAAGCATTGATTTTCACTCTTTCATCTGCTAACATATTATCATATTAGCGAACTAAAGTATTCGGAATTTTCCTTCAAACGATGGCAACGGAGGTGCACGGGTTGATGTTTATGTTTGAAAAACCGCACGGCATGAGAGATACACTGCCCGGTTTATACGAAACGAAAAAAAAGGTGAGACAATCGTTAACCGATTTGATCGATAAATGGGGATACCGATTTATGGAAACACCGACACTGGAGTTTTACGATACCGTTGGCGTGCAGTCAGCGATTGAAGAGCAGCAGCTGTTCAAGCTTCTTGATCAGGACGGCAAAACATTGGTGCTTCGCCCGGATATGACAGGTCCAATTGCAAGGGTGGCGGCATCCAAGCTTCTGAAACACGATCATCCGCTCAGAGTCGGCTATGCGGCAAATGTCTTCAGGGCTCAGGAACGTGAAGGCGGACGTCCCGCCGAATTCGAGCAGGTCGGAGTGGAATTAATCGGTGACGGCACGACAAGCGCGGATGCTGAGGTCATTGCATTAGTCGTCGGCGCCTTAAAAAGCGCGGGGCTGGCTTCCTTTAAAATTGCCATCGGCCATGCCGGCATTGCGGATGCTTTGTTTGTTGAGGTGCTCGGAAACGTTGAACGTGCCGATGTGCTGCGGAGGTTTTTGTACGAGAAGAACTACGTCGGCTACAGAGAACATGTCAAGTCTCTCCCGCTTTCCTCCATTGATAAAAGCAGGCTGCTTGAGCTTCTTGAGTTGCGGGGCGGCATAGAAGTATGCGGACGTGCTGAGGAAATCGTCGATTCCGCGCAAGGAAAAAGCGTTGTTGATGAGCTGAAGGCGCTGTGGGACATTCTTGAGGATTACGGATGTACGGAAAATGTCCGTCTGGATCTGAATATGGTCAGCCACATGAGCTATTACACGGGGATTTTATTTGAAGTGTACGCCGAAAATGTCGGCTTTGTCATTGGAAGCGGGGGCCGTTATAACAAGCTCTTCGGCTATTTTGATTCACCCGCGCCGGCGACAGGCTTCGGGCTTCGGGTCGACCGGCTGATTGAAGCGCTCCATATGAAAGACGAAGCTTGTGAAATAGACGCTGTTATTTTCAGCAAAGAGCAGCGGGCACAAGCCATCGCTTATGCGAATGAAGAACGGATGAAAGGGAACAAAGTGGTTCTTCAAGATTTATCGGGAATCGAAAATATCGATCAGATGACAAAATCTTTTGCAAACGTCACCTATTTTATCGGTGCCAGAAAGGAAGAGCAAAATGGGTAAGTTACTCACAATGGCGATGCCGAAGGGCCGGATATTTGAAGAAGCGGCAGGGCTGCTTCGTCAGGCGGGCTATAAGCTCCCTGAGGAGTTTGAAGATTCAAGAAAACTGATCATCGATGTGCCGGAGGAAAATCTCCGTTTTATATTAGCTAAGCCGATGGACGTGACCACATATGTGGAGCATGGCGTGGCAGATGTCGGAATTGCGGGCAAGGATGTCATGCTGGAGGAAGAACGCGATGTGTATGAGGTGCTGGATTTGAAGATCAGCAAATGCCACTTAGCAGTCGCCGGACTTCCGAATACAGACTGGAGCGGCGTAGCCCCGAGAATCGCGACAAAGTATCCGAATGTGGCTTCCAGCTATTTTAGAGAGCAGGGAGAACAAGTCGAGATCATCAAGCTCAACGGTTCAATTGAGCTGGCCCCGCTCATTGGGCTCGCAGACCGGATTGTGGATATCGTTTCAACAGGACAGACGCTGAAAGAAAACGGGCTTGTTGAAACGGAGCACATTTGTGACATTACTTCCCGCTTTATCGTGAACCCGGTAAGCTATCGCATGAAAGACGATGTGATAGACGAAATGGCATCCCGCTTATCCCTTGTTGTGGAAGGAGAAACGGCAAAATGAAGATCAAATCCATCAGCGGCGCAGAACGGCTTTCTCTCAAACGGTCCATAGATGCCGGAACGGAAGAGCAAAGAAAAGCGGTCCGATCCATTATTGAAGATGTCAAAGCAAACGGTGATCAGGCGGTCCGCAGCTACACGGCGAGATTTGACGGCATCGAAATAGACAGCCCGCTGGTCACAAAAGAAGAAATTGAGGAAGCATACACCTTGCTGGATTCACAGCTGCTTCAGGTGATGAAGCAGGCAATTGAAAATATAAAGGAATATCACGAAAGACAGCTGCAATCCTCCTGGTTTTATCACAGAAAGGATGGCACAATGCTGGGGCAGAAAGTGACGGCATTAGATTCCGCGGGCGTATATGTGCCGGGGGGGACGGCGGCATATCCTTCATCTGTTTTGATGAATGTCATCCCGGCGCTGACAGCGGGTGTGGAAAGAATCGTTCTTGTGACGCCTCCGGGGAAAGACGGGCGGCTGTCTTCAGGGGTTTTAGTCGCTGCTGCCGAGCTAGGGATAAAAGACATTTACAAAATGGGCGGCGCTCAGGCGATTGCGGCGCTGGCGTACGGAACAGAGACCATTGAGCCGGTGGATAAAATCACAGGTCCGGGAAATATTTATGTCGCGCTTGCCAAACGAGAGGTGTTCGGTGATGTCGATATTGACATGATTGCCGGACCGAGTGAAATCGTCGTGCTGGCTGATGAAACTGCGATTCCGAGCGAAATCGCAGCCGATCTTCTGTCACAGGCGGAACACGATAAACTCAGCTCATGTGTGTGTGTCACAGATTCCGTGGCGCTGGCCGAGGCGGTTTCAGCAGAGGTGAACGAGCAGCTGAAAACCTTGCCGCGAAGAGAAATAGCAGAAGTTTCAGTGAACGATTACGGTTGTATCTATGTGGCGGAAACAATGGATGAAGCGATTGATACTGTCAATACGCTCGCACCGGAGCATTTAGAAATTATCACACAGTCTCCCGAAGCTCTGCTTGGCAGCATCAAACATGCGGGTGCGATCTTCTTAGGCAGATACAGCCCTGAGCCTGTCGGAGATTATTTTGCCGGACCGAACCATGTGCTCCCGACAAACGGAACAGCCAGATTTTCAAGTCCATTAAACGTAACGGATTTTCAAAAGAAATCGAGCATTATTTCTTACAGTCAAACAGCCTTTGAAGAACATGCCGAAAGCATCGCGGCTTTTGCCAGACTTGAAGGGTTAGACGCGCATGCCAGATCAATTGAAGCGAGAGAACGGAGGAATTCAAAATGAGAAAAGCGGAACGCGCCAGAAAAACAAACGAAACAGATATTGAACTGGCATTCGCAATAGACGGCGAGGGACAAGCTGATATCAAAACAGACGTGCCGTTTATGACGCACATGCTGGATTTATTCACGAAACACGGACAATTTGATCTTTCCATTAACGCCAAAGGCGATGTTGATATAGATGACCACCACACGACTGAAGACATCGGCATTTGCCTAGGGCAGGCGCTGCTTGAAGCATTGGGCGATAAAAAAGGAATTAAACGCTACGGATCGGCGTTTGTGCCGATGGATGAGGCGCTTGCTCAAGTCGTCATCGATTTAAGCAACCGGCCGCACTTGGAAATGCGCGCAGACTTCCCTGCGGCTAAAGTCGGAACCTTTGATACGGAGCTTGTACATGAATTTTTGTGGAAGCTGGCGCTTGAAGCGCGGATGAACCTGCATGTCATCGTTCATTACGGCACAAACACCCACCACATGATTGAAGCTGTTTTTAAAGCGCTTGGACGTGCGCTTGATGAAGCGACAATGATCGATCCGCGTGTTAAAGGGATCCCATCAACGAAAGGGATGCTGTAAATGATCGGCGTAATAGATTACGGAATGGGCAATTTATACAGTGTCTCAAAGGCGCTTGAGCGCGTCGGCGTCCCGTACTTTGTTTCTGAAAAGCCGGAGGAGCTGAAAGAAGCTGATGCCTTTATTTTGCCGGGCGTCGGTTCATTTGGAGACGCGATGGACAATTTGCGCAACGCGAAGCTTGATCAATTGATTCACGATATGGTCTCAGAGGGGCGATTGCTGCTCGGGATCTGCCTCGGCATGCAGCTTTTATTTGATGAAAGTGAAGAAAACGGCACCGCGACAGGCCTTGGGCTGTTAAAAGGAAAAGCAGTCAGGCTGAAAGCAGAAGATGAGGAAGGAAACAAGCTGAAGGTTCCGCATATGGGCTGGAATCGCCTTTTCTTTCATAACGAATCTCTGCTGCTGGCTGAAACAGAAGAAGGCTACGCTTATTTTGTGCATTCGTATTACATTGACGGGATGAAGGAGGATGCGCTTCTGGCAAGCGCTGATTATGGTGTGCGAGTGCCTGCTGTCGTCGGAAAAGGAAATGTCTTTGGCGCCCAATTTCATCCGGAAAAAAGCAGCACGGTAGGAATGTCTATCTTAACCCAATTCACGAAAATGGCAGCAGAACAGAAGGTGAAAAAATGAGTGCTTTTACATTATATCCGGCAATTGATATGAGAAACGGCAAATGTGTCCGTCTTGTTCAAGGAGATTATAATCAGGAAACGATATACGGCGATTCACCATACGACATGGCCGCGTTATTTGCGAGTGCGGGTGCCGAATGGATCCATCTTGTTGATCTTGATGGTGCCAAAGAAGGAAAAAGAGTAAATCACCGCCACGTGATCGAAATTGCGCAAAAGCTGGAGCTGAAGGTGGAAATCGGCGGCGGGATCCGTTCCGAAAGTGACGTCTATGAATACTTATCTGCAGGAGTCGATCGGGTGATCCTCGGAAGCTCAGCTGTTTCTAACCCCCCGTTTGTCAAAAAAATGCTGAAACAATATGGGGGAAAAATTGCAATCGGCCTGGACGCGAGAAACGGTTTTGTTTCAACTGAAGGATGGCTGGAAACATCAAGTCTTAAAGCAACTGAACTCGGCAAAGAGCTTGCCAATGAAGGAGCGGAGGTCTTTATTTTTACTGACATCTCGACAGACGGAATGCTGTCAGGCCCTAATATTGAAAGCACGGTCGAGCTTGCAAAGGAAACGGGGAAATCTGTGATTGCTTCCGGCGGCGTGAGCTCGGTCGAGGATCTCGAAGCCCTCGCCCGCTATCAGGCGGATGGCGTTTCTGGAGCGATCATCGGAAAAGCGCTATATACCAATCAGTTTACACTGAGCGAGGCGCTTGAAAGGGTGAAGCGCAAATGATCACAAAACGGATTATTCCATGTCTTGATGTCAAAGAAGGACGCGTTGTCAAAGGAATTCAATTTCTCGAATTAAAGGATGCCGGTGACCCTGTCGAACTGGCGGAAGTGTACGACCAGGAAGGCGCGGATGAACTCGTTTTTCTTGATATCTCCGCCTCGCACGAAGGCCGAAAAACGATGGTTGACGTTGTGGAGCAGGTTGCCGCGAAGCTTGCGATTCCGTTTACAGTCGGCGGCGGCATCAATCAGCTCAGCGATATGAAAACGATTCTGCGTGCCGGCGCGGACAAAGTTTCGGTGAACACGGCGGCTGTTCTCCGCCCTGAGCTGATTACAGAAGGAGCCGAGTTTTTCGGCTCTCAATGCATCGTACTTGCCATTGATGCCAAGTACGACCAGGAATCTGGCACATATAAGGTCTACACGCACGGCGGCAGAAAGAAAACAGACTGGGAAGTCACCGCATGGGCAAAAGAAGGCGTCAAACACGGAGCAGGAGAAATATTGCTGACAAGCATGGACTCTGACGGTGAGAAAAAAGGTTTTGACCACAGGCTGACAAAGCTAGTTTCTGAAGCTGTTCCCGTACCTGTTATTGCCTCGGGAGGAGCGGGAAACGCGCAGCATATGCTTGAGGCTTTTACAAAAGGAGAAGCCGACGCCGCGCTGGCCGCTTCTATTTTTCATTATAAAGAAACGTCGATTAAAGAAGTGAAATCATACTTGAAAGAGCACGGGGTGAATGTGAGATGAAACAGGCAGATGAACTGCGTTTTAACGAGGATGGATTAATTCCCGCCATCGTGCAGGATACGGCAAGTAAAGAAGTGCTGACCCTTGCCTATATGAACAAGGAATCGTACGAAAAAACATTGGAAACGAAAGAAACATGGTTCTACAGCCGCTCGCGCCAAGAGTTATGGCATAAAGGAGAAACCTCAGGCAACACGCAAGCCGTTAAGGGCATCCGGTATGACTGTGACCAAGACGCGTTGATCGTACTCGTAGAGCCGTCTGGTCCGGCATGCCACACTGGCAGCTACAGCTGTTTTACAAAGGAACAAACAGAAGAACAGGCTGCGGGCCGATTTGACATCATGAACGAGCTGGAGCGCGTGATCGCGGAACGCCAAGCGGAAATGCCTGAAGGAGCTTACACCACTTATCTTTTCCGTGAAGGTGTCGATAAGATTTTGAAAAAAGTCGGTGAAGAAGCATCCGAAGTGATCATTGCCGCGAAAAACCGAGACCGCGAGGAACTCAAATGGGAAGCGGCAGACCTGCTGTATCACCTGCTTGTCCTGCTCAGAGAACAAGCTCTGCCGCTGGATGATGTGCTTGATGTGTTGAAGAAACGCCATACTGAAAAGTAAGAGGAGTGGAGCTGTTCATTAGCAGCTCCTTTTTTATGCATCTTTACGCCTGATCCATTTGTCGTGTTTCGGTAAATAAAATGTAAAAAAGCACTGCTCACAAAAAATACACATAAAAAACCAATCGAATTCCCTATTCATCGAAAATTTTCCATGATGTAACATAACTAAGGATGAAAATCCCTGTTGGATAGCAGGTCTTTAGCATGATTTTATGGAAACCGGTAAGGGGAGTAAAAAAAGGCATATCATGAAAAAGCAAGTAAATTCGAAAATGGGGAGAGAATGGTGAACGAAAAATTTGATGAACTGAACAAAAGAATTGGACGTTTGGAACAAGAACTGGCCAATGTCAAAAAAGAGATCGCATATCTCACGGCAGGCAAGCAGAAACAAGCTATAGTCAAAACGGAAGAACTTCCAAAAATCAGCAAAGAAACCGAAGTGCCAAAACAGGCACCGGCTCCGCCAAAGGAAGAGAAACGAACTTTAGAAAACATGGCAGGAAATTGGCTTCCGAAAATCTTTATTTTTGTTTTTCTTCTTGGTATGATTTGGGCGTTTGCGGCAGCTGCTGAAAAAGGTTGGATCAACACATATATGAGGGTGGCGGCAGGACTCATGGTCTCCATTATGCTATATGTTCTCGGCAGCAGGCAATATAAGAAAAATGCCAGTGTGCTGGGCGTTTCATTATTGGCGGGCAGTAATATTGTCTACATCGTTTCCTTATTTGCGGGGAACATGCTGTACCAGATGATACCGACCCCGCTTACAGTGATCCTTCTTGCTGCAGGCGTTGCGGGCGGTGTGTACATATCAAGAAAATATCGGTCACAAACACTGATTGCGATTATCGGCGCAGGTGTTTACCTGTATCCGTTTTTATTTGGCGGGGAACAAGGAAACGAATACACCTTTTATTTATATGAGTCATTGGTTTTCGCAGGCTTAATGTATGAAACAGTCAAACAAAAGTACAGTGTGGCATGGAATATAGCAAACTATGCGTTCATATTAGCGATTTTTGCTTTCTTATCATTTACCGATGCACAGGTATCAGTTTGGACACTTGCTGTATTTACGATGCAGCAGGCGGTCATGATCCTCTCGGCTTTACGATCGCACAGCCCATTTAAAAAAGCCGTCTATCTCACAGCCGTTTCAATCGGAGCTTTTGTCGTTTTCATCACAGGGTTTGTCCTGTATCTAAAAAACGATACGGCGTTATACGCCTTTTATACTGCTGCTTTTGTGTTTTACCTTTTGTTAAGCTTATGGAAAAGAAAAGAATTTGCCGAAATCAAACATACGTTTTTTCTCATTTCTATGATTTATTTCAATATATTAGCAGCGGATGTATTAGATGAAAATGAGATTTTGCTGTACATCATATTCACGTTACAAGGAATCATGATGTGTTACGTGTCATACCGCAAAAAAAGCTGGCTGATCGGCATTGCCGGGGCGATTGTAGTACTACAGGCATCGTGCGGCATCATGCAATACCCGGCACGCTCATTACACATTCTCAGCATTGTCTCTTGGCTGCTGCTGATCAGCTCACTTTTTGCCGCCTATCTGTATTCGAAAAAAATACAATATAAACAAGTCAAGATTGTTGTTTCATACACCGTTTCATTCCTGATGCTTGTATTCTTCAGCAAATTATCCATTTGGATGACGGCTAAGATTGACGGCCTATCCAGTAATGTCGGGGTATCTCTGTCTTGGTTTATATTTGTCATCGTGATGTACGCTGTTTATTACGCAACCAAAGACAAGACATGGAACCGAATCGGGCTGATATTTTTATTCATTACACTGGCCAAAATGATTTTAATAGATTCTGCTTCGATTGATATTGTTTGGAGAGCGGTCTTATTCATCTTGTTAGGGGTCATCGGGCTGTTTATATCCAGAATATTTTATTCGAAAAAAGAGAAGCCATAATGCCTGGCCACGACTGCCGAGAGAACTCGGCGGTTTTTTTTAGCTCGAAAGTATTGAGAGGGAGCTTTATCCTATTCCTTCATTCTTTTCTTCCGTAATACTTAGATAAACCAATGGAGGATCGTCATGAAAAAGATCATCTTTATTTGTTTCAGCTTATTACTTGCCCTGACAGGCGGATGCAGTATGAACGACAACGAAACAAACAGGATAGAGGACCATAAAACAAAAACCGTAAAACCAAAAGACATGGATTTAAAAGACCTGCCACAAGTTCCTGCGTTTCAGGATGAGAAAACGAGAGAGTACATGGTGTCAACGAAAGAAGAGGAGCCGGGGTATTATTTGCTTGAGTCTAAGCTTAAAGGGTTTAGGATGTTGTTTCCGGAGGATGCGGAATATCTATCAAGAAGATCATCGTTAACTGGGAAAAACAAAGAGAGTATTGGATTTAATAGTTATGATAAAGACACCAATGTAATGTTTGATGGCCATGTAACATATTACAAAGAAGAAAGTTTTGTGAATGAGCCTGAGACAATGTTAGATATTGTTAGTGGGAAAAATGATTATAAAGGTGAATACAAGAAAAGTAGCGATAAGAACACGGATATCTACCTCGCTAAGAAAAAAGACATCTTTGACGATATTAATAGAAAATATAATTACTCATACAGTTACTTTGGATATGTGAAATCTACAGAAGAAGATACTCTAGGAGTAGAATACGCCTTTACTTTCGGATGCAAAAATGAAAATCAACCATGCTCCTTAGATGAAGAAAAGGCTAAAAATAAAGTTGAGAAATTAATACATTCTATCACCTTTTTAATACATAAAAAGGTGAGATAACGATGGGAAATAAAAATTCACTTGAAAATGAGTACATAAAAATTACTGCTAAATAATTGAGACGATAAGTAAAACTTAGCATCATTTTAATGCTAATAAAGTGAAGAAAGAAACCAAAGCCAATCAGTTGCTATAGCATCAATAATTACTTGTAAATTAGGCGAAAACCCGTGGAGGATCATCATGAAAAAGATCATCTTTATTTGTTTCGGCTTATTACTAGCCCTGGCAGGCGGATGCAGTATGAATGACAATGAAAAAAACAGCACAAATGACAATAAAACAGAAGCCGTAAAACCAAAAGACATGGATTTAAAAGACCTGCCGCAAGTTCCTGCGTTTCAGGATGAGAAAACGAGAGAGTACATGGTGTCAACGCAAGAAGAAAAGCCGGGGTATTATTTGCTTGAGTCTAAGCTGAAAGGGTTTAGAATGTTGTTTCCGGCAGATGGCGAGTATCTTCCAGACTATTCTAGGTCAAATGGAAAGAATAGCGAATCGATAGGGTTTCAAAGCTATAATGAAAAATCAAATATACTCTTAGATGCGCAAATTAGCTACTATATCAAATCTTCTTTTATTAATAATCCAGAAACAATGCTGCACCAAATTAGTAATGAGAATGGTTTCGAAGGTGATTTTAAGAAAGAAAAAACTGATGGAAAAACAGTTTATACTGCATCAAAAAAAAGCACTTTTAAAAACAGTGATCGTAAACACAATTATTCCTTTGGTTATTTTGGATATATAGCATCCAGTGATGAAGAGTGTCTAGGGATAGTATATTCCTTTATCGCCCGGTGTAAAAAAGATGATAAACCTTGTACTTTGGATGAAGACCAAGCAAAAGAAAAAACGGATACTCTAATTCATTCTATCACCTTCTTTAAAAATAAAAAGAAGAGTAGAGATGGCGAATAAAAATGTCTTCGCATCTTCGCAGCTGTAACATGAATAAGAACAAAATAAGCACTTTGCAACCGGTTGGAGGTTCACTTTGAAAAAGAACACCTATATTTACATCATTTTATTACTTTGCCTGACAGGCGGATGCAGTATGAACGACAATGAAAAAAACAGCACAAATGACAATAAAACAGAAGCCGTAAAACCAAAAGACATGGACCCAAAAGACCTGCCGCAAGTTCCTGCGTTTCAGGACGAGAAAACGAGAGCGTACATGGTGTCAACAAAGGAAGAGGAGCCGGGGTATTATTTGCTGGAGTCTAAGCTGAAAGGATTTAGGATGTTGTTTCCGGAGGATGGGGAGTACTCAGACTCTGAAACTTCAAAGAAAAACGAATCACTATTTTTTGACAGTGTGAATAAAAAAACGAATATAGTAATGAATGCTTCAGTAAAGTTTTATCAAAATGAATCATTTATAAACGATCCGGAGACTATGTTGAATATCGTTAGCGGTAAAAATGAATACAAAGGTAATTTCGAAAAATTTGAAGCAAAAGATAAGGATATTTATTTTGCTTCAAAAAAAGAATTCTTTGACAACGAAGAAAACCCATCTTACATCTTTCTTGGATATATAAAGTCAAAAAAACAAGATGATTTAGGGATGGAATATTCTTTTATGTTTAGCAGCTCAGCCAATGCAAAGACATGCAAACTAGATTCAAAAGCAAATGAAGAACAGGTTAAAAGAATAATAAACTCTGTTACCTTTGGCGTTGTGTAAGAGAAAAATACAAACACTGATGTCAAAGGTTTGTTTATCTCGAAGAGGTTTTATTCGAAACAGAAGTAGTAATATCGCTCAAAGACTGCCAAGGGAAACAGCGTTTTTTCGAGTATGAGAAATTCGACCTGTACCTTAAGTCCTCCTTTCTGTTTATTAGTGTAAACCAAGCCTAATTTCCTATTTATCAAATTTATTCCATGTTGTAACATGAATAAGGATAAAATAATCACTTTGTAACAGGGTCATTAGTATGATTTTGATTAATCAGCTCAAAAAACCCTTGGAGGTTCGTAATGAAAAAGATCATCTTTATTTGCTTCAGCTTATTACTAGCCATGACAGGAGGATGCAGTATGAATGACAATGATAAAAATACGACAAATGACAATAAAACAGAAGCCGTAAAACCAAAAGACATGGATCCAAAAGACTTGCCGCAAGTTCCTGCGTTTCAGGACGAGAAAACGAGAGAGTACATGGTGTCAACGAAAGAAGAGGAGCTCGGGTATTATTTGCTGGAGTCTAAGTTGAAAGGATTTAGGATGTTGTTTCCGGAGGATGGGGAGTATTCAAGCTATTTGTCTAGTCGTGATGAAAATGAAGAAATCATAGCATTTGATAGTTATGAAAAAACAAAAAATAAAATGCTAAATGCACAAATAGAGTATTATCAAGGAGTAACTTTTATTAACAATCCTGAGACAATGCTAGACCAAATTAGTAGTGAAAATGGCTTTAATGGTAATTTTGAAAAGCTAGAGAACGAAGGTAAAGATATTTATATTGCTTACAAGAAAAATACTTTTGAAAATGATAAAAATAAATATAATTTTTCTTACAGATACTTCGGTTATATTAAATCTTCTGAGAAAGACCAAATAGGTATTGTATTTTCGTTTATGTTTAGATGCCCAAATAAAGATAAGCCTTGTACGTTAGATAAAGATAACTTAGGAGAGCAGGTTAAAAAGCTCGTAAAATCCGTCACCTTTTTAAATCAGGAGGGGTAAGATGGGTAACAATAATATATTTGCAAATGAAAATGTAAAACTGCGGTTAATAAATCTAGAGTATGATTATAAAAAAAAGTTTGCATCAAACAATTCTAAAGAAATAAAGGAAGCGAAAGCAGAATTTGAAACGGAAGTCCGCAGGATCTATAAAGAAGAAACTAATCAAACTCTTTCTGAGGACATTGAGATTTATACATCTAAAGAACTGATTAAGAAAAATAATCAAAAAGATAGGTCAATCAAAGAATCGGGTTATGATGGTACGGCAATATATATAAAAGATAGTCAAAATCAAATAGACCAACTTCATATTATTTCAGAAGGTAGTGCTGATAACGAGGATTGGGCTTATAATTTTTTTGGCCTCTTCTTAGGGATCGACAGTAGCCAATACAGAGCAACGAGAGAATTTACTAAGGAAGCAAAGAAAAGAGCTGGAAATTCTGATGAGTTACATACTTATGCTCTTGGGCATTCACTTGCAAATAACAACCAGGTAATGGTTCAGTTAATAGATGGAGAGTTTGATGAAGTTTATGGGATAAACGGTGCTCAGGTTAGTGTAAATCATTTGTTACAAGCTGATAAAGATTTACTAGATGCCATGATCAATAAATTCGATGCTCTGAACACTAAAGACCTTAAAAATGTCCCTAAAGAAGACCTTAAAAAAGCAATCACCAAATACTACAGTGACAAAGGCGTAACAGCAAACATCACCCAGCGCATCTCAAAAGATGACCCGCTGTACGGTGCGAGCGGCAAGGCGGACTTCATTACATTCGGCGATGTGAAGATGGCGGATACAAATACAAGTGTAGAAGGCATCCGAAACATTATGGATGGGATCCCTGATGAAGACGTGAGAGCGATTCAAGAATTCCTTCAAAAATATAAGGATGACTATGAAAAAGACGGCTTGAACGGTTTTGTAAAGGCTGCAAGCGGGATTGACATAGAGCTGATAGATAAAGTGAAATACACAGATGGTGCATTAGCAAAAGCTAATGTCATTTATGAAAACTTTGATGATGTTAAGCAAATGTATGGCCGAATTAAAGAGAATTTGCCAGCGTTTTTAGGTTTTCTCCATACCTTATTGGGAAACAGCGGACCGGTCGTAGATCAGCTAGCTGAAAATGGGTATATCGATGAAACGCAAAAGAAAGTGATCAAAAAAGAATTAACGAATATTAATGCGAGTATGCGAGGCATAGAATCTCAGTATGAACTTTTCATTGACCATCTAAAGCATGGTCAATTTACACATGCTTTAAAAGACGTTGGTGAAATAGTAGAGTACGTGAAATCTATTTTGTCTTCTATAGAAACCCTCGACGCAGAAACAAAAGACGCGTTAAAACTCATCGTCGACGGCCACGGCATCGTTCAAATGCTAAACGCACTATCAAAGGAAAAAGGCTTCAGCTATAAAGGCTCTGATATTTACTTTACAGGGAAGAGCGGCTCGGGAGAAACGATTAAAGTTAATATCTCATCCGCTGTCAGAATCTATCAAAATGGTATGAGGATCGTTGAAGATATGGAAGATGCGATTTCTAAGTACCAGAAGGTTTACAGTCAGGAAATCAATGAAGACTTTATAGACAAAAAACAGGCGATCATCACGGCTATTCATCATATGGAAGAAAATCCTTCGCATTATGCCTTCGATCTTCAATTCCGGCTTGCGGCCGGTTTCAGCCACACATTCGATAAATTGGAGAAAATTTCAGTTCATGAATCGTTCCACACAGGTGCGCTCCCTGCTAATGATGGAATCGTTGCTGAATTAAAAAAACAGGCAACAGAAAAAAGAGATTTTATCAAAAACATCCGTGAAAGTATTGAAAAGCTGTTTGAAAAAGAAGAAATGATTTCTCAGTTATTTGATTTTCAGCTTTAGGAGGAATATGAAGAGTGACTTCCTTATTTTCAGAAAGTGAAACAGAAATTGTATCAACCACCTATATGTTTCTTACCCAAGATGAAATGAAGGGGAAAGCAGGCAGCCTCAATAAACCGATCAACGACATTCTCAGTTTGACAAAGAAATTTGAGTCTTCACTAAAAGAAGAAATCAAAGGACAAAAAGGGTTGATTGTCAAAAAAATAAAAGAAGAGCTTGAATCAAAAAGTGAAAAACAAAAAGCCGCACTTCAAATGATAAAAGAAGAACATACCGCGAAAGTTGACCGGTACAAAATGATGGTTGAAGACCTGCGAAAGCAGGATGTGACATTGACTTACAGGAAAAAGAAGCCTGTTAAGGATGTATAAGATCATACCTCTCCTATTCAAATCATGAGTGGGAGATTTTTATTTTTATTATGGCAAAAATATACTGAAAAAGTCTCTCTCCATTGATATGATTGAGAAAGAGTAAAAATCATCCTTTTGATACGACATTTCACCTTTCTGAACGCTGAAACAGGAGGAAAAAGTATATGCCAACCCAGCAACAAAAATCAAAAAGTAAATTGAAGCCCTTTTTTGCACTAGTGAAGCAGACCAACCCTTCTTATGGAAAGCTTGCTTTTGCGCTGGTTCTCAGTATTGTAACGACACTGGTCAGCCTGCTCATTCCATTATTAACGAAACAGTTAGTCGATGGCTTTTCCATGTCAGCTCTTTCAGGGACACAAATCGGGCTCATCGCGCTTGTTTTTTTCGTTCAGGCCGCTTTGAGCGCCTATGCCACCTACGCGCTTAACTATAATGGACAAAAAATCATTTCAGGGCTGCGGGATTTATTATGGAAGAAATTAATTAAGCTCCCTGTCCCTTATTTCGATACAAACGCTTCCGGAGAAACCGTCAGCCGTGTGACAAATGATACGATGGTGGTCAAAGAACTGATCACAACCCATATTAGCGGGTTTATTACAGGCATCATTTCAGTCATTGGATCACTGACAATCTTGTTTATTATGAATTGGAAGCTGACACTGCTTGTATTAGTTGTTGTTCCGCTTGCCGCTCTAATTTTAATCCCGATTGGGCGGAAGATGTTCACCATTTCTCGGGAGACGCAAGATGAAACAGCCCGTTTTACCGGCCTGCTGAACCAAATACTTCCGGAAATCAGACTCGTCAAGGCTTCAAATGCGGAGGTTGTCGAATATGGGCGCGGGAAACTGGGGATTTCCTCATTATTTAAACTGGGAGTTCGTGAAGCCAAGGTCCAGTCGCTTGTCAGTCCGCTTATCTCACTTGTATTAATGGCAGCGCTTGTGGCAGTCATCGGATACGGCGGCATGCAGGTCTCATCAGGCGAGCTCACTGCCGGAGCGCTCGTGGCCTTTATTTTATATTTGTTTCAAATTATTATGCCGATGGGCCAGATCACAACGTTTTTTACACAGCTGCAAAAATCAATCGGCGCAACAGAACGGATGATTGAGATTTTGTCAGAAGAAGAGGAAGATACAGTCACAGGGAAACAAATCGAAAACGCGCATTTGCCTATCCAGCTTGATCGTGTGTCTTTTGGCTATAAGCCTGATCAGCTGATTTTGAAAGAGATCAGCGCCGTCATTGAAGCAGGGAAAGTAACAGCGATTGTCGGTCCGAGCGGCGGAGGGAAAACAACATTGTTTAAGCTGCTTGAACGTTTTTATTCACCGACTGCGGGGATCATTCGGCTGGGGGAAGAGCCGGTTGATACTTACTCGCTTGAATCGTGGCGGGAGCATATCGGGTATGTATCACAGGAAAGCCCGTTAATGTCAGGAACGATCAGAGAAAATATTTGTTACGGGTTAGAACGTGATGTAACGGACGCTGAGATTGAAAAAGCCGCGGAGATGGCATACGCGCTCAATTTTATAAAGGAGCTTCCGAATCAGTTTGATACAGAGGTGGGCGAACGCGGCATTATGCTGTCAGGCGGACAAAGGCAAAGAATCGCGATTGCGAGAGCACTTCTCCGAGATCCGAGCATTCTCATGCTTGATGAAGCGACCTCTAGTCTTGACAGCCAATCTGAAAAATCAGTTCAGCAGGCGCTCGAGGTGCTGATGGAGGGCCGCACAACGATTGTCATCGCTCACCGCCTATCTACCGTTGTAGACGCGGACCAGCTTTTGTTTGTTGAAAAAGGAGAAATTACCGGCCGGGGCACACATCATGAATTAATGGCTTCGCATGATCTATATAAAGATTTTGCTGAACAGCAGCTGAAAATGAATTCAGATTTAGAAAACAAAGCCGGGTAAATTTTGGTCGAATCAGCCAGTAAAAAAACGGAGGGATTTTCCCGATCCTTCCTTTTGAACTATTGAGGAGCTGATGATTTATGGTATACTACTGACGGTAACATTGTATAAAACGGAGGGTAGTTGTGGGAAAACACACTTCTGAACATAAAAATCACGCACAAATTGTCCAGCTGCTTCAAGATGGACAATATTTTTTTCATAAAGGCTTGAAAGCGTATAAAGAGCGCAATCTGAAACGGGCAAGCAAACTGATTCAGCGCGCGGTTCATTTGGAGCCGGAGGATTCAGAGATGCTTTCGCAGCTTGCGGTCATTTATTCAGAAATGGGTCAATATCAAGAGTCGAACGATCTTCTTGATTATATTATGGCAAATCTGGAGATCGAAATGCCGGAGTGCCATTACTTTAAAGCGAATAACTTTGCCCACTTGGGGCTCTTTCAAGAAGCTTATAAAGAAGCGGCCGCTTATTCAGATGCGGATCCGGACGGTGAATTCGCTGAAGAAAACGATAGTCTGCTTGAATTGCTAGACTTAGGAGACGGCGGGCCTGAGGATTCTTTGTATGATCAGGATGAATTGCTGGTGAAACAGGATCGGGCAAAGTCCCTGCTGGAAAGCGGCCAGCTTGCTGAAGCGGTGGCGGCGCTTGAGGAAATCACAGCTGAATATCCGGAGCTTTGGTCAGCATACAACAATCTGGCGCTTGCTTACTTCTATTCAGGCAATATCGTAAAAGCAAAGGAAACCGCTTATCAAGTGCTCAGTCATAATGAAGGAAATCTTCATGCCTTATGCAATCTTCTTGTTTTCTACTATTATGAAAGAGAAGACGAAAATGTGGCGGAATTGAGTGACCAGCTTTCTAATGTGTATCCGATGCTATTGGAACAGCGCTACAAACTGGGAGCTACTTTGGCGCTTGTCGGCCGTTATGAGATCGGGTATAAATGGCTCAAATCATTATATAAAAGCGGCTTTGAAGGTGACGATACATTCTTTTACTGGCTTTCGTGTTCCGCTTATTTTACAGGGCATACTGAATTTGCCGAGACGATCTGGAGAAAAGCCGAGTCGCAATATCCCGGAGAGGACCGCCCGGCTCCCTGGGTTGAGCGGAGGGAAGCACTTCCTTCATCCGTAGAACAACGTCTCGCAGCCTATTATATCAGCAGCACAAAGGGTGAAACGGAGCATCTAGAAGCGGTGATACACTCGAAGAGAATGACCGCTCCTTTCGAAAATCATTTTGTGCAGCTGCTCTTGAATGGAGATTCCGCGGCTGCTGATGTATCAAAGGATGCGCTTTTTGCCTATCAAACCGTGAAATTATTAGAGCAAGCTGAAAAAGAAGAGATGAAAACAGAAGTCATGAGCTGCTGGGTGTTCCATGTCATCCAGCAAATCCGTGCAGCCGCTCCGTTGAAAAATGAGAAAGGCTGGGCGGCCGCGATTTGCTATATTTGGAAAGAAGCGCACGGCAAACACGATACGAAAAAAGATACAGCAGCCCGATTCGGCATCTCTCCGGCAACGTTGACGAAATATATGAAATATATTGATGATATTCTAGAATAGAATATTTTAAAGAGTTGATTCTTAGAATCGACTCTTTTTTTTGGTTTGATAGATTATATTAAGAAAATAATATCGACAGTTTTTTTACTCGTTTAAGAAAAATGACAATTGATGAACGACTTGACATCTGTTTGAAACACAAATGTAATAAAATTTATCGCTAATTTGTCGAAACTTGATGGTATAATGATTCTCGTACATAAGGAATTAGTGTTTTTTACATATGATGTGAAATATACGCTATACAGCCAGAATAAGAGATGCACAGAATAATTAACCATAAAAAACCATCATTCCTCGTAGAGTATGAGGAACGAAACTTGATGTTTAAAATACGATTCCACATGAGAACAGGTTCACAGTAAAGGGAGGATATAAAAAGTGAGAAAGAGTTTATTGACACTTGGTTTGGCTTCCGTCATCGGTACAAGCAGTTTTTTGATCCCATTTACAAGTAAAACTGCATCGGCGGAAACATTAGATGAAAAGAAAGAAAATATCGAAAGCAAGCAATCTGAGGTTGCTTCCAGCATCGAAGCGAAGGAAAAAGAATTAACTGAGCTTCAGCAAAATCAATCAAAGATTGAAAAAGAACTGAAAGACATTAACGATAAGGCGCTTGATACAAGCAACAAGATCGAAGATAAAAAAGAAGAAAACGATAAAACAAAAGAAGAAATCAAAAAACTGAAAAAAGAGATTAAAGAGACAGAAGCCCGCATTGAAAAGCGAAACGAAATCTTGAAAAAACGCGTTCGTTCTTTACAGGAAAGCGGCGGATCTCAAGGGTACATAGATGTCCTTTTAGGATCAACTAGCTTTGGTGACTTTATCTCTCGCGCGACTGCGGTTTCATCTATTGTGGATGCAGACAAAGATTTAATCAAGCAGCAAGAGCAGGATAAAGCGAAGCTTGAAGATTCTGAAGCGGATTTGAATAACAAGCTGAAAGAAGTTCAAGCTGCATTGGCTAAATTAGAAACCATGCAAAAAGACCTTGATAAACAGCTTGATGATAAAGACAAGCTTTTTGAAGAAGCGAAAGCAAGCCAGAAGAAAACGGCTGACGCGATTTCTGAATTAAAATCAGAAGCATCTGAACTTGCTAACCAAAAAGCAGATACCGAAGCAGAACAAGCACGCATCAAAAAAGAACAAGAAGCAGCGGCTGCTTTGATCAAAAAGCAGGAAGAAGCGCAAAAAGCATCTGATGAGACACAAACAGCTACAACTGAAACAGCAACAGCAAGCTCATCTCATGATGATTCTTCAAACAATTCTTCTAAGGGTTCATCAAACAGTTCGTCTAACGGCTCATCTTCTAAGAAGAGCAGCGGTTCAAACAGCAATTCAGGCGGCACTGTCATCAGTAACTCAGGCGGAATTGAAGGCGCGATCAGCGTTGGTTCAAGCATTGTCGGAAGATCTCCGTACAAATTTGGCGGCGGACGCTCTCAGTCTGATATCAACAACCGTATTTTTGACTGCTCGTCATTCGTACGCTGGGCATACGCTTCTGCAGGTGTCAACCTTGGACCTGTCGGCGGAACAACAACTGACACTTTAATCAATAAAGGAAGAGCTGTCAGCGCGTCTGAAATGAAGCGTGGAGACTTAGTTTTCTTTGACACATATAAAACAAACGGTCACGTTGGAATTTATTTAGGAAATGGAACATTCCTTAACGACAATTCTTCACATGGTGTTTCAATTGATTCTATGAGTAACCCTTACTGGAAAAAATATTTCAATGGCAATGTAAGACGTGTTGTTCAATAATAAATAAGACAAGGGCCTTCTTGAACAGAAGGCTCTTTCTTTATTAATACATATACCCCTTAAAAAAACATTTAATCATGATCAGAAAAAAATGAGCAAAAAAATAGCGTATTACCCTGAGATTTTATAGGATATGGGTAAGGAATACGTTAGATGGGGACTCTTATCATATAAAGAAGCGCCCCAACTTGAAAAAGACGTGTTAAGGAGTGAATAGTGTGTCAGAAGAAAAAGTATATGACGTGATTATTATCGGCGCGGGTCCTGCTGGGATGACGGCCGCTGTATACACATCAAGAGCAAATTTATCGACATTAATGATTGAAAGAGGAATTCCTGGCGGGCAAATGGCCAATACGGAAGATGTAGAAAACTATCCTGGATTTGAAAGCATTCTTGGACCTGAGCTTTCCAACAAAATGTTTGAACACGCGAAAAAATTTGGTGCTGAATACGCTTATGGCGATATTAAAGAAGTCGTTGACGGCAAAGAGTACAAAGTGGTGAAAGCCGGTTCAAAAGAATATAAAGCACGTGCAGTCATCATTTCCGCGGGTGCGGAGTATAAGAAAATAGGCGTGCCTGGCGAAAAAGAATTAGGCGGCCGCGGTGTTTCTTATTGTGCAGTATGTGACGGCGCTTTCTTTAAAGGCAAAGAGCTTGTCGTTGTCGGCGGGGGAGATTCCGCGGTAGAAGAAGGCGTGTATCTGACACGTTTCGCTTCAAAAGTAACGATTGTTCACAGACGTGATAAACTCCGTGCGCAGAGCATTCTCCAAGCGAGAGCATTTGATAATGAAAAAATTGACTTCCTATGGAACAAAACTGTGAAGGAAATTCATGAAGAAAACGGTAAAGTCGGTAACGTAACGCTTGTCGATACGGTAACCGGTGAAGAAAGTGAATTCAAAACAGACGGCGTATTCATTTACATCGGCATGCTTCCTCTGTCTAAACCGTTTGAAAATCTGGGCATTACGAATGAAGAGGGCTACATCGAAACAAACGACCGGATGGAAACAAAGGTTGAAGGGATTTTCGCTGCCGGAGACATTCGCGAAAAATCACTGCGCCAAATCGTAACAGCTACAGGAGACGGAAGTATTGCGGCACAAAGCGTCCAGCATTATGTCGAAGAGCTCGAAGAAACGCTGAAAACCTTAAAATAAAAAGGCTGTCATAAGAGTTTCATATTACGTTACTGGGTTTTAATTCCGCTGTAACAGTTGTGTAATGCTTTTCGGTTATGATTAATAAAGTAATTGACCCCCTTTTTATAATGAATACACTTTTTTGGCACGGATTCTCCAGTTATCCGTGTCCTTTTTTTGTTTGAAAATAAAGGCGGATGCCTGTTACAGCAAAATCACCTGAGCTCAGAAATGAATATGCTGTAAAATAGAAGGAAAGATTGTCAATGTCTCTTCATTGTGGGAGGCATCTTGAAGCGGTATAATAAAGAGACGATGACAGGACGAGAAGGTTAGGTGAACGTACTTGCAAAGAGTGACAAATTGTGTGCTTCAGACGGATGACAAAGTCCTTCTGCTTCAAAAGCCGAGACGCGGCTGGTGGGTCGCGCCGGGAGGCAAAATGGAGAGCGGGGAATCAGTCAGAGACTCCGTCATCAGAGAGTACAGAGAAGAGACTGGTATCTATATCATAAACCCTCAGTTAAAAGGCGTTTTTACCTTTATCATTAAAGAAGGTGACCAGATAGTTTCTGAGTGGATGATGTTTACGTTTGTCGCTGATTCTTATACCGGACAAAATGTATCTGAATCAGAGGAAGGCAAATTGCAGTGGCACAATGTCGAGGAGATTCAAAACCTCCCAATGGCCCCGGGAGACGGCCATATTCTTGATTTTATGATGAAGGGACAAGGGCTGCTGCACGGTACATTTACGTATACACCGGACTTTAAGCTGCTCAGTTATCGTTTAGACCCGCAGCATATTAAATAGAAAGTACAAGTCAGGGGGGAGTAAGATGAGTGTTAGTGAATCACATGATATTCAGCTTGTCATTATAACCGGAATGTCGGGAGCGGGAAAAACTGTCGCCATTCAAAGCTTTGAAGATCTCGGCTATTTCTGCGTCGATAATCTTCCGCCTTCATTACTTCCGAAATTTTTAGAGCTGATGAAGGAATCAAATTCGAAAATGAGCAAGGTTGCGCTCGTGATGGATTTGCGCGGACGTGAATTTTTTGACCGGATGATTGAAGCGCTGGATGAAATGGCGGAAAATCCGTGGATTACACCGCGAATTTTATTCTTGGACGCGAAGGATTCCATTCTCGTCACGAGATATAAAGAAACGAGACGTTCACATCCGCTGGCATCGACTGGCCTTCCGCTTGAAGGCATCGGGCTGGAACGTGAGCTGCTTGAGGAATTAAAAGGCCGTTCTCAAATGATTTATGATACGTCAGACATGAAGCCGCGTGATTTGCGTGAAAAAATCGTAAATCACTTTGCGTCAAACCAAGGAGAAACATTTACTGTGAATGTCATGTCATTTGGTTTTAAATACGGTATCCCGATTGACGCAGACCTCGTCTTTGATGTCAGATTTTTGCCGAATCCTTATTATATCGAAAGCATGCGGCCGCTGACTGGCAAGGATGAAGAGGTTTCCTCTTACGTCATGAAGTGGAATGAAACGCAGAAGTTCAATGAAAAATTGATCGATCTGCTGAGCTTTATGCTTCCATCTTACAAAAGAGAAGGAAAAAGCCAGGTCGTCATTGCGATCGGCTGCACAGGGGGCCAGCACCGCTCTGTGACACTTGCCGAACATTTAGCTGATTATTTCAAGAAGGATTACTATACTCATGTTACTCACCGGGACATTGAAAAGAGAAGCCGGAAATAAGATGGGACAAAAACCGAAAATCGCAATCTTTGGCGGGGGTACGGGTCTTTCTGTATTGCTTCGAGGCTTAAAGCATAAACCTGTTGACATTACGGCCATTGTGACAGTTGCCGATGATGGGGGGAGCTCTGGCCGTCTGCGTAATGAACTGAAAATTCCGCCTCCCGGAGACATCA
This sequence comes from Bacillus sp. 0102A, assembly GCF_036765155.1. Classification (NCBI taxonomy): domain Bacteria; kingdom Bacillati; phylum Bacillota; class Bacilli; order Caryophanales; family Bacillaceae; genus Bacillus; species Bacillus sp. 0102A. The sequence continues at coordinate 365,864 of NZ_JBAIZW010000003.1, forward strand.
GAAATGTGCTTGCCGCTTTATCCGATGTGGAGCCGCTTGTTGAAGATCTCTTTCAGCACCGCTTCAATAAGGGGAATGACTTAACAGGCCATTCTCTCGGGAATTTGATTTTGGCAGCGATGACAAATATAACCGGTGATTTTTTTCACGCTGTCACAGAAATGAGCAAGGTGCTGAATGTAAGAGGAAAAGTTTTGCCGGCTGCCAATGCCAGTGTCGTTCTGCATGCTGAGATGGAAGACGGCCGCGTGGTTTCAGGCGAGTCCACGATTCCGGCTTACGGACAGCGCATTAAGCGTGTTTTTCTCACGCCTGAACATATTGACCCGCTGCCGGAAACGATAGACGTAATCAGGGAAGCGGATTTGATTATCATCGGCCCGGGAAGCCTCTATACAAGCATTCTTCCCAATTTGCTCGTCCCAAAAATCGGGGAAGAAGTGATAAAGGCGCAGGCGAAAAAGGTATACATTTGCAACGTGATGACTCAGCCCGGCGAAACGCTCCATTACACCGCTGCTGATCACGTGAAAGCGCTCAATCAGCATATGGGCTGCGGTTTTATTGATACGATATTAGTGAACAGCGAAGACATTCCTGACGAAATCAAACGTAAGTACGAAATGGAATCGGCGCGCCCTGTTGATTTTGATATCGAAGAGCTGAAAGCGATGGAGCTGGAAGTCATCAGAGATCAAATCGTAACGTATAAAAATGACGTAATTCGTCACGATACACATAAAGTGGCCTCTCTTCTTGTCGATTTACTGAAAGAATGAAGCCTTGAAATGAGGTGGCTATATGTCATTTGCATCGGAAACAAAAAAAGAATTAACGAATCTGGAAGTGAAAGACTGCTGCATTAACGCAGAGCTGTCTGCTCTTATCCGGATGAATGGAGCATTATCATTTACAAACCGCCATCTCGTACTTGATGTTCAAACCGAAAATGCGGCGATTGCCCGCCGCATCTATACATTGCTGAAAAAACAATATGATGTGTCGGTCGAGCTTCTGGTCAGAAAGAAAATGCGGCTGAAAAAGAATAACGTCTATATTGTGCGTTTTTCCGAAAATGCAAAAGCGATTTTAGAGGATTTAAAAATACTTGAGAAGAATTTTGTGTTTGAACGAAGTATTTCGGAAGAGCTGGTCAAAAAGAGATGCTGCAAACGCTCTTATATGAGAGGGGCATTTTTGGCGGGAGGTTCGGTCAATAACCCGGAAACCTCCTCGTATCATTTAGAAATCTTCTCTCTTTATAAGGAGCATAACGATTCATTATGCGACCTGTTAAATGAGTTTCAGTTAAACAGCAAAACGCTCGAACGTAAAAAAGGCTATATCACCTATTTAAAAGAGGCTGAAAAGATTACCGAATTTCTGAATGTCATTGGCGCCCACAATTCTCTTCTGCGATTTGAGGATGTCAGAATCGTCAGGGATATGAGAAATTCGGTCAATCGCCTCGTTAATTGTGAAACAGCCAACTTAAACAAAACGATCGGCGCTTCGCTCAGACAGGTGGAAAATATTAAATACATCGATGAACGGATCGGCCTGGATGCACTTCCTGAAAAACTTCGGGAAATCGCGCAGCTGCGGGTTGATTATCAGGAAGTGACGCTGAAAGAACTAGGGGAAATGGTAACAAGTGGAAAAATAAGCAAATCAGGGATCAATCACAGGCTGAGAAAACTTGATGAAATCGCGGAACAGCTGCGGACAGGGCAAACCGTCACTTTAAAATAACCGTAAAGAAAAGGGGAGATCTTATGGTTCAACAGAAAGTGGAAGTTCGATTAAAGACAGGACTGCAGGCGCGTCCTGCTGCTTTGTTTGTGCAAGAAGCAAACCGGTTTACGTCAGATGTGTTTCTTGAGAAGGATGGGAAAAAAGTAAACGCGAAAAGCATCATGGGACTGATGAGCCTTGCGGTAAGCACAGGCACTGAGGTGACCTTGATTGCCCAGGGAGAAGACGAACAAGAGGCGCTGGAAAAGCTGGCTGCTTATGTTCAAGAAGAAGTTTAGGTGATAAAGATGAGTGACTTTCTAAATGACTGCTTTCAGAAAATCGGCTGGGAGAAAGACCATGTCAGCTTCGGCGATCTCCCCCTTTTTCTCGAAGCAATGGCATACCGTTTTCCATTTGAAAATCGTGCCGTACTCGCAAATGAGGTTTATAAGGTAACAAAAGAAGAGCTGTGGCTCCGTCTGGTCAAAGAACAGCGCGGCGGTCTGTGCTACGATTTAAATGGTTTCCTTTATTTTGTCCTGCGGGAGGCCGGGTTTCAAGTGAAGCTCATTCGGGGGACGGTTTATGCAGGGCATCAAGAAGAGTGGGCGTTAGACGGAACGCATGCCGCTGTATTGCTGTCTGCGGAAAAAGGTGATTATATCTTAGATATCGGCTTCGGCATCAACCTGGCGCTCCAGCCGATACCGCTTTCCGGAGAAACGGCACAATCACCTGTCGGGTCATTCCGAATCAAAGAAGAAGAGACAGAAAAGGGCAGTCATGTTCTGTTGATGGACAAAGGCGAAGGCTGGCAAATCGGTTACGCCTTTACCCTCGATGAGAGCGATGCCGGTGATTTAGATGGAATGAAGGACATGATTCACACTCATGAAAAGTCTCCTTTTAACAAATCACTGCTCGCTTCAAAGCTGACACCGAACGGACGGATGGTCATGTCTGACCGCCATTTGACGATTCAGGAAAACGGCGGAGAGAGCCAAAAAAGTGATATTGTCTCTTCAGAGTTTGAAGAGAAATTAAATACTCATTTTTTATAACGTGAAAAGCTTGCAGACATACTGCAAGCTTTTTCTTATGAGCAAGTATAGATTGCTGCATCAAATGCATCTTCTGGGATAGACAGTTTTTCTTTTTCATATTTATAAGGAATTTAATTCTCATTAAAGCACTTTTTGTTGTATTCAGTTAGTGTATCCCCAATTTCTATGTATTCCCCGGTATAGTTGGGCTGACATGCTGAAAGAATTGACGTAATGGTGACAAAGAGCATGATTTTCTTCATAATGACACCTACTTATCAAGAAGTTTTTTCCTTTTTTTATTCTACCATAACGAATAGAAAAAGACCGATTTACGATCCCGTCACATGCTATAATAATTTTGGAATCTTCTAGAAAAATCTTCGTCCAGAATATAAGGGGGGATAAACGTGTATCGGATTTTGCTTGTGGAAGATGATGAACGCATTGCTTCTTTGCTGGGCGGTCATCTTCAAAAATACGGATATGAAGTGAAAATTGCTGAACAGCTGAATGATATAAAATATGAATTTATAGACATGAAGCCGGATCTTGTGCTGCTTGATATTAATCTTCCTTTTTTTGACGGGTTTTATTGGTGCAGGCAAATCCGTACCATTTCCAATGCGCCGATTATCTTTATATCGGCACGAACCGATGAGATGAATCAGGTGATGGCGATTGAAAATGGCGGCGATGATTATATCACGAAACCATTCCATTTAGAGGTAGTGGTGGCCAAAATCAAAAGCGTCCTGCGCCGCACATATGGTGAATACTCGCCCTCTTTGTCACAGGAATCAAGAATAATGGAGCTGGGCGGGCTCACGATTTATCCGGATCAGAATGAGGCGGAGTGGAACAGCACCCGCATCTTGTTTTCACAAAAAGAATTTCAGCTCTTATCTATTTTCGTGAAAAAGCATAAAAAAATTGTCTCTCGTGATGAATTATTGGAGGCTTTATGGGATGACGTTGATTTTGTCGATGATAATACGTTAACGGTCAATGTCAATCGGCTGCGGAGAAAACTGGAGAATGCAGGACTGAAAGATTGCATTTCAACGATAAGGGGACAAGGCTATCAATTTCAAGTCAATCGGAAGGATGAACCGGAGTGTTAAAGACGTATCTCATCGACCGCTTAGCCATTATTTTATTTTCATTATTAGGGATAGGGGCCGCCATGTTGATTGCGTATTTAAGCATCATAGAGAGCGGCGCGGAACCTCCCGCAGAAAATATGATGTACATATGGGTTTTGCCCGGTGCTCTATTAGCTGCCGGTTTTACTGTAGATTACGTTCGGCAATTTTCCTTTCTGACTTATGTCAAAAAACTTGCAGAACAAGCGCCTTCTTCGAATGACATTGGCCAGTCTTTGAAAGCCCGAAAGCCAAGAACACGAGAGCAGGCGCTTTGGACAAAAATGATCAACGCACTCGGGCAGCAATACGAAGGCAGGCTCTTACAATATATGAATCAGCAAAAACAGCATTATACTTTCACCAATCAGTGGGTCCACCATATGAAAACACCGGTTTCTGTTATTTCCTTAATGATTCAAGAAGGAAAAAACGGAGCCTCTTCTTCTTTTCCGACGTTTTTAGAGGAGCTTGAGGATGAAAATGAGAGATTTCGCCACGGTCTTGATATGATGCTGCAAACAGCCCGACTGGAGGAATTTGCATTTGATGTAAAGCCGCAAACCTTTGATGTGGCCGAGCTGGTCCGTTCACTTATTAATCAGGAAAAACGGCAGTTTATCAAACGGCGCCTTTTTCCAACATTACATGTTCCGCCAAACGCCGTTCAGATTTCCAGTGATCAAAAATGGCTTTCCTTTGTCGTCGAGCAAATCCTTTTCAATGCCTTGAAATACTCAAAGCAAGGGGTGGGAGACCATATTACAATCCGGATAGAAACGCAGGGGCGTGAGACGCGTTTGTCGGTTGCTGATGAAGGCATCGGCATACCGCCGCAGGATCTGCCGCGGATTTTTGACGCGTTTTTTACCGGGGAAAACGGAAGAAGCATGAAAGAGGCAACGGGAATGGGTCTTTATTTAGCAAAACAGGTATGCAGCCGGCTTGGCCACCGGCTGTATGCGGAATCAAAAGAAGGGGCTGGCACGGTGATGACCATCGTGTTTTCAAGTGACACCCTAATGAATGTGACAGCATTGTAAGGTAGGAGCGTGGAATTGCAAGAAAGTTCGATGGGAGGCTGCTGACTTCCTTTTTATAATAAAGAAAAAGGAGGAGCAGAACATGAACGTGTTACAAACAACGAACCTGTCGAAAACGTACTATTCAAATAAAGGAACGATATCATATCAAGCGCTCAGCGACTTTGACCTCAGTGTGGCAAAAGGAGAATTTGTCGGAATTATGGGGCCATCGGGAAGCGGAAAAACCACGCTTCTGAATTTGCTGGCCACCATTGATAAGCCGACTCAGGGTGAGATGATGATTAACGGCATTCAGCCGAAAGCGTTAAAGGATCAGGAGCTGGCTCTGTTTCGCAGAAGAGAACTCGGCTTCGTCTTTCAGGATTTTAATCTGCTTGATACGCTGACGGTTCGGGAAAATATTCTGCTGCCGCTCGCACTGGATAAGGTAAAGCTGAGAGAAATGGAAGCCCGTCTGGATGAATTGGCCAATGCATTGCAAATCAAGCATATTCTCGATCACCGGACATACGAGGTGTCGGGCGGGCAGCAGCAGCGGGCCGCTTGCGCCAGAGCTATTATTCACAATCCGGCGCTCATTCTAGCTGATGAACCGACAGGAAATCTTGATTCAAAATCGGCAAAGCAAGTGATGAACACGCTGGCTCAGCTGAATGAAGAAAAAGAAGCGACGATATTATTGGTCACGCATGATGCGACAGCGGCGAGCTTCTGTAAAAGGATTGTTTTTATTAAGGATGGCCGTTTCTTTTCAGAGATTCACAGAGGGACAAATCAACAGGTGTTTTATCAAAGTATATTGGATACCTTGAGTGTGTTGGGAGGCGATTTTCATGAATTTGAGAACCATCGCCCGTAAAAACATTCTTGGGAATCTGCAACGGTATGTCGCCTACTTTTTAAGCTGTGTGTTTGCCGTTTCCGTGTTTTTTGTCTTCACATCTTTCATTTTTCATCCGGATGTCAATGAAGACAATATATATGGCGGAAGCCTTGTCAAAACGTGCTTAAGCGCAGCCCTTGTCGTCATCATTGTGTTTTGTCTATTTTTTATCTCATATTCGAATTCGGCGTTTTTGCAGGCGAGAAAGAAAGAGTTTGGGCTGCTGACACTTTTCGGAACATCAAAACAGCAGCTCCGCAAGATGATTTATTATGAGCAGTCTCTGATCTCTCTTGCGGCGATTGCGGCAGGTATTGGAGCAGGGCTGTTATTTTCAAAGCTGTTTTTTATGATCATGACATGGATGCTCAGCGTGAAGGTGCCGATTTCGTTTGTCATTGTGCCGAAAGCGTTTGTGCTGACGGCTGCGGGCTTTCTCATCCTGTTTCAGACGCTGCTCATTTTATCGCTGGGGCGGATTCGCAAGCTGGAAATCATTGAGTTGATGAAATCGGCTCAAAAGCCGAAAAGCTTGCCGGCCTATTCGAAATGGCTCACTGTGCTGTCTTTGCTGTGTCTGGCTGGCGGTTATTATCTGTCTGCCACAGCGAATGCGATTGATATGGTATTTCGTGTCTTTCCGATTCTGATTTTAGTGTTAATTGGCACGTATTTCTTTTTTACCCAAAGCAGTGTGGCGTTTTTCCGGATGCTGTACAGAAAGAAACACAGCTTCTATAAAGGCACCAATATCATTGTGCGTTCCAACATGATCTTCCGGCTGAAGGACCACGCCAGCATGCTGTTTTTAACCTCTATCATTACAGCGGTTATACTCACAGCGACAGGTGTCATCTATATGTTTTATGCCGATTTACAAAGGCAGGAGGAGCAAAGCATTCCTCAGTCTGTTGCATGGGTGGAAAAAGACGCTTCCCGTTTTCAGGTGATGGAGCCTGCGAGAGCGGAGAGCACACTGAGAAAAGCAGATGCTGAGATTAAGTATAAGGTAAATGCCACAGGGATTCCTGTCACTTTTCAATCAGACCTGCCGTATGGAAACAAGAAAACGGAAGCGGAAGCCTTGTTGATTTCAGAGAAAATCTATAATCAAGTCGCAAAGGAAAAAGGTTACCCTGTTATTCATTTACAAGAAAATGAAGCGTTTATCAATGTTCCTTTTCAGATGATGGTGAAAGATACATTTGGAGAAGGGGAAACAGCAGCATTTCAGATGAAGTCAGGAAAAACACTTTCCTATGTCATGAAAAAGCAGCAAAACAAAGGGATATTGATGTCAGTCGGAGGAGTCAGCCGTTTATTGGTCGTCAGCGAAAAAAGCTTTGACAGCCTGACACGGGATGTGCCGCTGAAGGAACAGATGAGAGTGGTAGGTTACGAGCTTGAGCATTGGCAGGAGACGGTGGATGTCTCTGAAAAACTTGAAAACATGGTGCCGAAAGAACATACATCTGATTTTCAAACACGTGCTCCAAGTTATCAGGTTGTAAAGCAGGCCGTGGCATTAACGCTGTTTATAGGAATGTTTGTCAGCGTGCTGTTTTTTATCGTGCAAGGAAGCATGCTGTATTTGCGAATGTTTACGGAAATAGAGGATACGAAATTGCAGGTGTTAGCGTTAAAGAGGATAGGGATTACGGACAAAGAAATTCACTCCATCCTTGGAAAACAAATTGGATTTTTATTCTTCATCCCGTTTATCGCGGGTACCATTCATGCAGGCTTTGCGTATGCAGCGTTAAGCAATATGCTGCATTCAAACTTATTTCTGAAGGCTGTACTGGTCATCTTCATTTATTTTGTGTTTCAGGCAGTATACTATCTTGTCACCCGCTACATCTATAAGCGTGCTGTTCTGCAACATATCACATTTTAACATCCGGTCTGTTTCAGACCGGATGTTTTCTATTATTGAAATTCTCTTGTGAGATTTTTCGGCGTTTGTCCTTGGATGGCTGCGATCATGTTTTCGGCAGCCTGTTTGCACATGTTGAAGCGCACTTTTGCTGTTGCTGAACCGATGTGCGGGAGCAGTGTCACGTTATCCAGCTGTAAGAGCGGGTTATCCTGTGTGACAGGTTCTTTTTCGTATACATCTAAGCCAGCTCCTTTGATCCAGCCTTCTTGCAGGGCGCGAATCAGCGCTTTTTCATCAACTGTCTTTCCCCGGGAAATATTGACGAAAATTGCTGAATCCTTCATCATCTTAAATTCGCGTTCCCCTATCATGTGATACGTTTCATCAGTCAGCGGCGTAATGAGCAGAATAAAGTCAGATTGTTTGAGCAATGTATCGAGCTCAGCGTACTCGACGCCGATGCTGTTTTCAGTTTCTTGTTTGCGATGGCGGTTATGATAAAGCACTTCCATATCGAAACCGAATTTGGCGCGTCTTGCGGCTTGTTCGCCAATTCTGCCCATGCCGATAATGCCTAACGTTTGATGATGAGCGTCAATGCCGAAAAGCGCTTCTTCTTCAACGGTTCCCCATTTTCCGGCTCTGACGAAACGGTCCAGTTCGGCAACACGTCTGGCGGAAGATAGAATGAGAGAAAAGGCCAGATCCGCGACCGTATCATCCAGTGTATAAGGCGTATGAGTGCCGGCGACTCCACTTTCTTTCATCGCTTCTATATCGAAGTTATCATAGCCTACGGATTGGTTGCTGACCACTTTGAGCTTTGGCGCATGTTCAAGCAGTTCACGATTGATGGACGGTCCGGACGTTCCTGTAGTTAAAAGCCCTTCCGCATCTTTTAATTTCTCAAATAGCACATCACTCGGAAGCGTATCTTCCTGCCATATTTCATAACGGCAATGTTCATCGATGAATGATTCAATCTCTTCAGGAATCGGTTTTGTGATGAATACAAATGGTTTCAACAAGGCTCCCCCTTTATGGCTGTTGTCTTTTTTATTATATCGGAAATAAATAGATGTTAAAAATATAGCTATGTTCATTTTGAATTCTGGTTCTTTTGAACTTAAAATGGATATAGAAATCGGATGAACAGCTAAATTGTCTTAAATAAGTTTTTTAATTATCTGAATTCACCTATATTTTTTGTCAGACAAATCATCCATATCGAGTTGAAGCCAGATTATAGGGATCAATAAATATAAATTTTATTATCTTTGAAAGATATAAATGTTTCTGTTTTTATTCTACAGTTCAATTATAGTGTCTTTTTGTGAAAGTCTTTTCGAGGCGTATTCCTATGCTATAATTCCTTACTGTAAGCTGGGTAAGAAGGCTTGCGAAATCATATGGATGGGAGATGAATCAAATGGTTTCTTTAACATCAATTATGGAACACAATCAGCGGTTTGTCAGAGAGAAGAAGTACGAACCGTACAAAACGACAAAATTTCCTTCAAAAAAGCTCGTCATTGTCACCTGTATGGATACAAGGCTCACCGAACTTCTTCCGCAAGCAATGGGGCTTAAAAACGGCGATGCTAAAATTGTTAAAAACGCGGGAGCCATCGTTTCCCACCCATTTGGAAGCGTGATGCGCAGCATACTGGTCGCGATTTATGAATTGCAGGCTGAAGAGGTGTGCATTGTCGGCCACCATGAATGTGGGATGTCGGGACTGAATGCGTCCTCGATTCTCGAGAAAGCAAAGGAACGCGGAGTGGAAGAAAGCTGCCTGAACTTGCTTGCTAGCGCCGGACTTGATTTGAAAACATGGCTGACTGGTTTTCACAGCGTAGAAGAAAGCGTTTCCCATAGTGTGAATTTGATCAAGCATCATCCGCTGCTGCCGAAAAAGGTGCCGGTTCACGGACTTGTCATTCACCCTGAAACAGGAAAACTTGATGTCGTCATTAACGGTTATGAAACTGAGCTCATAAACACTCAATCATAAGGGAGGTTATAGCAAAATATGCGATTCTCAGGGAGATTCAAGTCCTATAATTTACAGAAATTTCAGAAAGACTTGATTGCAGGTATCGTAGTAGGTGTAGTGGCAATTCCTTTAGGGATGGCGTTTGCCATTGCTTCGGGAGTTCAGCCTGAATACGGGCTGTACACTGTTGTTGTGGCGGGGATTTGTATTTCTTTGTTTGGGGGCTCCAAATATCAAATTGGCGGTCCGACAGGCGCCTTTGTCCCGATTCTATTTGGCATTGTGATGCAGTACGGCTTTGAGAACCTGTTGATTGCAGGGTTTATGGCAGGAGTAATGCTGGTGCTGTTCGGGCTGTTTAAGCTCGGAAAGATCATGAAATTCGTGCCGAAACCTGTTATCGTCGGTTTTACAGCCGGGATTGCCGTGCTGATCTTTACAGAGCAAATCGCTAATTTTCTTGGTTTGAGTAATATTGAGAAACATGAGAATTTTCATCACAACATGTTTGAAATTGCACAGAATCTCGGCACCTTCAACGTGTATGCCATTTTGACAGCGGTGATCGGGCTCGTCATTTTGCTTGTATCCGCCAAGGTGATGCCTAAAGTACCTGGCGCTTTATTGGCGCTTCTTATTTCGACATTGGTCGCGGTTGTCTTTTTCCCTGACCGCATGGCAACGATCGGGTCAACATATGGAGAAATTCCCCGCCATTTGCCTGAATTTCAGTTTCCTGAGCTTACATTCGATAAAATGGTCATGCTGTTTCCGGCAGCCCTTGTCATCGCGCTTCTTGGCGGCCTTGAGTCGATATTGTCCGCGATGGTCGCTGATAATATGAAGGGCTCAAAGCATGACAGCAACAAGGAGCTTGTCGGCCAGGGAATTGCGAATATGGCTGCGCCGCTGTTCGGCGGAATCCCGGCAACAGGAGCGATCGCCAGAACGGCGACCAATATTAAAAACGGAGCGGTGTCGCCTGTTTCAGGCGTTGTTCACGGTGTAGTCGTTCTTCTTGTCCTGCTCGTATTCGCGCCTTATGCATCCCATGTGCCGCTTGCCAGTATGGCGCCGATTCTCATGGTTGTCGCATGGAATATGAGTGAGCGCAAGGAAGTCGCAAACATGCTGAGACTGAAAACCGCTGATTCCTTTATTTTGGCAGCGACCTTTGCGCTAACCGTTCTGTTTGACTTAATCGTCGGTGTGGGAGTTGGCTTGCTGCTCGCATTTGTGTTCTTCATCAGAAGAATGAGCGAAGCAACCCGCATCCACAATCAGGAATCGCATCCTTTTTTGGCGAAGACAACAAAGAGAGAAGACCTATCTGTCAGCATGTATGCCATAGAAGGACCGCTGTTTTTCGGGTCAATTGATTCGCTTGAATCTTCACTGCTAGAGCATGTACAGAAAAAGCCAAAGATCCTTATTCTGCTCATGAATAAGGTGCACTACATGGATACGTCGGCCGAAGCAGTGCTAGGGAACATTATGAACCGAATTAAACGCCACAACGGAAAGCTGATGATTGTAGGACTGCAATCGCAGCCGAAGGAACTGCTGCATAAAACAGGCCTATTTCACAAAATAGGGAAACAGCATTTCTTTGATCACCACGATGAAATCAGAGGTTAAAAAAAGCGGCCGTTACGGCCGCTTTTTTATGCATGCTCAAATCGTTTTGTCAGTTTTTCTTGGTGTGCCTTCATCACCTCTTCTAAGGATACACCGTACATGTCAGCAAGAATGGCGATATTTCCGATGACATCTCCCATTTCCTCAATCAATTCTTGTTTTTGCTCAGCTCGTGACGATTCTTTCTCATCCGGCCGGTCTCTGCCGATTTCATATGCTCTGACAGCCCGGGCCAGCTCTCCTGCTTCCTCCATTAAAAAGCTCACTCGAATAAACGGTCCGTACTCTGTCCAGCCTCTTTTTTCGTAAAAATCTTTCATCCATTTCTCTGCATCAGTCAGCTGCAACATGATCACTCCTGCATTCTTTATGTATTTCATATTGATATTATCACATGAAGGTGGGACAATATATAGTGTGTTTTTTGAACGTTTGATACGATATACAGATGCGGAGATGACAAAATGAAAACAATTTGTGTATTTGCGGGCTCAAACCCGGGGGGAAATGAAGCGTATAAAAGAAAAGCGGAAGAGCTAGGCGCGTACATGGCTGAGCAGGGAATCGGCCTTGTCTATGGGGGCTCACGCGTAGGGTTGATGGGCGCGATTGCTGACGCGATAATGGAAAACGGCGGAACTGCGATCGGAGTCATGCCGAGCGGTTTGTTCAGCGGGGAGGTCGTCCATCAAAACCTGACTGAGCTGATTGAAGTAAACGGCATGCATGAACGAAAAGCTAAAATGAGCGAGCTGGCGGACGGCTTTATCGCCATGCCGGGCGGCTTCGGTACATATGAAGAATTATTTGAAGTGCTTTGCTGGGCGCAGATCGGCATTCACCAAAAGCCGATCGGACTGTACAATGTGAATGGATATTTTGAACCGATGATGAAAATGATCAAATACAGCATTCAGGAAGGGTTTTCTAACGACTCGCACCTTAAACTGATCCACAGCTCTTCACGGCCGGATGAGTTAATTGAGCAAATGCAGAACTACTCGTATCCGATTTTAGAGAAAAAGTGGACGGAAATTTAAAAAAAGAGCCTTCAAGTGAGCCACCTGCCGTATTTGTTCTGAGTCCGGCCGTGCATCCACGGCCTTGATCCTCTATTCTATGGGAGTATTTCATGTGGAAAATGAACTAAAAATCGAGTTTTTTCAACAAAGGAGGTTTCCTGAAGGAAATCTCCTTTTTTCTATTCTTTTTGCTGCTAGTCTATTCAGTTGTAAATAAAGGACTTTTTCACTAGTTTGGATAATATGCACAGGTAAGGAGGGGATGAAAATGGCAACATTGTCAGATGTGGCAAAAAAAGCAAATGTTTCGAAAATGACGGTATCACGAGTGATAAATCATCCTGAGACGGTGACAGATGAATTGAAAAAGCTTGTTCATTCTGCGATGAAAGAGCTGAATTACATCCCTAATTATGCGGCAAGAGCGCTCGTGCAAAACAGAACACAGGTTGTCAAACTGTTGATTCTTGAGGAAATGAATACGACAGAACCATATTACATGAACCTGCTGACCGGAATCAGCCGGGAGCTGGATCGCAATCATTATGCTCTGCAGCTTGTGACAAGAAACTCTCTCAATATTGGCCAATGCGACGGCATTATTGCCACCGGCTTGAGGAAGACCGATTTTGAAGGTGTGATCAAAGCTTTTGAGAAGCCGCTGGTCGTATTTGGACAAAATGAAATGGGCTATGACTTTATCGATGTAAATAACGAGAAAGGCACTTTTATGGCAACCCGCCATGTGATGGGGCTGGGGGAGCGGGAAATTGTCTTTATTGGTATTGATTTAGATGAGCCTTTTGAACGTTCAAGAGAACAGGGATACATTCGGGCAATGAATGAAAGCTTTAGAAAAACGAAAATATTTCGGATCGACAACAGTTCTAAGAAAAGTGAATGCCTTGCAAGAGAAGTGCTGAAATCTCTGGATCATCAGGCCGCGTTTGTCTGCGCATCCGATCGGATCGCGCTCGGCGTCATTCGTGCCGTGCAATCGCTTGGAAAACGAATACCGGAAGACGTCGCGGTAACCGGGAATGACGGTGTTTTTCTTGATCGCATCTCCTCGCCCCGGTTGACTACGGTCAGACAGCCTGTTGTTGAAATGGGGGAAGCCTGTGCGAGAATGTTACTGAAAAAAATGAATGAAGGCGGGGCCGCTCAAGGAAATCTATTTTTTGAACCGGAGTTGATTGTACGGGAATCAACACTGTAAGCGAATTATTCTGTTATCGGTAACAAGGTGAAAAGGATTGTTCCTGATATTTCATCATGATACTTTCAAGCTAAGAGCCGGCCTAATGAAAACGGAATTCAAAGGGGGAGACATGATGGAATATGCAGCGATTCATCATCAGCCGTTCAGTTCTGATGCTTATTCTTATGACGGGCGGACGGTGCATATCAAGATTCGGACAAAAAAAGGTGATGCAGATCACATTCGATTCATTTGGGGTGATCCTTATGAGTACAACGGCGGCAGGTGGTCGGCAAACGAGCAGCCGATGAGGAAAATTGCCGCAACAGACATGCATGATTATTGGTTTGCTGAAGTGGTGCCGCCATTTAGGCGTCTGCAATATGCGTTTGTTGTTACAGACCGACATGAAGACATCTTTTTCGGAAGTTCAGGTGTATGCCCTTATAACGAAAAAACGCTGGAGACGATCCATTATTATTTTAAATTTCCATTTGTTCACGAGGCTGATACATTCGAAGCGCCTCAGTGGGCCAAATCAACGGTTTGGTATCAAATTTTTCCGGAGCGTTTTGCGAATGGAAGAGAAGACTTGTCACCGGAGAATGCATTGCCGTGGGGAAGCAAGGATCCGGACGTCAATGATTTTTTTGGAGGAGATTTGCAGGGGATTATTGACAAGCTTGATTATTTAGAGGATTTAGGGGTGAACGGGATTTATTTAACGCCGATCTTTTCCGCGCCTTCTAATCACAAATACGACACGCTGGATTACTATTCTATTGATCCGCATTTTGGAGATCCGGAGCTTTTTCACACATTGGTCAGCCAGCTTCATCAGCGGGGGATGAGAATGATGCTTGATGCTGTTTTTAACCATATAGGAAGCGCTTCTCCGCAGTGGCAGGATGTCGTGAAAAACGGAGCTCAATCACGCTATAAAGACTGGTTTCATATTCACTCTTTTCCTGTCAAAGAAGACAATTATGATAGGTTTGCGTTTACACCTGATATGCCGAAGCTAAATACGGCTAATCCCGAAGTACAGAGATACTTGCTAGATATTGCATTGTACTGGATTCGCGAATTTAACATTGACGGCTGGCGTTTGGATGTGGCAAATGAAGTGGATCACGTTTTTTGGAAGACATTCAGGCAAGCTGTATCAGCGGAAAAGCCTGATGTTTATATTTTAGGAGAGATTTGGCATTCCGCCGAACCTTGGCTTAGAGGAGATGAATTTCATGCGGTGATGAACTATCCTTTTACAGAGCCTATGATTGAATATTTTGCTGACGGGACGATTCCAGCCTCGCATATGGCCCACCGTGTAAATGCCCATTTGATGAATGGAATGAAGCAGGTCAATGAGGTGATGTTCAATGTACTGGATAGCCATGATACAAAACGCCTTTTGACCAGATGCCGCAATGACGAGAAAAAAGCACGCGCTTTGCTGGCCTTTATGTTTGCCCAGATAGGTTCACCATGCATCTATTACGGAACGGAAATCGGGCTGGACGGCGAAAATGATCCATTATGCCGGAAATGTATGGTTTGGGAAAAAGAGAAGCAGAACCAAGACATGCTGCGATTTATGAAACGGTTAATTGCTTTGCGCAAACAGGAAAATGCTTTATTGACTGAGGGACAACTTGAGTGGAATCTGCTGGATGACCAAAACCATTTTATTCGTTTTTCGCGGACTCTTGAGGAAAAAACACTGATTTATTTCTTTAATCAGGGGGACGCGACACGACATGTCAGTTTGCGAGATTTGAATATTGAAAGGAATAAGAAAATCTACGATGTATGGACAGATCAGCCGCTTCATCATCACGATGTCATTGCCGTTCAGCCGGGAGAATTTTTTATTTTGGGTGCTGCCGTTCCTGTTTAAATTCTGTTATCGGTAACAGGTTAAAATATGTTGTAACCGCTTTCTTAAGAACCATACAATTGTTGTAGATTCATAAATAAAGGGGGAAAAGGGATGATACTTGTTAAAAAGGGGTTCGCCTTATTGGCGGCATCAGTCCTGACATTCGGCCTTGCCGCCTGCTCAAGTTCAAAAGATCCAGCAAGCTCTGACGGCAAAAAGGTACTGACTGTATCTGTTGAAGAAACCTATAAAGATTACATTGAAAGCATAAAAGCAACATTCGAAAAAGAGAATGATGTCACAATAAAAATTGTTGAAAAGCAAATGTTTGAGCAGTTGGAAGCGCTTCCTCTTGATGGCCCGGCGGGGAATGCACCTGATGTGATGCTTGCTGCCTACGACCGGATAGGCGGTTTGGGCCAGCAAGGACATTTGCTTGACATTAAGCCATCTCACACAAAAAGTTTTGGAGATAAAGAGATGCAGCAAGTAACGGTTGACGGCAAGGTGTATGGAATGCCGCTAGTGATTGAAACACTTGTTTTGTATTACAACAAAGATCTTTTACAAACAGCACCAAAAACATTTAAAGATCTTGAAGAATTAACAGAGGATTCCCGATTTGCGTTTGCTTCGGAAAAAGGGAAATCAACCGGATTTTTGGCAAAATGGACTGACTTTTATATGTCGTACGGTTTGTTGGCCGGTTACGGCGGATATGTATTTGGAAAAAACGGCACAGATTCCGGGGACATCGGCCTAAACAATAAAGGGGCTGTAGAAGCAGTGAAATATGCGGAGAAATGGTTTAAAACCTATTGGCCAAAAGGCATGCAGGATAATTCAAGTGCAGACGATTTTATTCAGCAGATGTTTTTAGATGGCAAAGCGGCTGCGATCATCGGCGGACCTTGGTCAGCTGCTAACTATAAAGAGGCTGAATTAAACTACGGAGCGTCTCCTATTCCGACATTGCCAAATGGAGAAGAATATGCCCCTTTTGCCGGCGGGAAGGGATGGGTTGCATCAAAATATACAAAAGAACCCGAACTGGCTGAAAAATGGCTTGAGTATGCTGCAAATGATGCCAATGCTTACGCTTTTTTTGAGAATACAAACGAAGTTCCGGCCAACACAGCTGCGAGAAAGAAAGCGGATGAGCAAAAAAATGAGCTGGCGTCAGCTGTGATTAAACAATATGAAACAGCGACACCGACTCCGAATATTCCGGAAATGGCTGAGGTATGGACAGGAGCGGAAAGTTTGATTTTTGATGCAGCTTCAGGAAAAAAAGCGGCGCAAACGTCAGCGAATGATGCTGTAAACGTCATAAAGGAAAATATCAAAGAAAAATATGTGAAATAAACGGCGGGACAGCTCGGAAGAATAGAGGGCGAAAAAATGAATAAACACCACACACTTGCAGAGCAAAAACGAAAGGCAGGGCTTTTATCAATCATTCCGGGACTTGGGCAGATTGCGAATCAGCAGTTTTTAAAGGGGATCTTGTTTCTTGCCGTTACAGGCTTGTTTGCTTTTGAATTACACGTTTTCGGTATTCAGGCGATCACCGGATTGATTACATTGGGAAGTGTTCCCGGTGTTGACCACTCACTGTTTATGCTGATTGAAGGCACACTGCAATTGATCGTGACGGTGATTTTCCTCATGTTCTATATCTTTACTATTTATGATTCGCGTAAGGTCGCCGCTATGAAAGCAGCGGGTTTGGAAGTCAATACAACGGCCAAGGATATGATCTGTCATGCGGGTGATAAAGGGTTTCCATATTTATTTACACTGCCGGCGTATATCATGATGGTGTTTGTGATTATTTTTCCGGTTTTGGTGACTCTGTTTGTTGCATGTACAAACTATGATTTTTATCATATCCCGCCTAACAGTCTGATTGACTGGGTCGGTTTTAAAAATTTCTTGAATATTTTTTTCCTCGGCTCCTATCGTGAAACATTTGTGAATGTACTTGGCTGGACGATCATCTGGACAATCTGTGCGACAACGCTGCAAATCATTTTGGGGATCGTGACGGCACTTTTCGTTAATCAGGATTTTATAAAAGGCAAGCGGATATTTCGAATGATTTTCTTATTGCCATGGGCTGTTCCGGCTTTTATTACAATCATGAGTTTTTCCAACCTATTTAACGACAGCATAGGGGCGATGAATGCACAAGTGATTCCTTTATTAAATCACCTGCCGTTTGTAGAGCTGCCTGCGATCGCGTGGAAGACTGATCCTTTCTGGACAAAGACAGCCCTCATTATGATTCAGACGTGGCTTGGCTTTCCCTATATTTATGTCATGGTAACGGGAGTGCTTCAGGCGATTCCAGGTGAACTGTATGAAGCGGCAAAGATTGACGGGTCCACTTTTATCCAGCGTTTTCAACATATTACATTGCCGATGATTTTATTTGCGACAGCACCCGTGATGATTACCCAGTATACGTTTAATTTTAATAATTTCTCGATTATCTACTTATTTAATGAGGGAGGACCGGGCAGCGCGGGAGCCGGGGCCGGGTCGACCGATATCTTAATTTCGTGGATTTATAAACTGACAACAGGCACATCACCGCAATATTCCGTTGCGGCGGCTGTTACACTGTTAATTTCTTTCATTGTCATTGGAATTTCCCTGATTGCTTTCAAAAAATCGAATGCTTTTGGCAATGAGGAGGTTATGTAGGTGAACGCGGGAACGGCCAGAATGCTGAATAGAATCTGTACGTATTTATTTTTGACGCTGTTAAGTATAGTCATTATATATCCATTGCTGATTACGGCATCATCCGCTTTCCGTGTGGGAAATGCGGCGGCTTTTCAGCTTGATTTTTCGGGTTCTTGGACTTTAGATCATTTTAGGCGGCTATTTGACGAGACGCTTTACCTTCATTGGTACAGTAATACACTTATCATCGCGTTATCGGTCATGGTATTGCAGGTTACGATAGTGACGCTTGCCGGATATACGTACAGCCGCTATCGATTTGCAGGCCGAAAAAAGAGCCTGGTCTTCTTTCTCATCATTCAAATGGTGCCGACGATGGCAGCGCTTACTGCTTTTTATGTCCTAGCGATGCTGATAGGCGCACTCGATCAGTACTGGTTTTTGACAGCGATCTATATCGGCGGCGGAATTCCGATGAACACGTGGCTGATGAAAGGTTATTTTGATACTGTGCCGAGAGAAATTGATGAAGCGGCGCGAATTGATGGAGCGGGACATCTGAGGATTTTCGCATCAATTGTTCTCCCGCTTGTTAAGCCGATGCTTGCAG
This sequence comes from Bacillus sp. 0102A, assembly GCF_036765155.1. Classification (NCBI taxonomy): domain Bacteria; kingdom Bacillati; phylum Bacillota; class Bacilli; order Caryophanales; family Bacillaceae; genus Bacillus; species Bacillus sp. 0102A. The sequence continues at coordinate 384,637 of NZ_JBAIZW010000003.1, forward strand.
TACAAGCGCTTTGGGCGTTCATGGCGCCGTTCGGCGACTATTTGCTGGCGAAGTTTTTGCTCCGCTCACCGGAAAGGCTGACCATCGCTGTAGGATTGCAGTCCTTTATTTCAAATCCGCAGCAGCAAAAAGTCGCCCTGTTTGCAGCCGGAGCTATACTGGCCGCATTGCCGATATGTGTCTTATTCTTTTTTCTCCAAAAGAACTTTGTGTCCGGGCTGACAGCCGGCGGAACAAAGGGGTAATTCGATGAAGAATCTGCAAAAAGAAAGTTTTATGATCCGCTGCCTAAAAGCGGCTGCGTCTCCATCAGGTGTTTGCCGTTACGGGAATACATTCAGCTGGCTGCAGCTCTGTTTTCTCTTTATGTTTTTAACGGCCTGCTTGATGGCGCCGATTACGGTTTCGTTTATGAAAATGGATCGCTTCAGTGTTACATCTTTCATGCCGTCAGCGATTCAAAAGCTTAATAATCAATTTGCTGATCAATTACAAGGTTATCAAATCAGAAACGGAAAACTGACGGGCGGGAAGAGCTCTGATCGAATTGAAGAGGGAGAGAGTTTGCTGGCGATTGATATGAAGCATGAATATCAGGTAAACGGTGAAAATGGGCGATTGAATGTAACTGGATTTGATAACGCCATCGTCTTTCAATCCGATCAACTGGTGATCACCGATCAGAACGGAACGGGGTTTTCTGTTGGCTATGCGAAAATGGATGCTGAGTTTAAGAAACCGAACGTCCATGATATAGAGGCTTTGATCGATACATTGTGGCTGTCACAGTATAAGCCGATGATCATGATGCTGGCATATGCTGTGATTTTTGTGATTCAGCTATTTGTAACGGCTGTTCTTGCGGGGGGCCTCTGGATCACAAAAATATCAAACATGATCTCTATTGCGTCATTCAAGGAAGCGGCATCTGCGGCGGTTTGCGCATCCGCACTGCCGGCATTTGCCGCAGCTGTTATCGGTATGATTCATTTTAACTTGATCACTGTATTGATGATCCATTCGTGCGGCGTTACTTTGATGATCACTTTTGCGTTTAGATATTTGACGAAAACCCGCCGTGATCATGGAAACTTACATTTGGGAGGAAATTATGATAAATCAGCGGTTATTCGAGATTGATGAATGGAAAGTCAAAACAAATACATTTCAAAAGGAACATATACGGCTGCAGGAGAGCCTGACTTCTCTTGCCAACGGCTATATGGGAGTCAGAGGGAATTTTGAAGAAGGTTATTCAGGCGACAGTCACCAAGGCGCATATATTGCAGGCGTGTGGTTCCCTGACAAAACAAGGGTAGGCTGGTGGAAAAACGGGTATCCAGAGTATTTTGGAAAAGTGATCAATGCGATGAATTTTATTGGCATAGACTTATATATTGATGATGAAAAAGTCGATCTTTATCAAAACCCAATTGAGTCATTTGAGTTAGAACTTAATATGAAAGAGGGGATTCTGCGGCGAAGCGCTATTGTCCGCATTCAGGACAAAACCGTCAGAATCAGATCAGAGCGATTTATCAGCCTTGCCGTCAAAGAGCTTTGCGCGATTCATTATGAAGCGGAGTGCCTGACAGAAGATGCTGTCATTACACTTGTTCCTTACCTGGACGGAAATGTCGCAAATGAAGATTCGAACTACCAAGAACAATTTTGGCAGGAAGAAGCGAAAGGGGCTGATTCTCACAGCGGTCATTTAGCAGCAAAAACGATCGAAAATCCGTTTGAAACACCGCGCTTTACCGTTTCAGCCGCAATGGCAAACGTAACAGAGGGTTTTGTCAATGAAAGCTATAAAACAGCTGAAATGTATGTCGAGAACCGCTACAGTTACCAAACGAAGGCTTCTTTGAAAAAGTTTATTATTGTCACGACGTCCCGTGATTTTCGGGAGGCAGAGCTTTTAGCGAAAGCCAAGGAGCTTTTGGCGTGTGTACTTGAGAACGGATATGAAGAAGCAAAACGAAGGCACATTGATCAATGGAAGGAAAGGTGGGCAAAAGCGGACATAGAGATTAAAGGGGATGAGGAACTTCAGCAAGGAATCCGCTACAATATCTTTCAGTTATTCTCGACATATTATGGCGGCGATGCCCGTTTGAATATCGGGCCGAAAGGATTTACTGGTGAAAAATACGGAGGCGCCGCATATTGGGATACGGAGGCGTACGCCGTTCCGATGTATTTGGCGACAGCCGAACCAGAGGTCACGAAAAACCTGCTTTTGTACCGCTATCATCATTTGGAGGCAGCGAAACGGAATGCCGCCAAACTGGGGATGAAAGGGGCACTTTACCCGATGGTGACCTTTACAGGCGATGAATGCCACAATGAATGGGAGATCACCTTTGAAGAAATTCACCGCAATGGCGCGATTTGCTATGCGATCTGCAATTACGTCCAATATACAGGTGACCATGACTATATGAAGGAATACGGGATAGACGTTCTTGTGGAAGTCAGCAGGTTTTGGGCAGACCGCGTTCACTTCTCGAAACGAAAAAACAAGTATATGATCCACGGCGTCACAGGGCCGAATGAATACGAAAACAATGTCAACAACAATTGGTATACAAATGTCATTGCGGCTTGGACGTTGGAATATACATTGGAAAATCTCGAAAGTGTTTCAGCGGAAAAACGCCGCCTGCTTGATGTGCAGGAAGAAGAACTGAACGTCTGGAGAAAAATCATCCAGCACATGTACTATCCGTATAGTGAAGAACTGCAAATTTTCATTCAGCATGACACATTCTTGGACAAAGACCTGCGATCAGCGGATGAATTAGATCCAGCTGAGCGGCCTCTTTATCAGAATTGGTCCTGGGACAAGATTCTCCGCTCCAATTTTATTAAACAGGCAGATGTGCTTCAAGGCATTTATCTGTTCCATGACCGTTTTACAATGGAGGAAAAACGGCGAAACTTCGAATTTTATGAACCGATGACTGTTCATGAATCAAGCCTGTCGCCCTCTGTTCATGCCGTTCTCGCAGCCGAACTTAAGATGGAAAAGAAAGCGCTTGAATTATATAAGCGTACAGCAAGGCTTGATCTTGACAATTATAATCATGACACGGAGGAAGGTCTGCACATCACATCAATGACGGGAAGCTGGCTCGCGATCGTTCAGGGCTTTGCAGGCATGCGCATCGCGAGTGAGACGCTGTCATTTGCCCCGTTTTTGCCGAAAGAATGGGACAGATATTCGTTCAAAATCAATTATCGAAACAGGTTAATCAATATTACGGTTGATGAAATGAGCGCCGTCTTTGAGCTTGTAAAAGGCGAGCCGCTGCACATGAAAGTGTATGAGGAACCAGTTGTCCTAAATGGACGATGTGAAAGGAGCACGCCTGATGAATGAATGGTGGAAAGAAGCTGTCGTTTATCAAATTTACCCGCGCAGTTTTTATGATGCCAATGGAGATGGATTCGGGGATTTGCAAGGTGTGATTCAAAAGCTGGATTACATCAAACATCTCGGGGCGGATGTGATCTGGCTCTCCCCGGTGTTTGATTCCCCACAGGATGACAACGGCTATGATATCAGCGACTACAGAAACATGTACGAAAAATTTGGGACAAATGAAGATATGTTTCAGCTGATTGACGAAGTGCACCAACGCGGAATGAAAATCATCATGGATTTGGTTGTGAACCACACGTCAAATGAGCATGCCTGGTTTGCTGAAAGCCGCAAGTCGAAGGACAATCCATACCGGGATTACTATTTTTGGAAAGATCCGAAACCGGACGGCTCAGAGCCGAATAATTGGGGGTCGATCTTCTCAGGCCCGGCGTGGACAATTGATGAAGGGACAGGACAGTATTATTTGCACTACTTTTCAAAAAAGCAGCCTGATTTAAATTGGGAAAATGAAGCGGTGCGCCGGGAAGTTTATGATGTGATGAGATTTTGGATGGATAAAGGCGTTGACGGCTGGCGGATGGATGTGATCGGCTCTATTTCCAAGTATACCGATTTTCCGAACTACGAAACAGATAACATCCGCAGCTATATCGTCGGCCGTTATCATTCGAATGGCCCCCGCCTTCATGAATTTATTCAGGAGATGAACAAGGAAGTGCTTTCTCATTACGACTGCATGACGGTCGGAGAGGCAAACGGCTCTGATATTGAAGAGGCGAAAAAGTACACGGATGCAAGCAGGCAAGAGCTGAATATGATTTTCACATTTGAACATATGGATATTGATACAGAACAAAACTCGCCAAACGGGAAATGGCAGATCAAGCCGTTTGATTTGATTGCTTTAAAAAAGACGATGACAAGGTGGCAGACCGCGTTAATGAATGTCGGGTGGAACACCTTGTATTTTGAAAACCATGATCAGCCGAGGGTTATTTCCCGCTGGGGCAATGACGGGAAGCTGCGTAAGGAATGTGCAAAAGCATTTGCAACGGTACTCCACGGTATGAAAGGAACACCGTTTATTTACCAGGGAGAAGAAATCGGTATGGTTAACAGCGATATGCCTCTGGAGATGTATGATGATCTTGAAATAAAAAATGCATATCGTGAACTAGTCGTTGAAAACAAAATGATGTCAGAAAAAGAGTTTCTAAAAGCCGTGAGGAAAAAAGGACGGGATCATGCCAGAACACCGATGCAATGGGATGCCGAAAAACATGCGGGATTCACAGCCGGAGACCCTTGGATAGCAGTAAATTCCCGCTATCGAGATATTAATGTGAAGGAGTCCTTGGAAGATCAAGATTCCATTTTCTATTACTATCAGAAGCTCATTCAATTACGAAAGCAATACAAGACCATCATATATGGAGATTATCAGCTGCTGAATGAGAATGATCCGCAAGTCTTTTCTTATCTCCGTGAATACCAAGGGGAAAAGCTTCTCGTCGTTGTGAATTTGTCGGAAGACAAGGCTCTGTTCGAAGCGCCTCCTGAACTGGCCCGTGAGCATTGGAAAGTGCTGATTTCCAACTATCCGCAGGAGCCGGCTGACTTAAAACGCATGTGCCTCGAACCTTATGAAGCTGTGATGGGCATTCGCATATGAAAGCGGCCATTTTTGATTTAGACGGTGTGATAACAGATACCGCTGAATATCATTATCTCGCTTGGAAGCATATCGCAGAACAAATTGATATTCCCTTTAACAGAAGTGTAAATGAAAGCCTAAAAGGAATCAGCAGAGCAGAGTCACTTGAAAGCATGCTTATCATTGGCGGTGCGCAAACAAAGTATACAAATGCGGAGAAACAAGCACTTATGGATCAAAAAAACCAATACTATCAAATGTTGATCAGCAAATTGACGCCGGAAGATCTTTTGCCGGGAATCGGCAGGTTTCTTTGTGAATTAAAAGGTGAAAATATAAAAATCGGGTTAGCGTCTTCAAGCCGTAATGCTCCCGCGATTTTAAAACGTTTGGAGATTATGGATGATTTTCATGCCATTGTTGACCCGACAGCTCTCGCGAAGGGAAAACCCGATCCCGAAATCTTTCTAACAGCCGCAGCGCTGCTCGGCGTTTCCCCTGCTGATTGTGCGGCAATAGAAGACGCTGAAGCAGGGATTTCCGCAATTAAATCTGCCGGGATGTTTGCGGTGGGAGTCGGTCATGAACAGTCAATGCTTGATGCTGATCTGATTGTGAGACAAACCAGTGATTTGACGCTTGAGCTGTTGAACGAAGAATGGGTGCAGTATGGAATAAGGAAGATTAGAGAGTGAATTCATAAATAAAAAAACCTGCAAGAGACATAGCTCTTGCAGGTTACAGTATTACTTTTGCTCATCTGTGTTGCGAGTCAGAATTTTATCAATCAGGCCGTATTCAAGCGCTTCTTCAGCAGACTTGAAGTTATCGCGGTCTGTGTCGCGTTCGATTACTTCAAGCGGCTGGCCAGTACGTTCAGCAAGAACTTTGTTTAATTTGTCACGAAGCAAGAGAATGCGTTTCGCGGCAATTTCAATTTCTGTCGCCTGACCTTGCGCACCGCCAAGCGGCTGGTGAATCATGACTTCACTGTTTGGAAGCGCATAGCGTTTGCCTTTTTCGCCGGCAGCAAGCAGGAACGCGCCCATTGATGCAGCCATACCGATACAAATGGTAGATACTTTCGGCTTAATAAACTGCATGGTATCATAGATCGCCATACCGGCTGTGATAGAGCCGCCCGGGCTGTTGATGTAAATAGAAATATCTTTTTCAGGGTCTTCCGCTTCTAAGAATAAAAGCTGTGACACGATGGAGTTCGCAACGTTGTCATCAATCGCAGATCCAAGCATGATGATACGATCCTTTAATAGACGAGAATAAATGTCATACGCTCTTTCCCCGCGGTTCGTTTGTTCAATGACTGTAGGTATTAAATTCATAATGCTCCTCCTTCACCTTTTAGGTAAGTATGTAGTTACATGATACATTTTTGGTCAATAAAGGTCAAACAAAAAGCTGGCTTGACACGCAAAGTCTTCTCTTTTTCCCATTTTCCCCAAATTTATATGGGTTCAAACCATCGTATGTCAGATTGCCAAATAAGATGATGTGTTAGATGTGAAAAACGGCCTCTTGAAATAGAGGGTTGTTATTTGAAGGGAATTATCGTATAATGAGTTGTGCTGACGTTCTCATCACGCAACGAATATGCGCTCGTAGCTCAGTTGGATAGAGCGGTGGTTTCCGGTACCACGTCTGCCGGGGGTTCGAATCCCTCCGAGCGCGTCCAATAGAACAACAGGAAAGACAAGGGTTTGGCACTTTGCCGCTCTTGTCTTTTTTGTTTTATGTTAAAAATGTTTTCTCATCTGAACATAAATTTTCCTCCTGCCGGGCACTTTATGAAATGTGCGATATTGAATTTACAAGGAGGATGAATATGGGTATTTTAAGTGGAAATCCGCAAGAGGAACCGATGCATTACGGTGAGGTTTTCAGCTTGTGGAGTTATGTAATGGCAGGCAATAAAATGGTCGGCAATTACCAGATGTTATTGCATCATGTCGGTGATGACGATTTGAAAAAGCTGCTTCATGAGGCCATTGAGAAGTGCCAAGATGAAATGAAACAAGTCAGCAACATCCTGAAGGAAAACGGTGTGGCGCTCCCGCCGGCTTCTCCTGAACCGCCGGCAGCGGATCTTAAAGATATTCCGACGGGTGCGCGGTTTCTCGATCCGGATGTGGCGGTCTCTGCGGCAGCGCAAAATGCTGCAGGCCTTGTGGCATGCAGCAAAATTATGGGTGAGTCAATTCGTGAGGATATTGCCATGATGTTTGGGCAATTCCATTTATCGAAAGCGGCAATGGGAGCAAAATACTTAAGGCTGCTAAAAAACAAAGGCTGGCTCATCCCGCCGCCGCTTCATCTTCACAACCATCAAGACGAAGCTTAATGGCAAGGGCATATACAGCTGTATGTGCCCTTATCTTATGATGAAGCCGTAAGACGCAGGCCGATGACGCCAGCGAGGATAAGGCAAAGAGAAATCACTTGTGAAAGCTGAAACCGCTCCTTAAACCAGACAAAGCCGACCGCTGAAACGCCAATGCTGCCAATGCCGGTCCAGACGGCATAAGCGACTCCGGCAGGCAGGATCAGCATCGCTTGTGAAAGGCAGTAAAAGGATAAGCCAAATCCAACAGTCATCACAATAATCGGCCATTTTTTTCTTGTTCCGTCTACATATTTCATGGCAACGGCAGCTATAATTTCTTCTATGCCGGCAATCACTAATAAAAACCATGCCATTACGAGTCACCTCCCGACTGCGTTTTGCTTTCTTTCGTGAATAGCTTCATTCCTAAAATGCCGGCCAGCAATAAAGCTAAAAAGAACATTTGGGCTGCTGAGAAGGATTCGCCCAAAACAATTCCGGTGATGTATGTTCCGACGGTTCCGATTCCGACAAATACAGAGTACGCCGCGGCCATCGGGATTTTTTGATAAGAGCGGATTAACAGGATAAAGCTGACCGCGATCAAAATAAAAATAATGATCCAATCCAAAAGCGAATCGGCATGTTTGAGGGAAGAGGCCCAAACAACTTCTAGAAGCCCTGCAATGAAAACAAGCACCCAATTCAAATGAAACACCTCTCTATTTTTATGAATGAACGTCAGTCATTTTTGAGGCATTAAAAAATGAGCGGTTTTACCCAGTCATTTTTTACGCTGTAGCTAAGCTTCGTTTTAAGAAAGTAAAGATTTCTTTTTTATACACTTCAACATTTTCATCTTGTTCAAACCCGATATAGAATCGTTCTGCTGTGTTCTCGACCAAGTTAATAATCGTTCTGGCCGTCCATTTTGCTTTGATTTCTTCAGTTACCTCGCGGCTTTCAATCGCCTTATGAATGATGTTTTCGAGCCAGGAATAATAAGGCTGATAGATCGTCTCCCATTTTTCCATGGAGTGGTCGATCGCAAGCCCGGAGTAACAGAGGATGATAATATCCTTATGGCGTTCTGTAATGAGAAATGTCTCATCAATTAATATGTCTAAAACGGTCCAAAAATCCTCGTCTCCATGCAGTCTTCCTTTGATTTGATCCAGCGTAAGGGTGAGAAGATTTTCTGCAATTGCCGGAATGAGGGCGTTTTTAGATGAGAAGTACAAATAGAACGTTCCTTGTGCAGTGCCGGCCTTTTTGACAATATCAGAAATAGAGGCTTTGTCGAGACCTTTTTCAGATATAACGTCAATGGCAGCGTGCAGAATTTTTTCATATTTGCCCGAAGTTTGTTTTGGCATAAGGAACACCTCCTGTAATGACTGACTATCATTCATTTTATCTTGGGTATGTGCGTTTGTAAAGTATAAAGAAGCAAGAAAACCTCTTGCTTCTTTATTTATCATAATCAATAGCGGCTTTCGGGAGCCCGGTATACTTTGCCCAGTAGTAAATCGCAAGTGAGCCGATGGCGACCAAAATAAGGTCGACGGGATTGCTGATGATGCCTAAACCATGTCCGAAAGAACCGATGTAGGAAAAGACCAGCATCATGATATAAAACCCGATAAGCCACCAAGCTGATTTCAGCTGCTGGGCCAGACTGACATCTTCTTGAGGCGCATATTTGCTGAAACAGAGATAGACCAAAAACATGATGAGCTGTGAACCGAGCAGCCAGGAAACGGTCGTCCATCCTGACCAGTAAACGATAAACGCCGTGAAAATAAAGGAAAGCGGCCCGATAATACCCATCCCTTTTAAATAAAACGGCCTGTTTAAATCCTTCGCATTGACCCTCAGCGCCGCTGAACAAATGGGTGCAATCGCATAAGAAAGGATGAGCGCTACAGAACAGACATTGACAAGTGCGTTCCACGAAGGGAAGGGGAGCGTCCAAAAAATGGACAAGGCAAATGAAAGCCAGAGTGAAGCACGGGGGGTTCCCGTTTCTTTATTGACCTTTGAAAATATGCCAAATAATGTGCCGTTTCGCGCCCAGGCGTAGACGAGGCGAGATGTCGTATTCATAAAAATATTCCCGTTTCCTCCCGGAGACAGAATGGCGTCTAAAATGACAAGCGTTGCAAGCCAGCCTAAACCGAGCATGACCGCAATATCTTTAAACGGCAGTGAGAACTCCCGTCCGATTGCGGGCCAGCCATTTTTAAGCGTTTCTGTCGGAATTGCACCAATAAAGGTGACTTGCAAAACAGTGTAAATGATGGTGGAAACAATGATGCAAACGATTAAAGCGATCGGGATATTGCGTTTTGGATTTCGCACTTCGCCTGCAACAGCCACAATTGGGTGCAGGCCAAGATACGCAAACATTACGCCGCCTGTCGATATCGCAGCCTGAATACCTGTAAAACCAAACGGAGCAAATCCTTCAACAGATAAATTCTGCGGGTTAAAATGAAAGATCAGCACGATAATGATGGTAATCGGTACAATATATTTAAAAATCGATATGATGAAATTTGCCTTAGCGAATGTTTTGACGCTCCAATAATTCAGCAGGAAAAACAAGCATAGCAAGGCAAACTGTAAGAGCCAGCCGGCAATGGTCGGTGAATCAGAGCCTTCTTTGGTCAGGCCGGGAAACCAATAGGCCACGTATTGCCGGACTGCCGTGACTTCAATCGAAATCAGGCTTGTGTAAGCGACGATTGTGACAAATGAAATTAAATAGCCGACAAGGTGGCCATGTGAATAAACCGGGTATCGAATGATGCCTCCGGTACGGGGCAGGGCGGCTCCAAGCTCCGCGTACACGAGCCCGATTAACAGAATGATGGCTCCGCCTATGATCCAGGAAAAAGCGCCGGAGGGTCCCGCTTTAGATGCGACATTACTGACAGCGAACAGCCACGCTGATCCAAAGATGGCTCCCATCCCAATCAAAATCAGATCAAACAGCGACATTGATTTTTGAAAATTTCCTTGTTTAGACATCCGCTTCCTCCTTAGCAACCAGCCTTATATTCCTTACAATGCCCAATATGCAACAGAGAATACCGCTCTAATAAAAAAACAGATGCAGCCTGCGCTGCATCTGTTTTTTATTCATGAATCGTATCGAAGTGTTTCACCGTTATATTTTTAAATGAGGCTGTGCCGCCTTCAGAATAAAGGGTAATGCCTTTATCTTCGGGTTTTGGAAACACTTGATTTGAAAAAACGGTTTTCCCGTCGCCGACAAATACTTCTATCGTTGTTTTATCGGCGAGAATTTTCAAATGGGCCTTCTGTTTGCTTACATCGTAGGGAGCCTTGCTTTCGACATAGGTGTTGCTTTTGTCAGGCTGATTTGTAGCCGCTCTGTTGACATATGCATAGCCGTCTTCGGCGAAAATGCCGACATCAATATGGCGTTTTTGGTCTTTCGATTCTCTCAGTCTGACGCCTGCGTTCTTTAGCTCTGACCAAGAAAGATCCATATCAAGCTGGTACGTATCACCAGTGATCGACAGTGTTTTTGATCCGCTCACATCCTGATCCTCTATTTCGTCAGTTGAAACGGTCAGCTGCTCCAAAGCTTCGATCGGCTGTGAGACGAGGCTGTATGTGCCGTCCTGCTCCTGCAGCCGGAGTTCGCGTATGACAGAATCTGTGCCGTTAAAGCCGTTCTTCATTGTCGGTGTGTTGTTGGCGTAATCCCAATTGTTCATCCAGGCAAGCGCATACCGCTTTTCTAATGGATCTGTGCTTTTGGCGTCTTCGAACGTCACGCCGCCGTACCAGTCAAAGCCGTGGTCAAGCCATCGCGGTTCGGCCTGATCCGCAGAAAATTCTTTTCCGTCAAAGCTCCCGGTCCAGTATGCGTACGTATTTGGTTTGCCCCATGGTTTGCCGTTCGCGCTCGCGCCGAGAACCCATTTAGTCGTTCCATCGCTTGCCCGCATCATGTAGAGGTCAGGACATTCCACAATTCCCGCCTGCTCCGTTAAGAATCCGCTTGTGTAATGCCAGTCCTTTAGATTATCGGATTCATAAAAGCCGATTTTTGTTCCTTCAGCCATGGCTATGACCCATTTGTTATTCTGGTCATCCCATATGACTTTCGGGTCTCTGAAATCGTCTGTGCCGGGATTAGGCATAACGGGATTATCACTATAGGACTTAAATGATTTTCCTTTGTCTGTGCTGTACCACAAATGTTGCTCCTGCTTTTTATCTTTGGCTGAAGGCTGTGTCACGATTGCGACGAGCGCGTTTTTCCCGAATCCGGCTGTGTTTTCTTTATCGAGCACGACAGAACCGGTCCAAATGTCCCCGTCTGGGTTTGTGTATTTCGGGATCGCCACGCCTTCATCGGTCCAGTGCACCAAGTCCTCTGATACGGCATGGCGCCATTCTGTGCCGTTCCCGTTTGGGTAATCCCGGTTATAAAGGTAGAAATAATGATACTTGCCCTCAAAATAGACCGGTTTTTGGGGATCATTTTTCCATTTATCCGGCGTCGTAAAATGATAGGCCGCCCGGTAGTCCGGCTTCTGTGTTGATTTTGTTTTTTTGACAGGTTCTTCGTTTGGCAATAAGTTGATAAACAGCAATATTCCTAAAAAGCTCAGGATTACTGTTAGCCATTTGCCTGTTTTTTTATAGTTCATCTGGGATTCACCTTTATGATGTTGATAAGAAATAAAAGAAAATGCCAATAAGATATCGGCATTTTCTTTTGCGTCTTTATTTGTTAACTGTTAATTGCCCTTGTTCAAGGATGCTGTCTTTTACAACAGATGTTTTCTTACCTTTGATGTTTAATAGGAAGCTTGGCGCAAACGTTGCTTGTTTGTCTGCAAAGAAGCCTCTGTTTGTCATGTAGCTTGTAATGACGACATTGTTTCCTTTAGCTTGAGGCACAGCGAAGTGTGAATAAGTAAAGGTCACATCGTTAGGATCAAGATCCATTTTTAACACAAGGCCTGTTTTGTTCAGCGGCTTGTATGGGCCGGTTAAGGAATTAGAAACATAACCAAGCATGTAAATGTCATTAGATGTAATGCCGTCGATTGTCATTTTTGATCCGCGGGAGTCAGTGAACAGGTACCATTTGCCATTCATTTTAAAGACATTCGCGCGTTCAATTTCATCTGTAACTGTGTTAGATGCAAGCAGTGGTTTCATCACTTTTTTCAGTGTGTAGTCATCGTTTAGCTCGATCATGCCGAGTGCGCCGTTCGCTAATTCAGCTGTGCGTTTTTTATCGCTTTGCAGAAGTTTTTTGCTTTCTTTACGGAAGAATGATGTGCTTTTGCCATAGTATGCTTTGTTGAATAAAGATTCTTCGCCTTGGTAGCCGTTTTCTGTACCAGTGTTCGCTTCAAATACTAAGTATTTGCGGCCTTTATCTTCTACGTAGTGAGGATCTCTCAGCGTGTGGTTATCGCCGGAGCTGTAGTTGCCTTCATCGATGAACTGCTGTACATTTTGATACGTTTTGCCGTCACCGTCAAAGATTGATTTATAATCCTCTACACCGTCGATGTTCAGAGAGCTGTCTGACGTTGATACGTTAACCTGTGCCGTTGTCAGGGTTTGTTTGCCGTAATGTTTACCGGAGAAATCAGTGTAGAACAAACGAATGTGACCGTCAGATGTGAATGTCGCTGAACCTGACCATTCTTGTGTTTGGTCTTTCAGGATAGAATCATTTGCATCGAATTTGTCGCTGTCTTTAAAGACACGGCCCGCGTTTTTCCAGCTGTCGATAGACGTTTCGCCGACTTTTTGATAGAACATGTAAATGGATGTGTCATCCGCATTTTTAGGGTCTCCGGCTAATGCAAAGACGATATTGTAGCCGTGATAGTTTGCGACTGTGCCGTCAGCGTTTTGCAATGGCCAGCTGTCCCAAACGTCCAGGCCTTTTGCAGAAGAGATATTTTTAATTGTGGATGGATCGAATTCAGGCACTTGATATTTTTCATTTTTTTGCTGTTCAGGGATTTTCAGCATATCATGGCGTGTAATATGGGTAATGCCGTACGTTTCCTTATGCGGTTTATGGTTCGTTTCTTTCGCAAACGCTTGAGTCGCGCCTCCTGCCAGCAGTGCGGTTGTAAAGGTTAATGCTGTCGCTTGTTTTGCAAACTTTTTGATGTTCATCGTTCATGTCTCCTTTTTTATGTACTGTGTTAGCGGTTTGCTTCTCCCGGCCCTCCTGTTTGAAGATGGCAAGTCAGTTACGCACAATAAAAAAAGACCTAAAATATGTAAGGGGTGACGCCAAAGAATATACTTTGCCCTTTACACATTTTAGGTCTTGCCTGCTTTATCAGTAACAAACCTGCGTGATTTACTTTTCGACATCATTCTATTAAACTCTCGTTTAGATTACAACGGGTCTATTTTCCTCTTTTGTTTGATAGAAAATGAAAAAAGACCTTCGCTGATATGAGTCTAATAGACTAATGGGTGTTACGGAAAGTCAGGGGGATTCTCTATAACAATGTGGTGAAAGCTCTTTTCTTTTCTGGGAGATCGGCTGTTTTAGAGACTGGTCGCACGGGTCAGATGTCAAAGGGTCTTTTCGCAACCGTTGAATTCGGGGGCTTCGACTTCAGGGTTTGCGGAAGCGATTGTGAAACGTATTCAGGATACAGGCCACTACCACTCTTTCTCTCATATTTTTCAAATTTTTGAAACATAGAAGGGGAAATATCGTAGGTATTAAGGGAGGTGTAAAAATGAAGCAAGAAAAAAGGAAACATCTTGGCACATTATTCTCTGTGTTGGCGGAAAAACAACAGTTCAACGGGACGGTTCTAGCTGCGGAGGATGGCGATATTTTATATCATCACTCTTTCGGCTATGCGGAACTGGCGGAAAAACGCCCTTTGCAAACCAGCTCTTTGTTTGAGTTAGCGTCTCTGTCAAAGCCTTTTACAGCTTTAGGGATCATATTGCTCGAGGAGAAAGGAATTCTTGGATATGAAGACAAAGTCGAGCGCTGGCTGCCGGGTTTTCCATATCAGGGCGTCACGATTCGACATTTATTGAACCATACGTCAGGGCTGCCTGATTATTTTGAATGGTTTCTTGCCAATTGGGACAAACACAAGATTGCGGTGAATCAGGATATTGTGGATATGCTGATGAATGAGGGGCTGCCTGGTTATTTTGAGCCGAATGAAGGCTGGCAGTACAGCAATACGGGGTATGTGTTGTTGGCGGTTATCATGGAAAAAGCCTCCGGCATGAGCTATTCGGATTTTATGAAAACACATATTTTTTCACCGGTCGGCATGAATGAAACGAAAGTGCATAATAGGAGGCTTCGGCCAGAGCAGATGGATCATTATGCATATGGCTACGTGTATGATGTACATTCCGAAACGTACGTCCTTCCTGATGATCTGGAGGAAACGAACTATGTTGTGTACCTCGATGGCATACAGGGAGACGGTACGGTGAACTCTGTCACAAGCGATTTGTTTCGATTTGATCAGGCTCTATATCAGGACGATTTAATTAGTAACACTTCTAAGGAGGCCGCATTTTCTCCGGTGCGGCTGAACAATGGTGAAACGTTCGATTACGGCTTTGGCTGGGTGCTGCAACACAGTCCTGAAAAAGGGAAGATTGTCAGCCACAGTGGTGGGTGGCCAGGTTATTCGACGATGATGATCCGGTATATAGATCTGCGTAAAACGCTGATCTATTTGAGTAACAAGGAAGAGGATGCGGAATATGAACAAGCGATTCTGAAGGCGGCGGAACATATTTTATTTGGCCAGCCATATGAGATCCCGAAACGTCCTGCTGATAAAAAGAAAAAAGAAGTTGATCCGGCGATATACAGCCGCTATGTTGGCAGCTACTCGTTTCAGGATGGGACGGCTGCACGGGTGACAGCCGAGAATGAAAAGCTTTATTTGCAGATCACAGGACAGGTGAGGCTTGAATTATTTCCTTCCTCGGAAACCCGTTTCTTTTTGCGATCATTGTCTGTTGAAATCGAATTTTTGTTAGGCGATGATGTTGCGAAAAGCTTTATCCTCTATGAAGATGGCACAGAAGAAGTAGTAGTCCGTACGAATTAGAAAGAGAAAGGAATGAACGTGATGATCGGAATATTAGCCGGAATGGGGCCGAAATCAACCTCGCCGTTTATTGATAAGGTGATTGATTACTGTCAGAAGCTGTATGGGGCTTCAAATGATATCGACTTTCCACACATGATGATTTATTCGTGCCCGACCCCATTCTATGCAGATCGTCCCATCGATCATGACGAGATGAAAAGAGCGATTATTGATGGCGCGGTAAAGCTTGAAAAGACAGGCGTTGATTTTATTGCTCTTCCTTGTAATACGGCACATGTGTATTATAAAGAGATTCAGCAGGCGTTGGCGGTTCCTTTGTTACATATCATAAAGGAAACGGAAAAAGAAATTCCGCATGCTGCAAAAAAAGTGGCTGTTTTAGGAACAGATTCAACCATCCAATCCGGCATCTATCAAAAAGGGCTAAAGGCAAACGGGCAAGAAGTTGTTCACAAGGATCATTGGCAGCAGGCTGTGAATCAGCTCATCGCCGCTATCAAACAGCCGCACCATATGCAGCATACACATGCATTGTGGCAGAAGCTATATACCGAAATCAGCCAGCATGCAGACATCATCATTTCAGCCTGCACGGATTTAAATGCGGTGTTAGATCATTTTCAAAGCGAGATTCCGATTATAGATTCCTCTGACTGTCTGGCGAAAAGCACTGTCAGCACATATCTTGCCAATCAAAGCTAGCTTCAAAAAAGGACTGTCTTCAACCAGTCCTTTTTTTATGTTCCTATTGTTTGACAGCTGTACGAAATGGTGTTAAATTTAACATGTAAATAGTTACATGATTTTTATGGATGTGAGGTGGTGCTCATGAAGAAGCCGGTTTTAACATTATTCGCCTCTTTAGATCCGCCTATCACGATTGGTGAGACAGGCCTGGGAATGAGTCGATGGATTCCGATTCGTTCAGGAACAATAACCGGGAAAGTATAAGGGCGTATTTTGCCGGGCGGTGCCGATTTACAAATCATTCGCGCTGACGGCAGAACAGATTTATCTGCCAGGTATGTCATCGAAACAGCCGATCATGAACTGATTTACATTGAAAACAATGGAATACGGCAAGTCAGCGAGCCGTCTCGAAAACAAGCCGTAGCCGGGGACATCATTGATCCGGCACATGTTTATTTCCGTACGGTGCCGACGTTTGAAACAGGCAGTGAAGCTTATCAATGGCTGCATGACCGCTTGTTTATCGGTGCCGCAGAAAGAACCCCTGATTGCGTTCGACTAGACATTTATGAAGTACAGTAAAGACTAAGGAGAGTGTGAAAGATGGAAAACTTTATCGGAAGCCACATGATTTATACTTATGAAAACGGATGGGAATACGAGATCTATATAAAAAACGATCATACCATCGATTATAGAATTCATAGCGGAATGGTTGCCGGACGCTGGGTTCGGGATCAGGAAGTCAATATTGTTAAACTGACAGAAGGCGTATATAAAGTGTCTTGGACAGAACCGACAGGCACAGATGTTTCATTAAACTTTATGCCGAATGAAAAACGCATGCACGGCATTATTTTCTTCCCGAAATGGGTGCATGAACACCCTGAAATTACGGTCTGCTATCAAAATGACCACATTGATCTTATGAAAGAATCCCGCGAAAAATATGAAACGTATCCGAAATACGTTGTACCTGAATTTGCGGAGATTACATTTCTGAAAAATGAGGGAGCCGACAATGAAGAAGTGATTTCGAAAGCTCCTTATGAAGGAATGACAGACGATATTCGCGCCGGAAAATTGTAAAAAACAAAAACCCGGAAAAGAGAGAAATTACTTCTCTTTTCCGGGTTTTCTTTTTGCTGCGTATGCCGGAACCATCACAATTCCCGTAAAAAACAGTATGATTCCAGTCCAGCGGATGGGATCGTAATAGGCTGTGTCCCGCAATAATACGACTGCCGACGAAATGATGATGCAAGCTGCCACAACGATGACAGCACCAATGTAACCTGTTTTCCCCATGTTTATTCTCCTTTTGGAAGGAATAGTTTTTGCCTTTTATCAGATTCAGGATCGTTTTCAATCGTAATCTCTGAATCTAAAATCAGCGTCTTTCTTGTTTCTTCATGATACGCCGGCCATTTTACATCCTCAGTGCTTGGGTTTCCTGTTTTGGCGAACGTGATCCATGCTGATTGTATGGTATGAGAAAGTTGTTTCACCTCATCTGTAATCTCCGCTTTTGCCATTTGTTCTAAGCCGCCCAGATTTCCGAAAACAAAAGGAAGCTCTAATGCGTGAAACGCTTTATTGTACGGAGGCTTATTCGAGTGCCAGTCGAATCGGTACATCCAGACAGGCGCGAAATGGGACTGGGCGGCGGCATAGGCGACGGCCGGGCGCCAAAATAATAAATCAGTCATCATGTGGATTTGGCTTTCAAGCGAACGCGGATACAGATCGGCGGCTTTCTCGGCCAGCGGCTGCCCTAATAAGTACTCGAGCGCAGCATCAAGCGTTTCCTGAGAATGAACATCTGAATCCGGGGTGAAAAATAAATATCCTTCATCGCGATTTGTTCCGATTAACAGCGGAATGCCGGCCGCAGCACCTTCTGCGATCGCTTTTTCTGGTTCAGCAGGCAGCGTTTTCGGATCAAGGACGGGCTGGAAGAACAGCTGAAAGATATTTTCATTTTCTGCTTTCCGAAGCTGATCGGCCGCTTTAAGCAAATCTTCCGCCGATAGCGTATGCAATCTGTCCAATTGACTCTCATCAATCCCAAGGACCTGTACAAAGGCTGCCGCGGTGCTTGCCGCTTTCTCTTTCGTCATCGTTCGGGAAGCGCCGCTTTCCATGATCGCTTTCTGGAACAGGCCTTTTGCCGCAGGCATAGCGAGCAGCGCGGCAATGCTCATGCCGCCTGCGGATTCTCCAAATACCGTTACGTTCTCCGGATCACCGCCAAACGCTGAGATATTGTCTCGCACCCATTTCAGCGCGGCGGCTTGGTCCAAAAGCCCGAGGTTATCGGAATACGCCTCATCAAACGAAGACAAATGTAAAAATCCAAACGGCCCCAGCCGGTAATTCAATGTAACGACAATGACGTCTCCCTGCGCCGCAAGGCTTGATCCATCGTATAATGGCTCACTGCCCGCTCCGAGATAAAAAGCGCCGCCGTGAATCCACACCATGACAGGCAGGTTTTGATTCCCAGTGTCAGGCGCGAAAACATTGAGATACAGACAATCCTCAGACTGGCGGGGAGGCTCAGCATACGAAAGTGACATTAAATCCGGCGGCTGCGGGCAAATCGGGCCGTACGCTGTTGTGTCCAATTCGTCCTTCCACGCTTCCGGGGGCTCCGGTGCTTTAAAACGCAACTGTCCGACAGGCGGCTTGGCATAGGGGATGCCTCTCCATATATGTACGCCGTTTTCTGTTGTGCCTTTTACTTTCCCGTATGGAGTTGTTACTGTTGTATGTGACATCGCTCTCTCTCCCTTTTTCCCCCATTATAAACAGATTTCCCCTGATTATGCGAATGTCAGCCCTTAGCCGATATTCATCTTCCCATCGTTTTGAAAAAGGATTTGACTTCCTGCACGGTCAAGCCGATTTCTCTTGCTTCCTCCATCAGCGTTTTCCATTCCTCTATATTGGATTCCGTCAGTTTACGATTTCTGTAGGAAGCGATTTCAGGCTGTTCTTTCTTTAGTATGTTCGTAAAAGTGAACAGCTCTTCCTTTTCCATTCCGGCTTGTACGGCTTGCACAAGATGCACGCGCCATTCTTCTTCACCGCCGCTGATTTTCTCATACATCATCGTTTCCGCGTCGAACAATTCTGTTAATTCTACCTCCAGTGTAACGGAAATTTTCTTTAAAAATTGAACGGACGGATTCGTATGAACGCCTCTTTCAATCTTGCTTAAATAGGATTTAGATACACCTGATTCAACGGCCAGCTGATTTATAGAATAGCCTTTTCTTTTACGGTATAAACGGATAATTCTTCCAATCATAATTAAAATTCTCCTCTATTCCTGTCGTTATTTCGTTCATTATAAGGAATTATTCGTTCTTTATAAAATTTAAAATAATAAGGGAAGTGCAGTAAATAAGAGGAAAATCATGAATTTGTTCTCTAAAGAGAACTTATTGGCTTATTTTGCAATTTTTAAATAATATCTTTTTCTTTTATAATCCAATCATTAACAGAAAGGGGCGCGGGAAGCCAGCCGCAGGAAGGCCGAAGGCTATGAATACATGAATGAGAATATGAGTTTTAAAGAATTATATGCGATTGTCAGACACAGATTCGTGCTGATTCTGCTCATCACATTCGGCGTCACCCTTATGACAGGTTTTATGCAATTTAAGGTCGTTTCACCGACCTATCAGGCGTCGACGCAAGTGCTGATTCATGAATCAGACGGTGAAAAAAACTCGAATCTCAGTGACATCCAGCGAAATCTTCAGTACAGCAGCACGTTCCAAGCGATTATGAAAAGCACGGCCTTGATGGAAGAAGTCAAGGAGGAATTGCATCTTTCTGAATCGGCTTCCTTGCTGAAAGGAAAAGTGATGACCAGCAGTGAAAATGAATCAGAAATTATCACCGTTGCCGTCCGGGACCACGATCCGGCGGAAGCGGCTGAGATTGCGAACACGTTAGTGAACAAGTTTGAAAAAGAAGTAGATAAAAGATTGAACATACAAGGCGTACATATTTTATCAGAGGCGAAGGCTTCTGAAAGCCCAATGATAAAGCCGGCCCGGCTGCGAAATATGATCATGGCTTTTGGCGCTGCTGTCATGGGCGGCATTACACTGGCATTTTTTCTGCATTTTCTCGATGATACGTGCAAAAGCGCACGGCAGCTCAGCGAGAGAACCGGATTGCCATGCTTAGGCTCCGTCCCTGATGTCAAAAAAGGGCGGAATCGCGGGATAAAACACTTCGGGGAGTGAAGCGAGTGATCTTTAGAAAAAAGAAAGCAAGTCGTGGTTTGGCTCAAATATCCGTTTTACACAATAAATCAATTGTTGCGGAACAATATCGCACCATTCGGACAAACATTGAGTTTTCATCCGTCCAGACCAACTTGCGGTCTATCCTCGTCACCTCCTCTGTGCCTGGAGAAGGTAAATCGTTCAGTGCGGCGAATCTTGCGGCTGTCTTTGCGCAGCAGCAGGAAAAGAAAGTGCTGCTGGTGGATGCCGATTTAAGAAAGCCGACGATCAATCAGACGTTTCAGGTTGGGAATGTAACCGGGCTGACAAATGTGCTGGTCGGTAATGCTTCACTCAGTGAGACGGTGCAAAAGACGCCGATCGATAACTTATATGTTCTGACAAGCGGACCCACCCCGCCGAATCCGGCTGAACTGCTGTCTTCAAAAGCGATGGGAGATTTAATATCTGACATCTATGAACAATACAGCCTCGTCATCTTTGATTCCCCTCCGCTTTTGGCTGTTGCGGATGCTCAGATTTTAGCAAACCAGACAGACGGCAGCGTACTCGTCGTTTTAAGCGGAAAAACGAAAACCGATACCATCCTAAAAGCGAAGGATGCACTGGAACAATCCAACGCGAAGCTGTTAGGCGCTCTTTTAAACAAAAAGAAAATGAAAAAATCGGAACACTATTCCTACTAAATAGATGGTAAAGGTGATGTCTCCTGACCTGTATCAATGGAGGCACTCGGCTCTGCTGTGGGCAGCTGGTGTTGCTGCCTTAGATGCTGGTCGTCACTGGCGGGGCGTGAGGATGGGTTAAATGCCCACTTATTTGATATATACATAGGACGTGTTGTCGGTTTAGCTGCTGCCGATGTTTTGTAGGACGAAAGCCGCCGCAGCTAAACCGATAAAAGAATTAGGGGGGAAAAGGTTGAGTTACCGGAGAAGACTGTCAATGATTATTGCGCTGGACACTTATCTCGTTTTAAATTCAGTTATTGCAGGATATCAATTTTTAAAAGATTCCTATCAATTTTATGACTCCGGAGCATTATTGCTTACCGCTGTCAGCTTGCTCCTCAGCTATCATGTATGTGCTTTCCTGTTCCATCAGTATAAACAGGTGTGGACATACACCGGAATCGGCGAGCTGATCGTCCTGCTTAAGGGCATCACGCTTTCGGCCGCTGTGACCGGCTTCATCCAGTATGCTGTGTATCATACGATGTTCTTCCGTCTGTTAATCGCGTGTTGGGTGCTGCAGCTTTTGTCCATCGGAGGAACCCGTGTTTTGTCGAGAGTGTTAAAAGAAAACATCAGAAAAAACCGCAGCGCCTCGTCCCGCGCGCTGATTATCGGGGCGGGCTCAGGAGGGACTCTGATGGTCAGGCAGCTGCTTTCAAAAGATGATCCTGACATCACGCCTGTTGCTTTTATTGATGATGACCAGACAAAACATAAATTAGAAATGATGGGGCTGCCCGTGATCGGCGGAAAAGAAAGTATCATGCCTGCGGTGCAAAAGCTCAAAATTAACTATATTATTATTGCGATTCCTTCACTCCACACCCATGAGCTTCAGGTTTTATATAAAGAATGTGTGCGGACTGGAGTCAACATCAAAATTATGCCTCACTTTGATGAAATGCTGCTCGGCACACGAACTGCCGGGCAAATCAGAGATGTAAAAGCTGAGGATTTGCTTGGCAGAAAGCCGGTAACCCTCGACACAAGCGAAATTTCGAACCGCATCAAAGGAAAAACAGTTCTCGTCACGGGAGCGGGCGGATCAATCGGCTCGGAAATCTGCCGGCAGATCAGCGCGTTTCAGCCTAAAGAAATCATTCTGCTCGGCCATGGAGAAAACAGCATTCATTCGATTTATACAGAGCTGAACGGGCGATTCGGCAAACACATTGTGTTCCATACGGAAATTGCGGATGTGCAGGATCGCGATAAAATGTTTACCTTGATGAAAAAGTACGAGCCGCACGTGGTCTACCATGCAGCTGCCCATAAACATGTTCCTTTAATGGAGCACAATCCCGAAGAGGCTGTCAAAAACAACATCATCGGAACAAAAAATGTCGCGGAAGCAGCCGATATGTCGGGGACAGAGACGTTTGTGCTGATTTCATCGGACAAAGCGGTGAACCCAGCCAATATAATGGGGGCGACAAAACGATTCGCCGAGATGATTATTATGAATCTTGGAAAAATGAGCAGAACCAAATTTGTCGCTGTCCGCTTCGGCAATGTGCTCGGGAGCCGCGGCAGCGTCATTCCGATTTTTAAAAAGCAGATTGAAAAAGGCGGACCGGTGACGGTCACACACCCGGCGATGACCCGCTATTTCATGACGATTCCCGAGGCCTCAAGGCTTGTCATCCAGGCAGGAGCACTTGCGAAAGGGCGCCAGATTTTCGTTCTCGATATGGGAGAGCCCGTAAAGATTGTGGACCTTGCCAAAAATCTCATTCATCTGTCCGGCTATACGACTGAGCAAATTCCAATCGAATTTACAGGCATTCGTCCCGGTGAAAAAATGTATGAGGAATTGCTGAACCAAAATGAAGTACACGCTGAACAAATCTTTCCGAAAATTCATATCGGCAAAGCGGTTGACGGCGATTGGCCAGTGCTGATGCGCTTTATCGAGGATTTTCATGAGATGCCGGAAGACGATCTGAGAGCGAGGCTGTTTGCGGCGATTGATACATCAGACAAAATGACGGCTGCCAGTGTTCAATAGGGGGAGTGAAGATGACGAAAAAGATCTTGTTTTGTGCGACTGTTGATTATCATTTTAAGGCCTTTCATCTTCCTTACTTTAAATGGTTTAAACGAATGGGCTGGGAGGTTCATGTCGCGGCGAGCGGACAAACCAAACTGCCGTATGTGGACGAGAAATTCTCCATTGCGATTCGCAGGTCACCCTTTCATCCTCAGAATCTGGCCGTTTACAGACAGCTGAAGGAAGTGATTGACACCAATCAATACGACATTGTCCATTGCCATACGCCGGTTGGCGGCGTGCTTGCCAGACTAGCGGCGAGGCAAGCGAGGCGGCATGGGACAAAGGTGCTGTACACCGCGCACGGATTTCACTTCTGCAGCGGAGCGCCGGTCAAAAATTGGCTTCTTTACTATCCGGTTGAGAAATGGCTCTCGGCTTATACAGACTGTCTGATTACGATCAATGAAGAGGATTACATACGGGCGAAAGGACTTCAAAGGCCGGACGGCATGACGCGGAAAATTCACGGCATCGGGGTGAATACAGAGCGGTTTCGGCCTGTCAGCCTGCAAGAGAAGCGAAGCCTCAGAGAAAAACACGGATTCAGCGAAGACGATTTTATATTGGTTTATCCGGCTGAGCTTAATTTCAACAAAAATCAGAAGCTGTTAATTGAAGCCGCGGCCTTGCTGAAAGAAAAAATACCGTCGCTTCGCCTTGTTTTTGCCGGAGAAGGGGCGATGGAACAAACGTATCGAACGTTAGCTGAAAAGCTTGGCGCTTCCGGCAACGTCCGCTTTTACGGCTTTTGCCGGGACATTCACGAGCTGATTCAGCTTGCAGATGTATCTGTCGCATCCAGCATGAGAGAAGGCCTTGGCATGAACGTTCTTGAGGGGATGGCCGCAGAAAAACCGGCGATTGCCACGGATAACCGCGGGCACCGGGAAATCATCCGGGACGGAGAAAATGGTTTTCTGATCAAAATCGGTGATAGTGCCGCGTTTGCCCGCCGGATTGAACAGCTTTATAGTAAACCGGAACTCTGCCGAAATTTGGGGCAGGAAGGCCGAAAAACAGCCTTGCGCTTTTCGGAGGCGCGCACGGTAGAAGAAATGGCAGATATTTATTCCGCGTACATGGATTTGGATACAAAGGAGAAAAGCGTATGAACTCAGGACCGAAAGTTTCTGTCATTATGGGCATTTATAATTGTGAACGCACTTTGGCGGAGAGTATTGAATCCATACTCAGCCAATCTTATAAAAATTGGGAGCTGATTATGTGCGATGATGCGTCAACAGACGGCACGCTCCGCATCGCGAAGCAGTATGCCGCTCATTACAGCGACCGCATCAAGGTGATTCAAAACAAAACAAACAAGCGGCTTGCCGCTTCATTAAATCATTGTCTTTCACATGCCACAGGCGAGTATATTGCCCGCCAGGACGGAGACGATCTTTCGTTTCCGCGCCGTCTGGAAAAGCAGGTCGCATTTTTAGAAAAGCACCGCCACTATCAGGTGGTTGGCACCGGCATGCTTGTATTTGATGAATGTGGCGTAAGAGGCACACGCATCCTGCCTTCTGTTCCGGAGCCGGGCATCATGGCAAAAGGGACCCCGTTTTGCCACGGAACGATTATGATGAGAGCCAGCGCCTACCGCACGCTGAAAGGCTACCGTTCGGTGCGGCGGACGAGACGGATGGAGGATATTGATTTATGGCTTCGCTTTTTTGAAGAGGGCTTCAGGGGCTACAACCTCCAGGAAACCTTGTATAAAGTAAGGGAAGACAGCGATGCTTTCAAACGGCGGTCATTTACGTATTCCATTGACAATGCCATCCTTGTCTATCAGGCATGCAGACGCTTGAAGCTTCCATTATCTGATTACCTATATATCGCAAAACCGTTAATCCGCGCGCTTATGCCTCCAGCCGTGATGAATCGCTACCACAAAAAAAGAGTGATGAATCAAAAGGAAGGGCTTGTCAAACATGAATAGCAGCCAAAAACGCGTGCTCCATGTTCTCAGCGGCATGAACAGGGGCGGCGCGGAGACCATGGTGATGAATTTATATCGGAAAATGGACAGAAGCAAAGTACAATTTGATTTTTTAACGTATCGAAATGATCCGTGCGCTTTTGATGAAGAAATTTTATCTTTAGGCGGGCGGCTTTTTTATGTCCCAAGCATCGGGCAAAGCAATCCCCTTACATTTGTGAGGAATGTAAGACATACGATAACAGAAAACGGGCCGTTCAGCGCGGTTCATGCGCACACGGATTTTCAAACGGGCTTTATCGCCCTTGCGGCAAGGCTAGCCGGAGTGCCGGTCAGGGTATGTCATTCCCATAATACGTCGTGGAAGACCGGCTTCAATTGGAAAGACCGCCTGCAGCTGATGGTGTTCAGGCGGCTGATTTTGGCGAACGCGACAGCACTGTGTGCCTGCGGAGAGGATGCGGGCAGGTTTTTATTCGGACCGTCCAACATGGAGCGTGTTCATCTCCTTCCAAACGGGATTGATCTTGATTTGTTCGCCCCAAATGTGCAGTGGGCTGATGAAGAAAAAACAGCACGCGGCATTGCAGCTGACCGTCTCATCATCGGCCATGTCGCCCGATTTCATGAAGTGAAAAACCACGTGTTTCTGCTGAAGCTTGCCGCACATCTTAAAGAACACGGGGTTCGCTTTCAGCTCGTGCTCGCAGGAGACGGGCCGCTGCGCGAGAAAATGGAAGAGGAGGCGCGGCGGCAGAATCTGCTTTCAGATGTCCTCTTTTTAGGCACTGAAGATAACATTCATGAATTGATGCGCACATTTGATGTGTTTGTCATGCCGTCTCTGTACGAAGGCTTGCCGGTTGTGCTGGTGGAAGCGCAGGCATCGGGACTTCCATGCATCATTTCAGACACAATCACAGAAAAAGTCGATGTCGGTCTAGGACTTGTGACAAGATTGAATCTTTCTGAGCCGATCGGCATCTGGGCTGAAACCATTGCAAGGGCGGCCGCCGCAGGCAGGCCGAAGCGGGAGCTTATCAAAGAAACACTCGCCGAACTTGGCTACGATGCACAGCAAAATGTAGGAGCGCTGCTGAATGTATATAACATTAGCAGCGGAAAAGGACAATAAACGATGATTGTATATGCCGTCAATATGGGAATTGTATATATTTGGTCTTGGTTTGCCAAAATGTGCGGCGGCCGTGATGATTCGCTCGCTACGGGATATAGGCCGAATAAGCTGTTAATCTGGATTCCGCTAGTGTCACTTGTGCTTGTGTCGGGTCTCCGTTACAGAGTCGGCACGGATTTTCAGACGTACACGCTGCTGTATGAATTGGCGGGCGATTATCAAAATGTGTGGCAGATATTCGGTTTCGGCACAGCGAAAATGGCGACGGATCCGGGCTTTACCGCACTCCTTTGGCTGATGAATGTCATCACGGCAGATCCGCAAATCATGTATATAACAGTTGCGGCCGTGACCTACAGTTTGGTTATGAAGACACTCGCTGATTACGGAAGGCCGTTTGAGCTGAGTGTCTTTTTATTTTTAGGAACCTTTCATTATTACGCGTCTTTTAACGGCATCAGGCAATACATGGTGGCAGCCGGTTTGTTTTGGGCGATTCGTTACATCATTAGCGGGAACTGGAAGCGATATTTTCTGATCGTGTTGATCAGCTCGCTCTTTCATTCCTCGGCGCTGATTATGATTCCAGTATACTTTATTGTCAGAAAAAAAGCCTGGTCACCGGCGATATTCGGGCTATCCGCTTTATTTCTCGGCATGACGTTTTTATATCAAAAATTCATTTCTGTGTTTGTTGTTGTGCTTGAAAACAGCTCATACAGCCATTATGAAAAATGGCTTATGACGAACACAAATGGAATGAATGTGATCAAAATCGCTGTCTTGGTTCTGCCGCTGTTTCTCGCCTTTTGCTACAGGGCGCGTCTGCGGAAGCTGTGGCCGCAAATCGACATCGTCGTCAATTTGTGCCTGCTCGGTTTTTTATTCGGGCTTTTGGCCACAAAAGACGTGATCTTTGCCAGATTCAATATTTATTTCGGCCTGTATCAATTGATCCTAGTCCCTTATTTCGTCAGGATATTTGATGAAAAATCGAATGCCCTTATCTATATCGCGATCGTTGTTTGTTATTTTCTTTACAGTTATTTGCTTATGCCGGTTGATTCGTCCGTTCTGCCTTACAGAACGATTTTTTCCCGGTAATTTACGCAAGAGGAGCCGGTCATTATGGAAATACCTGTGGTTAGTCTGCTAGTCGCTGTTTATAACACAGAAACATATATCAAAAAGTGCCTCGAATCGCTGCGGAACCAGACGGTGGACAATATTGAAATCATCATCGTCAATGACGGTTCGGCAGACGCCAGCCCGGATATCGCGGAGGAATACGCCACAAAGGATCGCAGGTTCAGTGTGATTCATCAGGAGAACAAGGGCCTCGGTGCGGTTCGAAATAAAGGCATCGAGGCAGCACGCGGCGAGTTTCTCGCATTTATCGATTCTGATGATTGGATCGAGCCTGATTATTGCGAGCGGATGCTCCAAGCAGCGGGCGATGAAACTGATCTTGTCATTTGCAATTACGCCGCGGAGTTTGAGGACACTGGAAAAACCATGATCTCTGACATTGCCGAAAACTACCGGGATCAGCCGAAGGAGCACTATATTAAGGCATTATTCGAAGGGAAGGTCAGAGGGTTTTCATGGAACAAACTGTACAGAAGAAGCATGGTTAAAGCACATCGGCTGTCGTTTCCGCTCCGAGGCGAGCTGGAGCATGTCGAGGATCAGTTTTTTAGTTTCAGAGCTCATTTTTTCGCCCGCTCTGTATCCTATGTCAAGGCGCCGCTCTATCATTACCGCATTCACCTATCATCCATCGTGCAGCGCTATCAGAAAAAACTGTTTGAATCGGGGCTTGCGCTGTATGAGGCGAATGCAGCGTTTTTACAGGAGAACAACAAACTGGAGGAGTACGGTAAGGAGCTTGATACCTTTATCGTGCTTCACAGCAGCATCTGTATGCTGAATGAATGGAAAACAAGCGGCAGCCGCCGGCTGTTTGACAAGTTTAGAAATGTCGGCGTGATTTGCGGGGATCCCGTATTTCAAGAGAGCCTCTCAAAAACGGGTACCGCGCCTTTTGACGCAAAACGGTCATGCCTGCTTCTGATGGCGAAATACAGAATGATCCCGTTCGTCGCTATGGCGTCGGCCGTGTATCAGCGGGTAATTGAGTACAAAATGAGAAACAGAGGGTGAGGACATGTCGTTACAATCGTTGAAAATCAATCTTGCAGAATGGCTGCTGCTTAAGGTCAAATACCCGTCCCAATATTGGCTGGGTACGGCCGATCAGCCGGTCAAGGCCGCAGCACATCAGAAAAAAATCATACTGACCCTGCTGCCGTCCCATGACAATTTGGGGGATCACGCGATTGCTTATGCCAGCAAGGCATTTCTTGAGCAGGAATACCCCGATTTTAACATCGTCGAGGTTGATATGAAGGACATTTATAAATCAGCAAAAGCGCTGCTCCGCTCGCGCCATCCGGCGGACATGGTCTTTATCATCGGCGGCGGAAACATGGGGGACTTATACCGTTATGAGGAGTGGACGCGCCGCTTCATCATTAAAACATTTCATGACTATCCAGTTGTCCAGCTTCCCGCAACGGCTCATTTTTCCGACACGAAAAAGGGACGCAAAGAGCTGAAACGGGCGCAAAAAATTTATAACGCGCACCCCGGCCTATTGCTGATGGCCAGGGATGAAACAACGTATCAATTTATGAAACAGCATTTTCAAGAAAAAATGATTTTGAAGCAGCCGGATATGGTGCTGTACTTAGACAGAAGCAAGACCCCCGCAGAGCGCGAAGGGGTTTATATGTGTTTGCGCGAGGATCAGGAAAGCGTGCTTCAAGAAGATGAGAGAAACAATGTGAAGGCTGCGCTATTTGAAGAATTCGGCGACATTAAAGCCTTTACGACAACGATCGGGCGCCGGGTCAGCCGCGATTCCCGTGAGCAGGAGCTTGAAGCGCTGTGGTCTAAGCTGCAAAGTGCAGAAGCTGTTGTCACAGACAGGCTTCATGGCATGATTTTTTGCGCGCTGACAGGAACGCCGTGTGTCGTCATCCGCTCCTTTGACCACAAGGTGATGGAAGGCTATCAATGGCTCAAAGACATCCCATACATGAAGCTGATTGAACATCCGGACCCGGAGCGCGTGACAGTCGCAGTAAAAGAGCTGTTAACAAAAGAAACAATCCGTTCCGGCTTTCCGAGAGACGTGTATTTTAAAGGGCTGCGTGACAAAATCAGCGGTGAAGCGCAATGACCCCGCTCGTCAGCATTATTGTCCCAATGTATAACGTTGAACCATTTATAGAAGAGTGCATTGACTCTCTCCTTCGTCAAACGATCTCTAATATTGAAATCATCCTCGTGAATGATGGAACACCGGATCGTTCAGGCGAGATTGCAGAGGATTATGCAAAACGGGATGCGAGAATCCGGGTTGTTCATCAGAAAAACGGCGGGTTGAGTTCAGCGCGTAATACGGGAATAAAGGCCGCCCGGGGGACGTACATCGGCTTTGTGGACGGTGACGATTATGTATCTTCCGCCATGTTCCAAAGGTTGATTGAAGAAGCGGAACAGCACCGGCTCGACATCGCTGGATGCGGTTTTTACAAGCAGTCAGCGGACAGGCGGACTTATGTGCCGCCGCAGCTTGACACAAACCAAGTGCTGACAAAACCTGAAATGGCTGAATGGCTCAAATATGCTCACGAAACGAGATTTATCTGGTATGTATGGCGTTATGTTTATCGCCGTGAGCTTTTGGAGAGAGCCCATCTGATGTTCGATGAAGACATCCGTTTTGCTGAAGACTCTCCCTTCAATTTGTCCGCTTTTTGCGAAGCGGAGCGGGTGAAAATGCTGGATGAAGGCTTGTACATCTATCGTGAAAACCCGAACAGCCTGACAGAAATCCCTTATAAGCCGGCGATGGATGAACATATACAAAAGCAATATCAGGCGAAAATCGCATTCTACAATCATTACGGTATAGCAGGTGCATGCAAAGAAGACTTGAATGTGTACATTTGCAAGCACCAGCTTCCGATGCTTCTGGCAAACGCCTGTGCTTCTCCAAATTCGCCGAAAGACATTAAAAAGCAGATCAAACACATTTTATCCTATGATATGGTGCGGCAGGCTGTCAGACATACACCGTTTCAGCATGAGAAATTACTAAGAGGCGAGCGTTTGGTATTAGGATTGTGCAAATTGCGGCTCATTTTTCTCATCAAGCTGTTTTTCGAGCAGCGGGGAACGATGAAAGGCAGTGCGAAGCAGGCATGAAATTCACGATCAACTTCAGCGCAAATCTCACGGCTTTTCTCTTGTCCGTTTTCTTGTCGGTCTGGATGACGCCTTTTATTGTCAAAACGCTTGGTGTGGAAGCGTTCGGTTTTGTTCATTTGACCCAAAACGTGATTAATTACTTTTCGATCATCACCGTCGCGCTCAGCTCGGTTGTCGTGCGGTTTTTTTCTGTCGCCGCACACCGGGGGGAGCGGGATAAAGCAAATGCGTATATCAGCAATTATTTGGCGGCTTCTGTTCTGATATCATTGCTTCTTTTGCTGCCTCTTGCGGGTTCAGCTTTCTTTATTGACCGGGTCATGAACGTGCCGCAGGCGCTTTTGGCTGATGTGCGCTTGTCGATTTTGATCGGCAGTCTGCTGTTTATTTTAACGTTTCTGATGGCGGGTTTCGGTGCTGCCCCATTTTATGCCAACCGCCTTTACATCACCAGCTCCATTCAGGCGGTGCAAATGCTTGTACGCGTGCTGTCTGTGCTGCTCTTGTTTGTATGTTTAACACCTAAAATCTGGCAGATTCAGCTTGCCGCTTTAGCTGGTGCTGTCATCGCGGCTGTGCTGTCTTTCTATTTCTTTAAAAAGCTGATTCCGTGGTTTACGTTTCGGGTGAAGGATCTTTCATTCCGCATAAGCAAAGAGCTGTTTCAGGCGGGCACATGGAGCTCAGTCAATCAAATCGGCGTCCTGCTTTTTTTGCAGATTGATCTATTAACCGCCAATTTGGTGCTGGGAGCGTCTGAAGCCGGAAAATACGCGGCGATTATCCAGTTTCCGCTGCTGCTGCGCAGCTTGGCTGGAACGGTCGCATCTCTGTTTGCGCCTCTCATGACGTCGTATTATTCAAAAGGCGATATGGACGGATTGGTGAATTACGCCAACAAGGCAGTGAGGCTGAACGGTCTTCTGCTTGCGCTTCCTGCTGCCTTATTGGGCGGGCTGGCGGGGCCTTTTCTGACAATCTGGCTCGGACCGTCCTTTTCGTCTATCGCACCGATTTTATATATTCATGCCGGATACTTGGTGGTCAGTCTCGCCTTTATGCCGCTGTTTTATATCTGGACCGCCTTTAATAAACAAAAAACCCCGGCGATCATTACCCTGCTGTTAGGCGTGTTAAATGTGGTGCTGGCCGTCACACTGAGCGGGCCGGCTCATCTCGGTCTGTACGGCATTACATTGGCCGGAGCGATTTCCCTTATTTTGAAAAACGCCATTTTTACGCCGCTTTACGTATCCCGCATGACCGGCTACAAAAAGCACATGTTTTTTAAAGGCATAATCGGGCCTCTTTCAGCGGCTGTGTTTGCCTGGGCGGTCTGTGAGGCAATCAGGTTCGCTGTGAAGATTGACGGCTGGACATCACTGATTGCGGCGGGAATCACAGTCAGCTGCTGCTACGCCATATTCGCGTTTGCGCTTGTTTGTACGAAAGAGGAAAGACAGTTGGTACTGAAACGATTTCGAAAAACGAAAGGGGCTGTGAATCTTTGATCCTGAAACGACTTTTTGATCTGACGGCCGCCATTTTTTTATTGTGCTGTACAAGTGTCATCATTCTATTCACCATCGCCGTGGTCAGGCTGAAAATAGGATCACCTGTCTTCTTTAAGCAAGTAAGGCCGGGCCTGCACGGCAAGCCGTTTACCCTTTATAAATTCCGGACGATGACGGATCAACGGGACAGTGAAGGAAATCTGCTGCCTGATGAAGTTCGGCTGACGAAAACGGGCAGGCTGATCAGAAAGCTGAGCATCGATGAGCTTCCACAGCTGCTGAATGTCTTAAAAGGCGATCTGAGCCTTGTCGGCCCGCGCCCGCTTTTGATGGACTATCTGCCTCTTTATACAGAAAAGCAGGCCCGGCGCCATGAGGTGAAGCCGGGCATCACAGGCTGGGCGCAAATCAACGGCAGGAACGCGATTTCCTGGGAAAAGAAATTTGAATTAGATGTTTGGTACGTTGACAACCGGTCATTTTTTCTCGATTTGAAAATTTTATGTTTGACGGTGCGAAAAGTGCTTGTTTCAGAAGGGGTTCAGCAAACCAATCATGTGACCGCTGAACGGTTTACAGGAAGAGGAGATGTGTCCTCATGAGAAACGTTGCCATTGTGGGTGACGGCGGGCACGGAAAGGTGATCAGAGAGCTGATAAACGCCCGGTCAGATACGCGCTTAGCCGCGGTGCTGGATGATAAATTCCCAACATTTGAAGCCGGAAAAGAGTGGTACACAGGCCCGCCGGAAGCCATTACTGACGTGCGCAGGCTGGTTCCCGACGTGATGTTTCTGATCGCCATTGGAAACAACAGCGTCAGAAAACACCTGGCGGAGCGGCTGGGACTGAAAAAAGAAGATTTTATTACATTGATTCACCCGTCAGCCATCGTCAGCAAGTCCGCTGTCATCGGGGAAGGGACGGTCATTATGGCGGGCGCGATCATTCAGGCGGATGCGCGGATCGGCGCCCACTGCATCATCAATACGGGCGCAGTGGCAGAGCACGACAATCAACTCAGCGATTATGTTCATCTTTCCCCGCGTGTCACGCTGTCAGGAGCGGTTGCCGTTCAGGAAGGCGCTCACATCGGAACCGGCGCAAATGTCATACCGCAGCTCACAATCGGATCTTGGAGCATTGTCGGCGCCGGCTCGGCGGTGATCCGTTCCGTACCGGACAGGGTAACGGCGGCCGGTGCCCCGGCGCGCATTATTTCTCCCATTCAAACATAAAACAAAGGATGATTATATGCATAAAAGAATCTATTTATCTCCCCCTCACATGAGCGGCAGAGAGCAGCACTATATTTCAGAAGCCTTTCGCTCAAATTGGATTGCGCCGCTTGGGCCTCTCGTGAATTCATTTGAAGAGCAATTGGCTGGACGTGTCGGCGTAAAAGGGGCAGCGGCGGTCAGCTCAGGAACAGCGGCGATTCATCTGGCGCTGCGTTTGCTTGAGATAAAAGAAGGGGACAGCGTGTTTTGCCAGTCCTTCACATTTGTGGCGACCGCCAATCCGATTTTATATGAAAAAGCGGTGCCCGTCTTTATTGATTCTGAGCCTGATACGTGGAACATGTCGCCGCAAGCCCTAGAAAGAGCGCTGGAGGAAGCGAAAAGAAACAGAAAGCTGCCAAAAGCGGTCATTGCCGTCAATCTATATGGGCAAAGCGCGAAAATGGATGAAATCGTAAGCCTGTGTGAGGCATATGGAGTTCCTGTCATTGAGGACGCAGCCGAATCTCTCGGCACAGTCTATAAAGGGAAGCAGAGCGGGACATTTGGGCGCTTCGGCATTTTTTCGTTTAACGGGAACAAAATCATCACGACATCAGGTGGCGGGATGCTCGTTTCAGATGATGAAGCAGCTATTGAAAAAGCAAAATTTCTCGCTTCACAGGCACGTGAGCCGGCTGTTCATTATCAGCACAGCGAAATCGGGCACAATTACAGGCTGAGCAATATCTTGGCCGGCGTGGGCATTGCCCAGCTTGAGGTGCTGGATGAACGGGTGAAGAAAAGAAGGGCCATTTTCACGAGATACAAGAATGCACTCGGTCACATAAACGGAGTCCGCTTTATGCCAGAACATGCAGCAGGTGTATCCAATCGCTGGCTCACCACACTTACACTTGATAACGGGCTGAGCCCATATGACGCGGTTCAGCGTCTTGCGGAAGAGAACATTGAAGCGCGCCCGCTGTGGAAGCCGCTCCATACCCAGCCGCTGTTTGAGCCGTCTTTATTTTATGCTCATGAAGATACAGGAAGCATATGCGAAGATCTTTTCAAGCGGGGAATCTGTCTCCCATCAGGGTCAAATCTGACGGAAGAAGAGCAAGACCGGGTTATTGATGTACTCGTACACTTATTCCAAACTGGCGAGGTGAAGAAATGGACAGCAAGCATTCGATGATCAGCCTGAAACAGAAACTGTCCGGGCTGCTCGACGTCATTCCGAAACAATCCGAGATCATCTATGCCGATTATCCTCTATACGGAAATGTAGGGGATTTATTTATTATGAAGGGAACAGAAGCCTTCTTTAAAGAACATGGGATTCAGGTCAGAAAACGCTGGAATCCCGACAACTTTCCAGTCGGTCGAAAGCTGGATCCGAATCTCATCATCGTCTGCCAGGGAGGCGGCAACTTCGGGGATTTGTATCCGTATTATCAAGGCTTTAGAGAGAAAATCGTCCAAACCTATCCGAATCATAAAATCGTGATCCTGCCGCAATCGATTTATTTTCAAAACGAAGACAATCTTAAACGGACGGCGGAGATATTTTCTGCACATGCGAATCTCCATATCATCACAAGGGAAAAAGCATCCTATGCTACGGCGCAGGCTTATTTTACAAGCAATCACATTAAGCTTCTGCCTGATATGGCTCATCAGTTGTTTCCTGTCGTTCCCACGCAGCAGCCGTTCAATCAAAAGCTGAGATTTATCAGAACAGATCACGAAGCGAATAAGGAGCTTCAGGGACACGCAAAAGCGGAAAGCTACGACTGGCGTACGGTGCTGTCAGCTTCAGACCGCCGGACAATCGCTTTTCTGCAAACGCTGAACGTCCTGAATAAAAAAGCGGGCAATCTTCTGCCCATCGCGTATATATGGGAAAAATACTCGGATTATATCGTCAAAAAAGCGATTCGATTTTTCAGCCGTTACGAATCGGTGGAAACGTCAAGGCTGCACGGCCACATCTTGTCATCTCTTCTTCAAAAAGAAAACACGGTTATTGATAATTCCTACGGGAAAAACGCCAATTACTATCACACCTGGATGGAAGAAGTACCGAACACCCGACTCATCCAGAACGCCTCAAAGAAGGAAAACCTTCCTGCTCACATGTGAGCGGAAGGTTTATTTTGATTCTCCCCGTTTGACTTTATTGTACGCTTCATCTAAATGCTGAATCCGTTTCAAGACAACCGCGTTTTTCGTCAGCTGGTCCTGAACAAGCGTTGAGACGACGGAACGGTAGTAGCTGTTCATCGCATGGATTTTATCCTCAGACGGATTCATTTCAATATGCTGTTTTAAATTCTCAATAAAATAAGGGACGGAAAAAAGTTCAGACATTCTTTTGGCAGCTCCTTTTTCATAAATGTATACGGTGTGATCTCAATCATGTACAATGAAGAAAGGGGAGTGAGCAAGATGGATATGAAACTTCAGCAAGTACAAGTATTAAAGCCTCAACTGACACAGGAGCTCAGGCAGGCCATCACGCTGCTTGGCTATCATTCGGCAGAACTCGCCGAATACATTGATGAGCTCTCACTGGAAAACCCTCTTATTGAACGAAAGGAAACAGACACACCGCCACTATCTTACCATAAAACAAATAAAAACAGGATGAATCCACAGGAAGCCGGCCTTCAATTAAGTGATCCGCAAAAAACATTGCAGGATGTGTTAAAACAGCAGTCACTCGATATGAATCTGACAAACTCCGAAAAAAAGATTTTCAATTATCTGATTCATTCGCTTGATTCGAACGGGTACTTGGAAGAAGAGGTGGAGGAGGCAGCCCGGCGCCTATCTGTTTCGGCCAAGGAAGCGGAAGCTGTTTTGGCAAAACTCCAGTCGTTAGAGCCAGCTGGAATCGGCGCAAGATCTCTGCAGGAATGTATCCTTCTTCAATTACAGCGGCTGCCGGACAGAAATGAGCAAGCGGAAATGCTTGTTTCAGCTCATTTTGATGCTTTTGCGCAAAAAAACTGGAAAGCGCTTTCAAAAGAGACTGGGATTCCGCTTCATACCATTCAAGATATCTCTGATGACATCGCGGCTCTTCATCCGAGACCAGGCCTTCTGTTTGCCCGGCCAGAGCAAGATATGTATATCGAGCCTGACATTTTTATCTCTGTGAAAAGCGGGCACATCGCAGCGGAGCTGAATACCCGCTCGTTTCCGGAAATAGAACTGCATTCGCAGTACAGACCGCTTTTATCGTCGGGCTCCTGTCAGGATACCGCCTCTTATTTATCTGCGAAATATCAGGAATGGCGCTGGCTGAGCCGCGCGCTGCGACAGCGAAAACAGACGATCACAAGAATTGTCAATGAGCTGATCACACGGCAAAGGGAGTTCTTTCTGAAAGGGAGAAGCGCAATGAAGCCGCTGACTCTCAGAGAGATAGCCGACTGCCTAAGCCTCCATGAATCAACTGTAAGCCGGGCAATCAAAGGAAAAACGCTACAAACGCCGTACGGACTATTTGAGATGAAACTCTTTTTCTCAGCAAAGGCCGAGGCTTCAGGAGATGGAGATGCGTCTAACTATGCAGTTAAAACACATCTTGAAGATCTGATCAATCAAGAGGACAAAACAAAACCGTTCTCAGATCAAAAGATTGCCGATTTGCTATATGAACAGCACGGCATTCAAATCTCCAGACGCACCGTGGCAAAGTACCGCGATCAAATGAGCATTCCGTCATCGGCAGCGAGAAAACGGTATAAATAAAATCCTCCAGAAAAGGGAGGATTTTTATTGCGTAATTGCGGTGCTACATTCACAAATTGTAAAGCAAGCTTTACGTTATAATGAATTTATTGTACAATTAATGGAAAAAGAGGTAATCCCTTTGAAAAATAGGTTAATAGAATACAGAAAGAAATATGGATATTCCCAAGATACATTAGCTGAGCTGCTAAACGTCAGCAGACAAACGGTTATATCAATTGAGAAAGGAAAATATAATCCTTCTTTGCCGCTGGCATTAGCAATCGCGAAAACGTTTCATACAACTGTCGAAAACATGTTTTATGAAGATGAGAACGAGAGGTGAAAATCATGGCATTACGAAAAGTTTACTTCATAATTGGCGCTTTATTCACAATGATTTTACTGACGAAAGCTTTTTTTCAAATTGTGACTTATTCTGTTTCCTTTACTGAATTATTAATGTGGGGAGCTCTGTCTTATTTAAGTTTTGCTGCGGGCTATATTTATCCGCATTTCAAAGAAAAAGATGAAAGAGCAAACTTGATTAAGCAAAAAGGAATGCAGTACGCACTTTATTCTGTATTGATTTATTGCGTAATGATCTTGTTCAGTATTCAGTTCAGCGCAGTGGCGTTATCGGCAGTTGAAATCATGAGGATTTTAATATCCTTAACAATCATTACGACCTTCACTTCGTGGGTGATATTATCAAAAAAATATTAAGAAATAAAACTGGCAGAACATCAATCTGCCAGTTTTGTTTTTATTTCTTGATAATCTTGACTGTTCATACTGCATCATCCTGCTGGAATCATCCAGCTGAACACGTGATGCTGTAAAAAAGTGATGATACAAACGAGTAGCAGTAAAAACAAGCTGTGCTTAATCGTAAAGCGGAAAAGATCCGACTCCTTCCCGGCGAGCCCTACCGCGGCGCACGCGACCGCGATCGACTGCGGCGAGATCATTTTTCCTGTGACACCGCCTGATGAATTGGCGGCGACAGACAGAACAGGGTCCATGCCGACTGATAACGCGGTGACTTTCTGCAGGTTGCCGAACAGCAGGTTGGCAGACGTATCCGAGCCGGTAATGAAGACGCCGAGCCAGCCGAGAACAGGCGAAAAGAAGGTAAACATCGAACCTGTCAGCGCAAGTGTCATCCCGAGGGTCGTGCTCATCCCCGAAGAGTTGGTGACATAGGCAAAACCAACGACAGAAGCGATGGTCAAAATCGGAAACTTCAACTCTTGGATCGTTTCTTTAAAAACAGCTCCCCAGTCTTTCCATGCAATCGCCGTGATGAACTTTGACAGCACGGCCGCAATCAATATCGCTGTGCCGGCCGAACCAAGCACCTCAAGCTTGTAAAGTGCTTCAATCGGCGTACCGTCAGCATTGACAATTTGATTGTTCAAAAAAGGCACACCAGGGGCGAAAGTCAGTTTTTCTCCAATACCATTCAGCCACTTCAAGAAAACAGAAGCGCCTTCATAATGCCCGGTCAGCGCGGATTTGACAGAGGGAATGCCCCATACAGAAATCATCACCGTCAGCAGCAAAAATGGCGACCAGGCCTTAAAAATCTGTCCCCCGCTGTATGCAGGCGCTGCCTGACTCGTTTTCGCCGTTTCAATCGCTGCGGCCGATTCCTGTTCACCGGCAAACCGGAATGTTGTTTTCGGTTTCCACCATTTCAAAAACACAGCAAGCGCTGCCATCGAAACAAGCGCTGACAAAACATCCGGCAGCTCAGGCCCTAAAAAATTGGAGCTAAGGTATTGAACGACAGCAAAGGAAACACCGGAAACGAGAATGGCCGGCCAGACCTCAAAGGCTTTCCTGAACCCGCTCATGATGATGAGTAAATAAAGAGGAATAAATACGGATAAAAACGGCAGCTGCCGCCCGACCATTTGCGAAATCTCCATCGCCGGAATTCCTGTCGGCCCTTCTACGGCTGTAATCGGAATCCCAATCGCGCCAAAGGCGACCGGCGCCGTATTGGCGATCAAACAGATTCCCGCCGCATAAAGAGGGTTAAAGCCGAGGCCGACCAGCAGCGCGGCTGAAATGGCGACCGGCGCTCCGAAGCCCGCCGCTCCTTCTAAAAAAGCCCCGAATGAGAAAGCGATCAGGAGCGCCTGAAGCCGGCGATCATCCGTAATCGAGAGAACAGAACTGCGAATGATATCAAATTGTCCCGTTTTCACAGTGATTTTATACAAAAAAACAGACGTCACAATGATCCAGCCGATCGGCAAAATCCCGTATACGGCTCCTTGTGTCGCGGACATCAGCGCTTTTTCCGCCGGCATCCGATAAACCAATACAGCGATGAAAAGTGCGATCCCCAATGTGGACAAGCCCGCTGTATACCCCTTCATCCGTTTAATCGCGAGTGCCCAAAAAAAGAAAATAATCGGTACAAGTGCCGCAAGCGCTGATAAAAGCAAATTTCCCCCTATAGGCGTATATGCCTGTGTCCATTGCATCCCAAACCCCTCCTTGAAACATAAACTGGCGTTGTGTGTAAGCGTTTTCTATAGATGGTGGTATGATCATCTGATGACTGGGTAATAAGACCAGTTACCTAGCATTATATTTTGAAAAAAATCAAAGTACAAGACTTTTTGACAAAATTGTCAAAATCTTTTGGCTCCCCCAAAAACAGAGTATAATAGATCGTAAACAGCCAGACCTACAAGTTACGGGGTGAATTGCATTGAAATACAAACAGATTAAAACAAAGAAAATATATGAAGAAGTGGCGGACGCACTATTAGACATGATCAAAAACGGCGAATTGAAGCCGGGAGATAAACTGGACTCCGTTCAAGCGCTTTCCGAAAGCTTTCAAGTCAGCCGCTCAGCGGTTCGCGAAGCACTTTCCGCGCTAAAAGCGATGGGGCTTGTCGAAATGAAACAGGGAGAAGGCACATACCTAAAGGAATTTGAGCTCAATCAAATTTCTCAGCCGCTCTCAGCCGCCCTTCTTATGAAAAAAGAGGACGTCAAGCAGCTGCTCGAGGTCAGAAAACTGCTTGAAATCGGCGTGGCTTCATTAGCGGCTGAAAAAAGAACAGAAGAGGATCTCGAAAGAATTCATGCCGCGTTAAAGGAAATGGGCAGCATTGAAGCCGACGGAGAGCTTGGAGAGAAAGCAGACTTCGCGTTTCATCTGGCGCTGGCTGACGCTTCCCAAAACGATCTTCTCAAACATCTGATGAACCACGTTTCATCATTGTTGCTGGAAACGATGAGAGAAACACGGAAAATCT
This sequence comes from Bacillus sp. 0102A, assembly GCF_036765155.1. Classification (NCBI taxonomy): domain Bacteria; kingdom Bacillati; phylum Bacillota; class Bacilli; order Caryophanales; family Bacillaceae; genus Bacillus; species Bacillus sp. 0102A. The sequence continues at coordinate 425,016 of NZ_JBAIZW010000003.1, forward strand.
GGCTGTTTTCCAAGAAGACCTCAGTTCAGCGGCTTTATGAGGAGCATGAACGGATTTACAATGCCGTGGCTGCACAGGATGGAGGGCAGGCGGAGGCTGCTATGCTGGCGCATTTAACAAATGTGGAAGATGTGCTTTCGGGATATTTCGAGGAAAATGTGCAATAACCAACTCATTTCCCGGGCAATTCTGCCGGTGCCGAATGAAAAACCGAGACTGAGCCACAAATGGTTCAGTCTTTTTGCTTGCAGCAGCACTTGACATTTGTGAAAAACAAAGTAAAATATTTTACTAAAACGAATAAAAGCTGAATAATGGAGGCAGATGCAATGGCGACAATTAAAGATATCGCACAGGAAGCGGGATTTTCGATTTCAACTGTTTCCCGCGTTTTAAATAACGATGAAAGCCTTTCTGTTCCTGATGAAACACGGGAGAAAATCTATGAAGCGGCGGAAAAACTCAATTACCGTAAGAAAACAGTAAGGCCGCTAGTGAAACATATTGCGTTTTTATATTGGCTGACAGATAAAGAAGAATTAGAAGATGTCTATTTTAAAACGATGAGATTAGAAGTAGAGAAACTGGCGAGAGCATTTAATGTCGATATGACCACTTATAAAATATCGGATAGAATCGAAAGCATTCCTGCACATACAGAAGGATTTATTGCCGTCGGAACATTTTCTGATGAAGAGCTGGCTTTTCTCAGAAATCTCACTGAAAACGGCGTGTTTATCGATTCAACCCCTGATCCCGATCATTTTGACTCGGTAAGGCCCGATTTAGCTCAAATGACAAGGAAGACGGTAAATATCCTGAGCAGGAAAGGGCATCAGAGCATCGGTTTTATCGGAGGCACATACAAAAATCCGAACACCAATCAGGATGAAATGGACATCCGTGAACAAACCTTTAGATCTTATATGAGGGAAAAAGGCTTGTTGGACGAGTGCTATATCTTCTGTCATCGCGGGTTCTCTGTAGAAAACGGCTATCGCCTGATGACAGCAGCGATCGACACATTAGGCGATCAGCTTCCAACGGCTTTTTTGATCGCGGCGGACCCGATTGCAGTTGGCTGTCTGCAAGCCCTGAACGAAAAGGGAGTTGCCATACCGAACAGGGTAAGCATTGTGAGCATCAACAACATCAGCTTTGCAAAGTATGTCTCGCCCCCTCTGACGACGTTTCATATTGATATACATGAATTATGTAAAAATGCTGTTGAAATGCTGCTTGAACAAGTGCAGGACAAGAGAAGAACGGTAAAAACATTATATGTGGGCGCGGAATTAATCGTCAGAAAGAGTATGAATTAAGAATGGCTTAGGACACTAAGCTATTTTTTATTTGGTAAAAAGATTTACTGATAGAAGTAAATAGTTTGTTTACATATTTTCTCATCCGTGCTATATTATTTTTTAAAGCGCTTTCATTACTAGCGAAAGGGTGACAAACAATGAAAATGGCGAAAAAGTGTTCCGCACTCATGCTCTGCGCGGCTGTCAGTTTATCCTTGGCGGCTTGCGGCCCAAAGGAAAGCGGCAGCACCAAACCAAGCTCAAAAGGGTCAAAGCTTGTCGTGTGGGAGGATAAAGAAAAGAGCATCGGCATTAAAGGTGCCGTTGCCGCCTTTGAAAAAGAGTATGAAGTGAAGGTCAGAGTCGTTGAAAAACCGTATGCCCAGCAGATTGAAGATTTGCGGATGGACGGTCCGGCCGGCACAGGGCCTGACGTGTTAACAATGCCCGGTGACCAAATCGGAACGGCTGTCACGGAGGGATTACTCAAGGAATTACATGTTGAAAAGGACGCGCAATCGCTTTACACTGACACTTCCATCCAATCTCAAATGGTAGATCAAAAGCTTTATGGGCTGCCTAAAGCGGTCGAAACGACAGTGCTTTTTTACAACAAAGATCTTATTTCAGAGAAGGAATTGCCGCAAACGCTGGGGGAGTGGTACGACTATTCCAAAAAGACTGCTGACGGCAGCAAATTTGGCTTTTTAGCATTATTTGATCAAATTTATTACGCGGAAAGTGTGATGAGCGGTTACGGCGGATATATTTTCGGAAAGGACAAAGACGGCAGCTATAACCCGTCAGACATCGGGATCAATAATAAAGGCGCTGTCAAAGGTGCGGCGCAGATTCAAAAGTTTTACAAGGATGGTTTATTCCCGGCAGGCATTATTGGAGAACAAGGGATAAACGTGCTGGAATCACTGTTCACAGAAGGAAAAGCCGCAGCGATTATCTCGGGCCCATGGAATGTAGACGCCTTTTCGAAAGCAGGAATCAATTATGGCATAACGAAACTGCCGGAACTGGAAAAGGGGAAAAACATGAGTTCCTTTATCGGCGTCAAAAGCTACAACGTCAGTGCGTTTTCAAAGAATGCGGAGCTGGCGCAGGAATTAGCCGTTTTTCTTGCAAACGAAAAAAATGCTAAAACACGCTATGAAAAAACGAAAGAAGTTCCTGCTGTGAAATCCTTAGCCAATGATCCGGCTATTATGAAAAGCGAGGCGGCACGGGCTGTTACGGAACAAACCCGCTTCGCAGAGCTGACACCAAATATTCCGGAAATGAATGAAATATGGACACCGGCTGATTCAGCATTACAGACGATTGCAACAGGAAAAGCAGATCCGAAACAAGCATTGGATCAAGCTGCTGAAACGGCTAAAGGACAAATCAAGGCAAAGCACAGCGGAAAATAAAGAGAAAGCTAGATTTGTATTGTGAGAGAGGTGAAAACGGTGCAGCATCGTCAAATCGCTTTGTTCCTGTCAATCATCCCGGGGCTGGGGCAATTTTATAACAAGCAATGGATAAAAGGTTTGGTCTTTCTTTTCCTAGGCGCATCGTTTTTTGCAGTCTTTGGAGATCTGCTCAATATGGGGTTTTGGGGAATTTTCACGTTGGGAACAGAGGTGCCGCGGGATCATTCCGTGTTTCTGCTGGCGGAAGGGATTATCGCTGTAATCGTGACCTGCTTTGGCCTTGCGGTGTATTATGTGAATCTTCGCGATGCGTTTCAAAGCGGAAAACAGCGCGATGAAAACAAGCCATTGAGCTCCCTCAAGGAACAATACCAACATATCATTTCTCATGGCTACCCTTATGTCGTCAGCGGCCCATCTTTGTTTATTTTAATTTTCGCCGTGATCTTCCCCATCTTATTCAGCTTTGCACTAGCCTTTACAAACTATGATTTATATCATTCGCCTCCTGCTAAATTAATTGATTGGGTCGGTTTTCAAACCTTCTCAAACATTTTCACAGTTGATATTTGGAGGTCGACTTTTTTTGATGTGCTGGCTTGGACGGTGGTTTGGACACTTGCTGCATCCACACTGCAAGTCAGTATGGGGATTTTTCTCGCGATTATTGTCAATCAGAAAGACATTCGTTTTAAACGTTTTTTCCGGACGATTTTGATTTTGCCATGGGCTGTTCCCGGTTTTGTGACGATTTTAATTTTTGCAGGGCTGTTTAATGATAGCTTCGGTGCGATGAATCACGATATCTTGGCTTTCTTCGGCATAGAGCCTCTTCCATGGATGACAGATGCCAATTGGTCGAGACTTGCGCTGATTCTCATGCAGGGATGGCTCGGGTTTCCGTACATCTTTCTCGTCTCAACAGGCGTCTTGCAGTCCATCCCGGACGATTTGTATGAAGCAGCCACGATTGATGGCGCTTCTGTTTTCTCGAAGCTGAGATACATCACGCTTCCGATGGTGTTCATTGCTATGGCTCCAATTATCATTACTCAGTTTACGTTTAATTTTAATAACTTTAATCTGATCTATCTATTCAACGGCGGCGGTCCGGCGGTAACCGGATCAACAGCTGGCGGGACAGATATCCTTGTTTCGTGGATTTATAAATTGACAATGCAGTCCAGTCAATATTCACTCGCCGCGGCTTTAACGATTTTATTATCTGTGTTTGTCATCTCTATCGCATTGTGGCAGTTCAGACGGACGAAGTCTTTTAAAGAGGAGGCATGAGGCATGCTGGCAGATATGAAGATCAGAAAATGTATTCGTCTCCTTTTGTCTTACTTGTTATTAGCCTGTATGGCGGCCATCATTGTTTATCCTCTCCTTTGGACGGCAGGCGCAAGCTTTAACCCCGGCAACAGCTTAATCAGTACATCCATCATTCCTAAGCATCCGACTTTCGATCATTACAAGGAGTTATTTGCGGGCGAAGAAAGCCTTCAATATGTACAGTGGTATCTCAACTCAATGAAGATCAGCCTGTTTACGATGGCCGGATCTTTGATCTGTGTGACGTTTACCGCCTATGCGTTTTCGCGCTTTCGATTTAAAGGAAGGAAATACGCTTTAACCCTCTTTTTATTGCTGCAAATGATTCCTCAGTTTTCGGCTTTAATCGCCTTGTTTGTGTTGGCGCAAATCATGGGGATGATCAATAGCCACTGGCTGTTAATCTTGCTTTATATCGGCGGCCTGATCCCGATGAATACGTATTTGATGAAAGGATACATGGATTCCATTCCGATGGATTTAGACGAAAGCGCCAAGATTGACGGGGCCGGCAGCACAAGAATCTTCTTCCAGATCATTCTGCCATTATCAAAACCGATGGCGGCAGTAGTTGCCATGAACGGCTTTACCGGCCCGCTCGGAGATTTTGTGCTGTCCTCAACGATATTGAGAACGCCTGAATCATATACATTGCCCGTAGGTCTATTCAATTTAGTGAATGATGTCATGGGAGCCAGCTATACAACATTTGCAGCCGGAGCCCTGCTTATCAGCATACCGGTTGCCGTCATCTTTATCATGCTGCAAAAGCATTTTGTGTCCGGATTAACCGCTGGGGGAACAAAAGGGTAAGAGAATAAGGGGGAGAAAATAATGGCAAAGCTTGAAAAAACGTACGTTACAAAAGCGAAGTTCATGCTCCACGGAGGAGACTACAATCCTGATCAGTGGCTGGATCGGCCTGATATTTTAGCCGATGATATTAAGCTGATGAAGCTTTCTCATACGAATACATTTTCTGTCGGCATTTTTGCATGGAGCGCGCTTGAGCCGGAAGAGGGCGTGTATCAATTTGAATGGCTTGATGATATTTTTGAACGGATTCACAGCATAGGCGGCCGGGTCATATTAGCAACGCCAAGCGGAGCCCGTCCTGCCTGGCTGTCACAAACCTATCCTGAAGTGCTGCGGGTCAATGCCTCCCGCGTCAAACAGCTGCACGGCGGAAGGCACAACCACTGCCTTACATCTAAAGTCTACCGTGAAAAAACACGTCACATCAACCGGTTATTAGCAGAACGATACGGCCATCATCCGGCGCTGTTAATGTGGCATATTTCCAACGAATACGGAGGAGAGTGCCACTGCGACCAATGCCAGCATGCTTTCAGGGTGTGGCTGAAATCGAAATATGACAACAGCCTCAAGGCATTGAACCATGCGTGGTGGACTCCTTTTTGGAGCCATACATTTAATGACTGGTCACAAATTGAAAGCCCTTCGCCGATCGGTGAAAATGGCTTGCACGGTTTGAACTTAGACTGGCGCCGGTTCGTCACTGATCAAACGATTTCGTTTTATGAAAATGAAATCATCCCGCTGAAAGAACTGACGCCTGATATCCCTATTACAACGAACTTTATGGCTGACACATCGGATTTGATTCCGTATCAGGGCCTCGACTACAGCAAATTTGCGAAGCATGTCGATGTCATCAGCTGGGACGCTTATCCGGTCTGGCACAATGACTGGGAAAGTACAGCTGATTTGGCGATGAAGGCCGGATTTATCAATGACATGTACCGCAGCCTAAAGCAGCAGCCTTTCTTATTAATGGAGTGTACGCCAAGCGCGGTCAATTGGCATAACGTCAACAAGGCGAAGCGCCCGGGCATGAATCTGCTGTCGTCTATGCAAATGATTGCCCACGGTTCGGACAGCGTACTCTATTTCCAATACCGTAAATCGCGCGGGTCATCAGAAAAATTGCACGGGGCGATTGTCGATCATGACAATAGCCCGAAAAATCGGGTCTTTCAAGAAGTGGCAAAAGTCGGCGAGACATTAGAACAGCTGTCCGCAGTTGTCGGAACGAACCGGCCCGCTGAAACTGCTATTTTATATGACTGGGAAAATCATTGGGCGCTCGAGGATGCTCAGGGTTTTGCAAAGGCGACAAAACGTTATGCGCAAACACTTCAGCAGCATTACCGCACGTTCTGGGAACACGATATCCCTGTCGACGTCATCACAAAAGAACAAGACTTTTTATCATATAAACTGCTGATCGTCCCGATGCTTTATTTAATCAGCGAAGACACCATTTCTCGTTTAAAAGCGTTTACGGCTAACGGCGGCACCTTAGTCATGACGTATATCAGCGGGATTGTGAATGAACATGACTTAACGTACACAGGCGGATGGCCTCAGGATCTGCAAGCCATTTTCGGAATGGAGCCTCTTGAAACCGACACGCTGTATCCGAAGGATCGAAATGCTGTCAGCTATCGCAGCCAAACATATGAAATGAAGGATTATGCAACGGTGATCGATGTAAAGACCGCATCAACAGAAGCGGTGTATCAAGAAGATTTTTATGCGCGTACGCCAGCGGTGACAAGCCACCAATATCAGCAGGGCAAGGCGTATTTTATCGGTGCGCGTTTGGAGGATCAATTTCAGCGGGATTTCTATGAAGGACTCATTACAGACCTGTCTCTTTCTCCTGTTTTTCCGGTTCGGCATGGAAAAGGCGTCTCCGTACAAGCGAGGCAGGATCAGCACAATGATTATATTTTCGTCATGAATTTTACCGAAGAGAAGCAGCTGGTCACGTTTGATCAGAGTGTGAAGGATATGATGACAGGAGAAATATTATCAGGCGACCTGACGTTGGAAAAATATGAAGTGAGAATCGTCGTACGCACACATTAGGCTAATGCTCCGCTCGATATGGGCGGATTCTTTTTCTAACATATTTGTAAACGCCTACTTTAGAGTGAGGGGTGGAATGATGAGAAGCAGAGTGAAAATGTTCTTTGCGGCTGCCATCGTGTGGAGTGTATTCAGTTCTACGGGATATGCCGCTGCCATTGGGGAGGAGAAACATGTGCCGAACCCTCGGACAGAGGATCTTTTCGTTAAAAAAGTAGAGGGCATGAACAAGGACTTTATCAAAGGGGCAGATGTGTCCAGTGTTATTGCTTTAGAAAACAGCGGAGTCACCTTTTACAATACAAGCGGAAAACGCCAGGACATCTTTACAACCCTAAAACAAGCCGGCGTCAACTATGTTCGAGTCCGCATTTGGAATGATCCGTATGATTCACATGGCAATGGATATGGAGGAGGAAACAATGATGTTCATAAAGCCATTGAAATTGGAAAAAGAGCGACTGCGAACGGAATGAAGGTGCTGGCCGACTTTCATTATTCTGATTTCTGGGCTGATCCTGCGAAACAGAAGGTGCCCAAAGCTTGGGCGAATCTCAGCTTTGATGCTAAAAAAGCAGAGCTCTATGAGTATACGAAACAAAGCCTGCAAAAAATGATCAAGGAAGGCGTCGACATCGGCATGGTTCAGGTCGGAAATGAAACAACAGGGGCATTTGCCGGCGAAACCGATTGGGCGAAGATGAGTCAATTATTTAATGAAGGAAGCCGGGCGGTCAGAGAAACAGACCCAGGCATCTTGGTCGCGCTGCATTTTACCAATCCTGAAACAACTGGAAGGTATTCATTTATTGCAGACACACTCCGCAAAAACAAAGTGGATTATGATGTGTTTGCCAGTTCTTATTATCCTTTCTGGCACGGCACATTGCAGAATTTGACCTCTGTGCTGAAGGCAGTTGCCGGGAGGTACGGCAAAAAAGTCATGGTGGCGGAGACATCGTACACCTATACCGCTAAGGATGGCGATGGGCATGAAAATACAGCGCCAAAAAGCGGACAGACGCTGCCATATCCTATTTCCGTTCAAGGCCAGGCAAATGCGATAAGAGATGTGATGCAGGCCGTAGCGAATACAGGAACGGCGGGGCTTGGTGTGTTCTATTGGGAGCCTGCGTGGATTCCAGTCGGGCCGAAAACACAGGTAGAGAAAAACAAAGTGTTGTGGGATACATACGGTTCAGGCTGGGCCTCCAGCTATGCCGCCGAATATGACCCAGAAGATGCCGGAAAGTGGTATGGGGGAAGTGCTGTGGATAACCAAGCTTTGTTTGATTTTAACGGACACCCGCTGCCTTCCCTGCAGGTGTTTCAATATGCGGAGTCAGGACATATCCTGAAGAATCGCTGAAACAGAAAATCCATGAGATGTAACAAACATTGTTGCGTCTCATGGATCATTTTATTTCAAATCAACTAATATAAAACATTCGTCATCACTTTTATGATGGGCTTCCTTATGATCATGCAGGGATGTAAGAATTTGCTCTTTCAAGTCAGCGATAGGCAAATCGGGATGGTCCTTTAACAAATCAAATAAATAACATGAAGTCGTAGGATCCATCACGCCATCCGTATACAGCAGGAGCCTTCCACCTTCCGTGTATGAAAGACTGCTTGACTGAAACACTGTATCTTCAAACATCCCGATCGGAGGCGCGGTAGCGGGCAGCGGATTTTGGGTTCCGCCGGTGCCCTGCCATAATGCCGGCGGATGCCCTGCGTTGACATAATCAATTTTTTGCCGGGCTGTATCAATCTCGAGATAAATGGCCGTGCAATAATGTCTTGCTTCCTCATCATTTTGAAACAAGCTGTGAAGGTGGCGGTCTAATTCCTTCATGACTTTGACGGGACTGAGACCTTGCGTGATCTGGCGCTGGAACAAAGGATGCAGAGACATCGTAATCAATGCAGATGAAATCCCATGCCCCATCACATCAAGAATAATAATGCCGTATCGATGTTCATCGATTTGATAAAATCCGTATAGATCACCCGATAATTCACTGGATGCTTTGTAATAAGCGTCAATCTGGATCTGGTCGTTTACAATCGGTTCAGTCAACGAGTTTTCCTGTGTTTTTCTGGCAAGCTCGAGCTCTCTTTTAGTGTTTAGTTTAAATTGTTGATTTTGTTTGTTGATCTCAAGAAGTTCTTCTTGTTTTGCCTTCAGCGCTTCCAAGGCCATTTCTAACTCCGCATTGGCTTTCTGTTTGGCAAGCAAAGCTTCCTGAGCCGTGTTTCTGGCCATCAGCAGCTCATTTTCATATTCGTTTCGCTTTCGCATCGGTATCAGAACACACTCGGTGACAGATAATCCGCCATCAGCTCTTGCAACAGCATTGACAAGGACGGGAATTTCTTCTCCATCTCTAGTTTGCAGAGAAATGTACATTTCTTCAATGTGCTGCTCCAGCTTCAAAAGCGGAACAAAATAAAGCTGGTAGAAAAGCTGTGCGGAAACGGTCAAAATTGTATCCATATGCTGGCCGATCACCTGTTCCGAACGATAATCCAGAATCTTGAGCAGGGTACGGTTGACAGCTATGATTGAACCCTCTTCTGACAAGGTGAGGAAACCGCATGGTGCATCATTCAATTGTTTGTCCATTAAGAGGGTCACCTCTATCTCTTTCGTTCCTATATCACGAGCGCTTTCAAATAATCGCTGATCAGCTGGATCGTCTCTTCAGGATGGCTCATGTGGGGGCAATGCCCGCGAGCCTCCATTTGTTTCAGTGTACTATAAGGAAGATGCTTATGCATATACTCGCCTACTGCGACCGGTGCGATGATATCGTCCGCGCATTGGAGAATCAGAGAGGGAACCGTTACCTTCGAAAGATTCTCCCGGTGATCAGAAAAAAACGCGGCTTTCGCGAATTGGCGGGCAATTACAGGGTCAGTAGAACAAAAACGGTTTTCAAGCTCTTCCCTGATTTCAGGCCGATCTGGCTGATTCAGAACGGTTGCTGCGAATACAGTAGCCCAGCCTATGTAATTTTTCTCCATCATCTCCAGCAAACCACGGAGCTGTTCCTCCTCAAATCCTCCGTAATACTCAGGCGGATCATTCAAATAGCAAGGAGAAGGTCCCACCATCACCAGATGGGAAAAAAGCGCCGGACGGCGGATGGAAGCAAGCATCCCAATCACAGCCCCGACAGAGTGCCCCACAAACACGGTGTCTTTCAGATCTAAAGCTTCACAAACATCAAGAACATCTTGGGCATAGCCTTCAAGTGTCCGGTAACGATCCGGGTCATATGCGTGCAAGTCTGAATGGCCCGAACCGACGTAATCAAATAAAATGACCCGATGATATTCTTCGAAGGCCGGGGCCACGGCATTCCACACACTTTGATCACATCCAAAACCAGGTGCGAAAATGATAGATGTTTTGCCGCTTCCCTTCACCTTCACATCATTTCGAGACAAAATCGCATCGTTCATGATTGGCTCCTTTCAGGGGAAGTAAAATAAAGTTCAGTATGTATATCATAACACTCACGGTTTGAAGAGTGTGTCTTTCTATGAAAGTATATAGCAGTTTAAAAGAAAGAGGACATCCGGCATAGGCGAGCTGGAAGAAATGGAAGATGTAGAGGAGGGATTGCCTAGACTTGAGAAAGAATATGACATTTGTCACCCACCATCATGACACCTCATACTAACATCATCTTCTCCGTCATTTTACAATCATTATAAGCTATCAGGAGGTGTTCATGTGATGAATGAGGCAGTATCAGTAAGCAATGTGATAAAACAATTCCAGCAAAAAACAGCTGTAAACAACATCAGCTTCAGCATTAAAAAAGGAGAAATTGCAGCCATTCTCGGTCCGAATGGGGCAGGGAAGACGACCGTTATCTCCATGATATTAGGATTGCTGAAACCAAGCGAGGGAGACATCAAACTATTTAACCGGGTTCCCGATGATCAACAGGTGCGGGAAAAAATAGGGGTGATGCTGCAGGAAGTGAGCGTCATGCCTGGTCTGAAGGTGTATGAAATCCTCGATCTCTTCCGAAGCTATTATCCAAATCCATTGTCTATGAAAGAACTCGTTTCGTTAACAGCACTCACAAAAGAAGACTTGAAAACGAGGGCAGAAAAATTATCCGGCGGACAAAAACGCCGTTTGAGCTTTGCTTTGTCACTTGTCGGGAACCCGGAGCTGCTCATATTCGATGAACCGACAGTCGGAATGGACACATCATCAAGACATCGATTCTGGCAGACCATACATGGGCTCGCGGACCAAGGAAAAACAATTATTTTTTCAACCCATTATTTACAGGAAGCAGATGATGCCGCGCAGCGAATCTTATTTTTTGCTGACGGACGGCTTGTGGCGGACGACTCGCCAATGCAAATCCGCTCAAGGATCCAAAAACAGTCTGTTTCCTTTACGCTGCATTCAGATGAATCATTGGAAAAGCTGTCTCGTCATCCGATCGTAGAGCGAGTGATCCAAAAGCAACAGAGAACCATCATCCAAACATCAAATACAGACAAAGTGTTAGCACTGATTTTTCAAGAAAACATACAAGCATGCGATATTCGAATTGAGCAAGGAACGCTCGATGAGGCATTTCGCCAGCTGGCTGACGGAAATAGGGAGGCGATGTGAGTGAATATGCTGCAAAAGCAAAGCGCAGCCGAAATGAAAAGGGTGCTTCGGAATAAGTATTTTGTGTTTTGGTCTCTGATGATGCCGATTGCCTTTTATTATCTCTTTACTAATGTAGTGAATACGGACGCCCCTGATCAACGTGCATGGGACGCTCATTACTTAATGTCAATGACAGTCTTCAGCGTAATGGGATCCTCTATCATGACGCTTGGAATCCGTATGGTTCAAGAACGGTCGCAAGGCTGGACTGCCTTTATCCGCATTACGCCTCTTCCGGATCATATCTATTTATCAGCTCAGATGATCGGTCAAAGTGTGATTCACATCTTATCTATTACCGTCATTTTTCTTTGCGGCGCAATTATCAATGACATCGACTTGTCCCCGTTTGAATGGATCATGAGCGGACTGTGGGTTTTGTTTGGCGCATTGCCGTTTTTAGCATTAGGCACACTAATCGGCCTTATGAGAAAAGTAGAAACAGCAGCCGGAATCAGTAATGTGTTTTACATGCTGCTGGCTTTAGGCGGAGGCATGTGGATGCCGTTTGAGGTTATGCCTGAGATGATGCAGAACATTGGCCGGTGGCTTCCATCTTATCACTTCGGGAACGGAGCGTGGGAACTTGTCCGGGGCGGGGGTCCGTCATGGGAAAATATTCTGATACTAATCGCTTATTTGATGCTCTTCATGCTACTATCTAAGTATATAAGAAGAAAACAAGAAGCGGTGTAATACATGAAAATCTTAAGATCCATATTCCCTAAGCAATTCGGGTTTTTCCCTTATATCTTTCTGGTGTATACCATCATGCCGTTTCTTTCTTTATTGAGAGAAACAGGCGTCAAACAGGTGATTGGATATGGCATGCTGCTCTTTTTTGTCATAGCCTATCGCCAGTTGTTTTGCAATGTGGGCAGAGCTTCGTTTACGTATTGGCTTATCGTGCAAATGGCGGTTATTTTCATCTATAGTGTGTTTTACAATATCACCTATATCTATTTAGGGTTTTTTCCGGCAAACTTTGTTGGTTATTACAAAGAGAAAACAAAGTTTAACCGTGCGTTTTGTGGTTTACTCTTCATGTTGGTTTTTCCGTGCTTTTACCAATTTGTCGCGAGTTCAGTCTCGCTCCGGGAGCTTTTTTCAGTTCTCCCGTTTCTCGTCATTATGCTCATTTCTCCCTTCGGAATCCGTTCTTTGTTTCGGAGAATTGAACTCGAAACCAAGCTTGCCCAAGCCAACGAACAGATAAAAGAACTCTCCAAAAGAGAGGAGCGCGTTCGAATCGCCCGTGATCTGCACGATACCCTCGGACATACGCTGTCCCTTCTTACGTTAAAAAGCCAGCTGATTCAGCGGCTGGCAACATCTGATTCAGAACGGACCCGGCTTGAAGCAAAAGAAATGGAAATCAGTTCACGCGCCGCACTCAAGCAGGTTCGTGAGCTTGTTTCTGATATGAGAACGGCCACGATGGCGGAGGAGCTCGCCAACATTCAGCACATATTAAGAACGGGGAACATTACCTTTCAATATGTAGGTGACGAAGACTTTTCAGCAATATCTCCCGTCACGCAAAATATTATCAGCATGTGTATGCGGGAAGCCGTGACCAATATCATCAAGCACAGCAAAGCAACCCACTGCGCCATCACCATTTCTCGGTTTGCTGACAAAATGAGAGTTGTGATACGGGATGACGGAAAGGGAGCGGCAAAGGAGAATACGTTTGGGAATGGCCTGCGGGGAATGGAAGAACGACTGATGCTCATTGAAGGAGGATTAACGCTTTCAGCTCATAACGGAACGGTTTTGACACTGACGATTCCGCTTATTAAAAAAGCAGATTGATAGGAGGACGAAAAGAATGATTCGTCTGTTTATTGCTGAGGACCAGCGAATGCTTTTAGGCGCTCTGGGATCTCTGCTGGATTTAGAAGAGGATATGGAAGTCATCGGACAAGCACTCAACGGGGAAGAAGCGTTAAAAGCCATTCTGAAGCTGGAGCCGGATGTATGCATCATGGACATTGAAATGCCGGTTCGAAGCGGGCTGGATGTGGCAGAGGAATTAATGCAAAAAGGCTGCGGCAGCAAGGTCATTATTTTAACCACTTTTGCCCGTCCCGGATATTTTGAACGCGCCGTCAAAGCCGGCGTACATGGCTATCTGCTGAAAGACGGCGAAATTGACGATCTGGCCGACGCCATCCGAAAGTGTGTAAAGGGAAAACGGGTGTTCAGCCCCGAGCTGACGTTTAATATGATGCGAGACGAAAATCCGCTCACCGTAAGAGAACAAGAAATTCTGCGACTGGCGGCTTTAGGCAAGACAACAAAAGATATTACGCTCGAACTCTATTTATCACAAGGCACAGTCCGAAATTATATTTCAGAAATCATCCAAAAGCTCAATGCGAAAAATCGGACAGAAGCCGCCAGCATCGCTGAGGAAAAGGGCTGGATTTAACCATATGTTTTCAGCATCATGGCACTCCTGAGGGATCAGGGGTGTTTTTATAAGCCCGCAAATGAAATTATACCCAGAAAACCCTTTCCTTCCTTTGTCAGAATAGTGTACGATATTCATATAGTTATTTTAACTCAGGTCATCAGATGACCTGATCATATATTGGGGATGAAAGAGGGGTTCATCATGAAAGTCTCACTTTTTGTCACTTGTCTTGTTGATATGTTTCAAACAAATGTCGGAAAAGCAACGGTGGAACTGCTAGAGCGCCTTGGATGTGAGGTGGATTTTCCGGAGGGGCAGATCTGCTGCGGGCAGCCGGCTTATAACAGCGGCTATGTGAATGACGCCAAAAAAGCAATGAAACGGATGATCGAAACGTTTCAGGATTCCGAATATGTCGTCAGCCCTTCCGGTTCCTGCACGACGATGTTCAGGGAGTATCCGCACCTGTTTCAGAATGATCCGAAATGGGCGGACAAAGCGCAAAAGCTCGCGGATAAAACGTATGAACTGACGGATTTTATCGTGAACGTCCTTGGCGTGGAGGATGTCGGCGCGACCCTTCATACAAAAGCGACCTTACATACGTCGTGCCATATGACGCGACTGCTCGGAGTTCGGGAGGAGCCGATGAAGCTCTTGAGCCAAGTGAAGGGCTTAGAGTTCACAGCGCTTCCGGGCAAACATAACTGCTGCGGATTCGGAGGAACATTCTCCGTCAAAATGGCACAGATTTCTGAGCAGATGGTCGATGAAAAAGTCGCATGCGTGGAGGATACGGGTGCGGAGGTGCTGATCGGCGCTGACTGCGGCTGTTTGATGAATATCGGGGGCCGGCTTGACCGAAAAGACAAGAATGTCAAAGTGATGCACATCGCCGAAGTGCTAAACAGCAGATAAAACTGGATTCAGAGGGGGAAGGATCATGGCGATGAAAATCGGTACTGACGCTTTTAAAGAGCGGGTGTCACAGGGGATTGATAATGAATTTATGAGAGGCGCTGTTTCTGGTGCGCAGGAACGTCTGCGGACACGGCGCCTTGAAGCGGCCGAAGAGCTGGGAAACTGGGAAGACTGGCGCTCCTTATCAGAGGAAATCAGGCAGCATGTCCTTGAAAATCTCGATTTCTATCTCGGCCAGCTTGCCGAAAATGTGGCGAAACGAGGCGGGCATGTTTATTTCGCGGAAACATCGGAAGAGGCGTCTTCTTATATTCGCAACGTCATTCAAAAGAAGAATGGAAAGAAAATCGTAAAATCAAAATCAATGGTTACAGAGGAAATCAATCTGAATGAGGTGCTGGAACAGGAAGGCTGTGAAGTCGTTGAAACCGACCTCGGCGAATATATTTTGCAGATTGATGATCACGATCCGCCGTCACATATCGTAGCGCCCGCCCTTCATAAAAATAAAGAGCAGATACGCGATGTCTTTAAAGAAAGGCTGGACTATCAACATACAGAAAAACCGGAAGAGCTAGTGATGCATGCGCGCGCCATCCTCCGGGAAAAGTTTCTCGAAGCGGATATCGGCATTACCGGCTGCAACTTCGCCATCGCTGATACGGGTTCTGTCAGCCTTGTGACCAATGAAGGAAATGGACGGCTTGTGAGCACCTTGCCGAAAACACAAATCACCGTGATGGGAATGGAGCGGATTGTCCCGTCATTTTCTGAATTTGAAGTGCTTGTCAGCATGCTGACAAGAAGTGCTGTCGGGCAGCGGCTGACAAGTTATATTACAGCACTGACAGGCCCGAAGCTGGAAGGGGAAGTGGACGGGCCGGAGGAATTCCACCTTGTCATTGTTGATAATGGGCGGTCCAACATTCTCGGAACGGAATTCCAGTCTGTGTTGCAATGTATCCGCTGTGCCGCCTGTATCAATGTCTGCCCAGTGTACCGCCATGTCGGCGGACACTCTTACGGCTCAATCTATTCGGGGCCGATCGGAGCGGTTTTATCGCCGCTGCTTGGCGGTTATGACGATTATAAGGAGCTGCCGTACGCATCTACACTGTGCGCGGCTTGTTCAGAAGCCTGCCCGGTCAAAATTCCGCTACATGAGCTGCTCCTCAAGCATCGCCAGAACATCGTCGAAAAAGAAGGCAGGGCGCCGATCAGTGAAAAGCTTGCGATGAAAGCATTTGGACTCGGCGCGTCCTCTTTGCCGCTTTATAAAATGGGCTCAAAATGGGCACCGGCCGCGATGACGCCTTTTACAGAGGGTGAAAAAATGTCGAAAGGGCCCGGCCCGCTCAAAAGCTGGACACAGATCCGCGACTTCCCGGCACCGCATAAATCGAGATTCAGAGACTGGTTTACAGATAGAGAAACAAGTGAACGCACGAAGGAGGAACAGTGATGACGAAGGGAACCGTTCAGAATCAGGAGAGCTTTTTAAACCGGATCGCATCACGCCTTGGCCGTGAAAGAAGAACAGGAGGCGTGGCAGTCCCAGAGTGGGCGCATCAGCCGCAATATCAAACACTTGAAGGATACTCAGCGGATGACTTGGTCACAGTGCTCAAAAACCATTGCGTCAAAATCCATACAGAGCTGATTGAAACGGATTCAACCGGTCTCTGCGATGCCCTGCGCGAGCAAGTCAGCCGGTTTTCCGGAGGCCCTGTTATCATTCCAAAGGACCCCCGCTTTGAAGCATACGGGCTAAAAAGCCTGCTCACCAAAGACTGGCCGAGCGATGGAACGCCGGTCTGGGAGTGGGATGCTGACAAAGGCGAAGAAAATATCAAAAAAGCGGAGCAAGCTAATGTAGGAATTACATTCAGTGAAATCACACTGGCCGAGTCGGGGACGGTTGTCCTCTTCTCCTCAAAAGATATCGGCCGGTCTGTCAGCCTTCTGCCGACGACCTACATTGCGATTGTGCCAAAATCAAGCATTGTGCCGAGAATGACGCAAGCCAGTGATATCATCCGCCAAAACATTGCGGACGGCGCCACTGTCCCCTCCTGCGTCAACTACATTACCGGACCGAGCAACTCAGCCGATATCGAAATGGATTTGGTCGTCGGGGTGCACGGACCTGTAAAAGCAGCATACATTCTCGTCTCTGACCGCTAACCTCAGAAAGCCCGGCCATATGCCGGGCTTCCAGCGTGTCGACAAACCCTCGCATTCGTTGTCAGGCAGCGTCCTGCTCAAACGCCCCTGTCACCGCAACCTGCGGAAGTCTGCTCCAATGCTCATCCTTCCTAGACTTCAAAGGTTTTCAATCGCGCTGAAAAAACTTCAACTTCCAATTGTTTGGCCGATGAGAAGAGTATGAATTGAAAAAGGAGGAAATGCGATGAAAAAATGGCTGATCGCAGCTGTTTCACTGGCGATTGCGATCATTCTGTTTATGTATTCAAACGCAGAAGCGAAAGCCGCTGGCATGACATTAGGCTACACAACTGGGGATACGGACTCATACAATTCTCTTGTGAAATATCATACATACATGAATTCGATCGCCACAGATACGTTTGCGTTTGAAAAAAACGGACACATCATTGGCGATGCCCCAAGCAAGCAGCTGACATATGCGAAAAAGAAAAAAATCAAGACATGGGCGGTCATCTCAAACTATAATGACACGATTTACGATTTTGACGGAGACTTAGCGAGCCGGGTCATGGGTAATAAAACAGCGAAAAAACGATTCACAGATCAGCTGATAGCACTGGCTAAAAAGCATTCATACTACGGTATCAATATCGATTTTGAAGCGGTGAATCCAGAAGACCGGTCCACATATTCACGCTTCATACAAGATGTCTCACAGGCGCTGAAAAAGAAACAGATCAAAACAATGGTTTCCGTTCCGGCCAAAAGCGCCGATGATCAAAACGATGACTGGAGCTGGCCGTATGATTATGCGAAAATCGGTCAATATGCCGATTATGTGCAAGTCATGACTTACGACGAACACGGCATTTGGGGCGAGCCGGGATCGGTGGCGAGCACAGGCTGGATCAAAAGCTCTCTGCAGTTTTCAGCCAAAAAGATCAAAGCCAATAAAGTCATCATGGGAATCCCTGCGTACGGCTATGACTGGGATGTGAAAGACGGAAGCGGCAGCACAATGAGAGCATGGAATGAACTCAAGCCCCTGATCAAAAAGCAGAAAGCAAAGCCGATATTCAACAAAAAATCAGGTTCGATGACGTTTTCTTACATTGACAAAAAGAAGCATAAACATGTCGTGTGGTATGAAAATGAAAAAACCGTCCAAACGAAAAGCCATCTGGCAAAGCAATACAAAATAGCAGGTGTCTCAGTCTATGCATTAGGAAACGAGTCAGAATCCTTTTGGAAAGCCATTCAAAAAGGGGTAAAATAACCATTTCTTTTTTCTCTGAGGTTATTGACAGGGAAAAAAGAAGCACGTATATTATGTTAGTATATTCAGAACATAAAATTTCAGTTTTTCAGAAAACGAAAACACATAGATTGGGAGTAGTAAAAGAATTAATCAGAAAAGAGAGCTGCGGGGCGGTGGGACGCAGCCTGATTTTTCTTTGAACTCGCCCGGGAGTGGTAAGACGAAACGGAATAGATTGAATATTCCTCATGTTTTAACGGCTAACCTTCGTTACAGGTCAAAAGCTGGATTCTTCATAAAGAATCAACAAGAGTGGTACCGCGGTCAGCCTAAGGCTCGTCGTCTCTTTATCTATTGGATAAGAGGCGGCGGGCTTTTTTGTTTTTGAAAACGAGAAGGAGAGGTAGTAGAGGATGAAAAAGGACAATCAGACGTTAAAGCGCACGATGACGTCCCGCCATATTATGATGATGGCGCTGGGCGGAGCAATCGGCGCAGGTTTATTTAAAGGGAGCAGTTCGGCGATCGATGTGGCGGGGCCATCTGTCATTATCGCATACCTGCTCGGCGGTATTATTTTGCTGTTTATTATGCAGGGGCTCGCGGAAATGGCTGTGCGCAACCGAAACGCAAGAACCTTCCGGGATCTTGTCCAGCAGGTATTAGGAAATTACGCTGCTTATTTCTTGGACTGGATATACTGGAAAATGTGGGTGCTCAACATTGCGGCTGAAGCTGTTGTCGCTGCGATCTTTATTCAATATTGGCTGCCGGGCTGCCCGATTTGGGTTCTGGCATTAGGGATATCTCTTGTTGTCACGGTTGTGAATTTGCTTTCTGTTAAAATCTTTGCCGAAACCGAATATTGGCTGGCGATGATCAAGATTACCGTTATTATTATTTTTATTATATTAGGATTGTTGCTCTTATTTGTATCATTCGGTGATCATACAGCTGCCGGGTTCTCAAACCTGACAGAGCACGGCGGATTTTTCCCGAACGGAGGCACAGGGCTGATTACGGCGATGCTAGTCGTGATCTACTCTTACGGCGGTACAGAAATTATTGGTGTAACGCTTGCTGAGACAAAAAATCCTGAAAAGGTTGTCCCGAAAGCTGTCCGCAGCACTCTGACACGGATTGTCGCGTTCTATCTGCTGCCGTTTTTTATCATTGTCAGCCTGATTCCATGGAATCAAGTCAATTCCGTTCCGGAAAGTCCTTTCGTCATGGTCTTTAAAATGGTAGGCATTCCGGGTGCGGATCATATCATGAACGCAGTCATCCTGCTTGCGATCATTTCTTCAATGAATTCAGGTTTATACGGCTCGTCCCGCATTTTGTATACACAGGCAAGTGACGGAAGGCTCCCGAAAATCTTTTCGAAACTTTCATCGAAAAACGTACCGATGTTTGCGATTCTGATGTGCACTTCCTCCCTATATATTGGCGTATTGATTTCTCTGTTTGCGGGAAGCCAAACGTTTGATTACTTAATGGGGTCATTGGGATATACCGTATTATTCATCTGGCTGATCATCGGATTCGCCCATTTGAAATCAAGAAAACACCAAACAGAAACACCGGCTTATTATGTAAAGTTGTTCCCATACACGACATGGTTTGCGATTCTGGCATTACTCGCTATTCTGATTGGAGTCATTATGACAACGTCAATTGTGATGACCAGCATTACTGCGGCGATCTATCTTTTGATTACGGTTGTGTATTTGATCAAAGGACGCAAGCATCAGTAAATAAGAAACCTCTTGTCACATCCGACAAGAGGTTTTTACTATTGTGCAGCCTTCTCTTTTACACCAATCGCCGCCGCTTTCTGTGCTTTTGATTTTGAATTCACGAGGCAGATACTCGTTACAATCAGCAGCAGCCCCGCCAAGAGGCTTAAGGTCAGCGGTTCATGCAGGAAAATGGAGCTGGCCACGATCGAAATGAGCGGAATCAAAAAAGTGTAGGAAGCGACCTTGCTTGCTTCCCCTGAACCGACAAGCGTAAAAAAGACAAGCCAGCCGAGTGCGATAACGAAGACAGAGATGAACAACAGGCTGGTGATAAACGGAACTGTCCATTGAATCGCCGCAAAGCTTTCTGTCGAAAATCCGGATAAAAGCAGAAACACGCTTCCGATCGTCAGCTGCAAAGCGACCATCCAGATGGAATCGACGCGGCTGCCTGTTTTTTTCATAAATACTGTTCCTAGCGCCCAGCTGAGTGCGGAGCCGAGGGCCAGCAGAACCCCAATGACAGAAATATGCCCGCCAAAGCCCGCGGCGCTGATGACGGCTACTCCCGCAAAACCGAGGATCAGCCCGATCACTTTCATGGCAAACATCGATTCACCGAGCCACAGCCAAGAAAACACGCCCATCAATACCGGCTGAAAGAAGACGATTGCGGAAAACAGGCCGGCCGGAAGGTAATTCAGCCCGATCGTTTGCAGCCCATAGAATAACGTAATATTTAAAAGTGCAGAAACAAGATAAATCGGCCACGTTTCTTTAAAACGCAATTTATGAATACGCGGCAGTGCGACAATGACTAATAAAAGCCCGCCAATCAGCATCCGGATGCCCGCGAACAATAGCGGAGGCGAATAGGCGAGCGCTGCTTTGGACAGCGGCCAATTGATGCCCCACATGATGACGAGAAAGGCGAGCAGGAGCGCTGTCCGCGTTTTTGAGAGCTGTTTCACTTTTTCAATCACTCCTTGTAGAACTTTTCCATTATGATACTGTAGAATATAAGATAAATAAAATGAATCTTTTTTATAAGGAGCATAAGTAAATTGTTATGACTATTACACAATTAAGGGTTTTCGTGAAAATAGCTGAAACGGGAAGCTTTACAAAAGCGGGGCAGGCGCTGAACATGACACAGCCGGCTGTCAGCCATGCGATTTCTGCGATTGAAGCTGAACTTGACGTAAAGCTGATCATCCGTGACCGCCGGAATGGCCTGATGCTGACCGAGACAGGGAAAAAGATCTTAGTCCACATCAGGGAAGTCTTGAAAGGCGTTGAAAAAGTTGAGCAAGTCGCAGCCGCGGAAAAAGGGCTAGAACTGGGAACGGTCCATATCGGCACATTCTCAACTGCCTCGGCTTATTTTATGCCGAAGCTGATCAGTGAGTTTAAACAAAAATACCCGAAACTGGAGCTCGTGCTGCACGAGGGAACTGTAAATGAAGTCAAGGAGTGGCTTCACACGCGGATGATAGATGTCGGCATTCTTCTGTATCCAACGGAGGAGATGGAGTACATTCATCTGAAAAAAGACAAAATGGCCGTCGTGCTCAGGGATGATCACCCGCTTTGCAGCCGTTCAGCCATTACGCTGAAAGATCTTGATCATGAACCGATGATCGTCTGTGACGGCGGCTATGAATCGCCTTTTAACCATATGTTCAGGCAGGCGGATGCTACGCTGAACGCCGCTTTCACAGTCTATAACATGAACACCTCGATCAGTATGGTCAGAGAAGGATTGGGCCTGGCGATTTTATCAGAAATGTCCATGTCGGGCATGCCGCTGCCGGAGCATGTGGTGACGCGGGATCTGGACCCGCAGGTATACCGTGATGTGCAGCTTGCTGTTCCGTCGCTAAAGGAGGCTTCTCTAGCGGCTAAACTATTCATTGATATGGCCCAGAACCTGTTTGGGGCAGAATAACGGGGCAAACCGTTCGTTTTAAATTGTTCGAATTTCATCGAATCAAATTCTTTTATTCCTGAAAGCAGTTGTGTTATGGTGTGAGAGAAGTCCTTTCATTCATACTTGACAGCTTGAGGCTGTTTACTGATAACACATTTGCAAAGGAGAACAATATGTCTAACAACCAACGCAAAGATACCTTGCTTTCTGTCTTGAATTTATCTCCGGTTGTTCAGGGAGGAACGGTTGCTGAATCATTCCGAAACAGCATGGACTTGGCGCGCCGTGCGGAGGAATGGGGCTATCATCGCTACTGGCTCGCTGAGCATCATAATATAGAAGGTGTCGCAAGCTCTGCCACCGCGGTACTGATCGGCCATATTGCCGGCGGCACAAAGAAAATCCGTGTCGGTTCCGGCGGCATTATGCTGCCGAACCACTCTTCTCTAGTGATTGCCGAGCAATTCGGCACACTGGAAACGCTGTATCCCGGGCGGATTGATCTGGGGCTCGGACGTGCTCCGGGAACAGACCAATTGACAGCAAGAGCGCTTCGCAGAAACATCAACAGCGGTGAAGATTTTCCAGAACAATTAGAGGAACTGCGCAATTACTTTAAACCATTAGGAAATGTGCGGAATCAAGTCCGCGCCATTCCGGGAGAGGGCATAGATGTGCCGATTTGGCTGCTGGGCTCAAGCGGCTTCAGTGCCCGTCTCGCAGGCGAACTAGGCCTTCCGTTTGCATTCGCGGCTCATTTCTCGCCGGCGAATACAGTTCCAGCTTTAGAGCTGTACCGCAATTCGTTTACGCCGTCAAAAGTGCTTGATGAACCGTATGCAATGGTAGGCGTCACCATTATCGCGGCAGATACAAACGAGAAAGCGCAGCACCTTGCGACTTCACATTATCAAAGATTTCTCGATCTCGTCCGCGGCACGCCGAACCAGTTGAAGCCGCCTGTAGAAGACATGGATCAAATCTGGAGTCCGTATGAAAAAGCGATGGTCAATGAACAGCTGAGCTCGACGATTGTCGGCGGTCCGGAAGAAGTGAAGGCGAAGCTTGAAGACTTTGTCAGAACGACACAGGCTGATGAAATTATGGTCAACTCAGAAACCTATGAACACGCAGACAGAATGCGTTCGTTTGAAATCATCGCAGACGTTTGGAAAAACAGATAACAGCCATAAAAAAAGCAATGCAGCGGGAGACCCGTACATTGCTTTTTTATTCACTCCGTTTTCTGGCCGACTGGCGAACGACCAGCTCAGGCTCAAATATGACATCCTCTTGCTTCGGCTTTTTATGTTCTAAGCAGTCAATGACATATTTCGCAGCCGCTTTTCCTAGCACGGATTTTGGATGCTTCACAGAGGTTAATTTCACCTCGGAGATTTGCGCGAAATGGGAATCATCATATCCGACGATGGACATATCCTCCGGCACCTTGATATCCATTTCCCTAAGCATATCAATCACTTTCAGCGCAATTTCATCATTATAGCAAAGAATAGCAGTCGGCATGTTTTTGCTGTTTTTCTCCAGCGTCTCTTTCACTTTCTCCAGCAGCTTCGATTCCTTTTCCTCGGTCGTAAATGTCACGATCATATCCGGTGAAGGGAATAACTCACGCTCCCGGTGCGCCTGTATAAACCCGTTCATCCGCTTCACACCTTGTGTGTCATCAGCTTTGAAAATACCCATCATATGCGTGTGGTCGAGAGTAAGCAAGTGATCCGCCGCCATCATGCCGCCTTTCACATCATCCAAGGTAAAACTCGGTGCGGCAAGCTCGGCGTATGACGCGTTAATCATCGCAAAAGGAATGCCGTTTTTCTCTAAATTCAGATAGTAGCCGATATTGGGGGTTTGCAGGGCGCTTTTTGTCGGTTCCACAATAAGTCCGTCAATATGCTGTGACAGCAGATTTTCTAATCCTCTTCGTTCATTGTCCGGATTGTTGTTTGTGCTTGTCAAAAGCATAGAATATCCTTGCTCGCTTAAATAAGACTCGATTCCTCTAATGATGCTCGGGAAAATATAGTCTGATATGTAGGTTGTCAGAACGCCAATCGTTTTATTGGAATGCAGCGCTGACTTAGCAGAGCGTGAAGCGACAAAGGTTCCTCCGCCTTGCACGCTGTAAAGCAGACCTTGTGATACGAGGTCTCCGATCGCTTTGCGAATGGTGTGCCGGCTGACGCCGAATTGCTGCATTAATTCGTTTTCGGTAGGGATCTTTTCATCGGGCAGAATTTTGCCTTGATTAATCCATGAACTGATTTCTTCTTTTACTTGGGCGTATTTTGGTAACATATCTATTCCTCCAAAATGTATACGGACAAATTTTAGTATATCACAGCGTTCTTTGTAATAAAACATTGACAGAAAATACAAACAAGATTATTCTATATTTGTACGTACTAATTAAATGGAATTTTCGTTAAATTTTAATATAAGTACGTACAATTACAGAAGTAAATGTAAACGCTTTACTTAACATTCGGGAGGGCAGGGAAATGAAGAATACTCCAACTCAATTAGAACCAATTGCTCCTGTAACAAGAGGCCATTCAATGGGATTTGTCATTTTAATCTCATGCGCGGCGGGACTTGGCGGCTTACTGTACGGCTATGACACGGCAGTGATTTCAGGCGCCATCGGTTTTCTGAAAGATTTATACAGCCTCACTCCGTTTATGGAAGGACTCGTGATTTCCAGCATTATGATCGGAGGAGTTGCGGGCGTCGGGATATCCGGATTTTTAAGCGACAGGTTCGGCCGGAGAAAAATTTTAATGACAGCTGCTTTGTTATTTGCGATATCAGCCATCGTTTCAGCGTTATCACAAGACGTATCGACCTTAATCATTGCAAGGGTTATCGGAGGCCTCGGAATAGGGATGGGCTCATCACTCTCTGTTACGTATATTACAGAAGCGGCGCCGCCTGCCATACGCGGAAGCCTTTCTTCCTTATATCAGCTCTTTACGATATTGGGTATTTCCGCTACGTACTTTATTAATCTCGCTGTGCAGCGGTCCGGAACATACGAATGGGGCGTGCACACCGGCTGGAGATGGATGCTCGCTTATGGGATGGTGCCGTCCGTGATCTTTTTCCTCGTATTGCTCGTCGTGCCGGAAAGTCCGAGATGGCTGGCGAAAGCGGGCAAAACAACAGAAGCGTTAAAGATACTGACACGTATTAATGGAGAAACAGTCGCAAAAGAAGAATTAAAGAACATTGAGAACTCTTTAAAAATAGAACAAATGGGGTCGCTGTCTCAGCTGTTCAAGCCGGGTCTCAGAAAGGCGCTTGTCATTGGAATCCTGCTGGCGTTGTTTAACCAAGTCATCGGCATGAACGCGATTACTTACTACGGGCCGGAAATCTTTAAAATGATGGGATACGGGCAAAACGCCGGATTTGTGGCAACCTGTATCGTCGGTGTTGTAGAAGTTATTTTTACCGTTATTGCGGTGTTGTTGATTGATAAAGTCGGACGAAAAAAATTGATGTCCATCGGATCTGCTTTTATGGCTATTTTTATGATCTTAATCGGAACGTCGTTCTACTTTCAGTTAACAAGCGGACTTATGCTGATCTTCTTTATTTTAGGTTTTGTGGCGGCATTTTGTGTATCTGTAGGGCCGATCACATGGATTATGATTTCTGAAATCTTCCCGAACCATCTGCGTGCGCGGGCCGCAGGTATTGCGACCATCTTTTTATGGGGAGCAAACTGGGCGATCGGACAGTTTGTGCCGATGATGATCGACTCATTCGGACTCGCCTATACATTCTGGATCTTTGCGGTGATTAACATCCTTTGCTTCCTGTTTGTCGTTACGATCTGCCCGGAAACGAAGAACAAATCGCTCGAAGAAATTGAAAAGCTCTGGATAAAATGAAAACGCTTTAAAGAATCAGGCCCTTTCGATTGGAAGGGCTGTTTATGTTGGGATGCACCTTTTGCCGTTTTCTGTATAAGATAAAGATATATAGGAAAAAATATAGCTGGATAAACACCGCTGCATGAAAACTCTGCGAATATTGTCGATGAATTAGCTCTTAACAGTTGAATAAACAATTCCACCCTGTTAAAATAATTAAAGAAAGCAGAAGTAATTTTTTTTTGGCTATGATGGGACGTTTTTTGTCATAGCGGGACATATAATGTCCAGCAAAAAAAGGAAGGAACGTTTGAGTCATGAACCAGTTAATACAAGCTCAAAAAAAATTATTGCCTGATCTTCTGCTCATTATGCAAAAGAGGTTTGAAATCTTGCAGTATATCAGGCTGACGGAACCCATCGGGCGAAGAAGCCTGTCTGCCAGTCTCGGGATCAGCGAGCGTGTGTTGAGGGGCGAGGTTCAGTTTTTAAAGGAACAGAACCTGGTCGATATTAAAACAAACGGCATGACCTTGACAGAAGAGGGCTATGAACTGCTTTCGGTTTTGGAAGATACGATGAAAGATGTTTTAGGTTTGACTCTTTTGGAAAAGACATTAAAAGAACGTTTAAATCTTAAGGATGCCATTATCGTGTCCGGTGACAGTGATCAATCCCCATGGGTCAAAAAAGAAATGGGAAGAGCAGCTGTCGCATGTATGAAAAAAAGATTTTCAGGCAAAAATATCGTCGCTGTAACTGGCGGTACGACAATTGAAGCTGTCGCCGAAATGATGACGCCGGATTCTAAAAACCGCGAGCTTTTGTTTGTGCCTGCAAGAGGCGGTTTAGGCGAAGACGTGAAAAACCAGGCGAACACCATATGCGCGCATATGGCGGAAAAGGCTTCAGGCACTTACCGGCTTTTGTTTGTTCCGGGACAGCTGTCAAAAGGCGCCTATTCATCTATTATTGAAGAGCCTTCTGTCAAAGAGGTGCTGAACACGATCAAATCGGCGAGTATGCTGGTTCACGGAATCGGTGAAGCTAAAACGATGGCTCAGCGGAGAAACACACCTTTAGAAGACTTAAAGAAAATAGATGATAACGACGCTGTCACAGAAGCGTTTGGCTACTATTTTAACGCGGACGGCGAAGTGGTCCACAAAGTGCATTCTGTCGGAATGCAGCTGGATGACATAGACGCCATCCCCGATATTATTGCGGTAGCGGGCGGATCATCAAAAGCCGGGGCGATCGAGGCTTACTTTAAAAAGCCCCGCGACACGGTTCTCGTCACAGACGAAGGGGCCGCAAAGAAGTTATTAAGGGATGAATAATCCCTCAATATAAATATCTCTCACTTATTTAAAGGAGGAAACAAATCATGGCAGTAAAAGTCGGTATTAACGGTTTTGGTCGTATTGGACGTAACGTATTCCGCGCAGCATTAAAAAATCCTGAAGTTGAGGTAGTAGCGGTTAACGATTTAACAGATGCTAATATGCTGGCTCACCTTTTACAATATGATTCTGTACACGGAAAATTAGACGCTGAAGTTTCAGTTGACGGTAACAACCTTGTTGTTAACGGCAAAACAATTGAAGTTTCTGCAGAACGCGATCCTGCTAAACTTAGCTGGGGCAAACAAGGCGTTGAAATCGTAGTTGAATCTACTGGTTTCTTCACAAAACGCGCAGACGCTGCGAAACACTTAGAAGCTGGCGCGAAAAAAGTAATCATCTCTGCTCCTGCTAACGAAGAAGATATCACAATCGTTATGGGTGTTAACGAAGATAAATACGATGCGGCTAACCACGATGTTATCTCTAACGCATCTTGCACAACAAACTGCCTTGCGCCGTTTGCAAAAGTACTTAACGATAAATTCGGCATCAAACGCGGTATGATGACAACTGTTCACTCTTACACGAACGATCAGCAAATCCTTGATCTTCCGCACAAAGACTACCGTCGTGCGCGTGCAGCAGCTGAAAACATCATCCCAACATCAACTGGTGCTGCTAAAGCAGTTTCTCTAGTTCTTCCTGAACTAAAAGGCAAACTGAACGGTGGAGCAATGCGTGTTCCAACTCCAAACGTTTCTCTAGTTGACTTGGTTGCTGAACTGAACCAAGAAGTAACAGCTGAAGATGTAAACGCAGCTCTTAAAGAAGCGGCTGAAGGAGATCTTAAAGGAATCCTTGGCTACAGCGAAGAGCCATTAGTTTCTGGCGACTACAACGGAAACAAAAACTCTTCTACAATCGATGCCCTTTCTACAATGGTTATGGAAGGCAGCATGGTAAAAGTAATCTCTTGGTACGATAACGAAAGCGGCTACTCTAACCGCGTTGTTGACCTTGCAGCTTACATCGCAAAAAAAGGTCTTTAATTTATAGCTGAAAAAAGGACCTGACTTGGTTCTTTTGAATAGAAGGGCTATAATGAAAGCGGACAAGGGAAGGGGACGGACTCCCTTTCCCTTTTTCCATGAAGACCGGCTTTCAGAAAACGCTCTGTGACAGAGAAACGGCCGCGTTTTTTGCAGCTTTGCCGGCGCTTTCGCCTAAGGCCGCTGCCCTGGCTTTTAGACGAACTGCCCTGTGCCGAAAAAGACTGTGATCTGCCCTAGCGGAGTTATCGCTTGACCAGACGGTTTCACGTTTTTCGTGCTGTATGCAAACCACTTTGAAGGAGGATCTCCTAGGCATGAATAAGAAAACTCTCAAAGACATCGACGTAAAAGGCAAAGTTGTATTCTGCCGCGTTGACTTTAACGTTCCAATGAAAGACGGGGAAGTAACAGACGATACACGTATCCGTGCTGCGCTTCCAACAATCAAACACCTTGCAGACCAAGGCGCGAAAGTCCTTCTCGCGAGCCACTTAGGCCGCCCGAAAGGCGAAGTGGTTGAGGAGCTTCGTTTAACTCCTGTCGCTGCACGTCTCGGCGAACTGCTTGGCAAAGAAGTGAAAAAAGCGGATGAAGCTTACGGCGATGCTGTAAAAGCACAAGTTTCCGACATGACGGACGGAGACGTTCTTGTATTGGAAAACGTACGCTTCTACCCTGGTGAAGAGAAAAATGATCCTGAGCTTGCAAAAGCATTTGCTGAGCTTGCAGATGTATATGTAAATGACGCATTTGGTGCTGCCCACCGTGCTCACGCATCTACAGCTGGAATTGCCGAGCATCTGCCAGCAGTTGCAGGTTTCTTAATGGAAAAAGAGCTTGATGTACTCGGAAAAGCGGTTTCTAACCCGGACCGCCCGTTCACAGCGATCATCGGCGGAGCGAAAGTAAAAGACAAAATCGGAGTGATCGAAAGTCTTCTTGATAAAGTGGACAACCTGATCATCGGCGGAGGTCTTGCTTATACATTCGTAAAAGCGCTTGGCTATGAAGTCGGTAATTCTCTTCTTGAAGAGGATAAAATCGAGCTTGCGAAGTCATTTATGGACCGCGCGAAAGAAAAAGGCGTGAACTTCTACATGCCTGAAGATGTACTCGTTGCAGATGATTTCTCTAACGATGCAAACGTGAAAATGGTGCCGATCTCTGAAATCCCTAGTGATTTAGAAGCAATCGACATCGGTACGAAAACACGCGAAACGTATGCTGACGTCATTAAAAACAGCAAACTTGTCGTGTGGAACGGACCGATGGGCGTATTCGAAATCGACTTGTTCGCACAAGGAACAAAAGCGGTTGCGGAAGCATTGGCAGAGGCGAAAGATACATACTCTGTCATCGGCGGAGGAGACTCAGCGGCAGCGGTTGAAAAATTCGGCCTTGCTGACAAAATGAGCCACATCTCAACAGGCGGCGGCGCGTCCCTTGAGTTTATGGAAGGCAAAGAGCTTCCAGGGGTAGCTGCACTGAACGATAAATAATCTTAAAACTGCTATAAGGAAGTGGAACAGATGAGAAAACCAATTATCGCCGGTAACTGGAAAATGAACAAAACACTCGGCGAAGCTGTCAGCTTCGTTGAAGAAGTAAAATCTTCCATTCCAGCAGCAGACAAAGCGGAAGCTGTTGTTTGCGCGCCAGCGCTTTTCTTAGAAAAGCTTACTTCTGCCGTTAAAGGCACTGACCTTAAAGTCGGAGCTCAAAACATGCACTTTGAAGAAAGCGGCGCGTTCACAGGAGAAATCAGCCCGGTTGCTCTAAAAGACATTGGCGTTGACTACTGTGTCATCGGCCACTCTGAGCGCCGTGAAATGTTCGCTGAAACTGATGAAACAGTTAACAAAAAAGCACACGCCGCTTTCAAACACGGCATTGTGCCGATCATCTGTGTGGGTGAAACGCTTGAAGAGCGCGAAGCCGGCAAAACAAATGATCTTGTTGCTGACCAAGTGAAAAAAGGCCTTGCTGGTCTTTCAGAAGAACAAGTTGCTGCTTCTGTTATTGCATATGAGCCAATCTGGGCAATCGGAACAGGCAAATCTTCTACAGCGAAAGATGCGAACGACGTGTGTGCGCACATCCGTAAAACCGTCGCTGACAGCTTTAGCCAAGAAATTGCAGACAAGCTTCGCATCCAATATGGCGGAAGCGTAAAGCCTGCAAACATTAAAGAATATATGGCAGAGTCCGATATTGACGGTGCTTTGGTCGGCGGCGCGAGCCTTGAGCCACAGTCATTCGTTCAATTATTGGAGGAAGGTCAATATGAGTAAAAAACCAGCTGCACTCATCATTCTTGATGGGTTCGGATTACGTAACGAAACAGTAGGGAACGCAGTCGCTTTAGCGAAAAAACCGAATTTTGACCGCTACTGGAATCAGTATCCTCATCAAACATTGACTGCTTCAGGTGAGGCTGTAGGCCTTCCAGACGGACAGATGGGGAACTCTGAAGTGGGTCACTTAAATATCGGCGCGGGCCGTATTGTGTATCAAAGTTTAACACGCGTAAATGTTGCCATTCGTGACGGAGAGTTCGAACGCAATCAAACTTTCCTTGACGCGATTAACAACGCGAAAGAAAACAACAAAGCTCTGCACCTGTTCGGCCTTTTATCAGACGGCGGCGTGCACAGCCACATCAATCATTTGTTCGCATTGTTAAAGCTTGCGAAAAATGAAGGGCTGACAAAGGTTTACATCCATGGTTTCCTTGACGGCCGTGATGTTGGTCCGCAAACAGCGAAGACGTACATTAAGCAGCTGAACGAACAAATCGAGGAAATCGGTGTCGGAGAAATCGCCAGCATTTCCGGGCGCTACTACTCAATGGACCGCGACAAACGCTGGGACCGTGTAGAAAAAGCGTACCGCGTAATGGCGTACGGCGAAGGCCCGACCTACCGCAGTGCAATGGATGTTGTTGATGATTCATATGCGAACGGAATCTATGATGAATTCGTGATTCCATCCGTTATCACAAAAGAAAACGGTGAGCCTGTTGCGACAATCCAAGACGGCGACTCTGTGATTTTCTATAATTTCAGACCGGACCGCGCCATCCAGATTTCCAACACGTTCACAAACAAAGACTTCCGTGACTTCGATCGCGGCGAGAATTATCCGAAGAACCTGCATTTCGTCTGCCTGACTCACTTCAGTGAAACAGTTGACGGATATGTAGCGTTTAAACCGATAAATCTTGATAACACAGTCGGAGAAGTATTATCTCAACATGGATTAAAACAGCTTCGAATTGCAGAGACTGAAAAGTATCCGCATGTCACGTTCTTTATGAGCGGCGGCCGTGAAGCTGAATTCCCGGGTGAAGAGCGTATTCTCATCAACTCGCCGAAAGTTGCCACATATGACTTAAAGCCAGAAATGAGTGCGTATGAAGTGAAGGACGCGCTTGTCAAAGAAATTGAAGATGACAAGCATGACGCGATTATTCTTAACTTCGCAAACCCTGATATGGTCGGCCACTCCGGAATGGTTGAACCAACAATTAAAGCAATTGAAGCAGTGGACGAATGCTTAGGCGAAGTCGTTGACGCGATTATCGCTAAAGGCGGACACGCGATCATTACCGCTGATCACGGTAATGCTGACATTCTGATTACTGAATCAGGCGATCCGCACACTGCGCATACGACAAACCCAGTCCCTGTCATTGTGACGAAAGAAGGCATCACGTTGCGTGAAGGCGGAATCCTAGGCGACCTTGCACCAACGTTATTAGACCTTCTCAATGTTGAAAAACCGACAGAAATGACAGGAACATCGTTAATTCAAAAATAATTTGAAATCAAAAGGAGAGACAAAACTCATGCCATACATTGTTGATGTTTATGCACGCGAAGTATTAGACTCTCGCGGCAACCCAACAGTTGAAGTTGAAGTATATACAGAAACAGGAGCTTTCGGCCGTGCATTAGTGCCAAGCGGAGCTTCTACAGGTGAATACGAAGCAGTTGAGCTTCGTGACGGCGACAAAGACCGTTACCTTGGAAAAGGCGTGTTAACAGCTGTTAACAACGTAAACGAAATCATTTCTCCAGAGCTTCTTGGCTTTGATGTAACTGAACAAAACGCAATCGATCAGCTTTTAATCGAGCTTGACGGTACTGAAAACAAAGGCAAACTTGGTGCGAACGCAATCCTTGGCGTATCTATGGCTTGTGCGCGCGCAGCTGCTGATTTCTTACAGATTCCTCTTTACCAATACCTTGGAGGATTCAACTCAAAAACGCTTCCTGTACCGATGATGAACATCGTCAACGGCGGAGAGCATGCTGACAACAACGTGGATATTCAAGAATTCATGATCATGCCTGTAGGTGCTCCTAACTTCCGTGAAGCACTTCGCATGGGCGCTCAAATCTTCCACAGCCTGAAATCAGTTCTTTCTGCTAAAGGAATGAACACAGCTGTAGGTGATGAAGGCGGATTTGCTCCAAACCTTGGTTCAAATGAAGAAGCGCTTCAAACAATCGTTGAAGCAATCGAAAAAGCCGGCTTCAAACCTGGCGAAGAAGTGAAGCTTGCAATGGATGCTGCATCTTCTGAGTTCTACAACAAAGAAGACGGCAAATACCATCTGTCTGGCGAAGGCGTTGTGAAAACATCTGCTGAAATGGTTGACTGGTACGAGGAAATGGTTTCTAAATACCCAATCATCTCTATCGAAGACGGACTTGACGAAAACGACTGGGAAGGCCACAAGCTTCTTACTGAGCGTCTTGGCAAAAAAGTTCAGCTTGTCGGTGACGATCTCTTCGTTACAAACACGAAAAAATTGGCTGAAGGCATCGAAAACGGCGTAGGCAACTCTATCCTGATCAAAGTAAACCAAATCGGTACATTGACTGAAACATTCGATGCAATCGAAATGGCGAAACGTGCAGGCTACACAGCTGTTATCTCTCACCGTTCTGGTGAAACAGAAGACAGCACAATCGCTGACATCGCTGTGGCAACAAATGCAGGACAAATCAAAACAGGTGCTCCGTCTCGTACGGACCGTGTTGCGAAATACAACCAGCTTCTTCGCATCGAAGATCAGTTGGCTGAAACTGCTCAATACCACGGCATTAACACTTTCTACAACTTAAACAAGTAATAAAATGACCGCCGAGATATCTCTCGGCGGCTTTTTTGTGCTTTTAGAGATCCAAATAAAGCCTCACCATATCACGGCATTGAATACCGTTTTCAAAGATCTCCTCATCATAATGTCTGATAAAAAAATCATGGTCGATCGCCTGCAGGCGAAATCCGCATTTTTGATAAAGAGAAAGCTGATGGATGCTGGAATTTCCAGTTCCAATCTCAATCACCTTTGCCCCCATATGTTTTGCTTTTTCGATGGCATCGCGGATAAGCTGCTTGCCAATGCCCTGTTTTTGCATTGCTTGTTTTACTGCGATGTTAACGATTTCTACGGTTTGCGGTCTAGTTGTGATCATCACGTATACACCAGCTAATTCACCCGATATATAAGCGGTGTAGCATTCTCCTCTGGCTATGTATTCATCAACAATTTCTTTCGACGGATCGGCGAGCAGCAGAAGCTCATACAGCGCTTGGTCATGGTTTGTAGCTTTTTGAATGGTGAGCTGTTGCATCATCATTCCACCTTTTCACATGTTTATAGAGATATTTTCGTGATTTCCTCCAATTTCATACCATTCTATTATAAAATATGTAACATAGGAAATAAGTACAAAATAGTGGATCATAAATAGGAGGAACGTCACATGTTTTGTAAGGAATGCGGTCAAAAAAATAAAGAAGGAGCCAAGTTTTGTAAAGAATGCGGCACCCCGATCGGAGGGAGCAGCAGACAGGCGCATAAAGAAACAGCAAGCGCTGCTGAAACGAGGCAGGCTCCGCGAAAACCAATCCCTAAGAAAACCATCGTTTTATGGAGCAGCATTGCCGCTGCGTGCGTCATATTATTCACCGCCTATAAAACCGGAGCGTACTTTACTTCAAAGGATAGATTAGTCGACAAGTTTGAACAGGCTGTAAAGGATGAAGATCAAGACCAAATCGCTTCTCTTCTTACGCCGGTAAATGACAAGCTTAAACTGACTAAAAAGAATGTAAAACCGTTTCTTGCGTATTTGAAGGACCATCCTGACAAAAAAGATGAGCTTTTTGCATCGCTGCGAGTTGAAACAGCTCAAAAGGATATCGTATACGCGGAGAAAGACGGGAGAAGCTTGCTCGTATTTGACCATTATGACTTAAAGATAGCACCTGTTTATTTTGAAGTGACCAGCAATTATAAAAATGCCGATCTATATGTGAATAAAGAGGATGCCGGAACGGTAAAAAAAGCGGATCAAGTACAAACCCTTGGGCCGTACATTCCCGGCGAATATACAGTCACAGCCAAACTGAAAAACGACGTGGTCGATCTTGTGAAAAAAGAAGACATTCAGGCGGTTGGCGATAATAGCTTTCGTGTTAATCTCTCATTGGAAGCAGACGATGTGACATTCAGCTTAGCAGATGACATCAAAAGCGGGAAGGGAGATTTGCTGATTAACGGCAAGTCGATTCATAAAGACCCGTTTAAATCCGTCACATATGGCCCTCTTCTGACAGACGGGTCCATGACGGCTGCGGTCGAAGCAGAATTTCCGTGGGGAAAAACAAAAACAACGGGCGTGCCAATCGACCATAAAGAAATGGAGATCACGTTAATTCCTGATCAAGATACACAGGAAACGATTTTGAACACGATTGTCAAAACAACAAAACAGTATTCCAAAGCGCTATCAGATGGAAATACAGCCCAGATGACAGAGGCGAGCGCCAAATGGAAGGCGGAGGCGAAGGATACCGTCGATTCTATGAAATACACGAATTCTTACTTAAAAGATAAATATTTAGAAACTGATTTTGACCTGGATACATTCGCTCTCTCTCAGAAAAACGACGGGACGTGGCAGGTATCGGTATCAGGAAAAGAACTTCACCAGTCTTCTTCGTATAACGACTATACAAAATCCGAAATGACTGATGACAGTCCGAGTTACGAATATCTCCTTTCATATGATAAAAAACAGAAAAAGTGGATTTTTGAAGGAGCAGAATCAACATTCGAATCGGCCGGAACAAATATAAAGAAAATCAAAAATGATAAGCCGGAGACGTACACGTCCGCCTGGGAAGGCTCGAAAAACAAAGACAGTGAAAGCTCTGCAAGCGGTAATGTGAGAGATGAACAAGTGACATTATTTATGGGCAGTTATTTGCAAAGCCAGGCAGATGCCGTAAATCAAAATCATTTCTCGCTGATGGAAGACAGCCTTGAAAAAGGCAGTTCTCTTTATTCCGACCAGCAGCATCTCGTGGCGAAATTAAATAAAGAGGGGACAACAGAAGACTTTAATAACTATGAAGTGAAAAGCTGGAGTCAAAATGGATCAGCTATCACGATTAAGACATATGAAGAATTCTATATCACAAAATCAGGCGGCAGTCCCAAACTGAGAACCTATAACTGGACCTACACAGGCACAGTGAAGAACGGAAGAATTTATTTAACGTCTATTCAATAAAAAACAACCCCCATCACCAGCAGGTGATGGGGTTGTTTTTTAAAAGAGCATATAACGGAAAATCTCTTTAATATAGTGTTCGATCATAAGCTGAAATGTAACGCAGGTGATCAGATAAATCACAATCGTTGAGTAAATGATATCAATCTTTCCTTTATATGAATGCTGATAACTGCTCAGCATCGCAGGAGGAATGGCAAAGAATGCACCGATTAAACCAACGGCTAACACGGTGAAGCAAATGTCTGTATGTAATAAAAAGAATAAAAGGGCAAGAACCAAAATAGCTGTAAACGGAATGAGAAACGCGCCAAATCTGGAAAATGAATCTTTGAAAGATACTTGGTTTCCCGCGATTTTCAAGGCGAAAAAGATCAATGCATGCAAAAAGAAAAGAAACAGGGCAAAATAAATGGTTGGCTCTAAAAAGATTGCTGTAAAGCTTACGCTGCCGGGACCGTCTGAAAAAAGAATATAAAACATCAAAGGGGTCAGCAAACTGAACAGAACCATCGTAATGATCGCGCTAATCAGCTGTTCGCCGCCCGTTGTTTTACATTCCTGATAAGGGCGTTTCAGGACGGCCAAAACAAATGAACCGAACTGTTTTGCTGCTTGCTTTGCAGCGGCTCCGGTCTGAGCTGCTTGCTGCTGGCCTGACTGACCGGGGAGCGGTGATCCGCATTTCTCACAAAACTTTCCGCCATCTGTTTGATGGCCGCATTGAGGACAATACATAAAATAACTCCTTTACCTGTAATATAGGGAAAATAGACTAATAGTTTTATTATAAAAGAAAAATGTAGTAAAGTAACCAGTATTCATACAAAAATGCCACAAAAAAGACACGAGCCTAATAGAAGCCGTGTCTTTTTTATGCTAGTTATTAATATATTTCTCAAATACATCTCCAAAATCCTTAATATGATACTGCGAGCGAACGGATGTCAGCCAAGTGAAACCGAATTCGGTCAGCTCTTTATATTGCGTTTCAAGATTGACGTGTTCGGGGCGGGTGTGGTGAAGAATTGTCACGGCTTTATCCAAGCTTTGTTCCGCCTGATTGATTAAAATATCATTTTCATAAGTTGTTTCAGCAATCCGAAGCAATGCTTTATATAGATCTTTTAACTTTTCAATTTGGTCTTTGTGCACATCGATGTCGAATTTTTCCGCGCCCAGTTTAAATTTAATCTCAACATCTAGATCGACTTTTCCCGCGGTTTCCAGAAAAACATCAGACATTTTGAATTGAGAGTAAGGATAGCGTTTTAACGTTCGTTTTGAGGAAGTGGCGCGTTCGCCGTCTACATGGATCAGAGCTAGATTTGTAAAGCAGTATTCGTCTGCTTTCGTTTTAATCAAGAAATATATTTTTTCATTGTCTTCATGCATGACATAGTCATCAGCATCTGTTTTGTCATAATCCTGAGGTTCGATAATTTTTCCGATATCAGATAAGCCCAGTGCATCTGCTGCAATTTTTTTGAACATCTGTATACGTCCTTCCTAGTCAGTTTGTCACTTCATTGTAGCATGGAGTGTTTCTGGCAGGCTACAAACGTTTTATACGTAACGGGCGGCATATTTCATTAATTATCTATTGAATGTCTTCTCATGATAAACATAAGGAAAGCCAGGAAAAAGCGGATAGGTCAGTCGTGCCTCTATCTATACCGATTATCGCAGATGCCGGCACGAGTGCGCGTCATGATCCATAGCGCCGGGCTTAGCAACGTTATTCTTGATCTCGTTGTGATGGTCGGCATAGCCTCTTTTTTCACTATTCTTCTTTCATTGAATAGCAAACTCGGGAAAATAGAGATGAATGTCATTACCAGCTGATGGGATTCATCTTAGCGGAGGTGATGATCGGTGCCGGGCTGAAAGACATGTTTTCGATACATTCAAAAAGCAGTTCCCTTACTTGCGGGAGCTGCTTTCTATTGTTTTCGGCACGTATTGAAACACTTCTTCACTTTCAAAAAAATCAATTAAGCGGCTCACCCAGTCATAGTAATTGAGCCATTCTCTTAATTCATGTAATAGCTGGTTGACTTTCTCCTCAGTCTCAGGAGTAAGCCCGTCCCTTTGCAAAAGATCAGTCAGCTCCCGGTTTAATTTTTTATACAGTACTTTGTTTTTACTCACGACCTTAGTCCAGTTCGCCGCAAATAAAGAAATGAAGGTTTGATAATAATCCTGCTCAACGTCGTAAAGATCTTTTCTTACCCCTTTTTCAAACACCTTTTCGGCAATATTGGCATCAATCATTTCACGGACCACTTGGCTCATCCGTGTTTTGCTCATGCCTGTTGCCTCTGACAGCTCGCTTAACGTCATCGGTTTTCGATTCATATAAATAATCCCAAGCACACGTCCGACAGTGGAAGGCATGCCAAACGTCTGCATATTTTCGGCAATCTTCTCAATGAGATGCTCTTCAGCATGTTCAATGATGTCGAGAGCAGTTTTTTCCACAGCTGATCATCCCTTCAAATGGCAATTGATGGAGTCAATATATCATATTTCTGCCAGTTGTTGAAAATAGCTGAATGCAGAGAAAGAGGGAGGTATCCGGCGTAATTGTAAGAACTCCCTTTACGCCTTGGTCATAACAATAAATAATCTGTAAATAACATATAATTTCAACACATTATAAACTTTTTATTTTATAAAGTTCAAACTATAATAAAGGTTATACTTTTCAGAAAATTTAAAAGGAACCTGCGGAGGTGCACGGATTGCTGAAATTGGAACAAGTGTCAAAAGTATATAAGGGCGGCAAAAAAGCTGTGAACTGCGTTGATTTAGATATTGCCAAAGGTGAGTTTATCTGTTTTATCGGCCCGAGCGGCTGCGGAAAAACGACGACGATGAAAATGATCAACAGATTGATAGAACCATCGTCAGGAAAGATCTTTATCGACGGAGAAAATATGATGGAACAGGACCCGGTAGAACTGAGGAGAAAAATCGGCTATGTGATTCAGCAGATTGGTTTGTTCCCTCACATGACCATCCAGCAGAATATCTCACTCGTGCCGAAACTGCTGAAATGGCCTGAAGAAAAACGGAAAGAACGGGCGAGAGAGCTGTTAAAGCTTGTGGATATGGGCCCGGAATATTTAGACCGTTATCCCCATGAGCTCAGCGGCGGACAGCAGCAAAGAATCGGCGTGCTGCGCGCGCTGGCTGCGGAACCCCCTCTCATTTTAATGGATGAACCGTTCGGAGCGCTTGATCCGATTACGCGTGATTCCCTTCAGGAAGAATTCAAAAAACTGCAGAGAACCTTAAACAAAACGATTGTGTTTGTCACACACGATATGGATGAAGCGATTAAGCTTGCTGACAGGATCGTGATTTTAAAAGCAGGCGAAATCGTTCAAGTCGGCACACCTGACGAGATTCTCAGGAACCCGGCCAATGAATTTGTTGAAGAATTTATCGGGAAAGAACGGCTGATCCAGTCAAGGCCGGATATCGAGCGGGTTGAGCAAATGATGAACAGAACGCCTGTGACAGTATCAGCGGACAAAACGCTTTCTCAGGCGATTCAGCTGATGAGAGAAAAACGTGTCGATTCGCTGCTCGTTGTAGACAAACAAAATGTGCTGAAGGGCTATGTTGATGTGGAAATGATTGATCAAAACCGCAAAAAAGCGAGCGTCGTT
Organism: Bacillus sp. 0102A; assembly: GCF_036765155.1. Lineage (NCBI taxonomy): Bacteria > Bacillati > Bacillota > Bacilli > Caryophanales > Bacillaceae > Bacillus > Bacillus sp. 0102A. The sequence goes on from NZ_JBAIZW010000003.1 coordinate 464,678, forward strand.
GGCGAAGTATACCGCTCGGATATGTATACCGTACAAAAAGGGGCGCTTCTGCGCGATACGGTCCGTAAGATCCTGAAGCAGGGAATTAAATATGTTCCGGTGGTGGATGAACAGAACCATTTAGCTGGCATTGTGACAAGAGCGAGCCTTGTTGATATCGTATACGATTCCATATGGGGCGAGGAAGACCAGCTCATGACGATCTGACCAGGGAAGGAGCTCTTTTAAGATGAATCAAATGATGACTTTTTTGCAAACGAACGGCGGAGAGCTACTGTATAAAACAGGAGAGCATATATATATTTCACTCATTGCTGTTGTATTGGGCATTATCGTTGCGGTGCCGCTCGGCGTTGCACTTACTAGAATGAAAAAAGGCGCAGGCGCGATTATAGGTGTCGTCAACATTGTGCAAACCCTGCCGAGTCTGGCGATTTTAGCCTTTTTTATTCCGCTTCTCGGTGTAGGGAAAGTGCCTGCGATTGTCGCTTTATTTTTCTATTCGGTGCTGCCGATCCTGCGCAATACGTATACAGGCATTAAAGGTGTAAACAAAAATCTGCTGGAATCGGGAAAGGGGATCGGCATGACCGGCTGGGAGCAGATTCGGCTCGTCGAAATCCCGCTGGCGATTCCGATCATCATGGCGGGAATCCGTACGTCAACGATCTACTTAATTGGCTGGGCGACACTTGCGTCGTTTATCGGGGGCGGCGGTCTCGGTGATTACATTTTTATCGGCCTGAACCTGTATCAGCCTGAATATATCATTGGCGGCGCCGTGCCGGTTACGATCCTGGCGATTATCATTGATTATGTGCTGGCTGTGACAGAACGGAAGGTGACGCCGAAAGGACTGCAAGGAATGAAGGAAGTTTCGTAAGGAGTTGGCTCTGTTGAAAACGAAAAAAATCAAATGGCTAGGCGCGTTCGCTCTCGCCTTTGTCCTGCTGCTTGGCGGCTGTTCTCTGCCGGGACTTGGCGGAGCTTCAGACGATACGATCAAAATCGGGGCGCAAAGCATGACAGAATCAGAAATTTTAGCGAATATGATCGCGCAGCTTATTGAACATGATACCGATTTGAATACCGCTTTAGTGAAAAACCTCGGGTCCAACTATGTTCAGCACCAAGCGATGCTTGGCGGTGATGTTGATATTTCTGCCACGCGCTATTCCGGGACGGATTTAACAAGCACCCTCGGCAAGGAAGCGGAGAAAGACCCCAAAAAAGCACTGAACATTGTGCAGAATGAATTTGAAAAGCGCTTTTCTTATAAATGGTTTGATTCCTATGGGTTTGAAAACACATATGCCTTCACCGTAACAAAAACGTTTGCGGAAAAGGAGCATCTCAACACCGTGTCTGACCTGAAGAAAAATGTCTCCCAATATAAACTGGGCGTCGACAATGCCTGGCTGAAACGGAAAGGCGACGGATATAAAGGCTTTGTCAGCACGTATGAATTTGAATTCGGCACAACCTATCCGATGCAGATCGGGCTTGTCTATGACGCGGTGAAAAACGGGAAAATGGATGCTGTTCTTGCCTATTCAACGGATGGACGGATTAAAGCCTATGATCTGAAAATCTTAACAGACGATAAACGGTTTTTCCCGCCGTATGACTGTTCACCAGTGCTTCCGGAAAAGGTGCTGAAGGAGCATCCGGAGCTTGAAGGTGTGATCAATAAGCTGATTGGGCAAATCGATACGGAAACGATGCAGGAGCTTAACTATGAGGTGGATGGCAAGCTGAAGGAGCCGTCTGTCGTAGCAAAGGAATTTTTAGAGAAACATCATTATTTTGACTAAGAAAAGAGGCGGATCATATGGAAGTACTACAGCAGCTTGGCACCTACTATTCGCAAAACGGCGGTTACGTGATGCAGGAGTTTTACCGCCATTTTCTGATGTCGGTGTACGGCGTTTTGTTTGCGGCCATTGTTGGAATACCGCTCGGCATCCTGATCGCCAGATACAGAACATTAAGCGGGTGGATTTTTGCGGTGACGAACGTCATTCAGACGATCCCGGCCCTCGCCATGCTGGCCGTGCTGATGCTTGTCATGGGGCTGGGCGCTAATACGGTGATATTGTCATTATTTCTGTATTCTCTTTTGCCGATTATCAGAAATACGTATACAGGGATTATCAGCATTGAACACGCCTATCTTGAATCCGGAAAAGCAATGGGAATGACGAAATTTCAAGTGCTGCGGATGGTCGAGCTTCCGCTTGCGCTTTCTGTCATTATGGCCGGCCTCCGCACCGCGCTTGTCATCGCCATCGGCATTACGGCCATCGGGACATTTGTCGGTGCAGGCGGACTCGGGGACATCATCGTCAGGGGATCAAACGCAACAAACGGTACCGCGATTATATTGGCGGGGGCGATCCCAACGGCTCTGATGGCGGTGATTGCCGATTTGGTCATGGGCTGGCTTGAACGCGCGTTAAGCCCGATTAAAAAGAAGAAAAACCTGGCCGGCGCCGCATAAGAAAAAACGCCTTGTGGAAA
>NZ_JBAIZW010000004.1:0-350970 GCF_036765155.1 Bacillus sp. 0102A
AGGGCCTTCCGGGCTCTTTCTTTTCTAGTCAAATAGCGTGTTTTTTTCTGGATGGCGCATAAAGTCAAACAGCATGCAAAGCTGTGAGGGTGTGTTTCGTTTTGGAGAAAGCGGCGGGAGCCTGTCCTCCGGAAAAAAAGCGGCATGGTTCGTCTCAATTCCCGTTTCCCCCTGCCCGCCCGTTATGCTGCATGCAATGAAAATTTTATAGTAATGATACGGCTGAGGCGGATGGGGATGCTTTTGGCTGTCCAACACGGCCAGCAATCGGGACGGTTCTGTATCGTACCCCGACTCTTCTTTGATTTCCTTGACCACGTTTTCAGCCGGTGATAAGCCAATCTCGCAAAACCCGCCCGGCAGTGACCACAGCTCATCATGCTTCTCCCGAACAAGCAAAATCTGATGATCTCGGAATACTGCGCCGCGAACATCCGCTTTCGGTGTCGGATAGCCTTTCTCGCCCTTCCATAAATCAGTGATCACCTCAATTTCCGTTTGCGTGTAATCCGCCATCATCTCTGCGCTTAGCTTCATCAGCTCTTCGTACCTTTCCCTGTCATACACATCCTTTGAAAAAGTGAGTCCCGCCTGCGCGATCGCCCGAATCCGCATCGCCCGTTCCATCCATTTGGTTTGCACTTTTATCACTCATCCTTTCACATTATTTTCCGCTATAAAAAAAGCACGTTTCCCACTGATGAAAACGTGCAACTGTAAATCTATTTCTAATCTAACTCCACCAAATAATCAATATTGTCCTTCACTCTTTCTTCAATTTTAGTGGTTGTTGAATTATTAGCTAAAAACGGATTATATACCAGTGTGCAATGTTTTTGTTCCCCTTTAGGGATGACATAACTGAGTACACCTGTAACCTTTTTCCCTGATACTAATGTTCCTCCCATAAGCATTCTGCCCTGCTCTTCTATAGAAAAAACTGGCCGGACTGATTGATCATTCTTGTCTTTTAAGTCTATCCCGATAAAATTGTAGCTTATTGAGTCTTTCCCTATGTTTTCTATCGTAACTTCTATAATGAGCCGTTCCTCATCTTCTTTTAATGTTTTTGACTTAGAGTCTACAGCTCCTCCAAATTCCGTATATTCACCTTTTTGCACTCTATCAACTTTATTCACTGTAAAATTCGTATGTCCTGCTTTAAACGTTTCTCCTATTTTATGTATTTGATCATCTTGTTTAATCTTCGGCTCACCGTGTTTTTTCAATTCCTTATCAATTTCCTTTTTAAGCTCTTCTTCAGATTTTTTCTCTTTCGGTTTTTCTTTTACTGACGCATCGCTCGATTGGCTGCACGCGGAAAGCGCAAGCCCGATCGTCAGGGCAAATAATAGTATTAAGACTTTTTTCACGACTGTTCCCCCATCTAAAGTAATCGATTTCTATTATAATCAGATTTTACCTTTTCCTGACAGGTAATAAAGTAACAATTTTATTTATTTTATCTATTACCAACTGACTCTTTTCTAGTGTTTGAACATTTTTCACTAGTTCATTAGTCCTTTTCATCAAAAAAACCCGAGCTGGCAGCAGCCGGCTCGGGCAGGTGGTCAATCTCGCTTATTCATATCCCTTTTCTCTCTCGGTTCCTGTTGTTGTTTTTGGTGCTCCGGAGGCTGCGTCGTGCGTTCCATCTCCTTTGTATCTTGTCCCATTCCCTTTAAAAACGAGAAAAGCAGTGTAATTGATTTGTTGATTTCCGGGTCTTTGAGCGAACGAATGATATCGAAATAACCTGTTTTCTCTTCGCTGTCCTTCTGTTCCACCGCGTTTGCCACCCCCGCATTCACTTTCAAAATGAGGGGCTCCAGCTGTTTCACATCCAGCATGCCGAGCGTTCCAAACAGAAGAAGCAGATTTTTCAGCGTATTGGCTGTTTCCTCTGTATCTGCTTTTTTGACTAGGATATCAAGAACTTTATCCCCTTGGCCAAAAAGGCCGCGGAGCAACGGCAGGACACCGCGCTCATTCATGTGGCCGAGCATATGCAGCGTTTCTAGAATGGCTTCCTTATGTTCAACCAATGCATCTTCAATTTCTTTCATATCCTGCTTTCGCTGGTCCTCTTCGGTTACTTGGATTTTCTGGATTTGTTTAATCGCTTTAGCCATTACGCCCAATCCCCCTTTTCACTGCGTCACCAGGGAAAATATAATCCTTCCGCGCCCATTTCTTTTGCACTTGCACACCGATTTGCGGCTGCGGGTTGCCGTTGCGGTGATTGATTTTAGGGAGCGGAGTGGTTCCGTCGCGCTTCAAAATTTCCATTTTGGCTGATGTTTCTTTGTATGCCGGCGTATCGGTATCCTTATCGGCATGGCTGCCTGTTAACAGGTTGATCGCTGCTTCCCCTGAATCGTTCATTGGCAAATATACTTCCTTCCCTTTGACACGATCAGTGATCAGGCATTTCACTTTGACATTTCCGAAAGGCGAGGTGAGTCTGACAAGTGTTCCGTCCTGAATTCCCCGTTCTGCCGCTAGCTCAGGAGAAATTTCTAAGAATACTTCCGGTGTCTTCTCCGAAATCCCTTTTGATTTGTAGGTTAAGTTTCCTTCATGGAAATGTTCTAAGAGCCGTCCATTGTTGACGTGGATATCATATTCCTCACCGAACTCATCAGGCTCTGTCCACTGAACAGAATAAAGAATGGCTTTGCCGTCCGGAAAAGGAAAGCGCTCTGTAAAGAGTAAAGGCGAATCCTTGCCATCAGCGCTTACAGGCCATTGAAGAGAATTGTAGCCTTCAAGACGTTCATAGGTGACGCCGGCATAAATCGGTGACAGCATGGCTGCTTCTTCCATAATGTCACTAGGGTGTTCATAGCTCCAGCCAGCGCCAAGCTTATTGGCTACTTCCATAATAATTTGCCAATCAGGCTTTGATTCGCCCAACGGTTCAAACACCTGATACAATCGCTGAATACGACGTTCTGTGTTTGTGAAAGTACCCTCTTTTTCAAGGCTTGGGCTCGCAGGAAGAACAACATCGGCATACTCTGCTGTTCGTGAAAAGAAAATGTCCTGCACCACAAAGAAATCAAGCTTTTCATATGCGGCGTGCACATGATTGATGTTGGAATCAACCAGCCCCATTTCTTCCCCTTTTACATACATCGCTTTCAGCTGGCCGGAATGGATTTTTTCAATCATTTCGTGATTGGTCATGCCCGGCTCCTTCGGCATCGGCCCCCCCCACGCCCGCTCGTATTTTTGGCGGACTTGTTCATCCGTTACATTTTCATAGCCAGGCAGTTTGTTAGGCATGCTTCCGAAGTCACTTGCCCCCTGCACGTTGTTATGACCGCGCAACGGATAAGAGCCTGTTCCCGGTTTTCCGTAGTTTCCTGTCACAAGCAGCAGATTCGAGATCGCCGTGCTCGTGTCGCTTCCGCCAATATGCTGTGTCACACCCATCGCCCATAATGCGCACACACTGTCAGCCTGACCGATCATCTCGGCCATTTCGATGAGAGTTTCTCGATCTATTCCGGTTTTCTCCTCGGCATATTCGAGTGTGTATGGCGCCAGGCTTTTTACGTATTCATCCCGTCCGTTCACTTTTTCTTGTAAAAAGCGTTCATCAGCCTTGCCGTTTTCAATCAAATATTTGGCGATGGCATTCAGCCAGACGATATCTGAACCCGCACGCGGCTGAACAAATAAATCAGAGCGCTCTGCCATTTCGTGTTTTCTGATATCCGCTACGATCACTTTCTGTCCTCTCAGCTTATGAGCCCGTTTAATGCGAGTGGACAAGACTGGATGGGACTCAGACGTATTCGAACCGATAATCAACACAAGGTCCGCTTGCGCGATATCTGTAATTGACCCTGAATCACCGCCATAGCCGACTGTTCGGAACAGGCCGGCAGTCGCAGGTGATTGACAATAGCGCGAGCAGTTGTCCACGTTATTTGTGCCGATGATCCCTCTTGCCAGTTTTTGCATGAGGTAGGATTCCTCGTTTGTGCATTTAGAAGATGTAATAAAGGCCAGTGAATCAGAGCCAAACTCGTCTTTCAAATCGGTGAACTTGCTGGCGATCAACGTTAACGCTTCCTCCCATTCCGCTTCACGGAAATGGTCGCCTTCGCGGATCAGCGGTTTTGTCAGACGCTCCTCGCTGTTTACGAAATCCCAGCCAAACTTTCCTTTCACACAGGTAGAAATGCCGTTCGCCGGTGCTTCCTCCTGCGGCTCGACTTTTAGAATGTCTCTGCCCTTTGTCCAAACATCAAAGCTGCAGCCGACCCCGCAGTATGTGCAGACGGTTTTCGTTTTCTTGATTCGTTCATCACGCATGGCGGATTCCATATCAGAAATGGCGAGAATCGAGCCGTACCCTGTCTCTACGCCTTTCGTAATCTCGATCATCGGACGGAGCGTTTCGTGATCAATGCCTGTTAAATATCCGGCTTCCCCTTCCATTCCTTTTTCCATCATCGCGTTACACGGACAGACCGTTGAACAGTGGCCGCATGACACACAAGACGACTCATTGATCGGCACATCATTATCCCAAATGACGCGCGGGCGTTTCCGCTCCCAGTCAATGGTCAGTGTTTCAGTCACCTGAACGTCTTGGCAAGCTTCAACACAACGGCCGCACAAAATACATTGGTCTGGATCGTACCGGTAAAACGGATGAGACTCATCCTTATGATAAGGCTTATGGTCAAACGGGATGCTTTGGTGATTGACTTTCATTTCTTTCACCGTATTATGTATTTCACACCCCCCGTTGTTGTAATCGCAAACTGTACAATAAAGCTCATGATTATATAAAATCTTGTCCATCCCGATGACCTGCGCTTTTTTGACATCAGGCGAAAGCGTATCAATGACGTCCCCATCCTTTACTTCAGCGGAGCACGATCTCTTTAGCTCACCATTGATGCTGACGATGCACGTATCACATGTTTCAATCGGCCCTAAGCTGGGATGATAGCAAACTTGCGGCACTTCAATCGAACTGTTGTTCAAAAGCTGCAGCAGCGTTTGATCTTCGGAGGCTTCCATTTCAACGCCGTTTATTGTGATTTTTTTCTGTTGAGCCATCTCCATTCCCCTTTCTTGCCAGTGTATATACCGAATTACCCATTTCTGTTCCCTTACAAGTGATCAATAAAACATACAAAACGCACTCAAATGTTTTAGCACATTCACACCGGGAAACGAGGTGGTAGATGAAAAAGGAGGGATAACATGAACAAAACAATGTCTGTTCTAACCGCGACAGCCGCACTGACAGGCTCTCTTTCCAGCTTTGGCGCAGCACCTTTTCCAACCCCTGTAAAGGCCGAAACTCAAGCAACAACGCTCTCCGAAGATACGAATCAATCCGCCGCCGAGCTTGTCAAAAACCTCTACAATACCGCTTACACAGGGGAAATGCCTCAGCAGGCGCAAGGCCTTACCATTAACAAAAGCACGAAAGGCGATGTCCATGCTAAATTAGGGGAACCGGAACGGCCGTCCGGAGGAGACAATCGGTTTGATTTATATCACTGGAATATGGGGAACCCGGGCTACGGATTTTCCTATCATCAAGACATGACCATTTCAGAAATCCGCTACTTTGGAACCGGCGTGGAACGGCAGCTAAATTTAGGAGGGGTTACCCCGGAAGTGCTGCGAAATGAATTAGGCGCCGCTAATCGAGTGTTAACCGTCCCGTTTACCGATGAAATAGATTATGTATATGATACAGGCCGATATGAACTCCATTTTGTAATTGGCAAGGACCAGACCGCCGACCATGTAAACCTTAAAGCGAAATAATCACATCATGCGGCTGTTCAGCCGCTTTTTTATTGGACAAATAGAGGGTATATTCCTTACAATACATGAGAGTTGAAGCAGAGACGGGGTATCAATTCTCAATGAAGCGAAATCGATGGATATATGCAGCTTTCACCATGATGATCATAGCGATGGGGCTGGGATCCAGAACATACTCAAGTGTTCTGCCGGATGCCGTCAATCCTTATCTGGGGGACTCGCTGTGGGCGGCCATGATTTATATGGGATGCGGGTTTCTATTTCGGAAAATGAAGACAATGATGACGGGCATGATCAGTCTTTTTTTCTGTTTTTTCATTGAAATCAGCCAGCTGTATCACTCAGATTGGATCGACCGGATCAGAGACACTTCTCTTGGCGGCCTTGTACTGGGGTACGGTTTTTTATGGAGCGATATCGAAGCGTATACGATCGGAATTGCACTCTGTGCAGCCATAGAACTGCTCGTCCTGGGAATCAAAGAGCGCCGCAAAATGTGACGCTTTTTCATTTAGAAAACAGCCCGCACTGAGAAAGAATCGTCTCGGCATCCAAGAGCGTGGCCTTGCTTATCGTGGCTTGATGTTTATCCATAAATGACTGAACGGCATGATATCCAACCGCATAACCCGCAAAAGCCGATAATCCCGCAGGCTCAAAGCCTTGTTCTTTAGCAATTGGATCACCAAACATATAACGGCTCACTTCCGAAAAACCTTTCACATCCAGCACCTCATTGATGACTTCAATGGAATACTGCAAATCTTCTTGATCAAAACGTGTTACCCAAGGACCCAACTGCTCTTCGCCAAACAGTTCTCTGGCAAATGACTCAGCCAACCCTTCAATCACAAGATAATCCCCGACACTCACAGAGCCATGATGAAAATCAACATACGAAAACCGCAGATTATGATGAAACTCATGAGCAATAATTGAAGGAATTCTCGGCAGGTTATAGCTGTCCGGATCCATACATGAATAAAGCCCGGTATCCCGCCAAATCCGCAATAGCCTTTTTGCAGCTGAAGTTTATTGGGCTCAGCGATATAAAGGCCGAATTTGACCTCGTCTGCATTCACCCGCAGCTGTTCGCGCTCAGCAAAATGGATACATTGTCGCAGCGCAGATTCAGCTGTCTCTTCAGCACATGATTCTTTCAGTATTTGCAGTGCTTTCTGTCCGGCTTCAGCGTCACGGACATCCAAATAACCAAGCATTTTCACAGCCATCAACACATCATAGCCGTTTGGCTCCTTTGCTTTCAGCGGAACTTGGATGGTGCTCCACATCTTCTCAAACGGCCTCATCATTGAAAATCGAAACTCATCATCTCTTTTCTGTTCTTCCATTGAAAAAAACTTTTCATATTGTTCAAAGGTTTTTTCCATTACAAGATTCATCCTGATTTCCCCCTTGTTAAAAACATACGGTATGCCGCAGCGTAAGGGTCAACATGGAAAATTAAGCCCTTTTGCACTGTAAAATCATCCAAAGCCGCCGATAGGTAAGGCATAGGAGGTGGAACGATGGATATTCCTGCTTTATCAGTTGCGATGCATCAAGCATCACTTGCCCAAAATGTTGATATCGCTTTAACGAAAAAAGTGTTGGACACGGCCCAGCAAAATGCCGATCAAACCTTAAAGATGATTCAGCATCCGACACTCGGACAAACCATTGATATAAAAGCTTAATCACACACCAAAGGCGGCCAAGAACTCCATCCTCCCGGCCGCCTTTATTGTTCACAAAAAAGCATGCATGTTTTGGCTGTTCCTCCGTATGATTTATTGTTTGCCATATGAAGGAGGTCATTAAAAGACATGAAAAGACTGTTTACGAAAGCTTCATTGATATTATTCGCAGTTGTATTTATTTTTGCCGTCAAAGGAACGCCCGCCAACGCCGAAACCCATGCCTACGATGGAAAAAGCCCTTATTACAATGATTGTGCATCCAGCGGCTCTACAAAAAAATCCTCAAACTTAGTGAATGCCAACAATCAAGTCATCGGGGTGATCGAGCTCAAATTCAGCAGTACATGTAAAACGGCTTGGGCAAAAATCACGATGAATCATACATTGACGTCAGGCTATGAAGCAAATGCGGAGATTACCCGGAACACGGACGGAAAGAGATATAACTGTGATTCTGCAGGTGGCAATGGAAAAGCTGTGGCCGGCCAAAAATCTTGTTATACACCGATGGTATATGATTTGGATCCACGGACTTCTTACGCTTTCGGCAAGTATTCAGGACCGAATCTGAATGTTTGGGCCACTACAGGCTCTTACTAAAAAGAAAAAAGGCTGTCCAAACGGGCAATATCCGCGGCAGCCTTTTCGTATTAATTCGCTTCTCTTTGTTTTTTAACCTCTTCAAGCTGAGAGACCGTCACCAATTGATAGCCTTGATCGGTGAGCTTTTTGATAATTTCATCGGCCGCGTCAGCAGAGGTGCGGTAAATGTCGTGAATCAAGATCGTTCTTCCATCTCCCGCCTGACTCATGACCCGGTCAACGATTGTTTTTTTGTTGCGTTCTTTCCAATCTTCCGGGTCAATATCCCATAATGCGACATCCATTTTCAATTGACTCCGCAGCTCATCATTAATGCCGCCGTATGGAGGTCTTACAAGCGTCGGGCGGTATCCGCTTATTTTTTCAATAATATCCTGCGTGTCGTTGATCTGCTTTAACGCTTCTTTTACTGAAAGCCTTGTGAGAAGCGGGTGGCTCCATGAATGGTTCCCCACCTCATGTCCTTCTTTCAGCATCCTTTTAAGCGTTTCCGGATAATATTGCACCCTGCTCCCGAGAACAAAAAACGTGGCATGCCCCTTATGTTTCTTCAAGGAGTCCAAAATTTGATTTGTTGTCGCAGGATTCGGGCCGTCATCGAAAGTAAGCGCAATGACTTTTTGATTTGGATCAACTGTTTCCTCTTTGGGTAACGAAATCACTTCATTCTTCGGTTTTTGTTCTTTGATTTTATTTTTGTTTTTTGCTTTATCAATATACTGTTCTTTCACGATGTCTTCCAAGAGGGTTTTCTTGATCGCAATTGATTGCTCCCCAAGATAGCCTGCTGCGACCTGATATGTATCGAAATAAAATTCGATATAATCTTGCTTGATGGCAAAGCGGCTGAAATTTTCTTTTTTCGGTGCCGTCCCTTCCTTTAACAGCGCTTCGTCAGCAGCAATGTCCTTATCTTTTTTCAGTTCATGATAAGCGATTAACGAAAGCTTATGTAAATAGTCAGCGTCCTCTTTGAAAACATCATCAATCGAAAGAAAAGCTTGTTTACTAAAATCATAGTTAAACGTTTTTTTTACGGTTTGCCCGTGTGCACCGCCGATATATTTATATTCATTAAATACAATCGCTACTGTCTGTGTGGCGTAATGGACAATTTTATAATCAACATTTAATTCGTTGCGTTTTGTCGTATGCTCCTGATCAATGTCTTTTGTTTCCTTTTGAAATTGGCGAACCTCTTTCTCTGCGAAACTCTTTAATGCGGCATCCATTTTTTTATTTTTAAAAACTGGATAATTGACTGCGTAATTGAACGTTTTCCCGTCGTTCACAAGCGTTGCGATCTCCACGTTCCCATACTGAGAATCAGTTTTCACTTTAGTCATAACCGTTTCTTTTTGTAATGAATTATGGAAAAAGCCAATAAGGCCCGCCACACATACAACTGCTAATAAGATATGAAACCATTTGATTCTTTTTGCCAACAACCCAAATTCCTTCTTTCATAACCATTTCGACTTATCCTTTATCAGTTAGAAATGTATCTATTTAGAAATATTTTTGTAACATTATAGTAACATTTATTTCACATTTGTAATAATATGAGATTTAGTAGTTCTTGTCAATCCTTTTTCAGGGATTTCATCATAAAAAAATCGATTTCACGAATGTACATACACCCAACTCACACATCAAGAATATGGTAAAAGGAATAAAAAAAACATGGGAGGTTTTCCTCTTGGATTATCCTTTGAATGAACAGACATTTGAACAAATGACACCTTATGATGAAAGACAGCCTTATTATTATCCGCGCCCGAGACCGCCATTTTACCCGCCTTATTATTACCCTAGACCGTTCTATCCGTTTTATCCGCGTCCGCCTTACTATTACCCGCGCCCGAGACCGCGCCCACGACCTCCTTACTACCCTTGGTCCGGTTATGGCGGCGGTTTCGGCGGCGGATACGGTGGAGGTTACGGCGGAGGTTACGGATACTAGGCGTCGTTTACCAAATGGGGGCAGTCCAGCTCCCTATTTTTTTTGTTTTAAAAACGACAATATCATGACAAATATAGGAAATGATTGTGATTCTCATAGCCGTCTTGTTACGATAACAATAGCATGCAGTTTTGGGGGAGGCGTCTATTTTTGGAGAATACAAGTGATTCTGCAGCTATATCTGAAACGAAATACATAAAACCTTCAAATCGGGTAACAATTTACGATTTTATCAAACTTGCAAAACCCGGCATTATCATATCAAACTCGATAGCAGCCTTCGGCGGATTTTGGATCGCATTTGCAAGCGCAGAAAAACCATTAACCGGAATGGCTTTTTTGATGACAATGGTGACAGCAATGTTTGGAACCGCGTTTGTTATGGCTTCCGGAACTGTTTATAACAACTATTTTGATCGGCATATGGACGCAAAAATGGCACGCACCCGCAGCAGAGCCTCGGTCACAGGGAAAATGCCGCCAGCTATGCTCTTAACGTATGGCTCTGTTTTAGGAATCACCGGTCTTGCGATGCTCTATTCCCTCAATCCATTAACTGCCCTTCTCGGACTGGCCGCTTTTATTTTTTATGCGATTATCTATACGATATGGGTGAAACGAACTTCTGTGTGGAGTACATTTGTCGGGAGTTTCCCCGGAGCTGCGCCGCCATTGATGGGGTATTGCGCGGTAACCGGAGACATCAGTATGACTGCAGTGCTGTTGTACGCGATCATGTTTCTGTGGCAGCCCCCGCATTTTTGGGCGATTGGGATCAGACGCAAAGAGGAGTATCGGGCAGCGGGCGTTCCGCTCTTGCCTGTTGTAAGAGGAAATCATGTAACAAAAATAAAAATGATTCAATATCTTGCAGTTTTGGTGCCGGTCACGTTATTATTTCCTTTTACTCTCGCCAGCGGCCATATCAGTCCATTTTATTTCTTAGCTGCCCTGGTTCTCGGAGGCATATGGATCAAAAAAAGCATCCAGGGATTCAAAACAGATGATGACGTGAAGTGGGCAAAGGATATGTTTGTCTACTCGCTCATTTATTTTTGCTTGCTGTTTTTGATTATGATGGTTGATTCATTTGTGATGTTTTTGATCAGATAATAGTTATGCAAAAAGAGTCACACATTAATGCGACTCTTTTTTGTTTGGAAACACAGCATCTAATAGAAATGTCATGATCAAAAACACAGCCATGCAAATCAAAAATCGTACGATCTCACTCAAAATCCAGCTATCAGCAATACGCATACCATCGGTTTCTCGTAGGCTTGCATATATCGAAAAAATCATGAGTATGTTTTTTAGGGTTTCTTTGTTCATGTAATTCCATCGCTTTCTTGAAATGATTACTGTAATGCAAAAATAAAAGATGAGGCAAAATCCATCCGCTTAAAAACATGTCCGCATCACTGCATGTTTTGATTGTATGAAATCCTTGTTGTTTCAGCCAGCCATTTGCAAAGTTCAGGCAAACAGATAAAAAACAATAGACACTTGTAAGTCCTCTCCCTTTGCTTAAAGCTTTATTTCAGTTTAGATAACAAATTTTAATTTCAGGCCTTATCCAAGGTTTACGAAACTTCTTGCTCGAACTACCGTATACCTTATCAGGAGGGATCAAACGATGAAAGAGTATGAATTCGTAAGAGTTGAACTGAGTACGATGAGAAGAAGGCCTAAAGAAGACTACCAGCAAATCATCCATAACTATGCGAAAAGAGGCTGGACATTCATTCAGATTTTCGCTCCCAGTATCGATGGGTATGGAGCGGCTGCTTATTTTGAAATCATATTTGAAAGAGATGCGGAAAAAGCTTAGTCTATGTGTCTAAGCTTTTTTATTTACCCTTTGTATCCCAATCTCGTTGCGGGCCATCTATACAATTTCTGCAAATGCAGCATCACATGCTTTTGCTAAATCTCGCGGCGCTACCTTTAGCTGCATACCGATTTTCCCTGCACTGACAATGATAAAATCAAGTGTTTCAGCGGCCGCATCAATATATGTCGGGAACCATTTTTTCATGCCAATTGGTGAGCAGCCGCCGCGAAGATAGCCAGTTACCCTTAATAGCTCCTTCATTGCAATCATATCTACTTTCTTTTCACCTATTACCTTTGCCGCCTTTTTTACATCTAATTCCTTTGCAACAGGTACAACAAAGACGTAGTAATGATGGGCTCCTGCTGTTGCCACCAATGTTTTATATACATACTCCAAAGGATATCCGATTTTTTCCGAAACAGAGACGCCATCTACCGGCTGGCCCCCTCCTGTTTTGTAGCCTAATAACTCATAGGAGATGTTCTGCTGTTCGATCAGACGAACCGCATTCGTTTTTGCCATTTTTTTCGCCATCCTTTTCCCCCACTATCAAAAAAATTCCTGAAGTCCTGTATGTCTACTTTATTACAGTCAATATAAATACTATCACTAGAGATATCCATATTCCACCAAGTTGCATGTCCAACTCCCAAAACACAGTCATTGTCCTCACACCTTTCGTTCTATTCTGAGTTAACATGAAATAAATCAGGAATGAACGAAATACACCCACATACAATTTGTATGAATGTAAAATGAAGGAGTGGTTGCTTTGTATCCTTACTTTCATAGTCCTCCGTCAATTCCTTACTTTACACCTACCCATAACTCTCAGAGAAATCCAGACTTTACAGAAAGACAGCGAAGAAGACAAATCACATTGAATGTAGATGGCGTTGTACCGCCATCTTCCTATGAGGATCTCGGAGACGGGTTTTATTCTTACGCATGGACGAACCAACAGGTCATAAATCCGGGTGAATACCTTGTTTGCCACCTTGAAGGAAGGGATATAAAAGTGATGAATGGCGGGTTTGCATCACGCGATACTGCTCCATTGTATGCGATCGCAAGCTTTCCAAGGAGAAGAAACCAATGGGTTATTACGCTTCATAATCCTGTTCAAACCCAAAGAGCCATATCGCTTTATCTGATTGCGAAAATGTGATACGAAATGTCCTCAGAAAGCATTCAGGTGGCTTAATGGTCCTTCTTGAAACGAACAGTTACGAGAAGGATGAACCTTCTTGATACCGCATCTAAACGAGATCGGTGAATAACTTTTTATGAATCAACACCTTATTTCCGTAAGAATGGACAAAAGAATTTGACTCATGGATTATTTTAAAGAAGGACAATCAGGAAATTGTAAGAGGAACCATTTTTAGGTGACCATTTAAAACAATAAAAAAAGCAGGCATTTCGTCTGCTTTTTTGAAGGGCGTGTAAATAGTTTAAACCCTTCCTCTAAACTGAGAGCGGGTTTAAACAATGATTTATGAAGTTTCCTTACTCATCTTTTTTATCTTTGTCGGTATCTTCAGGATCCTCAACTGGATCTTCTGGATCAGGATCATTATCGTTTTCATCATCTTTATTGATGGTATCATCCTCGTCGACACCTGGGACGTTGTTATTGTCAGTATCTTGGTTGTTGCCGTTTTGATCTTGATCGTTCTCCTCGACGTCTGGAGCATTGTTATCATTATCATTATTATCTTGACCAGTATTACAGCCCATTAATACAAAACTGGATAGGAACAACGCACTTATGATTTGCAGCCATTTTTTCATATCCACCCTCCTTTCTTCTTTTTGATCCCTATCAGTTTGTCCAGCATGTTTACTTTCATTCGTTTGCATTCTTATATGTTCTTTTTTTAAAACTGAAAGGAAGTGGCTCGAAGATGAAGCAATACCGATAAAGATAACGGCTCTTTTATTTAGCGATGAGGAGTTCGCATCGTAGCTAACCGCATGAGCGTGGATTAAAATGAAAGAAGCTGATCACATCCTTTCATTCCATCAAAGAAACCCTTCCATTTAAGAAGGGTTTTCCATTCTGCAATACTCAAGTCTGCGACCGCAAGCCTAGCATGAATTGGCGCACTTGTTATCTTGATCGTGTCATAGATGAGAGACGATACACTCTGCCTGCCCCTCCAGTTTAAATTCTCCAAAACCGGAAGGCAGCAGCATATGATCTCCTTTTTTGAAGGTATTGACATTCTCACCGGAGATCATACGACCTTCTCCTGCAATAACACTGACAAGAAGGAATGGTTTTTGCTGCTTTAAGCTTGCTGATCCTGATAAACTCCACTTTTCCACTGAAAAGTAAGCGCATTCAATCAATGTGGCTGTAAGCAAATGATCTCTTTGTTCATATCGAACAGGTTGCCGATCCGGTATGGATGGGGCCTCTATCACTTCTATGCTTTTTTCCAGATGCAGCTCTCGCAGCTTGCCTTGTGCATCTTTTCGTTCATAATCATATAATCTGTAGGTTGTATCTGAATTCTGCTGCGTTTCCAAAACGAGAATGCCTTTTCCAATCGCATGAATGGTACCGCTTGGCACATAGAAGAAATCCCCCGGCTTTACCTTTACGCGGCGCAAGAGTTTGTCCCATTCTCCAAGCTCTATCATCGAGCTCAGTTCTTCTTTTGTTTTTGCGTTGTGGCCGTAAATGATCTCCGCATCTTTTTCACAATCAATGATGTACCAGCATTCGGTTTTTCCAAGTTCCCCGTTTTCATGTATTTTGGCGAACTCATCATTCGGATGCACCTGAACGGATAAATCTTGATCTGCATCTAAGATTTTTGTAAGAAGTGGGAAACGATCCCCTTCCAGATGTCCGAATAAATGTCTGTGATGATCCCATAATTCGCAGAGCGTGAACCCTTTATACATTCCGCTTCGAACAATGCTTTGTCCATTTTTATGAGCGGCAAAAGCCCAGCACTCCCCTGTTCGTTCTGACGGAATGTGATAGCCGAAATCAGCTAAAGCGGTGCCGCCCCAAATCCTCTCTTTGAAAACAGGCTTGAAAAATAACGGTTCAGTCGTCATGTAAATCCCCCCGCATTAAATGATTTCATCCAGCAGCTTGTATGCTTCTTCTTTGGTTTGCACGGAGAGCAGCCGCTTTCTATAACTGTCATCCATTAGTTTTCGGGATAACATCTGCAATATTTTCAAATGCTGGTTCCCTCCGCTCTCTTTCGGTACAGCAATCATAAAGATTAATTTAGCATCTGATCCATCCAGGCTGTTCCAGCCAACACCTGATCGTTTGATCCCAAAGGCAACACTCGGCTTCCTGACCGCCTCAGACTTTCCGTGCGGAATCGCGATATTCATGCCAATTGCCGTTGTACCCTGTTGTTCACGATCCAAAATAGCTTGTTTAAACCCGCTCTCGGACAGCAGCATACCTCTGCGGGACAATTTCTGAATCATTTCATCAATAATGTCGTCTCTGGTTTCTCCGGATAAATGTGGTTCAATCAACTCTGGGCTGATGATGTCTGTCAGTTTTTTGATGTCCTTCATTTGAGCTTTTTGGCTTTCAGCTTGAATTGGCTTCTGTATGTCTTTTACTGAAGCAGCTTCACTTGGCGCGGCAGACGGTGCAGTTTCGCTGAGCACAGGAGACGCCGCCGTAATATCCTTTTTTAGTACATTGACGAACAGAGCAGTGACAAGAGATCCTGCAATCACAGCAATAAAAAACATCAAGACATGATCAACTGCACCAAGCACTGCAACGATAGGTCCGCCGTGCGCCACTCTGTCTCCCACATTGCCAATCATCGCTATGACAGAACCAGTCATAGAACCTGCCATAATACTGGGAATGACTCGAAGAGGATCCTGCGCCGCGAATGGAATAGCTCCTTCAGTGATGCCGAAGAGTCCCATCGTAAATGCCGCTTTCCCCATTTCTCTTTGCGGCACCTCGAATTTTCTTTTTCCAAAAAACGTCGCAATGCCGAGGCCAATCGGCGGTATACAAATGGCAACTGCAATTGGGCCCATGATTTCGTAGTTTCCCTCACCAATCATGGCCGACCCGAACAGAAATGCCACTTTGTTTACGGGGCCACCCATATCAAATGAGATCATCGCGCCTAAAATCAATGCCAGAAGGATCGAGCTCGAACCTTGCATCCCCGCCAGCCAAACCGTTAAAGTTGTGAAAATTTGAGCTACAGGTGCGCCGATCAAAAACACAAACGCTAACCCTACAATCAGTGATGCAAACACCGGAATAATAATAATCGGCATGATCGGTTGGATTGCTTTTGGAACTTTTAATTTTTTGATCCCAAGTGCCGCGTATCCAGCCAAAAATCCGGCAATGATTCCGCCGAGGAAACCGGCGCCGCTTGCGCTGTCATAAAAACTTCCAGCAGCTGCAATATATCCGCCAATCATTCCTGGCACAAGTCCCGGCTTATCAGCGATGCTATATGCGATATATCCGGCTAATATCGGGATCATGAATGAAAATGAAGCACTGCCGATCTGTTCAATCGTTTTCCAGAAGGAATCATCCGGAATAACTAATCCTTTAGGTGTTTTTTCGCCCCCAAGCGTTAATGCAACCGCTATCAATAATCCGCCGACGACAATGAAAGGAACCATAAAAGAAACGCCGTTCATTAAATGACGGTAAATCGGATTTTGCTTCTTCTCCCGAAGATTACCGGATTCCGATTTTGAAGCGGAATGATAGACCGGTATATCCCCGCTAAGTGCTTTTTTAATCAATTCTTCCGGTTTGCGGATGCCGTCCTGAACCCCGACAGACAGCAGTTTTTTCCCTATAAACCGATCTTTGTTTACGGAGCGGTCTGCCGCAATAATGATCGCGTCTGCCTCCTGAATTTCCTCAGCGGTTAGCTCATTTTCTACCCCGATTCCGCCCTGGGTCTCAACTTTAATGCGAACGTCTAATCTATCAGCAGCCTTTTGCAGGTTTTCCGCTGCCATATACGTATGGGCAATTCCATTCGGACAAGAGGTTATCGCTAACAGTTTCATATAAATCCTCCTTTAAACTATGAATCGTAAGATCTTGACTCAACTGTATACTGAAATCAGGCCGTAAAAATCGTTTTATTTTACCGTTAATTCCGGAAATAAAGGCATTTTTCCCTATAAACAAAAAAAGCAAGGTTTCAACCCTGCTTTTAATAATCCAAATGAGATAAAAATGTCATGACGTCTGTTTCTTTCGTCAGCTTCTGGACGAAGGCCGGCTGCTCGCTAAGATAAGAAAGCTCGCTAAACAGCTGCTTTGTCATGGTTTGGTCCTCGTGTTTGACAACCAGCATAAAAACGAGCGATACTTTTTCATTTCCCCAATCAAGCGGCTCTTTTAATGTAGCAATTGCGATTGCTGATTGTTTGATATATTTAGCGTTCGCATGAGGAATGGCTATGCCCGCTCCAATGTTTGTCGCCGCCATTTTTTCCCTCATTACCGCATGAACCGCATATTCCTTTTCAACATAGCCTTTTTCAAACAAAGCTGTCGCCAGCTGTTCAATCAACTTGTAGCGGTGCTCTGCCTCTTGCTGCAAAAAAACCAAAAAAGGAGTCGTATTGTTCAGCATCTGAAAGGTTTTTCGTTTTTGGCGGTGCGATTCCCCCAGCTGACGTATAAATGCACTTAATTTCTTCTCTTCACCAGGCTCTAAAAGCGGAGATACAACAACATGAGGGATCGTTACATGTTCCAGCGCAATGGTAGAAATGACAAGATCGATATCCTCATGCTTTTTTATATAGTCCTTTAAATCGGCCTTTGCAATACAGGCCATTACAGCGATTTGATGATATTTCCGTTCAATTTTTGTCCGCAGCAATTGAGACATTCCAATGCCCATGTGGCAGATGATGATCGCCTTTTTATGTGTCTCGCTGCTGTGGTGCAGCCGTTCGATCGCTGCCTGAAAATGCAGCGTCAAATATGCTGCCTCTTCCTCAGGGATATAAAGATCAAACGATTGATTGATGTCTTCGAGAACGTCAATGATCAGATGAAACAAATAAGGGTACATCTTTTTGATGTCATTGAGCATAGGATTTGATACAGAAAGATCGTAGCTCAGCCGTTGTAGCACTGTATTGAGATGAATGTTCAATCCGTTGACCAAATCCTGATCTTTATGAAAATCCAGCATTTTCAGCTCTGAAACACGATTGATTAAATGCCCTACAACCTTTGGAAGCACTGCATTTTCAAGGTTATTTGTCTCTTCTTTCTGTAATGGATAACGAACTTTCCCGCCCAATATATGTAATGTTAAATACACAGCTTCTTCTTCAGGAAAGCGGATGGCAAAAACCGGCTCAAGCCGTTGTAAACAAGCAAAAGTCCATTGATATTCTTTCTTCTTTTTTACGGCCGCCAGTTCTCTTGGAGATATCGAGATCGGCTGTTTCATTTTGATTCGTCGGACCATTAACAATGTATGCAGCAGCAAACTCTCAACCGTCTCATCTGTGAAATAGAGAGAATGCTTTTTTTGTAATGATTTGATTTCTTTCGTCACAAAATCGACTTCATGACGTAAAAACTTACTTTTAATAAATTGGCTAGTAAACTCCGTGTTATCAATCAAATCAGATATTCTTGCCAATGCTTTTCTTTTATTTTTTTCGTTCCCTTCAACCTTCAAACCAATCCGCTGCTTCGAAACCAACGTGATCTCATACCGCTTCAGCCACTCTTCTAGCGCACATAATTCCTTTTTAATGGAAGAGCGATTCACAAAATGCTGAGCGGCTATTTCTTTTGCGGAAACAGGCTTTGCATTCATTAATAAGTCATAAGCAATATGCAGCATTCTCTCTTCATCGGTCCGCTGCCTAGAATGAAAATGTTCAGTATATAATTGTTGGCTTAACCAGGTCCTTTCCTGTTCTTCTATATTTAGATAGACACCAAACCCTGGCTTCCGAATGAGCTGCGCATGAGAATGTTCATTGAGATAATCCTCGATCGCTTTCAAATCATTCCTGATCGTTTTTTCAGAACACTGTACCCTGTCTGCGAAATCTTGCACAACTAAATAGTCATCAGGTTCAGATAACAACAGATACAAAATCTCTTTTTGTCTTGTATTCATGTATTTCATCTGTTTTTCTATCCTTCCTGTCAGTATCCACTTGAACAAATTAATAGTATAAGTATACTATAAATGAAACCGTTTACATCATAACGTAAAATGATAGAGTCAAAAGTTTCGCTTTTTACCGAAGGTTCCGGAAAAAAGGTTTTTTTATGTTGTTAGAGGTTCTATGATCCAGTACGTTACCCACTCCCCATTCCAATTTAATAGAACAAGAAACGAGACACGGTAATGGTCCACCTCTATCCTGCGCCTTAAAAATCTAATCATCGACTAAGTCAACGCAATAAAAAACGGCTAGAAACGTTGATATAACGTCTCTAACCGCCGTGTATGATTCCGACTGGGCTCGAACCAGCGACTTCAACCCTGTCTGCCTTTTGAACAAGTATATTCGATTCTGACCAGCCCTATTAACTTCAAAGCCTATTGAATTGTACATCTGATGACTTCTGAATGAAAATGATGAAAGTTGATAGCTTTAGGCAACAACTGCCAACTTTATATCTCTCTTTTTAAGAAGCCTTTTAATCATTCACATTGCTTTTCATTAACCATTCAACTTCCGTTAATTCCTGTTTTTGAACATCTTTTGTGTGTTTTTTCGTGAAATGGGCTTTAACAGCTTCTTCGTTTTCCCAAATCTCCCAAAGCATTATTTTGCGTTCCGATGGTTCAAGCGGATAAGCATGGAATGTGATACACCCTTCTTCTTTGTTCGTTTCTTCCTCAAGTTTTTTGAATTCCTTCATTATCTCACTAAGGTCTTTATCACTGATAATTTTTAAGCATGCCGTTATGTAATGCATCGAAATTCCCCCTCTTCACATTATTTTATGGCTTTTCAATATAACATTTTCTTGAAAATTATAATCTATAAATCATTAAACGACATTGGGAGCCTTTTAGACCAACTTTCTATAAATTCTAAAGCAGCTAAAGGGTCCGTATCAGACGATTTGGTCCTTATTTATGCTTATTCTGACCTTTGTTTTAGCCCAAATAGAAAGATTTTTCAAAAAAATGATTCTATTAGAGGGTGTCCTTGGCGAGATAATATTAAATATATGTAAAGAAAAGGAGGTATTCGATTGTCTGTTTCGGATTTAATCCCATATCATTACGTAACTACAGACATTAATCATTGGTATGTTGTAATAAAGCAGGGTCGAGTTGAGAAAGCAAAAGAAATGAAACAAAAAGTTGAAAAAAATTTGATATGATGGAGAAAAATGAAAAGGTAGCAGTCTATCTTCAGTTATTAAAGCTACGGCACGAAATAATGCTGTCGTATCTCCAGCCTGACTCTGTTAAAAATATAGATGGTCCTTTATTCTGATCTCAAAAAGACACGGGAAAGTATGGCTCCTGAATCTCTTACGAATACAATTGAGTTCTATTATCACTTTTTCACCGGTATGTATCATTTCAGAACCAGAGATTTAGTTATTGCTTTAACATATTATCGAGAAGCTGAAAAATATCTTGATTTATTAGACGAAAACGCAAATACAGATAAAGCAGAGTTCTATTTCAAAGTGTCAGAGGTCTATTACTATATGAAAGAGACTCATTTCTCCATGAATTATGCTCAGCGTGCATACTCTATATTTAAAGAGCAAAAAAGACGCTCAGGGTCATCTTACATATGGCGAAATGGTCCAATGTCAGTTTGTTATTTTTGGAAACTGGCTAGATAAAATGTGTTATGAGGATGCTTTAAAAACAGCTAAAAAGGCTTTAAATGATGCTTTAAAAATAGGGGAGCAACATTTAATTGGTTCAGCTCATTTTAATGTGGGTTTATGTTATAATAACCTTGAAGAACTTGACAATTCTGAGAAACATTTTCAAATCGCCTATGAAATCCATAGGGATCGCAAACACATTTATGAGTCTAAAGCGATTTTTAATCTAGCATATGTCAAAGCAAAGAAGAATGATTTAAAGGCTGCTTTAGAATTATACCAGGAAGGTCAGAAGGTTGCTGCCAGACACAACAATCAGGAAGTAACGGAGAAATTAAAACTGGTTAAAGGTCTTTATTTATCATTCGACTTACAAACACTTAGAGAAGTGTTCAAGTTCTTCAAAGATAAAAACCTTTATGGTGATATGGAAGAATACGCTGTTGCTGTTGCTGATTTTTTGACCAACAAAGAAGATAGACATGATGCGGTCGATTTTTATCAAATGGCAATTGAAGCACGCAAACAAATTCAAAGGGGGAAACATTTAAATGAAAAAATGTAAAATTGCAATTTGTTTAGCGCTCTTGCTTGGCATTGTTGGAGTATCTAGCGCTTCATACACTCTTTCTGAGCAGTCCACTTATAAGGTCGCAGATAGAGCAGCAACTTAATATGATATTTAGAAAATACCCCATTTTGGCCTTTCCAAATGGGGTTTTTATTTTATCTTCTCAACTCATGTACTGCATTAATAAAACCGACAACCTCTATAAAAAGTAAAAAACCCTTGCTACGCAAGGGTTTAAGCAATGATTCCGACTGGGCTCGAACCAGCGACCTCTACCCTGTCAAGGTAGCGCTCTCCCAGCTGAGCTACGGAATCATGATATGTATGTGTTACTGGGTATGTTGTTGTCTTTCTGACATGTTTTATTATATAACCTTCTCCTCTATTCGTCAACTGCTTTTTCAGAAAAACTTTTTTTCGGACTTGCTGTTCTGTTCTTCGGCTATTATAATATGTTTTAATTTTCTAACAATAGAGGTGATGAGATTTTGCATTCTTTGATTTCTTCTGATGATGTTTGGGTATTATGGGGGTTTATTGCAGTGTGGGCGGCAGTGAGTATCGGGCTGGAGCAGCGGTTTAAGTGGGCGTCCGCTGTGTCGGGTGCTATCATTGCGCTTGTAGGGGCTATGGTGTTTACAAATATCGGGGTGCTTCCTGTTGAATCGCCTGTATACGATATCGTTTGGGATTATGTGGTGCCGCTGGCGATCCCCCTTTTGCTGTTTCAGATCAATGTGCGGCAGATTTTTAAGGAAAGCAGGCGTTTGCTGTTTATTTTTCTGATTAGCTCCGTCGGAACTGTGCTTGGGAGCGTCCTCGCTTTTTTTCTTTTCAAACAGCATATTCCTTATCTCGATAAAATCGGCGGGATGATCAGCGCTTCTTATGTCGGCGGCGGGGTCAACTTTGCGGCGATGGCGGCGAAATTTGAGACACCTGGGGAATATGTGTCGGCTGCCGTTGTGGCTGATAATATTATGATGGCGCTTTTGTTTTTTATCTTAATCAGCATTCCTGCGGTTAAATGGTTTCAGCGGCATTATGCTATGCCGTTTGAAGAAAAAGTAAAAGCCAATGGAAAGAGCGGAAACAGTGCAGAAAGCTATTGGAAAAGGAAGGACATTTCCTTAAAGGATGTCGCTTTTAATGCCGGTGCTGCTTTTGCGCTTGTTGCGGTTAGTGTGAAGATTTCCGGCTATTTTAAAAGCATGTTTTCTCATCCCCTTTTGACCGGAACGCTTGGCGATCAGTATTTGATGCTTACGTCTTTAACGGTTCTTATCATTTTTCTTTTCCCGCGTTTTTTTGAACGGCTCAATGGATCTCAGGAGCTTGGAACCTATTTGATTTATTTGTTCTTTGTGGTGATTGGCATTCCTGCAGATCTGCGCTTAATCGTTACCAATGCGCCTTTTATTCTCTTATTTGTCTTTATTATTGCGATCAGCAATGTAGCGGTTTCCTTAGCCGTCGGAAAATTGTTCCGCGTGCGGCTTGAAGAAATTCTGCTCGCTGTCAACGCTGCTGTCGGAGGGCCGACGACAGCGGCTGCGATGGCAATTGCCAAGGGGTGGCGGGAGCTTGTCGCCCCGATCATACTTGTCGGTACACTCGGCTACTTAATTGGGAACTATGTCGGCACCTTTATGGGAAATTGGTTTTCTTCCTTTTTATAAAAAGGATATTTGCAGTTTCTTCAGAATAATGTAAGAGGTATGCTGACATGAGAACGGAGAGATCACTGTATGTTAAAAGGAAAAAACATCTATGTAAGACCTTTAGAATTAAAGGATGCGGAAGAAAATCTACGGCTGCAAAGCGAAAATCGGGACTTTTTTGAACAGTTCTCCATGATTCGTGCGGACGATTACTATACGGTTGAGGGGCAAAGACAACGAATAAGCGAGTATCAGCAAAGACTGGAGAAAGATGAAGAGTATCATTTTGGCATTTTTACTGCGTCAGACGATACATTAATTGGGACGGTTTCTCTATTTCAAATCATTCGCGGAGCGCTGCAAACGGCGTTCATCGGGTATTTTTTAGACAAAGCCCATAATGGAAAGGGCCTTATGACAGAGGCGATCAGATTGATTGTTGATTTTGCGTTTCACGAATTGAAACTGCACCGTATTGAAGCCGGTGTGATGCCCCGTAATCTCGGATCGATGCGTGTATTGGAAAAAGCGGGGTTTCATAAAGAGGGTATCGCCCAAAAAATGTAAAAATCAACGGCGTTTGGGAGGATCATCAAGTCCTCGCGATTCTGAATCCTGATGATGAACAATAAAAGAAGCCGGGCCATCCCCGGCTTCTCAGCGTGTCGACAAACCCTCGCATTCGTGCTCAATAAAGAGTGGAGCGGCGGCTAAATTCCAGACGTCCTGTCTAAACACCGCCGTCATCACATCCTGTGAAAGTCCGCTCCAATGCTCGTCCTTCCTAGACTTCAAGGGTTTTCAATCACGCTGAAAAGATGACAAAGTCCTAAAACAGAAACCGTTTTAGGACTTTGTCTACAATCTGAGAAGCCATCCCCGGCTTCTTTTTTAACGAACCGCCACTGCCGCGATTTCTTTCAGCGCTTGTTCGAAATCACGTTCTAAATCGTCTGCGTTTTCAACACCGACACTAAGACGGAGCAGGCCGTCTGTGATGCCGCGTTTTTCCCGCTCTTCCTTAGGCATTGCCGCGTGAGACATCGTTGCCGGATAGGACAAAATCGATTCCACAGCGCCAAGGCTCACAGCAAAGACCGGAAGTGATACATTCTTTACTAATTTCTTAACAGCCTCTTTGCTTTCAAGCTCAAAAGATAGCACAGCCCCCGCTCCCGTTGACTGGCTTTTATGGGTTTCGGCGCCCGGGTGATCAGCCAGCCCCGGATAATAGACGCGTTTCACCGCCGGATGCTTCTGGAAAAACTCCGCAAGCCGCTGCGCTGTTTCGCTTGCTTTCTCTAAACGGACCTGCAATGTTTTTAATCCGCGCAGCACAAGCCAGCAATCTTGCACGCCAAGGACGGCACCGAACGCGTTTTGCAGCTTATACAGCTGTTTCCCAAGCTCTTCATCCTTGACAGCAGCTAGGCCTGACAGCACATCGCTGTGTCCGCTCAGGAATTTTGTTGCGCTGTGAAGCACAATATCCACGCCGAGATCAAGCGGACGCTGCAGAGCAGGAGTCATGAATGTATTGTCCAGAAAGGTCAAACAGCCGTTTTCTTTTGCCAGCTGAACAACCGCTTTAATATCAGTAATCCCAAGTGTCGGATTTGACGGTGTCTCCATATAAATGACCTTTGTATTTGGCTTTATATTCCGCGCCACTTCATTAATGTCCGTCATGTCGACAAACGTATGCTCAATGCCAAACCGGGTCAGCACCTCTGTCACCATGCGGAAGGTTCCGCCGTATACATCTTCTGTCACAAGAACGTGATCGCCCTGTGACAAAAGTAAAAATGCTGTTGAGATCGCAGCCATGCCTGAACTGAAAGCAAATCCTCTCGTTCCGCCTTCAAGTGCGGCAATGGTTTCTTCGAGAGCTGTTCTTGTCGGCGTTCCTGAGCGGCTGTAATCGTATGCGCCAAACTCTTCAAATGAAGATTGGTGAAAGGTTGATGCGTGCTGGATCGGCACACTGACCGCTCCGGTTGCGCCGTCTGTTTTAAATGGATTGTGCACGAGCTGGGTTTCCAGCGTCCAATTGTGATTACTCAAATGAAACAGCTCCCTCTTTAACGAGACATAACGCTTGTTTTACGTCTTCTTTTAAATCTTCCGCATGTTCAATTCCGACCGAAAAGCGCAGCAGACGATTGCAAACCCCGTTTGCGATGCGGATCTCTTCAGGAATATCCATGTGCGTCTGTGTGGCAGGGTATGTAATAAAACTCTCCACCCCGCCGAGGCTTTCCGCAAAACAAATGGTCTTCAGCGCTTTTAAAAACGGGTTCACCCACTCTTCTTTTTGAAGACGGAAGGACAGCATGCCGCCTTTTCCCGGATACAGCACATCCGCAATTTCTTCCTGCTTTTCTAAAAACAGCGCTAACTCCTGCGCGTTTGTCTGGTGCTGGCGCATTCTGAGGCTGAGCGTCTTCATTCCTCTCATCAGAAGCCATGAATCAAACGGAGGCAGGACCGCGCCAATGGCATTTTGGTGTTGAAACATTTCCTCTCCAAGCTTTTCATCTTTCACAACGACAAGCCCCGCAAGCAGGTCGTTATGCCCGCCTAAATACTTGGTTGCGCTGTGAATCACAATGTCAGCCCCCAGTTCAAGCGGTCGCTGCAAGACCGGTGTATAAAATGTATTATCTACGATCATCAGAAGACCGTGCTCTTTTGTCATCCGGGCGATTTTTTCAATGTCCGCCTCCTGCATGAGCGGATTTGTCGGTGTTTCCACAAACACCGCTTTTGTATTCGGCGTAATCTTAGAGCGTAAACAGTCTTCGTCGCTGAAATCATCATAATGAAAGGTCAAGCCGTATTTTTTCCATTCATTTTCAAACAATCGGTACGTGCCGCCATATAGGTCCGATGAAACGATCAGTTCATCTCCGCTTTTAAACAGCGCCATAATCGTTTGGATGGCTGCCATTCCCGAACTGAAGGCAAGCCCTCTCGCTCCGTTTTCTAAGCTGGCGATCGCGTCCTCCACAAGCTGGCGTGTCGGGTTTTTTGTGCGGACATAATCAAATCCGGTTGATTCTCCGATCCCCCTGTGGCGGTATGCTGTTGATAAATAAATAGGAGGACTCACCGTTCCCGTTGCTTCGTCGCTTCGGTTCCCGATTTGGGCTAATTTCGTTTCAACATGCTGTGACATATAGCAGACACCTTCCCTTTTCAAAATAAAAAACCCCTTCTTCATAAGAAGAAGGGGTTTAACGCTTCTTCTTATCTTCCAAGCATAAAACGCTTGCTGGATTTAGCACCTTGGCGCTTTGCACATACGCAAAACAAGCCGGTTGCTGAGGTTTCTAAGGGCCAGTCCCTCCACCTCTCACGATAAGAAATATCGATTTCAATTTTCTGATTGTTTTATATTAACGCAATTCGCAGTTAATTTCAACACTTTTTTCTTCGGGTTTCGAACGGTTTAAAGAGAGAAATTTCTAATAATTCATGGTACAATAATGGAAAACGCAAGAAAGTCTAGTGATGTCCTGGAGGAATGCATTATGGCACCGAAAAACGGCACAGTGCAAGAAAAGAAATTCTTTTCGAAAGAGCTTAACGAGGAAATGACCTTGCTCGTTTATCTGCCGTCCAACTACTCCCCTCTTTATAAATACCATGTCATTATCGCGCAGGACGGCCACGATTATTTCAGGCTGGGGAGAATTGGCAGACAGGTCGAGGAATTGCTGTCCAAACGGGAAATTGACCGGAGCATTATTATCGGTGTTCCTTATAAGGATGTTCATGAGCGCAGAAAAACCTACCATCCGGAAGGCTCTAAATTTTCGGCGTATAAACGGTTCATCGCCCATGAGCTCGTACCATTTGCGGATGACGAGTATCCTACCTATCAGGTCGGCTACGGACGAACGCTGATCGGCGATTCACTCGGTGCGACCATATCGCTTATGACGGCGCTTGATTATCCGAATATGTTCGGAAACATCATCATGCAGTCTCCCTATGTTGACAAACATGTATTGGAAGCCGTGAAACAATCGGACAATATCGAACACCTCTCTATTTATCACCAAATCGGCACAAAAGAAACTGACGTCCACACGACAGACGGGAACATTCTGGACTTTACAGAACCGAACCGGGCGCTGAAACAGCTGTTGGAGAAGAAGCTTTCCGATTATGATTATGAGCCATTTGACGGAGACCACAAATGGACATACTGGCAGCCGCTTATCACGCCGGCGCTGAAAAAAATGCTTTAATACTTTATTTCCAGGAGGGACATAATATGAAATACGGAATCGTTTTATTTCCATCAAAAAAACTTCAAGACCTTGCGAACTCTTACAGAAAGCGCTATGATCCAAGCTATTCCCTGATCCCGCCCCATTTGACGCTGAGATCATCGCTTGAATTGACGGAGGAGAAAGCGGATCAGCTTGTATCACATCTGAGAAACATCGCAAAGGAGTCCCATCCGGTCGTTCTCAAATTGACAAAATACAGCTCATTTGCGCCTGTCAATAATGTCATTTACATCAAAGCAGAGCCGACGGAAGAATTAAAAACACTCAATGAAAAGCTATACACCGGTGTGCTGGCCGGTGAACAGGAATACGCTTTTGTCCCGCATGTGACGGTCGGCCAAAATCTTTCCGACGATGAGCATTCGGATGTGCTGGGACAATTAAAAATGCAGGAAGTGTCGCATGAAGAAATCATTGATCGTTTCCATTTGCTTTATCAGCTTGAAAACGGATCATGGACAGTATATGAAACCTTTTTGCTAGGCAAAGGAGAATAGTGTTTGGAAGCAGTTATCGCAAAAAACGAAGAACAAATGAAAGACGCATTTTATGTAAGAGAAGAAGTTTTTATCAAAGAACAAAACGTACCTGCTGAAGAAGAAATTGATGAACTTGAAAATGAGTCGGAGCATATCGTCGTGTATGACGGCGAAAAGCCTGTCGGCGCCGGAAGATGGCGTATGAAGGACGGCTACGGCAAGTTAGAGCGAATTTGCGTATTAAAAAGCCACCGTTCTTCCGGTGTCGGCGGCATCATTATGAAAGCGCTCGAAAAAGCGGCGGCAGACGGCGGCGCTTCAGGCTTCATTTTAAACGCGCAAACACAGGCTGTGCCATTTTACAAGAAACACGGGTATCGCGTGCTTTCTGAAAAAGAATTTCTCGATGCAGGCATTCCGCACTTACAAATGATGAAAGACTAAACAGCATCCGGGTCTATTTAGATCCGGATCTTTTTTTGCATTTAAAAAAACCGTTCTCTGGATATGAACGGTTTTTTATACATATCGATTAATATATGTGCCCATCCCTTTTTCTCGCAACCTCTTATAAAGAGAGCGCTTACGTTTCACCTCGTTTACTTTTCTTTCAGCGGCCGTTTGATTCTCCTGTTGCTTTTCTAGTTCCTTGTATACCCGTTGAAACGGGACATAGCTGATTTTTTCGGTTCCGGCGTAATCCTGCTTATATCCAATCGTTCTATTTGCATATTGAGCGTATTGCTGGTTTTGAATTTGACCTGCATATATCATACGATACCCACCCTTCTGCTATCTCTTTTCCCTTAAACTTACTTTTTGAAACACGTTTCTTTTGATATGATAGTCTTTGTCTGTAATGAACACCTTTTTTTGATTGGGAGGACCCCTTTTTGAAATGCGCCCGACTGAATGATCGAACGATACATTTACATACATATTCGAGAGAACATTATCAATTCCTCTTTGAAGAAGGAATAAAAGGACATTTATTTTGTTCTCATTGCGGAAAACCCGTTTTGTTAAGGCTCAACATCGCTGATCCGCCGGAGTTTATCCACCGCCAGCCAGGCCACTTTCCAGCATGTGAGGAGGCCTGCGAAACGAAGCCCGCTAAAGAGGAGAAAAAAGAAGAGTATCAGGAATCCGGTGTCTTTCGCTTGCCCAAGGGAAAAGCAATTGCTGCTGAATCGTCTCCAGCTGTCACGGAATGGAAGCGGCCGAGAAGCATTAAACCCAAAACACCATTTGTCCAAAAAACAATAGAACCTGATACGAGCCTTTTCCCGTCTGTCGGCTTGAACACGGATCAGCTGAAAGCTGTCACGGAAACGGAAGGCCCGCTGCTTGTGCTTGCAGGTGCGGGAAGCGGAAAAACACGCGTGCTGACGGCTCGTGCCGCCCACATGATCGAACACTTAGGCATACCGCCGGAAAACATGCTGCTTGTCACCTTTACGACAAAAGCTGTCGCCGAAATGAAAGAGCGGATGGCAAAGCAGTACGGATTACAGCCGGCAAAAGTCAGAAGACTTGTCACCGGAACATTCCACAGCTTATTTTATAAAATCTTGTATCACGATGATCCTGCTAAATGGAACGGCGAGCATTTGCTGAAAATGGAGTGGCAGCGGGAACAATATATCAAAAAAGCACTCTATGAAGAAGGGATAGACGAGAAAGAGTTCCCCGTTGATCAGGCCTTGCAGCAGATCGGTTTTTGGAAAAACACATATGTGCCGAACGAACGCATTCCTTTGCAAGATGAGTGGGAAAAACAAGTCTATCGATTATATGAACATTATGAACGCCAGAAAAAAGAACACAACCAATTTGATTTTGATGACATGACTTCTGCCTGCTACGAATTGTTTATCGATCGGCCGGGCCTTCTGGAACAGTATCAATCTCGGTTTACTTATATATTGATTGATGAGTTTCAGGACATTAACCCCGTTCAATATAAAATCATGCAAATGCTGGCAAGCCCGGAACAAAACCTGTGCTGTGTCGGGGACGACGATCAGTCCATCTACGCGTTTCGCGGAAGCAATCCATCTTTTATTCTTGACTTTCAAAAGGATTATCCCGGAGCGAAGACGATTTATTTAACCGCGAACTACAGGTCCACGCACCCGATCGTCTCCAGCGCTGATATCGTGGTGAAAAAGAACAAAAACAGGTATGCTAAAATGCTTGAAGCGGCGCGTGATGACGTCCAGGCCCCTATGCTGTTTTATCCTTATGACGAAGAGGAAGAGGCCACAATGGTCGTTTCCGATATCAAAGAAAAAATTCAAAACGGGGCAAATCCTGAAGACTTTGCGGTTCTCTACCGCACAAATAGCGGAGGCCGCGCCATATACGAAAGGCTTCATCATTCGTCAATTCCGTATACAGCTGACCGCGGCGTCCAATCGTTTTACAGCAGACGGATTGTCCGCCAGATTCTCGCATACTTGTACGCCAGCCAAAATGAGGATGATACTGAGGCGATTAAGCACTTGCTGCCCGCTTTGTTCTTAAAGCAGTCTGCTTTGAACACGCTGAAGGCGCTCTCGATTACCGAGGACTGTTCCATGATTAAAGCGCTGGCCAAACTGCCTGATCTGAAGCCGTTCCAGCTCAATAAAATCAAGAAGATCGTGCCATTTTTTGCAAGCCTCCGCACGATGAAGCCGGCGGAAGCGATCACCTTCGCCGAAGGAAAAATGGGCTTCTCCGAGTATTTAAAAAAACGGGGGAATGAAGGCAACAAGCTGGAAAAAGGCTCCGATGACCTGCGTGACATCAAGGTCGTCGCCAAAAAATTCAAAACAATTCCTGACTTTCTCGCCCACGTAGACCATATGAGGGCCGCTGAGAAAAACAAAACGGATGAAAACGGCGTTCAATTGATGACTATTCACCGGTCAAAAGGCCTTGAATTCAAAACCGTTTACGTGTTAGGCACGGTAGACGGTTCGATTCCGCACGATTTCTCATTAGAAACAGCGAGGAAAGGCGATGAAGCTCCCCTCGAGGAAGAAAGACGCCTTTTATATGTAGCCATGACCCGGGCCAAACAGCACTTATATTTGTCTTGTCCCGCCAACAGACGCGGCAAAACGACCCACCGTTCAAGATTTTTGTATCCCTTATTACAGCAAGTAAGACAGCCCTTGCATAGCTAACAGCCCGGCAGATCACTGCCGGGTCTTTTCTGTAAAAAAGGCCCGCTGTCAAAAGTCAGCCAGGCCATCCGATTATTTATTATCCAGCATTTTAGAAATCGTCCCAAAATCAAGCTTTTCTTTACCGCTTGTAATGGATTGCACAATTTTATCTTCTAATTCTTTCGGCACGCGTCTGTTTGCCAGCTGTGCTACGCGGCTAATAACACTGCGTACTGTGTTTTCGTCTTTAAAATTGGCGTTTTGAAGGGAGCCGGCAAGATTCATAACATCCTGCATATTGACGCCTGTTTTCTTTTCAATGTTCTTAAAAAATTGATTATCCATAATGCGCCTCCTTTTGGCGGAGTGATACGGTATTATATGAACACCAATGAGTGATGTGCCTATCTCATTATATTTGTTTCCTTGAAGCAGTTTACAGACTGCAAGGAAGCGCGGATTTCCCGCACTTCCTCTAACGTTTTAGCAGAAATAAGATGCACCTACAATGATTAGGAGAATGAACAATACGACTAAAAGAACAAATGTTGAACCATAGCCGCCGCCGTAACCACCGGCATAACCGCCGCTATAGCCGCCACAACCGCCGTAGCCGCCGTAGCCGCCTCCGAATCCGTATCCAAAGCCCATAGATAAGCACCTCCTTTACTCTCTATACACTATGTGAGCCATTTGATTCGGCTTGGATATTCGCATAGGGCGTTTGCGGATTTACGAGGGGTCATACTGAGCCTGATTTTTTTGAAGTAACGCTTCCGTTTTTTCAGCAAGCTCTTCAATCTCCTCTTCAAACGCCACACCTGCTTCATCAAATGCTTCCAAGTCTTTTCCGATGCTGCTCATGATATCTTCATGCTCTTTTTTCTTTTGTTCGTGAGGTTCATATCTTCTGTCTATCCATTTTTCGAACTCATTCACTGGTATCCCCCCACTCATGATATATGCTGAGCGAGACCGCTCCGTTAAAAAAACAAAAACCGGAGATCTCCGGTTTCGTTGTCAGGCTATTGAGGCTTTTTCTTTTTCTTTCCGCACCCGCAGCCTTTCTTTTTGATCTTTTTTGATTGATATGATGAATCTGTATATGGAGTTTTTTGGGAAGGTTTATTGAATTGATTCATTTAGTTCCCTTCCTTTCCTTATGTCATATATGCTACTTTATGCGTATTCTGGCAGAAAGTTGCTGGTGATAGCGCCTCATTCTTGCAGCCATTTTGATACGAGTGTTTCTATAATGCCGGCAAGACCGGCGATCGCCAATAGTAAAATCAGCCACTGCGCCGCTTGAGGGATCAAGGCCTGGCATAAAATCAAAAAGCCGGCGCACCACACGCCTGTACACCAATAGCAGCTCAGCAATTCACCAATAAACGCCCTG
The DNA here is from genome assembly GCF_036765155.1 of Bacillus sp. 0102A. Classification (NCBI taxonomy): domain Bacteria; kingdom Bacillati; phylum Bacillota; class Bacilli; order Caryophanales; family Bacillaceae; genus Bacillus; species Bacillus sp. 0102A. The sequence continues at coordinate 32,311 of NZ_JBAIZW010000004.1, forward strand.
ACACCTGTTCCTTTAACCACAATATACGTTTCCACGTTCCCGTCCGCATCCTTTTCTTCCTTCTCTTCATGAAACAGACTGCGAAGCGGCGCCATAATCGTATCAAACACCAGCAGCCGAGCGAGCCGGAAAACCGCAAGCGAAAGAAGAACAATTGTCAGCCCATTGATAACCACTTGTTCACTCCTTTCATCATCCCCTTCACATATATGCAAAAACCCTAGCCTTCATGAATTTGTATCTTGTCCTGTTGAAAATTGGTTATTTTTCTTATTCCGCTCTGCACTTGTTCTGCATTATATACAGTATGGATAAGAAAGGAGTGAAGGTTATGTCGATTGAAGAAAAAGTTGAATCCCTGCATCCTGAAATATTTGAGCAATTATCAAGCGAATTCGAACAGCAGATCGAAGTGATTGATTGCGAAAATATCACAATAGATACATCACATATAACATCTGCCCTTTCTATACAAGCCTTTGTGACAACCATGATTATCCTGGCTACTCAGCTCGTCATCGCCGATGAGGATTTGGCTGACGCAGTGGCAAGCGAAATTCTCATTCTCGATAGCTCCCAAATCAAAAAAAGAACAATCATTAAAATTATCAATAGCCGAAACATCAAAATTACTTTGTCTGCCGACGAAATAATAACCTTTGTACAAATCTTGCTTCAGGTGTTAAACAGCATTCTCAATGAACTTGACGTCCTTTAACCCTTTCTTGTCACAAATTTATAAGTCGAGGTGAGAACAAATGTCAGATAACGATAAAATCAAAGAAGAGCTTGCGAAGCTTCCGGAAGTTGATCCAATGACGAAAATGCTGGTCCACAATATCTTTCTGAAACATGGTGTCACGAAAGATAAAATGAAAAAAGTATCAGATGAAGAAAAAGAAATGCTCTTAAATCTGGTAAAGGACTTGCAAGCTAAATCAGAAGCATTAATTGAAAACCAAAAGAAGAAAAAAGAAGAATCAGCCGTGCAAGAACAAAAGAACGAAAAGCCGCTAAGCCGCAGAGAGCAGCTTATTGAACAGCTCAGACAAAGACGGAAAAACAATAACAATTCAAGCCAATCATAAAAAATAGGGTTCTTCATCAGGATATATGCCTCAGTCAAAGTAAGAGGCTCGCTCATCTAATAACAGTAAAAGAAAAGGAGGAATAGATATGGAAAGCAGACCATATTCTTGGGTTGCACTCGATCCTGACTGTGACCATCCGTTAGACGATAAAGAAAAAGAAAAAGACGAAAGAAAATGCAATTGCGATATTTGCTGCAACGGCAATGGGTTTGGCGGAGACAACGCCTTCATTGACCAAGATCTAGCTCAGGCAAATCTCAACAAACAAGTCTCCGATGAAACAATTATTATTAGAGATTCTTGTGACATCAACGTAACATCTACAGACGTTCAAGCGGTAACATCAGTTGTCACAGCGCTTAATGCTGCTGTTGTTACAGCTACTCTCACATCCATTGCAGATGGAGTAATTGCCGAATTAGTCGCACAAGATTTATTACAGCTTACAGCTAATAAACAAGTAAACCGCCAAAAACTTCTTATCGAATGCTCCCGCGGCGTAAATGTCTCAACAGTAGATGCCGATATCGCAACACTTATCTCTACAGCAACAAACACTCTCGTAGCTATCCTTGTTATTACTCTTGTCCTCTAGGACCTAAAAGCAGAGCTAAAAAACGCTCTGCTTTTTCTTATTTTCCAAGCATATGATGAATATATAGACGTTCACCCACACCAAGTGGGGCACCAGTACATATGTTGTTAAGGACTAAAGTCAAATACCCTATAAAGAAGGAGCTGAAATCAATGAGCTGCGGAAAAACCCATGGCCGGCATGAGAACTGTGTATGCGATGCAGTGGAAAAGATTTTAGCAGAGCAGGAGGCAGTTGAGGAACAGTGTCCTACTGGCTGCTATACAAACCTTTTGAATCCGACAATTGCAGGTAAAGACACAATTCCGTTTCTCTTGTTTGATAAAAAAGGCGGATTGTTCTCCACATTCGGAAACGTGGGGGGATTTGTGGATGATATGCAATGCTTTGAGTCCATTTTCTTCCGCGTTGAAAAATTATGCGATTGCTGCGCAACACTGTCTATTTTACGCCCGGTCGATGTCAAATGCGATACCTTAAGTGTTTGCCACCCTTGCGACCCGGATTTCTTCGGGCTTGAAAAAACAGATTTTTGCATCGAAGTGGATCTCGGATGCTTCTGTGCCATTCAGTGCCTGTCTCCAGAACTAGTTGACAGAACATCTCCTAACAGAGATAAAAAGCATCATCATAATGGATAAACACTTGTAAAGAGGAATCCCCTTCCAAACTCTATTACAGGTGCAAATTATTCAGCTGCTTCCGGCGTGAGGCAGCTGACTCTCCATCATTTCGCCAGTCTCAAGAAATTTATAAGGCAGGAGGGATAATAATATGAGCCAGAAAACATCAAGCTGTGTGCGTGAAGCTGTAGAGAATATTGAAGATCTGCAAAACGCTGTTGAAGAGGACTGCCCGACTAGCTGCCATTCAAAGCTTTTGTCACCAACTCATTCGCTAGGCGATACAGTGCCTTTCGTGCTGTTTACATCAAAATCAAATCCTCTGGTCGCTTTCGGCAATGTTGGCGAACTGGAAAACGGACCTTGCTTTAATACTGTATTTTTCAGAGTGGAAAAAGTTCATGGCAGCTGTGCGACACTGTCATTATTAATCGCATTTGACGAACACAAGCACATTTTGGACTTCACCGATAAAGATACGGTTTGTGAAGCGTTTCGACTGGAAAAAACGAACTACTGCATTGAAGTGGACTTAGACTGCTTCTGCGCAATCAACTGCTTAAATCCTCGATTAATCAATCGCACGCATCATCATCATTAATGATAAGGCGGAAAAGCTTGCAGGCCTGCAGGCTTTTCTCTATGAAAATAAGCTGCCGGGAACATCTGCCGGGCAGCTTTTTTCATTTCCATTAAAAACCGAGCGGGTGCAAGGAGGTGATTTCATCAATTGCCAGTTCAGTCGGCGCGCCGTTTCCGGTCGTGCGGAGCAGGACGGAATCGTTTCTTCTGCCGACAATCACGCCTCTGTACGTTCTTCCATTGGCTTCAATCAAACAAAGTGCTCTCGGCATGTTATGAGGCAGCTTTGTTAAAAAATCAATTTTTTCGTGGATCGTCATCTTGCTCATCGGTTTTTTCACTTTTCTTGCCGGCGGTGCTTTTTCCTCCCCTTTAGCGGCATTATGGACAGCTTCCGGTTCTTTTTCAGGTTTATGCGCCTCAAGTGCAGGCTCTTCCTTTTTTTCCGCTTTCGGAGGCTCGTGTTCGATGGTTTCTTCGACGGTTTCTTCAACGGCTTGCAGCTCTGCTTCCTGTTCCTGCTGCTTCTTTGCGTTCTCTGGCTCTCTCACCTCTTCTATTTGCTGGCTCACTGGCTCAGCGGCAGGCTTATCGTCTGCTTGCTGGACATCTATTGCCACGGCTTCCTCCTGCTGTTTCTCATGGTAGGCAGGCTTTTCCTCTGCTTTGGGCGGAGCGGGTTTGTTGGTCTTTTTTTTAATAACAATCTCCTGCATGGATGACCTTGTTGTTTCTGCATAATCCGGCTGAACAATATACATGAGCGGTTTTTTATCCGCGTTTCTTTTCTTATTAGACATCTTCATCCCTCCGATTGTGTCATGTTCTATCTATATGACAGAAAGCTGAAAATCAGAAGAAATAAAAAAGCAATCCCTGTTCGGGATTGCTTTACATAGGTCCTGCTTAGCGGGCAGTGATATGGAAACCTGAATCAACGTGAAGATTTTCACCTGTAATGCCCCGGGACATATCGCTGAATAAGAACGCAGCTGTATCGCCCACTTCTTCAGGTGTTGTCGTGCGGCGAAGCGGCGCACGCTCTTCGATGTCTTTTAAGATAGAATTGAAATCGCTGATGCCTTTAGCAGATAATGTTCTGATCGGGCCTGCAGAAATGCTGTTAACGCGGATATTTTCTTTTCCTAAGTCGGAAGCCAAGTATTTCACACTTGCATCAAGAGAAGCTTTCGCTACACCCATGACATTGTAGTTTGGCATCACAAGCTCTCCGCCAAGGTAAGTCAAAGTGACAATGCTTCCGCCTTCAGTCATGATCGGACGTGCCGCTTTGACAACAGCTGTCAGAGAGTATGAGCTGATGTTATGAGCCAAAAGGAAACCGTCACGATTTGTGTTTAAGTATTCGCCGACAAGCTCTTCTTTGTTAGCAAACGCGATACAATGCGCGATACCGTGGATCACACCGACCTGCTCCTTGATGCTTGCGAAGCAAGTTTCGATCTCCGCGTCGTTGGTGACGTCGCACGGAAGAATAATGGAATCATTGCGTTCTAACGTTCCGGCAAGCTCTTGAACCGATTTCTCCAGACGTTCTCCTGCGTATGTGAAAATCAAACGTGCCCCCGCTTCATGTAAGGAGCGCGCAATTCCCCATGCGATACTGCGTTTGTTGGCAACCCCCATCACGACAATGTTGCGGCCTTCAAGTGAAAAATTCATATGTATAAAGCCTCCTATATTTAATAAAGACATAGTATTAGTACCTGATCTTAATTGATATCATATCATACCCATGTCCAGATGAAAAGCGCAGACACCGACAAACGTGAAAGAGACCACCATCAGCTGGTGATCTCATCAGCTTGTTTTTAAGCTGTTTCGTTTAAAAGCGAAATGGTTTGTCGGCCCGTGGCCCGATCCGATGCCAAGCGTATTTTCCACCGCTTCGCGGACAAAGTTGGCTGCTATCTCGAATGCCTGATGGATACTGTCACCTTTAGCGGTTTGAGCTGTTAATGCCGCTGCAAAGGTGCATCCTGTGCCATGCGTATGTTTCGTATCGATATAGGGATGGCTGATTTGCATAAACATGCTCCCATCAAAAAGGAGGTCAGTAATTTCATTGTCTTCAGGCTGGTGCCCGCCTTTGATAATCACGTTCTGCGCACCCATCTTTACAAGCTGCTCCGCTGCTTTTTTCCGGTCATCCAGCGAGCGGATTGTCATTCCGGTCAGCGTTTCTGCTTCCGGAACATTCGGCGTAATCACGTAACTTCTCGGAATGAGCAGCTCTTTTAAGGCGGCAACTGATTCATCACGCAGCAAGGATGCACCGCCCTTTGCGATCATAACCGGATCAACAATCACACGGTTAAACCCGTACTCGTCAATTTTTCTCGCCACTTCTTCAATCATTTCAGAATTCCAGAGCATTCCCGTTTTTATGGCGTCCGGTCTCAAATCCTCGGCAACAGCGTCAATTTGCTGTCTAAGCGCCTCTACAGTCAGCGGATACACTCCATGGACGCCCAGCGTATTTTGAGCGGTTACCGCCGTAAGTGCAGACATTCCGAACACATCGAGCTCTTGAAAGGTTTTAATATCTGCCTGTATCCCTGCGCCGCCGCCTGAATCAGAGCCGGCGATTGTCAATGCTTTATATATACCCATTACACTACACTCCTTTGATTACCCGATCCATTTATGATAAATGGATTTTGCCCGGGCAATATCATTCGTTCCATGGATCAATGCTCTGCCGTCCCGGAACAGCACCATTTTCATATCAGCCGAACGGCAGGAAATTAAATACGGGTTTGCGGCTACATCAAGCCCGGCTTGCTTCAGTTGACCCGCCAGCACTTCAAGATCCGTTTCTTTTGTAAAGGATGATCTGATTTGCACCGTGTTCCTGCCGCACAATACAGCCGCTTTTGTTTGATTTTCATATGACAAAAACGGAAAATCCTTTGTGCCGCAGCTTGGGCATGAGTTCTGTTTGAGACCCGCCGCTTTCACCTCTGACCGCTCATTTTTCCATAGGTCAAAGGAGCGCAGCACTGGCTCGCAATTCTCTCCCGTCAGCAGCTTCAGCGCGTCTGTCACCTGAAAGACCGCTACCTGCAATACAGCCGGACTGATGATGCCGGCTGTGTCACATGTCGCTCCGCCAATCGGAAGTGTGTCGAGCAAGCAATGCAGGCAGGGGGTCGATCCCGGCACTACAGTAAAGGTGAGGCCGTAGCTCCCTACACAGGCACCGTAAAGAAAAGGGATCCCTTCTTTGACCGCAGCATCATTTACGATCAGGCGGGTTTCAAAATTATCAGCCGCATCCACAATGATCGAAGCGCCCTTAATCAGCTCAAAGATATTTTCCGCTGTCACATCCAACACAAGGCCAGTGACATCAACATCGCTGTTAATTGAACGGAGACGATGCTCAGCAACGGCCGCTTTTGGCATTTCTTTTTTGACATCATCTTCTGTATACAGCTGCTGGCGCTGCAGGTTGCTCCATTCAACGTAATCTCTGTCGGCAATCTTCACAGAGCCGACACCCGCTCTGACCAGCATTTCTGCACTGGCTGTTCCAAGCGCGCCGGCGCCGATAATCACGGCGCGCGCTTCTTTCAGTTTCTTCTGGCCGGCTGGGCCGATCGGAGCAAACAGCTCCTGTCTGGAGTACCTGTCCGTCATACAGGAAGACCTTCTCCCGGACTGCTTGCCGTTCCGTACTGCTTCCGCGGAATACGTCCTGCCTCATAAGAAAGGCGTCCTGCTTCCACCGCAAGCTTCATGGCATGAGCCATTTTCACAGGATCATTCGCGCCTGATACAGCCGTATTGAGAAGTACGCCGTCAGCTCCAAGCTCCATTGCGTATGCCGCGTCTTTAGGCGATCCGATTCCGGCGTCCACGATAACCGGCACTTTCGCTTGTTCAATAATAAATGACAGATTCAAAGGATTTAAGATTCCTTGCCCAGATCCGATCGGAGATGCCCCCGGCATGATGGCGTGAACGCCAAGTTCCTCCAGTTTTCTTGCCAGCACAACATCATCCGACGTGTACGGGAGCACGATAAATCCTTCTTCAAGAAGCTGTTCGGACGCCTTTAATGTTTCAACAGGATCAGGCAGCAAGGAACGGCTGCATCCGATGACTTCGACTTTAATCATGTCACAAAGCCCTGACGCTTTCGCCAGCCTTGCAATCCGAACCGCTTCTTCAGCGGTCCCGGCGCCCGCTGTATTCGGCAGAAGCGTGTATTTAGATAAATCAAGCTGTTCCAGAAAATTAGGCTGAGACGCTTCAAAAATGTTCATTCTCCGCACAGCAAATGTTAAAATATCAGACTCGGAAACAGCCACCGCTTCCTTTTGGATATCAAACGATGGGTATTTCCCCGTACCCAGCAGCAATCTTGATTGAAATGATTTCCCGCCAATAGTTAACATGCTCATCCGCCTCCTACAAAATGGACAATTTCAATGACATCGCGATCACAAAGCTCAACCTCGTGATAGTGTTCTTTGCCGATAATTTCTTTATTTCTTTCAACGATAACGATTTTATTTTCAAGCTGATAGGACGCCAGCAGATCTTGAATTGTACATGTGTCTTTTTCCCATTTCACGTCTTTACCGTTCAGCTGTAGCATCATATCTGAACCGCCTCCTTGCGATCAATTCGGAATGCGTGCAGCCAGTCTTGATTGACCTCTTTATTCATGATGAGATCACTGATCAAAGCCCCCGTTGCCGGAGCAAGCAGAATCCCATTTCTAAAATGGCCCGCCGCAAATAAAATACGGCTGTCCTCAGGGTGTCTGCCGATGTACGGTTTCCCATCCTTTGTTCCCGGCCGCAGTCCTGCCCAAAAACGATCCACCTTCATATTCTGAATGGCCGGCAGCATCGTTTTTGCTTTTTTCATAACAGATTCCAGTCCGCCAAGATCCGGTATTTCACTCCAGTCACCCGGCTTCATTGTGGCGCCGACAACCAGTCTGCCGCTTTTTCTCGGCACGATATAGCAATGGTCATGGTAAAGTGTTTTTGTCAGCGAGATATCATCATTCCAAACAGACAGGCATTCCCCTTTTACAGGGAAAAATGAGTTGTTCAGCCCGAGCTGTTTAAAAAACATTCCGCTCCACACCCCGCTGGCAACCGCGACATAATCCGCCCATACGTTACCATTCGGTGTCTCGATGGACAGCGCTTCACCGTCACGTTCGACATGCATGACGGGAGTATGCTCAAAAATCTCCGCGCCAAGCGCTTTCGCTGCTTTCGCATATGCCTTACAAACGAAATAAGGCTCAACATGCACATCATCCTGAATAAAGGATGCCCCGAAAATGTCACCGGACGTATACGGCTCTTTTTCTAAAACTTCTTCTTTTGTATGCCAGCTGACTGATTCCAAATCATCCATCTTCCTCAGCCGCAGCACGTCTTCTTCAGAAAACGCCAGCTTAAACATACCGCCGTTATGTCGACTGATATCAATACCAGATAATGGGTAAAGCTCTTCTCCAAGACCTTTGTACAGACGCTGGCTGTGCATGGCGAAGTCAAAAAACGCGTCACGTTCCTCGCACTCGGCATGGGCGCCAAGCATTCCGGCAGCGGCACTTGTTGTTCTGCCGCCCATTGTCCCGCTTTCAAACAATGCGATTGTTTTGTTTTCCTTTGCTAAATGATAAGCAATCGCGGCACCAATAATCCCGCCTCCAATGACTACTGCATCATAATGCCTTTTCATAGCGCATCTCCTTTAGCTTAAGGGAATATCGTCTGGCAGCTTCCAAAGGGTCAGCGGAAGAGAAAATTCCTGACATGACAGCGATGCCGTCTGCACCCGCTTGTTTTACGTCTCTTAATCTGTCCGGTGTCATGCCGCCGATGGCCATAATCGGGATGGACATCCGCTGTTTGATTTCTGACAGCAAGGACATGCCTCTGCCTTCAAGACCCTTTTTGCAATCCGTTTCAAACACATGGCCGAACAATACGTAGTCCGCATCTTCCTTTTCTGCTTGAACGGCTTCCTCCAGTGAATGCACTGACCGCCCGATATGAAGGTGGGGAAATCTGGCTCTGACCTGCTTCGGTGAAAAGCTGTTGCTCGGCAGCTGCACGCGATGAATAGATGAAAAAAGTGCAATATCCACTCGCCCATTCATGACCAATTTTCGTTTATCTACCCCGCCTTCAGAAACAAGCTCAAGCAGTTTCAAAATGTCAGCCGCCGATTTAGACCGTTCTCGAATGTGAATGTAATCAACTTCATTCTGAATCTCTATGATGACTCTCGCTAACGTTTCAACCGGCTTGCAGTCATCAGTTATGGCGTGAAGCTCCAAATTCCTCCACCTCTTTTATGCCGCGGTCAGACCAGCCTTCTTTTTGATAGGCCATTCCCCAAAATTGATACTCATAAAAGCTTGAAATAACAAAATTCTCTTTCATCTTGGCACGCACTTCCTCCGTGCTGTTTTCCGCCAGCTCATCAAAGCGGTTGATTTGCTCTTCGACCTGCTGTCTGAACCAGTCACCGCCGTATGTGCTGATCCACTTCTGATAAATCGGATGCCCCGGATCACATATCAGCAATTTCTCGCCAACCTCGTAATACAGCCAGTAGCACGGTAGCAGGGCCGCTAAGATCTCAGCAAAATTTCCGCTCAAAACCGAACGGTACATATGGGATGTATAAGAGTACGCTGTAGGAGACGGCTTAAAGGCCTTACGCTCTTCATCACTGATGTCCAGCAGCTCCGCAAACTCGCGGTGAAGCGCCATTTCCGCCTCATATGTACCTTGGGCGTGGCTTGCCATCCGGCCCGTTGTATAAAGGTCCTTCGCATAAGCGGCGCCGAACGATTGCACCTTGGCAAAATGCGTTAAATAATAAGAATCCTGAAGCACGTAGTATTTAAAACGGTCAATCGGAAGCGTTCCATCACCGATTCCCTGAACGAACGGATGGACAAAGCTCCCTTCCCACCATTCTGCGGCTGCACTGCGGCATTCTTCTGAAAATTTCACACGTCATTCCCCCTGTCTGATAAATAAAAAAACCACTTTCCCGCAAGGAAAAGTGGTTTGGAATTGGCGTAGTAAACTAACACAAATACCGCTCCACTTCCCTACGCAGGTCTGAACCTGTTCAAGTTATGAGGGTCTAAAAGTCACACTTTTATCTCAGCCCTTATGAAGGACACCCCTAGTGGTTATACGAATACATATTGAATTGTTGTTGCACCTCTATATTAACACGAATCCCTATTTGGTCAAGGTTTATCCTTCTAATGTTTTCTTAAGTTCCATTACATACACCCTAGACCCGGTGACAATTAAGCGGTCTCCCAGTTTCAGCCTTGTATCCCCATGAGGAACGATGCTGTCCACACCTCTAAAAATCCTGACAAAGATGACGTCTCCTGTAAAAGGGAATTCCCGTAAAATCACACCGTCGTACGTGCTGTTTTCCATATTAATTTGATACAGAGAAGACTCTTGGTTCGTGAGCAGCTTCATGACACCAGGCGCTTCTATTAGCGCGCGAAGCAGTGTTTTTGTCGACAGCAGAATAGAAAAGATGTTGATTCCCTGCGCCTTCAAAGTTGCTTCATTCTCGGGTGATCCAACGCTGGCAATGACTCTTCCTGTTCCTTTTTCTTTTGCAAGTAACGCAATGTCCGCATTCATGTCTTCATTCCCAGTTGCGACAACCAGGATATCTGCATCAAAAATGCCCAGTGATTCAAGCGTCTGGTGTTCATAGTCAGAGATGGCTTCAACGGTAAATACTGATTCTGACAGCTTTTCCTCCGCATTCTCTTGATAGACATGCACAACACGCACGTCATACTCCTCTTCCGGCAGTTCAAGAGTAACAGGCAATGTCATTTGGTTTGCGCCGATAAACGTAATTGTCTTTTTCTCCTCCGGGTGCTCTTCCCGTGTGTATAATTTTTTAAATAAGACCGGCGAAAAAATACTGGCAATGACGGCTACTAACGTCAGCGCTCCTGACATATTTGCGCTGATCACGTGAAGCTGCTGTCCGATTGTCGCAGCGGCAATCACGAGCGAGAGCGTTGATGTCAGCAGGAAACCAGACGCCAAAGTGGTTCGTTTATCATACCACTTCTTCAAGTACAGGACAGGAATGATTTTGCTGACTAACAGCGCCAAAAGCAGAAGCGGGATCATGATTAAAATTTTCGGATCTTGGAAAAGGGTCCAAATATCGAGCTTCACACCGACCATTACAAAGAAAATCGGAATTAAGAACCCGTAGCCGAATGAATCCAGCTGCTGAACAAGTTCTTTGTTTGGCGAAAGAAGGGAAACGAGAACCCCCGCTAAGAAAGCGCCGAGAATATTTTCCGCCCCAAGTGATTCAGACAGGGCAACCAGTACGATAATTAACGTAAAAATGGCACGCGTCCCGATCTGAATCGTCCCTTTTGACATCGACTCAACAAATGAGCGATGTTTAAAGACCCGGCCGAAAAAGTAAAGCACCACTCCGGCTGCAAACAGGATCATCAAGAGCCACATGTTCCCGCTGTCTTCTCCGTATAGAGAAGAAAACACAGCAAGAAGAATCATCGTGACCAAATCAGCAATCACGGCAACAAGCAAAATAATCTGCCCGATATTTGAATTCATAATCCGTTCTTCTTTTAACGTTGGAACGACAACACCTAACGAAATCGTTGAAATAATTAGCGTCATTAAAAACGCATTTTCGATAAATCCTGCCAAGACGAACCCATAGGACAGCAGCAATGATAAAATAAATATACCGGCAAAAATAATGGACGCCGTAGCAAACGTATTAGGCGCCGCTTTGCCGTTCGGCAGGAGCTGCTTTTTCTTTCCTTTCTCAAACGATGAAAAATCAATTTCAAGCCCGCTTAAAAACATTAAAAAGATAAATCCGAGCAAAGAAAGCGTCTCAAGCCATGTATCACCCTCGACAACTAAATTAAGACCGCTTTTTCCGATAATCAGCCCCATAATGATTTCTGCAACAACAACCGGGATCGTCAGTTTAAAGCGGTGCAAAAGGATGGGTGTTAAAAATGCAACGATAAGTACAACAACTAAAGATGCGACAGATGAATGCGCCATAATCAGAACCTCCTTTTTAGGTCAGGGTTATTTCAGTTCTCAATCAAAGAACAAAACCTCATTTTTTAAAAAACATAACGCGATTTTAACAAGGATGATGATAAAAAATAAAGTAAAAAGGTCTTATTCCTGTTTAGAAAATAATTCTTCTATAATTTGCACATAAAAGCCTGTGATGACTCGCAGCACTTTGCTCCATAATAAATAAAACAATCGGCAAGGAGGATCACGCATGGCTTACGATATAATCAGCGATATTCATGGCTGCTATGATGAAATGATGGCATTAATCCAAAAGCTTGGCTATACAATGAAAAATGGAGTGCCTGTCCACGAAGAAGGCAGGGTGCTTGTTTTTGCCGGAGATTTAACTGATAGAGGACCGAAATCGATTGAGGTCATCCGCTTTGTAGCCGGCGCTTACGAAAAAGGCGCTGTACGTTATGTTCCGGGAAATCATTGCAATAAGCTGTACCGCTACTTAAAAGGAAACCCCGTGAAAGTGATGCATGGCCTCGAAACAACAGCGGCAGAGCTTGAAGAACTTTCTACAGAAGAAAGAAAAACAGTCAGCGAACAGTTTATGAAGCTGTACGAAACGGCGCCGCTTTACGACATCTTACATAACGGAGAATTAGTTGTCGCCCATGCTGGCATAAAGGCTGACGATATCGGAAAATTTACCCGCAGAGTGAAAGACTTTGTGCTTTACGGCGATGTGACGGGTGAAACGTATCCGGACGGCAGACCTGTCAGACGTGACTGGGCTGCATCCTATAGCGGTAAAACTTGGGTGGTATACGGCCATACACCTGTGAAAGAGCCCCGGAAAGTCAATCGCACCATCAACATTGATACAGGCTGCGTATTCGGAAATAAACTGACAGGCTTTCGCTTTCCAGAACTAGAGACCGTCTCTGTTCCAAGCTCCCTGCCTTATGACGAATCAAGATTTCGCCCAATATAAAAGGAGAGAATTACGGATTCTCTCCTTTTATCAGTTCTTTCATATCTTGAGGCAGTGCAGCATGAAACACCATGTTCTCCTGCGTCAGCGGATGGATAAACGAAAGCTGCTCGCTGTGCAGAGCCTGCCGGCCAATTTCCCGTCTCGTTCCGCCATACAGTGTATCACCGCACAGCGGGTGCCCGAGGTAGCTCATATGTACACGAATTTGATGGGTCCGGCCTGTCTCAAGCTGCAATGTCACCGATGTGATCTCGTCAGTTGCGTGTGTGACATGAAAATGGGTAACAGCCTTCTGGCCGTCCGGTGTCACGATCCGTTCAATAATACTGTCAGGATGTCTGCCAATCGGAGCATCGACTGTTCCTTCCATCTGTGTCATCCGCCCGTGGACCACTGCCGCATACCGGCGTTTCACAAGCCCGCTTTTTTGCGCTGACGATAAAATCGAGTGGGCAAAGCGGTGCTTGGCAACAAGCATGAGACCTGATGTATCCCGGTCCAGCCGGGTGACAAGATGAACTGTCGCCCGCACTCCGTTTTTTTGATAATGATGGATCATTCCATTCGCAATGCTGCCGGATGGGTGCTCTCTCGAGGGGATTGATGATACATAAGGCTGCTTGTTGATCACAAGCACATGCTCATCCTCATACAAGATATCAAGCGGAACAGGCTCTGGCAATAACGTCTCACTCACCTGTTCCTCAGGAAACTTCACGACAAGAAAATCTCCCTCTCTCAAAACGTATTTGACCGTTACATGCTCACCGTTGATCAGCAGGTCTCCCCCGCCAAACTTGATATCGGTTAACAGACGTTTCGAAATTCCCAGTTCACCTGCATATTCCTTTACAGTCATTCCGTTTTCAGCGGAAGTGATGTTCTTTCTGATAAAAAAATGCTCCACGATACGTCCTCTTTCTATTCACCTTTTCCGATAAACGAATCCTGAACTCTTTTCCAAAATGGAAACGGACGGAATCTCGCAAACCTTACATTTTCGGATGCAACTTGGCAGCGAATCGACTTCACGTCTTTATGAAGAAGGGTTAAATGGTCAATTGTCACTTGAAAGTCAACTTCGTTTCTCGGCTTAATCATGCAATCATGATGGGAAGGGAGAAGCAGCGGCGATCCGACCGTCCGGAATACACGGTTATTAATAGAAGCCATTTCCGCGAGCTGGATCGCTCTGATAGACGGATGGATAATCGCTCCGCCCAGCGCCTTATTGTAGGCTGTGCTGCCGGATGGCGTTGACAGGCAAAGGCCGTCTCCCCGGAAGGTTTCAAAGAGCTGCCCCTTGATTTCCACATCAGCCACAAGGCTTCCTTCTATGCTTTTAATTGTACATTCATTCAATGCTAAATATCTTTCTTCCCGCTCGTTTTCGTGATAGGTCACAATCACTTCGAGAAGCGGATATTCGACTGTATGATACGGCGTTTTCGCAATCGCAAGAACAAGCTTTTCAATTTCATGAGGAACCCAGTCGGCGTAAAACCCCAGATGACCCGTGTGAACGCCTACGAATGCTGTTTTGTCCAAGCGGTCGCTGTATCTGTGAAAAGCATACAAAAGCGTTCCGTCGCCTCCGACTGAAATGACGATTTCCGGTTCATTTTCATCCAGTTCCATATCAAAATCCAATAAATACGCCTGTATTTTGCTTTTCAGCGTATCAGAAACTTGATCTCCTTTTGATGATACGGCAAATTTCATGCTTTTCTTCCCCTTTACTATTGTTGCTCGCTTCCTTTTTTCTTTCTTGAAAAGGCAGCTTGAGCTTCCTGTATTTCACCCCTGATCTCCGACATCTCTTCATCAAGCCGGGAAGCTGCTTCAGAAGCACGCTGAAGCCTTAGTTTTACTTTTTCAGGAATGTTTCCGCTGTATTTATAGTTCAATGAATGCTCAATGGTGGCCCAAAAATTCATCGCCAGCGTACGGATCTGTATTTCCACGAGAACATGCTTTTCTCCGGATACCGTCTGTAAGGGATAAAGCACGACAAGATGATATGACCGGTATCCGCTCTCTTTATGTTCCGCAATATAATCCCTCTGATCCACAACGGTGAAATCTTTTCTGGCGAAAAGCATCTCTTTTACGATTTGGATGTCATCGACAAATTGGCACATGATTCTAAGGCCTGCGATATCCTGCATGGTTTCAATTTCATGCAGCGGTATGCTTTTCTTTCTCGCTTTTTCAAGTATGCTTGCCACAGGCTTGACGCGTCCAGTCACAAATTCGATCGGCGAATGGACATCCTCGTATTCATATAGTGTGCGTACCCCCTTGAGCTTCACTTTCAACTCTTCGACAGCCTGGCGGTACGGCACTAAAAAACGCTCCCATTGTTTGTCATCCATCATACATCCCCCAATTCGAACCAGTTTCTATAAAAATACGCGTTTCACTTTATCTTCCATTTCTTCTCCGTAGTTCACATTATCTTTAATATTTTCTAAAAGATATTCCAGTTCCTCATGCAGGCCAGCCAGTTCTATTGATTCGTCTCCCGCCTCTAAAACAACTGGAATTCTTTGTGCATAGGCCTGCTTCAGTTCCGGCCATACATGTTCCTTTATAATGACATATTCAAAAGAATCTGCTAATTCAAGTATGTATACAAAAGCAAAGTGGTCAGAATCAACAAGCATTTGACCTGACGGCTTGCGTTCCGCTTCATTTCCTTCTGCCTCACAGGCAAGGCGAAGCTGATCATCCGATAATATTGCGTTTAAGATTTCGATTCTGTTTTGCATAATGCTCTCCTTTTTCAAAAAAGTACAGATTCATTTTATCATATCAAGCTCAATATTGATAAACGTAACATCTAAAGAGATAATAGTAAAAATAAGATTTACAGGGCGGAAAGGAAGAACAATATGAGCCAAGAAATTGAAATAGAATTTAAAAACATGCTGACCAAACATGAATTTGAGAAAATAACATTAGCACTCAAGCTGACAGAAAAAGATTTTACAGACCAAAACAATCACTATTTTGACACAGACAGCTTTTCGCTGAAACAAAAACATGCTGCGCTTCGAATCCGCAGAAAAAACGGTGAATATGTCCTGACATTAAAAGAACCTGCAGATGTGGGGCTTCTGGAAACGCACCAGCGGCTTTCAGAGATATCGGATCTTGCTGGCTTTTCAGTTCCCGAAGGCCCTGTGAAGGACCAGCTGCACAAGCTTGAGATTAACACAGACGCCATTCAATACTTTGGATCTTTAGCAACAAACCGTGCTGAAAAAGAAACAGAAAAAGGCTTAATAGTTTTAGACCACAGCCGATATTTAAATAAAGAGGACTTTGAAATCGAATTTGAGGCGGCAGACTGGCATGAGGGCCAACAAGCCTTTGAGAAGCTGCTTCAGCAATACAGCATTCCTCAGCGCGAAACCAAAAATAAAATTTTGCGTTTTTATGAAGAAAAACGAAAGTCTATATAAGGTGGAATGACATCGTGAACGTAACGAATTGGGCATCTTTACTTCAGCTTCAGGCATTACAGTCCATATCTAATGCGCGGAGCACAGGCACTCAAAATGATGCGGAAAGCCCGCTCTCAAACTTCAGCTCTTTGCTCAGCCAATATACAAACGGACTAACGAATCAGCAATCACCAGCATCTTCTGCATCGTCAAACCCGCTCAGCCTGCTGAACAGCGCATCTTCAACAGCGCCGTCACTGCTTTCAGCTTATGGGCTTCACTCATATACAAACAGCCATTCGGGTTATATCACAAAAGCGGCAGAGAGCACAGAAACAGTTGCTCCAGAATTATCTTCAAACAAACAAGAAACAAAACAGATCAGTTCGGGAGACTTCTCCATTGACAGCGCGATTAAAAAAGCCGCTGATAAATATGGTGTCGATGAAAAACTAATCCGTGCCGTCATCAAGCAGGAATCAGGCTTTAATACAAAAGCTGTCAGCGGAGCAGGGGCGCTTGGCTTAATGCAGCTGATGCCGTCAACGGCAAGCTCACTTGGCGTTTCCAATCCACTGGATCCGCAGCAAAATGTGGAGGGCGGAACGAAATATTTAAAACAAATGCTGAATAAATACGGCGGCAATGTGTCTATGGCATTAGCGGCTTACAACGCCGGACCGGGAAATGTTGACCGATACGGAGGCATTCCTCCCTTCAAAGAAACGCAAAACTATGTAAAAAAAATAACTTCAGCTTATTACGCATAACCAGAGCGGCTCTTGCCCTCTGGTTTTTTTGCGAAGTGAAATCCTACGCATTCCTGATTTTTATGTGATATGATATGAAATACAAACCTCGGCTGTAAACCGAAACTTGTTAACAAACGCTTAAAAGGCAGTTTGTTTGTAGAAATGATGCCTTGTTGCTAAAATAAATCATAGATGAAATGATGTACTATATAAAATTACTTTTTGCAATAGGATTTATGATTCCTATTAGCCATATTTAAAGGAGTAGTCAACATGGGACAATCGTTTAACGCACCTTATGAAGCGATTGGAGAGGAACTTCTATCGCAACTTGTTGATACTTTTTATGAGCGTGTCGCGTCTCATCCTTTGCTGAAGCCGATTTTTCCGAGCGATTTAACAGAAACCGCCAGGAAACAGAAGCAATTTTTGACTCAGTATCTAGGCGGTCCTCCGCTTTATACTGAGGAACACGGCCACCCCATGCTCAGAGCAAGGCATCTTCCCTTTCCAATTACAAACGAGAGAGCTGATGCGTGGCTCAGCTGTATGAACGACGCAATGGACCATGTAGGGCTCGAGGGCGAGATTCGTGAGTTTTTGTTTGGCCGGCTGGAATTGACCGCAAGGCATATGGTGAATCAAACGGAAGCGGAGGATCGATCATCTTGACAAACTTTCAGCATGAGCAATACTTCGCCCATTGTCATGGCCATCCAAAAAAACCGCTTGAAATTTATATGTTTGTAGACCCTTTATGTCCAGAATGCTGGTCCTTAGAGCCCGTCATGAAAAAGCTGAAAATCAGATACGGACGCTTTTTTACCTTACGCATTATCGCTTCAGCAAGCCTTACCGCGTTAAATAAGAAACGGAAAAAGCATCTTCTTGCAGAGGCATGGGAAAAGATCGCGAGCCGCTCCGGCATGTCGTGTGACGGCAATGTCTGGCTCGAGCAAGACCACCCTCTTTCATCGCCTTATATGGCTGCTCTCGCTTTTAAAGCAGCCGAACTGCAAGGAAGAAAAGCCGGCATGCAATTTCTGAGAAATATGCAGGAGAGTCTGTTTGTTTCAAAGAAAAATATTACGAATGAAAACGTGCTTTTGGAAATTGCGGAAAAAACGAGTCTCGACCTTGAAGAATTCAAAAACGAACTGCATTCTCAAAGCGCGGTCAAGGCGCTTCAATGCGACATGAAAATTGCCGCTGAGATGGATGTTTCCGTTAATCCGACACTGACGTTTTTCAATACGCAGCATGAGGACGAAGGACTTAAAGTACCCGGCAGCTATTCATATGATGTATATGAAGAAATCTTATTTGAGATGCTTGGCGACGAGCCGAAGCCGTCGGAAACACCGCCTCTGGAATGTTTTATTGAATATTTCCGCTTCGTTGCCTCGAAGGAAATTGCTCTGGTATATGACCTGAGCCTTGAAGAGGTAGAAAAAGAAATGAAAAAATTGGCGTTTGCTAAAAAGGTTGCCAAAGTGGAAGCCAAACACGGAATGTTTTGGAAATCTCTCAGCACTTATTCTGATGAATATCAATCATGTGAAAAATAGCCGCAGGCGTATATATGCTTGAGGCTGTTTTTTGCGGCCCTAACCAAACATACGTTCTATTCATAACACTAAAGAAACCGCGCCGGGATAAGCGCGGTTTCATATGTCTTAACGACAACAAAGGGGATGGGAGAAATTTTTCACGGTCAAACAAAGGGGTAATGTTTGTTTGTGATCAATTTCACATCCTTATGATAACAAAAGATGTCGAACTTTGGCAACCTCTATGCTTAATGTTCATATTTTTGTCACAAAACATAACGGAGTACATTCACTCATATCCTAATAAGGAAAAAGGACGAGGAGGAACGCTATCATGTATACTGTTATCTCAATTGTGTGCATAGCCGTTTTTTTCTGTTTGAATATACTAGGTATGATGCAGATGCTGCCGCTTTATATTACCTCTCCTCTGCTGTTTCTGTCTATTTTGTTTACCCTCTACCGCCTGAACCACCGTAAAACCTTTAAAGGGTTTTAAAAAAGCCTGTGCATATTTCTGCACAGGCTTCTTTTTTAAGACTGCTTGACTTTCATCAGCAGCTCTTCCATTTCATCAAGTTTTTCTTCAAACATTTTGCACGCAGCTTCGATTGGCTCTGGAGATGTCATATCAACGCCCGCTTTTTTCAGAACATCAATCGGGTATTGTGAGCTTCCCGCTTTCAGGAAGTCAATATAACGGTCAACCGCCGGCTTTCCTTCCTTCAAAATCTGGCTGCTTAACGCTTGGGCAGCGCTGTATCCCGTCGCGTACTGATACACATAGTAATTGTAATAGAAGTGCGGAATCCGCGACCATTCAAGGCCGATTTCCTTATCAATCACCATGCCGTCTCCGAAATACTTTTTATTCAGGTCGTAATAAACATTCGTCAGAAGCTCAGGGGTAAGCGGCTCCCCTTCTTGCGCCTTTGTATGGATCAGATGTTCAAATTCAGCAAACATCGTTTGTCTGAAGACCGTTCCTCTGAAGCCTTCAAGCATATGGTTGAGAATATATAAGCGCTGTTTTTCATCGTCTAAATTGTTCAGCAGATATTCGCCAAGAAGCGCTTCGTTTGTCGTAGATGCAACTTCCGCGACAAAGATGCTGTAATTGCCGTATGGATATGGCTGATGCTTTCTCGTATAGTAGCTGTGTACGGAATGGCCGAACTCGTGCACGAGCGTAAAGAGATTATTGACGTTATCATGCCAGTTCATCAAAATATACGGATTCGTGCCGTAAGATCCAGATGAATAAGCGCCATTGCGTTTGCCTTTATTTTCATAAATGTCGACCCAGCGGTTTTCCAGCCCTTCTTTTAAAATGGAGGCGTATTCTTCTCCTAAAGGCGCCAGACCTTTCAGCATGTAATCTTTTGCTTCCTCGTACGTGACCTTCATCCCCGCATCCTTCACAAGCGGTGTATACAGATCATAGATATGCACTTCATCAAGCTCAAGTACTTTCTTTCTCAGCGCGATATAGCGGTGCAGGAGCGGCAAATGCTTATCAATCGTTTTGACGAGGTTGTCGTATACTTCCTCAGGAATACTGTTGTTAGAAAGCGCAGCTTCACGCGCTGACTTGTACTTCTTCACTCTCGCGTAGAAGTTGTCCTTTTTCACAGTGCCGCTTAGCGTGGTGGCCATTGTGTTTTTATATTGTCCGTATGTTTTATATACTGCGTCAAATGCATTTTTGCGGACTTCACGGTTCTCACTTTCTAAGAAATTAATAAAATTGCCGTGAGTAATCTGCTTTTCATTTCCCTCTTCATCTTTAATGGACGGGAATGTAATCTCAGCATTATTTAACACGCTGAACGTATTGGAAGATGAACCTAGTACATCAGAAGCTTCAGCAAGCAGCGCTTCTTCCTTCTCGCTCAGCACGTGCGGGCGTTCCTTTGTAATCTCCTCAATCGCATGGGAGTACAATTTCAGTTCTTCTTTTTCAAGAATAAACTGCTGCAGTTTGTCTTCTTCTATGGATAAAATTTCCGGAACCAAATAAGCTGTTGCGCTTGCGGCCTGTGTATACAGGTTTCCCGCCTTGTCATTCAGCCCCTGATAAAAGGAATTCCCGGTATCTTGGTCAGAGCGCATATGCGCATATGTGTACAGCCTGCCCAGCCGCTCCATCACTTTATCTTGAAACGTAAGAGCCTCGTATAAATGATCGGCTGAATCTGCCAGCTTTCCTTTATACTTAGATAAATTCGGAATTAATTCTTTTACAGCTTGAAATTCTTTATTCCAGGCCTCATCATTAGGAAAAATATCCTCTAGTCTCCATGTGTCTTCTGCCTTTACCTCACTTCTGTCAGGCAGTTGGTTTGCTTTTTTTTCCTCAGCCATGGTGATCCCCCTTGTTTTCTTTGATTCAAGCCAATTGAAAAAACCGCTGTTTCTCAATAAACTTGCGTTGTGAATATCTTCCGGTTTTTCACTGCCTTTTGTCAAATCATATGCAGTAATGAAGAGAACGAATGCCAAAAAAGCAGTAAAAACTCGAAAAACCTTTCCTTTTGTGCCTCTCAAAGCCAGCCCACCACCTTTTGTCTTAGGGTGAGCCAAATGAGACAAACTCATTCTATAAAACAGCTGCGGTCTCTTTCTAAGAGTTCCTGTAATGAGCGTCCGCCCTCTGCAGGCTGATTCAGCATATATACTTCTTTCTGAGTCTCCCTTAAAAATCCCTTCTTGCACAAAAAATCAATGTACTGTTTAACGGCTTCAGAAAGACAATCTTCGCTGCATTCGTATCTGAGCGCAATGTTCTGTTTATGAATGTGCAGTTTGCACTGCTGTAAAACGGCTGAAAAGCGAATTGGCGCGCGTTTATGCCCTAGATCTGTTATAAACAGATAAAGAAACCCCTGCCACACAAAAACAGGACTTCTAAAAACGGCCCCTTTTGTAACAGGGACAAACACTTCAGTCGGAAGAAAAGAAAGGGGCGTCTGCCGTTTCTCATAAAACAGCAGCCTGAGGCGATTTGTTTCTTTTGAGATGAACCGATGGGGTTTATGGCGAAAACGATGAATGGCCTTCATCCAGTTGTCATAACGCAATGAGGATTTAGATTCAGCAAAAAAGAGATCTCCTGCAGATGCTTGGTGGATAGGAATCGTTTGTACGGAGCAAAAAGAATGGTTGGTGTAAAACGGTATACTAGAGCTGAGCCGGTGAAAAAAGCGTGTTTCGGGGCAATAAAATAAAAGCTCGCGGTGAGGATGGTCATGAATAAACTGCCAATGGAAAGCGGTTAGCTGATAAAAGGATGGCGATGTTCTTTTTAAGCGGCTGCCTCCAACAATCCACTGCGGAATGATTCCTGCTTGTTTGAAGCCCTCTGTCCGCTTTTGAAAGACATCTGGAGCAAGAGTGGCACATTGATACTCAACAGCATGCATGCGCCTCTTGATCTTTGCCATGATGTCGGGTCGTTGATTGATGTTCTTAATATACGGTTCTAATACTGGAGATGCCAGTTGCGTTTTCAGCCATACATACAGCTGTCTTTTTCCTTCTAAGTGGTAGGCGCTTTCCGGTTCTGCGTCTATCGAACAGGACTTGTTCTGTTTATGAGCGAAATGCGGCGCTTTTTGAAGTCCAAGCTTTACATCAAGCTCTCCCCCGCATACCGGGCAGAAGAATCGTCCCCGCTTTAATTTCTGGCTTCGCTGAGCGCCTAGAAGGTGAAACATTTGGCCATCTTCAGTCACAGCACTAAACAATTGTCATCTCTCCTTTCCAGATGAGGTATACTTTCTGGAAAGATTGACCGACTCCTGCTCGCTGTCTGTTTCACACGTATGTCAGTTTTTTGATTTCACACCTCAAAAATGGCATATCAGCGCATAAAAAAAACCGATTTCTGAAAAGAAATCGGTTTTTTATGATGCAAAGTGTTTTTTTATCGTTTCTAGAGCATGCTCTGAAATAATCAGCTTGCCGTATTCTTCAAGACGGTGTATGCTGATTGAGGATTCAGTTGCGTACTCCAACAGGATGCTTAGCTGATTTTCAACCTCTTCATCAGTCATATTGCCAAAATCCACATATAAATAATATCGGTTCTCAAACGAATATAAAGTCGTTTTGCTTCCGTTAACGTTTAATTTAGATAGAGAAATAACATCCTCAAAATCGCCAAACCGCAAGACAAATTGAAGCTTTTGCTCCTTCTCTTCCTGATTGACGTCTTGCTCTTCTTTCTGGAAATCATCCAGCAAGGCGTCCAGATCTTCAGATGCTGGTTCTTGCTTTTTATCCTCAGGAATCGGCAGTTCGAGCTTTTGTCCGTCTTTGGAAAGCTGGGCTTTTGTGACGATAATTTCCAATCCTTTGTCCAGTGCCTGCACTTGAATCCAAAGAGGGCCTTCCACAGCGAATTCCTCTTCCTCATGAACTTCATCCATGACTTCCCAGAAAAGTTCTTCACTGCGCTCACGGTTATACCAAATTTCTTCTCTGTCAAAACCGCGATCTTCAATATCTCCGTAAGACATATAAAATTTTACTGTATGCTCGTTAATTCTTTCAATTTCCATTTGCCAACCTTCCCTTCTATATAAGATGTTGAAGGGACATCTAAGCTCCCGATTAATAGTACTTTACTACACTTTACCCATTCCGTCCACATCTTAACCTTGAAGCAAGGCCAGTGTGAATTCCTTTGTCTTTCTATTTTATGATAAAACCGCCGCAAAAGAAATAAAAATGCACCTTTGCCCAAAAAAACGGCATATCTGCGGCTGATATCATAAAATACAACCCGTCTCATATAGTAGTAGTACAAGCGATGGAACGAAAGCGAGGTGCCGATTCATGGAGCATGACTATCTGATTTCTCTGCTTGTCATTGTGGGGATCGACCTGATCCTGGGCGGAGATAATGCGGTCGTCATTGCTATGGCCAGCAGAAATTTGCCGGACAAGCAAAGGCAGCAAGCCATTCTTCTCGGAACATTTATCGCCGTTGCCATGAGAATCGGATTAACAAGCGCAGCGGTATATCTTTTGAACATTCCTTTCTTGCAGTGCGCCGGCGGCATTTTCCTGCTGTATTTAGGATATCAGCTGCTGATTGAAAAAAAAGACACGCAGCACATCAAAAGCAGCACCTCCCTGTGGAGAGCGATACGAACCATTGTGCTTGCAGATCTCTTTATGTCGCTGGACAACGTCATAGCAGTTGCGGGAGCGTCACACGGTGAATTTTCTCTCGTTATCATAGGTTTGTGTGTATCGGTGCCGGTTATTATTTGGGGCAGCAAACTCATCCACATTGCACTTGAGAAAATACCGCTCCTGATTTACGCGGGAAGCGGGCTGCTTGCTTATACAGGCGGAGAAATGATTGTCAGTGACAAAAAGCTGTCCTTTTTTATGGCGCAGCACGGGGCAATCGAAACGCTCCTCCCCATTTTAACGGTCGCGTTTGTCATTCTTGCGAGTATTTATTATCAGCAGGTTGAAAAATAAAAGAAGGCTGATGACTCAGCCTTCTTTTGATGATATGATCTATTAGTTTGCCAAACGCTGCGCTTCTCTTAATTGGAAAGAGCGGACTTTTCTTGGCAGAAAACGTCTGATTTCGTCTTCGTTGTATCCGACCTGCAAACGTTTTTCGTCAATGATGATCGGACGGCGAAGCAAACCTGGGTGCTCGTTGATCAAGCTGTACAAATCTTGCAGCGGCATAGATTCAACGTTCACATTCAGTTTTTGGAATACTTTTGAACGGGTGGAGATGATTTCATCTGTTCCGTCCTCAGTCATTCGCAGAATTTGTTTTATTTCATCAATTGATAAAGGTTCAGAGAAAATGTTTCTTTCTTCAAATGGAATATCGTGCTCCTCCAGCCACGCTCTCGCCTTTCTGCATGAAGTACAGCTTGGTGATGTGTATAGTGTAACCATTCATCTTCACTCCTCTAATTAGTAGGATGAACATCTATTTTATTCTTAAATTGAAATTACTCTAAAAAAGGAATCTTTATAGGTATTATACTATAAAAAAGTAAGTGTGAACAGTATCCTAAGAAAAAAATGTGTCAATCCAGCAAATTTTTAATTTCAATGATATGTTCTGATTCTCAATTAGTCTAACTGATCGAAAATATTTTTTTGTTTTTCTTCATCAATGAGTTTCAGGACCTCATCCGTCTTTTCGTATGATTCCCCGTACCATTTCTCATCTTTATAAGTATGAATGTTTTCATATGTCTGTTTCATGGCTTCAAGAATTTCTTCTTCTGATTCTGTTTTCGGTGACCAGTACAGAATCTCCATCTTGTTTACTTCATTCGTAGCCAATGACCGGCGCCGGTACCCAATTGACTGAGCATGGTTGAAATGCTCTCTTTGATAAAATCTCAGGCGTTTTTCTGTATCAGCATCATCTTCATCCACAGGCTCCACCTCGAGCAATATCGGCTTATTTTTCTTTTTCAGCTTCGCGATCAATTTGCCGCCAAGTCCCTGCCCTCTTGCATCCTTAGACACATACAGATAATCAACGAAGATAAAAGAGTCGAATTCCGCAAACATTAAGATATGATGTCTGCCTTCATCTTTATGATAAACATCGCTCCGCTCTTTCAAAAGAGCTTCCATATGCGCTTTTGATTTCATTTCTTCAATTGGAAAGTACTCGCTAAGCTTTTCATACCAGTTCATTGATTTGCTCCTTATGAGTTCATTGTCTTCATACTTTTAGATATACCCCATTTCTTCTTGTTTAAACAGCTTTACATCTATAAAGACGTATGAACTTCCGCCTTGGTTTCATTTTTTTTCAGCCAGGTGCTCGGTTCATTGTGAAGTGTATGCAAAAAGGTCTCATGGAGTGCGGGTTTCTCTCTTATAATGAAGCAGACGGGGCTGCGCCAATGCGATAAAAAAGGTCATGCCATATAGTGCGGCAGCTGTGATAAAAACCGTTTTCGCACCAGCCGCATCAGCCACGAGCCCCATAATGGAGTAGGTGACGCCTGACCAAGGAGTCAAAATCGCATTTTTGGCAGCCATGATCCCGATACGCTTCTGTTCCGGGATGACCTCCTGTAGCACGGTTTCCTGGCAAATATCACGCACCTGATAAAAAGGCCCCATTGCAGCACAAGCGAGAGCGCATAAAAACGGGATGGGAGAAAATGAGAACAAAAGGGTCAGCACCGACATGACTAGCGAGCTGAACATAATGGCAAACCCCATTTTCCGCTCAAAAAAAGCAGAAAAGCGAATGGCAATCACGCTGCCGACAATGGCACCTATAAAATAAGAAGCGTTAAACATCCCCCACCACACCTCTGTTTCATGCAAAACAGCCGCAGTAAATGCGAGGAGAATAGCAGATGACCAAACAGAACCAGCCAAAGCTTCTATCATGTCCATTAGAGTAATGTCTCTTACAATAGGGATGATCATTACATCCTTCCATATACTTCTGGCAGATGCTGATTCAGCTGTGCCATCAGCCGCTTCTTCATTTACTTGTAGCAAACAAATCGAAGCCCCCGAAAGAACAAACAGGCAAATGGCTGCACCGACAACGAGTTCAAAAGGTACGGCATACGTAAGAAGGCCTCCCAGCCCCCAGCCTGCTGTTAGAAACAATTGGTTTGAGAGGGAGATCACGCCATTCGCTTTCACATATTGCTCTTTTGGCACGATCATCGGCAGCAGCGCAAATCTTGCTGGCTGAAAAAAGGCGCCCGCGAAAGAAAAAAAGAACACAAACAGCAGCGTTATCCAAAAGAAAACCTGTCCGTGATGACTGACGCTAAAAGCCATCAGTATCGCAAAGACCGCTCTCAGCAGATTTGCGCCCGCAAGCACCTTTTTAAAACCGAGATTGCGAAGCACCGCAGAGATGCAAAAGCTTGCTGCTATACTCGCAAACGACATGAACGATAAAACAAGGCCCGCCAAAAAGACGGAATCGGTCATTTGATAGACCCGGACCATTAAAACGATTGTGACAAGGACTCCTGCTAAAGATTGAAGAGATTGAGACAGCAGCAGCGCAAAAACATTTTTGTTATGCAGAAATTGAATCGTATTTCGCCTCCGCTTTTTCCTCTAATTGTAAATGTTATAATTCTCACTTTCTATGATTGCGCAAAAAAATCCTTCAAGACGTTTCTCTTGAAGGATTGAAGAATCATGAGTAAGCTTTAAATTCCGCTTCCGTGCACATCACAAAATGTCCCGGTTTAACTTCACGGAATTCCATCGTTTCCCCATCTTTTAATTGATGGACAGACGGATCGTATTTCTGGCGGGCGCGATTTCTCTCGTAATCCGGATCGGGAAGCGGAATCGCCGAAAGCAATGACTTTGTATATGGATGAAGCGGATTTTCATAAAGCTCATCTGCCGGCGCAAGCTCAACAAGTTTGCCGAAATACATCACTCCGATGCGGTCGCTGATGTATTTGACCATCGATAAATCGTGGGCGATAAACAGATATGTGAGCCCTTTTTCTTTTTGCAGTTCTTTCATTAAATTCACGACCTGCGCCTGAATGGATACATCCAAAGCAGAAATCGGCTCATCCGCGATAATAAATTCCGGATCAACGGCAAGAGCTCTGGCAATCCCGATTCTTTGGCGCTGGCCGCCGGAAAATTCATGCGGGTAGCGGTTTGCGTGCTCCTTGTTTAATCCGACTGTTTCCAAGAGCTCGTGAACCCGCTCCATCCGCTCTTTTTTCGTTTTCGCCAGCTTATGAATATCGAGGCCTTCAGCAATAATATCAGCAACTGTCATTCTCGGATTCAGGGATGCATATGGGTCTTGGAAAATCATCTGCATTTTGCGGTTGAATTCCAGCAGCTTTTTCCGTGATTTTTTCCCGTGCACATTTTCGCCATTAAACAGCACCTCGCCATCGGTTGCCTCGTACAGCCGGATAATACTTCGGCCTGTTGTCGATTTACCGCAGCCAGATTCACCAACCAGCCCTAATGTTTCACCTTTATAGATATCAAATGACAAATCGTCTACAGCCTTTACCGTTCCTTTCGGCGTGACAAAGTGCTGTTTTAAATGCTTGATTTCTAATAGTTTCTCAGTCAATTCATTCACCTTCTCTCACTAAGACAGGTTTTTCATACGTATTTGCCAGTTTACGCATTTTCGCTTTTACCGCTTCAGGCGGCTCTGCCTTCGGCGCGTCAGGATGAAGCAGCCACGATTTGACATAATGAGTATCAGATACCTTAAACATTGGCGGCTCCTGTTCAAAATCGATTTTCATCGCGTAAGAACTCCGCAAAGCAAAAGCATCTCCTTTTGGCGGGTTTGTCAAATCAGGCGGCGTGCCCGGAATTGCAGTCAGCTGTTCCTCTCCTGAACTTTCCAGTGTCGGCATGGATGCAAGCAGACCCCACGTATACGGATGTCTCGGATCGTAGAAAATCTCGTCGACTGTGCCGGTTTCTACAATCTGCCCCGCGTACATGACAGCGACCCGGTCTGCAACGTTGGCCACGACACCAAGATCGTGTGTAATAAAGATGATGGATGTGTCAATTTTCTTTTGCAAATCCTTCATCAATTCGAGAATTTGCGCTTGTATCGTTACATCAAGAGCGGTTGTCGGCTCATCGGCGATCAGAAGCTTTGGATTCGCCGCAAGGGCCATGGCAATGACAACCCGCTGTCTCATTCCGCCTGAAAATTCGTGCGGAAATTGATTGACCCGTTTTTCCGGCATCGGAATACCGACTAAATCCAACAGTTCAATTGCGCGTTTTTTCGCCGCTTCCTTTGAAATCTTATCGTGTTTAAAAAGAACTTCCGTAATTTGTTTGCCGACCTTCATCGTCGGATTTAAAGAGGTCATTGGATCCTGGAATATCATCCCGATATCTTTTCCACGGACATTTTGCATCTCTTTTTCGGACAGCGGCACCAGATCCTTTCCGTCAAACAAGATCTCACCGCGCTTAAAATAACCCGGAGGCATTGGAATCAGCTTCATGATCGCTTGAGAGGTCACACTTTTTCCGGAACCTGATTCTCCGACGATGGCCAGCGTCTCTCCCTTATTCAGATGGAAATTCACCCCGCGGATCGCCTGAACCTCTCCGCCATATGTTTTAAATGAAATCGCTAAATCTTTTACTTCTAATAGGCGTGTCACCCGTATCACTCCCTTATTTACGTAACTTAGGATCCAATGCGTCTCTTAATCCGTCGCCGACCACGTTAAAGCCAAACATCGTAATGCAGATGAAACCGGCAGGGAAGAATAAACGCCACGGATAATAGGTCAATGCAGGCAATCCGTCAGAAGCCATCGTTCCCCAGCTTGCCAGCGGAGCCGGAACACCAAGTCCCAAATAGCTTAAAAAGGCTTCTGTAAAAATCGCAGTCGGAACTGTCAATGTCATCGTAACCAAAATGGAACCCATCGCGTTTGGCACGATATGTTTAAACAGCAGACGGGATGTTTTTGCGCCGAGTGTCTGTGAAGCAAGCACATACTCCTGATTTTTCAGCTGCAGCACTTGACCGCGTACGATTCTGGCCATATTAATCCAGCCCGTAATGGTCATGGCAATAATAATGGTTAACAGCCCTTTCGGCAGAACAACCATCAGTAAGATGACCATTAATAATGAAGGAACTGCCCAAAGGATATCGGCGATACGCATCATAATTTCATCCGTTCTGCCTCCGCGGAAGCCTGAAATGCTTCCCCAAATCACGCCGATCAGCAAATCAAGAACAGCGGCCGCTACACCGATAAAGATCGAGATTCGCGCACCTACCCATGTACGGACGAAAATGTCCCGTCCAAGGTCATCTGTTCCGAACCAATGGTCTTTTGAAGGCGGCTTATCCGCATTTAAGAGATTAGTAGTTGAATAATCATACTTTGAGAACAGCGGCGCAAAAATCGCCATAAGGATAATGAGAACAATAATGATAAGCCCGACCATTGCAAGCTTATTGCTGCGGAAGCGAAGCATCGCATCTTTCCAGAGGGAAAGGCTCTTTTTACTTATTTTTTCTGCATCGCCGGCATTCGCTGCGGCTGGTTCAAACAGGTTTTTCGGAATGTTTTGCATGGCCTAGGCTCCTTTCTTTGCTTTGGAAAGCTTGATTCTTGGATCAATAATGCCGTATAGCACATCTACAATTAATACACACAATAGCAAGATAACACTGAAGAATACCGTTACACCCATAATGACTGTATAATCGCGGTTTGTAATACTGTTTACGAAGTGTGACCCCAGCCCCGGGATCCCAAAAATCGTTTCAATAATAAAGCTTCCCGTTAAGACCTGCGCGGCCATCGGGCCCATGTATGTAACGACTGGCAAAAGCGCGTTTCGGATGGCGTGCCGCACTGTAACTGCTGGACGGGACAGCCCTTTTGCTTTCGCTGTGCGAATATAATCACTGTTTAACACTTCGATCATGCTTGAACGGGAAAGTCTGGCAATAAACGCCATCGGCATGGAAGCAAGTGCCACTGAAGGCAAAAAGGTGTATGCCCAGGACTCCCACCCCGCGACGGGAAACAGATCAAGCTTCATGGAGAACACATATTGCAAAACAGCCGCCATGATAAAGCTCGGAACTGAGATACCGAATATCGTTAAAATCGCGACGGTATAATCCTGCCACTTATTATGGTAAAGAGCTGCTATGACCCCAAACAATACACCAAACGCTAAAGCGAGGAGAATAGCTTCTGCTCCGAGAGTGAATGAAACGGGGAAACCTGAACTGATCAGGTCGTTAACACTCTGACCTTTATATTTAAATGACGGTCCGAAATCCCACATTGCAACTGATTTCAAATAACTGGCGTATTGTACAAACAGCGGCTTGTCCAAGCCGTAATGCGCATTTAAGTTTGCTTCAATTTCAGGCGGAAGCTTTTTCTCACCTGAAAATGGCCCGCCCGGTGCTGCCTGCATTAAGAAGAATGTCACAGTTACAATCACAAATAATGTGATAATCATATAGACTAAGCGTCTTCCGATATATTTTAGCAAGGGGGAACACCTCCATGGTTTTTACATTTTTATACTCTTTCAGTAAGAAAGGTATATGGGAAATAGGTCCCCATATACCTTGAGGTTATTGTTTTTACAAATAAGACTTATTGAAAGTACGCGTTTCTGAAATAAATTTCTCCGGTTCCAGTAAGGATGGTTCCTTTCAGATTTTCGTCTTGCACCCAAGGAATCGTATAAAAATAAACTGGAGCAACCGGCATTTCATCAATGAAAATACCTTCTGCTTTTTTCAGCAGCTCTGCACGTTTTGTTGGATCTGTTTCAGTTTGTGACTGATTCAGGAGCTTTTTGAATTCTGGATTTTCCCAGCCAGTATCGTTATTGCCTCCGTCTTTGTCACGGAACAATTCAAGGAAGTTAATAGGATCATTGAAGTCGCCGAGCCAGCCCATACGGCCGATTTGATAATCTTGGCTGTGAAGCTTATCAATATATACATTCCATTCTGAGTTATCAAGCTCAACATTCACGCCTAAATCTTTCTTCCACATTTCTTGTACAGCTTGAGCGATTTTCGCATGCGCGTCATCAGTGTTATAAGACAATTTGATTTTCGGCAGGTCAGATGCCTTGCTTAAGCCCATTTCTTTCAGGCCTTTCTCAAGGTATTCTTTTGCCGTTTTGACATCGTTGTCTTTGAAGTAGCCTTCTTTGTTATCTTCAAACCCCTTCATTGTCGGTGGCACCGCAGCCATTGCCGGGATTTGTTCACCTTGTGTAATGTTTTCAACAATTGATTGGCGGTTAATCGCATAAGATAATGCTTTACGGATATTGACGTTGTCTAACGGTTTCGCTTCAGTATTGAATTTGTACCAATACACACCTGCCATCGGCTCAACATGTAAAGAACCGTCTTTTTTCAAAGTAGGGAGCGATTCAGTCGGAAGCTGTCCGAGCGGCAAACCGGCCCAATCAAGTTCACCAGCTTGGAATTTTTTCAGTTCAGTATTGGTATTGTTGATCATAACCATTTTAATTTTCTTCAGTTTGACTTTGTCTTGCTCCCAATACTGGTCATTTTTCTCAAGAGTAATAGATCCGCTGTGTTTCCATGCCGTCATTTTGAATGGCCCGTTCGATACATAATTATCTCCGGCATTTGTGTTCCACTTTTTATTTTTCTCTGCAATTTTTTTGTTGATCGGCATATACGTATAGAACGCCGTTAATTCAGTGAAATATGGAGTCGGGTTATTTAATTCAACCTTTAGCGTTTTGTCGTTTACAGCTTTTACTGCCACATCATCAAGACTGCCTTTGCCGGTATTCGCCGCTTCAGCACCTTTTATGTAGTAAAGCTGGTAAGCATATTGTGATTCGTTATTAGGATCAAGCGCCCATTTCCAAGCATATTCAAAATCTTGTGCTGTTACAGGGTCACCATTAGACCATTTCACGCCATCACGAATAGTGAACGTATATGTCTTTCCATCTTTGCTCGTTTCAATTTTAGAAGCCATGCCTTCTTCAGGCTCTCCATCTGCATTGATGCGTGTCAATCCTTCAAAAGTCTGACGGATGACACCGCCTGATACTGAATCATTTGCCAATCCCGGATGTAAGGAGAACGGCTCAGTTTTAATATTAATGTTAAGTGTCGTCTTTCCTTTACTGTCCTTTTTTCCTTCACCGTTTGATCCGCTGCCGCCAAAGCCGCAAGCGCTCAGCACGAGAGTGAAAATGAGCATCAACGTGACAATCGACCAACGTTTTTTCATATTCGCAAACCCCCTAATATAATTTTTTCAGCTCATTACGGCTAAATCCTCAGAAATATCAGACAAATGAACCTGTGTTTCCATAACTTTTATTCTGTTCCGTCTTTTCTGATTATTTTTGTAAAAAAGCTGTAACAATAGAGTGAACAAGTTCATTATAATGAAACAAATAATTTATTGCAATATTATTTTATCAATTTAAAATATTTGAACTTCGTTAGTTTTTCTTCCACGAACATAATATCCTTCTACCATTTAAAGCATAAATTGATTAAAAACTATTTAATCAGTTTTCTTCCCATATTGCTTTTTACATATAATATCTAGCTGTTTTCACGCTGATAGCAGTTATCATTTAGGGATTTGGCGGCGTGTTCGTGATTTTTATATCATTACCATGTTACTGGGAAAAGAATGTTTTTTCATGATGACAATTGGTTATAATTGATTTATAATGAAGCAATCAAAAGAAAAGCGTGCTATGAAAAAGAGTAGTACACATTTCACCTGTTTGAAGAGAGTCTGCGGTGCTGGGAGCAGATAACGGGCAATGTGGAATGGACTTTGGAGCAGCTGACCGAATCCGAAAAAGTAGGCTCAGCCGGAGCAGTCTCCGTTAAAAACGTCAGAGTGATTCCATTTTAATGGAATAATCAGGGTGGCACCACGGTTCATTCGTCCCTTTTTTACAGGGGAAGAATGAGCCTTTTTATTATGTTTTAAGAAATGAGGTTGATGTTTTCATGAAACAAACGATTTTTTCAGGTATTCAGCCAAGCGGATCTGTTACGCTCGGCAACTATATCGGTGCAATGAAGCAATTTGTCGAACTGCAAAATGATTATAACAGCTATTTTTGCATCGTGGATCAGCATGCGATCACTGTGCCTCAAGACCGGATTCAGCTCAGAAAGAATATCCGCAGTCTGGCGGCGCTATACTTAGCTGTCGGGCTTGATCCAGAAAAAGCAACATTGTTTATTCAATCAGAGGTTCCCGCGCATGCGCAGGCCGGATGGATGATGCAGTGTGTCGCGTATATCGGCGAGCTCGAAAGGATGACTCAATTTAAAGACAAGTCCAAAGGCAATGAAGCTGTCGTCTCCGGACTGCTAACGTACCCGCCGCTGATGGCCGCTGATATTCTGCTGTATGGAACGGATCTTGTGCCTGTCGGCGAGGATCAAAAGCAGCACCTTGAGCTGACGCGGAATCTCGCAGAACGCTTCAACAAAAAATATAACGACATCTTTACGGTTCCGGAAGTGAAAATTCCTAAAGTCGGCGCACGCATCATGTCTCTTAATGATCCGCTGAAGAAAATGAGCAAATCCGATTCGAACCAAAAATCTTATATTACCTTGCTGGATGAACCAAAGCTTCTTGAAAAGAAAATCAAAAGCGCTGTGACAGATTCTGAGGGCATTGTGAAATTTGATAAGGAAAACAAACCGGGCGTTTCCAACCTTCTTACAATTTATTCAATCCTTGGCAATACGACGATTCAAGAGCTTGAAGCTAAGTACGAAGGGAAAGGCTACGGCGAGTTTAAAGGGGATTTGGCAGAAGTCGTGGTTAACGCATTAAAACCGATCCAGGATCGCTATCATGAACTGATTGAATCTGATGAATTAGACCGTATTCTTGATGAAGGCGCGGAACGTGCGAACCGGACAGCGAACAAAATGCTGAAAAAAATGGAGAACGCCATGGGTCTTGGCCGAAAAAGACGCTGATCAAAAAACCGCTCTTTGCAAAGAGCGGTTTTTTTCAGTTTACCTTTGATTCGTTTTCCATTTCCCATAGCTTTTCGAAAAAAGGCTGTCCTTTTATCAGGTTTTCGCAAAAAGCCAAATGCTTGTCCGACCAGCCTTCAATTGTTTCGTTATACAGCATGTCCCAAATCTCTTCAAAGCTCATCCGTTTGATTTGTTCATACATATGCGGGTTCCATTCTGTGTACCAGTAGCCGATTTCAGCGCGGTTTTCCAGCCCTTTTAATTGGTCCAGCGCCATAAACATCAACTGCTTGATTTGCCGTTCTTTTCTTGTCAGCCCTCTGACGTGCTCTGGTGCTAATGATAAAATATGATATTCTTTGGAGGATTCGAGCTTCTTTGGCTCAAATTCATATGTTTCAGGCTCTACATCTTTTACCATTTCATAAACGAGCTGCTCCTGTCTTGGGATCAGACGACTTTTTCTGACAGGGATCGTGTAGCCGATTGTGTCAACAGCCAAAATGCCGATTCCGTCTGTTACGACAAAACAATACTCAAGCTTTGTCCGCTCATGATTTTTCCGAATGTACGATTTCTGATGTATATCTTCAAGCAAATCTTTAGGAAGCTCAGATAAATCGTTTTCTATGTAATGAAACAGTACCGACGGCACCCTTAACAGCGGCACCTGATCCAAAAGCTCAACCGTATCTTCCTTGCGCCATTCGTGAAAGTGGCAAACATTGTAGCCATTTTCTTCCCCTTCAAACCAATTGACCCACACATCATGAAGAAATAACATCTCTAACCCCTCACTTTTATAAAAACTGTTGTCCACAGTATAGGCAAGGGATAGAGAAATTATTCCAAAGAAATTGAGGAAATCTGGAATCGTTGGGTTAATATAAGAATCACAAAAAGCAGATCTCTTTGTAGATTTTCTGACAAAAAGAGATCTGCTTTTCTTCTGTTTTCGTTATATTTTATAACAAATATTGTTTTCATTTTTATTTAATATTTTTCGGATCCAGTGCATCTCGCAGGCCATCACCGACAAAGTTGAAGCATAAAACGGTCATTAAAATAAATAGCCCGGGAAATAATGGATACCACCATGCCTGAATCATCACTGTGAAATTTTGTGCATCTTGAAGCATATTTCCCCAGCTTGCGATTGGCGGCTGAATCCCGAAGCCTAAGTAGCTCAGCGCTGACTCAGCGAGAATAACTGAACCTACCTTTAATGTTGCTGACACAATAATCGGTCCTAACGCATTGGGGAGAATATGTGAAAAGATAATTTTGTGAGTCTTCGTTCCGATTGTTTTAGCAGCCAGAACGTATTCCCTTGAACGAAGCGATAGAAACTCTCCTCTTACCAATCGTGCCGTTGTTGTCCAGCCGGTGAGACAGAAAATTAAAATCAGTTTGTCCACACCAGGCTTAAAGATGGTAACAAGCGTGATCAACAAGAAGATATCAGGAATGGATAATACAATGTCGACCAAACGCATAATGACAGCATCGACTATTCCTCTGAAATATCCCGCTAACGCCCCTAAAACCGTTCCGATCAAAATCGAACCGACTACTGACGCAAAACCAACCAATAAAGAGACACGCGCCCCATACAAGATTCGGCTGAAAATATCTCGGCCGAATTTATCTGTTCCCATCAGATGTTCAAGGCCCGGCGCCTTATATTTATCAAGCAGGCTTTGCTGCTCTTGGGGATAAGGCGCAATTAAAGGAGCGAAAACAGCCGACATAATAATGATAAACAGAATGACGGCACCTAGAATAGCCAGTTTGTTTTTCGAGAATTTGTCCCAGAAGATCTTGGTCATCGTCTCTGGTTTTTTCGAAATATTTTCTTTCAGCCTGATCTCCGGCGAGGGAGTTGTTTGCAGCTCTGACATCTCTGTTTCCCTCCTTTTAATATTCGATCCGCGGATCAACAATCGCGTAAAGGATGTCTGCAATGAGGTTTCCGACAACGACAAGAACCGCCGAGATCACAGTCATTGCCATGATAACCGGATAATCGCGTTGGAATGCCGAATCGACAAACAGCTTTCCTAACCCCGGCCAAGTGAAAATCTGCTCTACGACAACCGCTCCGCCGATAAAGGAGGGAATCATTAAACCGAAGATCGTAATAACAGGCAATAGCGCATTCCGCAAGCCATGCTTAAACAATACTCGATTCTCTTTGAAACCTTTTGATCTGGCAGTCCGAATATAGTCTTGGTTTAACACATCGATCATATTGGATCTTGTATATCTCGTTAAGCCTGCCATATCAGCTGTCGCCAGCACAAAAGCGGGTAAAAGCAAATGATGAATTCGGTCTACATAACTAAAATCCGCGTTAAGCGTTGCGACTCCCCCGGTCGGGAACCAGCCGAGATTCACAGCAAACACCATAATTAAAATCAGTCCGAACCAAAAATTCGGAATCGCCAAACCGATAAATGAAGTAAATGTAATGCCGTAGTCCAACTTCGAATAAGGTTTTTTCGCAGAAATGACCCCGAATGGGATGGAAATGATCAGCGCCAATATCGTTGACACCAGCATCAAGAGGAGTGTGTTGGGCAGCCGTGCTAAAATCAGTTCTGAAACAGGCGTCCCTTTTCTGATGATGGACGTGCCGAAGTCCCCTTGAACCATATTGCCGAGCCATTTTAAATATTGAACGTACTCAGGATCGTTGAGGCCGTATTTTTCAATAAACTGCGCCCTGTCTGCCTGGCTGATCGTCGGGTCCATCATAAGCGTCATCGGATCTCCCGGAGCGGCTTTCATAATAACGAAAGACAAAATTGTAATTCCCAATAAAATAGGAATCGAAGATAGCGTTCTTCGAATGATATATGTAACCATATTCTTGTCCCCTTCGTTGTTCTTTTTCAAAATTAAAGGGGAAGGAAACGCGCTCCCTCCCCTGCAAGGGAAATTTATTGGGCAAGCCACCATTTTTCAATTTGGTACAGCTTGCGTTTCGGATGATACACATAACCCTCTAAATTAGCCGGCATCGCCATATGGTTGTTCGGATAATAAAGGAAGGTGTACGGCTGGTCTTCAGCAAGCTTTTGATAAATTTTTTCATAGGCTTTAGAATATTCCTTACGGTCACTGATTGATTTTGCATCTTTGAGAAGCTTATCAACTTCAGGGTTTTTGTACCACATATTATTCAAGCCGTTTTTAGACTGGCTTGAATGGAAGATATCGTAATGATCCGGGAACGTGGACAAACTCCACCCTAAAACCATTGCGTCATAGTCCCAGTTAGGGGCACTTGTCTGTTCGACTAACGCGCTCCATTCCACGATTTGCGGCGTTACTTTAATACCGACTTTCTTCAGCTGTTCTTGGACAACAACTGCAATGTCTTCACGAACTTTGTTTCCTTGGTTCGTTTTCAGTGTAAACTCGAATTTTTTGCCGTCTTTATCTAAGAAACCGTCACCATCAGTATCTTCCCAGCCGGCTTCTTTCAGCATCTTCTTCGCTTTTTTCACATTGTATTCAAATTTAGGAACCTCTACATCTTTCGGGTAATTCCATGAAGCAGGGCTTTCCGGGATGTAAGCGACCTCACCGTCCCCATCCAATACGGTTTGCACCATCGTTTTACGGTCTAATGCGGTGGTGAGCGCCTGACGCACTTTTTTGTCTTTAAACAGCTCGTTTTTCTCATTCCAGCCGATATACGCGTAGCTCAGCGCCAAATCTGTAACGACTTTGACATTATTAAACGATTCCGCTGTCTTATAATCCGTTGACGGCACGTTAAAGAAATCGATATCTCCCGCTTGAAGCTGGGCAACCGCTGCATTGGCGTCAGGAATGATTTTATACGTGACGCTGTCTAAGTACGGACGGCCGTCATAGTAGTCATCATTGGCAACGAGCTTGACGTATTGCCCGTCTTTCCATTCTTTAAATTTGAAAGGACCCGAGCCGATTGGATTTTTTCTATTAAAATCATGATCCTCAAGCTCTGCAACCGGTACATCTTTTAAAATGTGCTCCGGCAGAATTCCGTAGCTGTCTAACGTGTTGTTATAGAAGTTAGGGTCTTTGTACTTCAATGTAAATAAAACCTCGTAATCTCCCTTTTTCTCTACCGATTTCAGCATTTCAAAGTTCGAGCCGCGCTCTCCTTTGTAATCCTTGTTCAATGGAATGTTGTACGTAAAGACCACATCATCGGCAGTAAGCTCTTCTCCGTCGTGGAACTTAACGCCTTTTTTGATTTTCACGTCATATTTCAAACCGCCATCCAGCTCTTTCACACTTTCCGCCAGTGACATTTTGACATTTAAGTTTTCATCTGTTTTTGTTAAAAAGCTGTAAATCATTTGTTCAATATCTGTACTCGATTCATCAGTTGAATATAGTGAGTTGAAAAGTGTTGGCGCTCCGATTGAACCCACAACCAAATCCCCGCCTTGCTGCGGTTTTCCGTTTGATTTTTTCTCACTGCTGCTGCTCGATTTTGATCCCGAGCAGGCCGATAAAAAGATGGCCAGAACCATCAATACACTTAGCATCATCAGTGCGGTTTTCCGTCTTTTCATTCAATATTCCCCCTCTTGAAATGTTCGTTCTTCTCAGCTGTTGTTTATGTAGTGTGCATACCCCCTCTCAAAGCTGTGCGGGCAACATTAGCTATAAAGGTGACAAGCCACAAAATGGCTGGGAGCAGCTTCTTTGAATTCTGGTATTTGTTCCTTGCAAATCGGCTTTGCAACAGGACATCTTGTGTGGAAAACGCAGCCTTTTGGCGGATTAGCCGGACTTGGCAGTTCTCCCTTCAGAACGATGCGTTCACGTTTGACAGATCCTTTTTTTCTTGTAACCGGAACGGATGATAGAAGAGCTTGGGTGTAAGGGTGTAGCGGATGGTCGTAAAGCTCATGCTTGCCGGTCAGTTCCATCATTTTGCCTAGATACATCACTCCGAC
The DNA here is from genome assembly GCF_036765155.1 of Bacillus sp. 0102A. Taxonomy (NCBI): domain Bacteria; kingdom Bacillati; phylum Bacillota; class Bacilli; order Caryophanales; family Bacillaceae; genus Bacillus; species Bacillus sp. 0102A. Next base: position 71,523 of record NZ_JBAIZW010000004.1, read on the forward strand.
TCTGTCGCTGATATGGCGGACGACACTTAGATCATGAGAGATAAATAGATACGTCAGATTAAATTCTTCCTGTAATTCTTCCATTAAGTTAATCACTTGAGCCTGAATGGATACATCAAGTGCGGAAACCGGCTCATCTGCGATGATCAATTCCGGATTCAAAGTGAGCGCTCTGGCGATGCCGATCCGCTGACGCTGGCCGCCGGAAAATTCATGGGGATAACGGCTGGCAAACGACGGGTGGAGACCTACTCTCGCAAGCAGTTCTTCGACTTTTTCGTTTCGTTCACGCATCGTATACATGTGGTGCGTATGTAACGGCTCCTTAATGATAGAACGCAGCGTTTTTCTTGGATTCAAAGAAGCAAACGGATCTTGGAAAACCATTTGAATATTTTTGCGGACACTTTTCCGCAGCTTCTCCTCTGACAAATTGGAGATATCCTGCCCTTTAAAAAGGATTTGGCCTTCTGTCGGTTTATAAAGCCTGATCATCGTCCTGCCGGCAGTCGATTTTCCGCAGCCCGACTCTCCAACGATCCCGAGTGTTTCTCCTTTTTTTAACGAAAATGAAACACCGTCCACCGCTTTTACATCGCCGACTTTTCTTTGAAAAAAGCCTGAGCGGATTGGGAAGTATTTTTTTACGTCACGTAGCTCTAAGATTGTTTCTTGATTAGCTGCAGTCATGATTGTTCGGCACCCTCTTCCTCATATAAAAAGCATCTCACCGTTCTTCCGCTTTTGTGCGTCAAAAGCGAAGGCTGATTTGTCCAGCATCTATCCATGGCTTTCGGGCACCTTGGGGCAAAACGGCACCCCGGCGGCAGGTTATCCGGTGTCGGCACGCTGCCTTTAATCGCATTTAATTTATCAATCTCTCCATCTATGACCGGAATCGACGTCAGCAGGCCTTCTGTGTAAGGATGAAGCGGCTCTAAAAATAAATCGTCGACGGTGGCGTTTTCCACGACTTGTCCGCAGTACATGACAATTACTCTGTCAGCTGCTTCCGACACGACACCTAAGTCGTGTGTGATGAGAAGAATTGACGTGTTGAACTTCTGACAAAGATCTTTCATGAGTTCCAAAACTTGGGATTGTATTGTCACATCCAGCGCTGTCGTCGGTTCATCGGCAATGAGCAGTTTAGGATTGCAGCTGAGTGCGATGGCAATCATTACCCTCTGCCTCATTCCGCCGGACAGCCGGTGCGGATACTCCTTCATCATTTGCTCTGCCCGGGAGAAACCGACCATCTGCAAAAGTTCAACAGCTTTTTGGCGGGCTTCTTTTTTCTTCATGTTTTTATGGTAAATCAGCACTTCGGTAATTTGGTCTCCGATTGTTAACACCGGATTAAGGGAGGTCATTGGTTCCTGAAAGATCATAGATACTTCGTTTCCGCGGATTTTGCAATAGTCATTTTCAGTGAATGAGGTGAGGTCTCTGTCTTCGAGTTTAATAGAGCCGTCCATGATTTTTCCGCCTGAGCTTTGGACGAGGCCCATAATGGATAAAGAAGTAATGCTTTTTCCGGAGCCCGATTCACCTACAAGCGCTACGGTTTCGCCTTTGCTGATGTGAAAATCGACTCCGTCAACCGCAGGGATCGGCTCCTTTTTCCTAAAAAAATAAGTCTTTAAATTATTCACTTCTAAAAGTGTGCTCATGCTAGCTCCCCTTTCCCCCTCTTGTTGTCAAACATTTTCAAGAGAAAGCAATCCCTTTATTCAGAAATAATAAATAATATTGAATTATCGAAAAATTTTATAGTTGTATATTATTACAATCATTTTGCAAAATCAAGAATTTTTTAGGATAAATGTAATATTATTAACGAAATTCCATTATTTTATTCTTTTAAAGCGTTGCATTCAAAAAGGTTTCAGCAGGAATGGACAGTCCGTCTGCCGTGTTTGCTTTGTTGGCTGTTAAATATTTTTTCACTATATTGAATCCGACTGCGTATCCAAGCATTTTTGGCTGATATCCTTTGCCGAATAACAGCTGTGAGAATAATCGATTGTCCCGTTTGATATCCTGGTTGGGTGCAATTTTTTTCTCGTATAAAGCCTGCAGCTGCTCCGGGGTATACCAAGATGCCCATTCAGCCGTTTGGCTTCGGCCGAACCTCTCATAAACAGCATATTCTGCAAGCCCTTCCATGATGATTGTATCAAGTAATGTGACATCCTTTTCATCTTTTGTCAGATGATCTAACCTGCAAACGTGATGATATTCATGTGTCATCAGGGCAGATACTGACGCAAAATCCAACTCTGACGAAAGAAAGAGGAACATTTTGTCTTGAAAAGCGAGTCCTGATTTTGATCCGAATTCTAAACGGATTCTCCTGTTTCGTTCGTCAACCGGCAGTGTGACAATCGGCACATCGGGACCTTGCCATTTGTTTTTAAGGTACAGTTCTTCTTTTTGAATATGCTCAAAAAAACCTTTTTCTTTCAGCTCGGAAGCAGTATGGATGCCCTCTTTTATGTTTTTAAACATTCCATGATGCTGAAGGTGCCCCAGAATGCCTTTCCAGTTCTTTTTCTCCACACCTGAAAAAAGCGGGACAATGTAATGCGCCAAATCATCTATTGACGCAGCCTTCCCGAGCCAGCTATATGTTTGTTCCACACTCATATGTGATCGCCTCCTCTTCTTATCCTATGCGCACACAAAAAAACCGGCTACCCTTTAGGGCAGCCGGTGTGGCGTGATCATGATTGGTATTTCTTAAAGATTAATGTTGCATTGTGTCCGCCGAATCCCAATGAGTTGCTGAGAACATAATTGAGATCCTGTCTACGGGCTTCATCAGGCACATAATCTAAATCGCATTCTTCGTCTGGTGTTTGAATATTGATTGTAGGCGGGATCACACCTTCTTTAATGGCAAGCACAGAGAAAATCGCTTCAATACCGCCAGCTGCTCCTAAGAGGTGGCCTGTCATCGATTTTGTAGAGCTTACCGCAAGTTTATGCGCATGCTCGCCGAAAACGGTTTTAATCGCCATTGTTTCGTATTTGTCATTGTAATACGTGCTTGTCCCGTGAGCATTGATATAATCAATGTCTTCAGGAGAAACGGCCGCATCTCTAATGGCTTCTTGCATTGCTCTCGCTCCGCCTTCACCGTCTTGGGCCGGCGCTGTGATATGATAAGCGTCTCCCGTTGAGCCGTAGCCTACAATTTCTCCGTAAATCTTAGCGCCGCGGGCCAGAGCATGCTCAAGTTCTTCAAGAACAACAATCCCTGCACCTTCACCCATGACAAAGCCATCTCGGTTTTTATCGAACGGGCGGCTTGCTGTTTTCGGATCTGGATTAGTAGACAGCGCTTTGTTGGCGCTGAAGCCCGCGAATGACATTCTTGTCAGCGGCGCTTCTGTTCCGCCTGTGACCATAACATCTGCATCACCGCGCTGAATGACTTTAAACGCGTCACCGATGGAGTTCGTTCCTGTAGCGCATGCTGTAACCGTACAAGAGTTAACCCCTTTTGCTCCTAATGCAATCGAAATCTGCCCTGTCGCCATATCCGGAATCATCATTGGCACGAAAAACGGGCTTACTCGTCTCGGGCCTTTCGTTAAGAAGATTTCAAATTGAGACTCTAGTGTTTCAAGTCCTCCAATACCGGAGCCTACCCAAACACCGACTCTCGGCGCGATCTCATCGGTAATGTTAAGATCCGCGTCTTCAACCGCCATTTTCGCAGCTACGACCGCATATTGTGTGAAGCGGTCCATTTTTCTGGCTTCTTTTTTATCCATATAATCTTCAACATTGAAGTCTTTTAATTCAGCAGCTACTTTTGCTGGATATTCTTCAGCATCAACACGAGTGATCGGACCGATTCCGGACACACCGTTGATTGCGTTATTCCAACTTGTATCAACGTCGTTGCCAAGCGGAGATAATGCTCCAAGTCCTGTAACAACTACTCTTTTTTTACTCATCTAGTGTGCACCTCACCTTTTTTTATCGGCCCCAGCGGATTGCAATGGCGCCCCATGTTAATCCTCCGCCGAACCCTACCATGACGACCACATCGCCGTCTCTGATTTTACCGGCTTCCAATTCTTCTACAAGAGAGATCGGAATGGATGCGGCAGAAGTATTTCCATATTTATGAACGGTTTTAGACATCTTTTCGACAGGAAGCTCTAAACGCTCGCGAGCGGCTTCCATAATGCGGATATTCGCCTGATGCGGAATCAAAAAGTCGACGTCCTCTTTTGAGAGTCCGGCTTTTTCAATGACATTTACGCATGATTCTCCCATTTGGCGGACTGCAAATTTGAAAACTTCTCGTCCATGCATGATTGTATGTCCTTTTTCATTCAGATACAAGTGCTGACCGCCTGTGCCGTCTGCTCCTAGTTCAAATGAAAGAATTCCTCTGTCATCACTGACTGGTCCGACTACCGCAGCGCCTGCTCCGTCTCCAAACAGAACTGCTGTATTTCGGTCTTCCCAATCTGTAATGCTTGAGAGCTTTTCTACACCGACAACAAGAACATGCTTATAGGTTCCGGATTCAATAAATTGTTTACCGGTTATAACCCCGTACATGAAGCCCGCACAAGCAGCGCTGATATCCATAGCACACGCTTTCTTCGCGCCTAGCTCTTCTTGAATCATACAAGAGACAGTAGGGAATGACTGATCAGGTGTAACAGTTGCCACCAGGATCATATCCAGATCCTCTGCCGCAACTTCAGCTTGTTCCAGCGCCTTTTTCGCTGCTGCAACAGCCATATGTGATGAATACACATCATCTGCGGCAATTCTTCTTTCTTCTATTCCTGTTCTGGTACGAATCCACTCATCAGAAGTTTCAACCATTTTTTCAAGATCATGATTTGTTAAAACCTTCTCAGGAATGTAACGACCAACACCAAGTATTCCAGCTTTCATAAGGGAAGACTCCTTTATATTGTAAATTTAGAAGATCAATCAGTTGTGATCAATTATTAGTATCAGGTACTAATTCTATCCTATTTTTTTTCACATGGCAATATATTCGTCTAAACTATCAGTTCATCTTATTCATAGAGTATTGTATATAGAAAGGAGGCGTATGCAGTTGGATGTGTTTTCAAAGATGATGTTCGGCGATTCCGCAAAACAAACAGCAGAGAAGGAAGAACAGCAAGAGGAGGTTTCCCAGACAAACGAAGAAGAGACGATTCATTACATGCATATTATGGACCAAATCGGTTCAATTATGAACTCTGTTGATCAAATCAAGCCCGCTTTAAAGGAGCTTGCGCCTATGATTTCCGCTATTAAAAAGAAAATCATGTGAAAAGCCACTTTCAAAAAAGTGGCTTCTTCTTATTCGGTTTCAGATTTTGCGTCGGACTTGCCAAGCTCATAAGCTTCAGCCATTACCGTGGTAAAAAGATTCATAAACGGCTGTATGGCCTCCATTGACAGCTCAATGCCTGATTTTTCAAGCTGTTCTTTCGCTTCAGGAAGATATTTCATGGCAATTTGCAAGAACTCCAGTGATTTTTCATGCTGCATATGACGTCACTCCATTACTCGTTTTTTGGCAGTTCACCTGTTTTGTTGTACGTTTTGATCAGCTTGGCGATTCTATGCTGAAAGTCTTTATCGACAAGCGGGCTGAATGTTCCCATTTCAACAACTCCGGTTTTCAGGTCGTAGTAATGATCGCCGCCTTCAAGGGAGCCTTTGTTGAATTGCTCAGCGATGATTTCATAGGCCTTGTCCACATTTTGCACCGTGCTGGTTAATACGGTATTCTCACCCAGTTCTGATTGATCTGTGACGTAGCCGATGGCATAGAGGCCGTCTTTTTTGATTTGCTGAATGACAGGAACATTATACCCGTCTCCAGCGGGATACACAACATCCGCGCCTTCGTTCTTCATTTTTTGATAAAGCTTTACTGCCGTCGTATCATCATCCCAATGAGCCGTATATTTCGTGTTTACTTCTATATCCGGATTTTCATATTTGGCCCCTTTGATAAAACCGTCAACCTCTGGCTGCCACGTAAAGGAAGCAATGACGCCGACCTGATTTGTTTTCGACATATGGGCAGCTGTCATTCCTCCAAAAAAGCCCATTGCTTCGCCGCTGAAATGGACACTCGTCACATTATCGCCTTTCGCTTTCGCATTAGAAATGACGAATTCCATATCCGGATAATCTTCGCTGACCAAGTTAAACACTTCTGCATATTCACTCCCGTGGCCATAGAGAAGATTGACGCCCCGCTTATGAAAATCCTCAATCGCATTTATGATATCTTCATCTGTTTTTACGCCTTCTTTATAGTAGACGTCCACATTGTATTTTGATTGTATATTCAGTAATCCTTTATACCCTTTTGTGCCCCATACGAGATCGTTAATCGTATCAGGAAAGAGCATGCCGACCTTCTCAATTTTTCCTTTAAACGGAGTTTGTCCACATCCGCTTAATAAAAGGAGGACAGAAAAGATCATGACAAGCCTTGTGATCAAGTCATGTTCAACTCCTTTTGACAAGCTATAACATGTATCATTTTTATACGTTTATTGTATCTAGAAAACTCGAAACATGGAAGGTTTTTCTTAATATTTGTCGAAAATTGATGAAAATTGTCTTTTCCACTCGATTATTTTTGTTTTTGCTTCTTCTTTTGAGGTTTTTTCTGTGACTTGTAAATCGAAAATCTGATCTTTGCTTTTATTGCGGCTTGGTTCAAGCAGGAACCTCAGCAGCTCCTCAGCCACATCGTCTGTGTAACAGCCGTCTTCTTCGGTTTCTTCTTTCCACGGCCCATACATTTTCGGCAGGATCACTGCTTTTTCTGAGCCTGCCTTTTCACGTTTTTCCCATTCTTTTCGGTCTTGTTCATATACTAATATATAAGGGGAATCAAATTGGTCTAAAGGCAAAAAGCCGCTGAACTGGATACAAATTGTATCATACTTTTGATCTCCAATGCGTTCAAGCTGGCGAAAGAGTCCATTTCTCCCAAGCCACAAGAGTCTTTCTTCTAAGTACATTTGTCTCATTTCATCTTCTGTTTCCGCCAGAATAACGTCAACATGTATGCCTTCATCCATCATTCGCTCGCATAATGAAAGGCCGAAAAATTCGTCCGCACCTACAATCAGCGTTGATTCCATTGCATCTGCCGCCTTTCCGGTTTTTCATTTCCAAAGCAAAACAGCCTCCGCAAAAGAGAAGGCTGTTGTTATTGTATTCTCTATAACTCTTTTTCATGACTGTGAAAGAATTTGCAGATTGATGCATAAATTCTGCTTGGATGCTCAAATAAGTGAAATGTCATATCGACCGGTGAACCTCGCTTTTGCTGTTTTCCCTTGAATACTTCGGCATGTACGCTATACGGATATGGAGCTCCGGTCATACGCTGCCATATATGAACCGGCACGCCGCTCGGATAGCTTTCAATTGTTTTGTAACGGAGCACTTCCGCTTCTTTTTCAGAAACTCCGTAGCTTTCCGATACTTCTTTTAAAAATTGCTTATAGAAAAATTTATTTTCTTTCTCCGATTCATAATGTGCCTGAAGATCGAGACAAGGATTCAACATTGCGGCTGAGCGGATATGATCCGGGGAAAAACGAAGCAATTCATCGGCCACGAGAGCACCCATTCCTTCTGCTAAAATATGAATCTTCGGATTGAGTATTTCCTGCTTCAGAACGGAATGTATCAGCTGTTTGGCATAGGCGACCGCTTTTTTCGCGCCCCAATGCCTTCCGTAGAGATTGCTGTTAAAAAGAGTGTATCCTTCATTCCTCAGCATGTTCAGAAGCTGATTTCTGCCGTAATGCTGCAGCCAAAAGCTTGAATCATTCCCGACAAAGTGGGTTCTGTCCCCCAAGATAAAGATGCCAAAGCCGTTTGGGCGATAGGGCAGATGAATCACATTCTGCTCCGTTCCTAATTGAAAGTACCTTTCCGTTATTCCCATCGCTTGCCCGCCTCCTTTCACACTTCATCTCACGCTATCTTATGTAAAAAGAAAAGAAACGAATAAGGTAAAGTCCTAGCCTTTATGAGTTTTGGCTATTATACCATTCGATGTTTTTTGTTTTATTTAAAGTGTATCGAATCAGACTCTTTTGTCACCTCATTTTTCTTCTAAAATTGGATTCCCCCTTCGCTTTTTGTATGGTATGATAGCTTTTAGAATAGAATGAGAAGGACGAGGTGGAAACGTGCGATATATTATTGCCTTTATTTGGACGTTCCTTTTATCACATATGGCATGCTACTTGGTTGCCAGCATGAACAGCGTTGCGTATCAATTCAAAACATCATCTGTCATTGCTGTTGTACTGTATGTCTTGATCATGGTTTTAGCAGAAATCATGCCTATGAACAAAAATGCAAGCCAGCATTAAAAATGCCAAAAACCCAAAACATTTCATTGTTTTGGGTTTTTTCTTGATCACGGCTTTCTTTTATATGTCCACAGCCGGTTGTGATTTGATGTCTCAGGAAACATATCCCCTGCTGACAAATGGATCTTTTGCGGGTTTTTAACCATACTACCTGTCTCGCCGATTTCAACGTAGATGCCATTGTTGGGCGCTTTCTGTCCCGGACGGAATTGATGCTGCTGACCCACTGTTTTTCCTCCTTTTCCTTTTTGCTGTAGTATGCGCCTATTCGCCTGTCAATATGTTTCCATCAAAAAAACTGCTGAGCTCAGCAGTTTTTCGATGATTCCCCTCTGTATAAAACGGCCTTCAGCAGTGCTTTTTGCACGTGGAGACGGTTTTCCGCCTGCTGAAATACCGCCGAATTCGGCCCGTCAATAATCTCCGCTGTCACTTCTTCCTCACGGTGCGCAGGGAGGCAATGTAAAAAAGTATAATCAGGCTTGGCATGGCTGACCAGCGCCGCATTCACCTGATAAGGCGCAAATACAGCGAGACGCTCTTGTTCTTCCGCTTCCTGCCCCATGCTTGTAAACACATCAGAATAAATGACATCCGCATCTTTTACAGCTTCAACCGGATCAGCTGTAAGCATGATAGAAGCGCCCGATTGAAGTGCAGATGTTTTTGCCGCTTCAACTGCTTCATCTATCACTTCGTATCCCTTTGGCGAAGCGATCGAGACATCACAGCCCATTTTCGCGCAGCCGATCATTAATGAGTGCGCCACGTTATTTCCGTCACCGATGTACGCGACTTTCACGCCTTTAAGCTTCCCTTTCATTTCCTTAATCGTCAAGAGATCCGCCAGCGCCTGGCATGGATGGTATTTATCAGTAAGTCCGTTGATGACCGGAATGTCAGCTTCTTTGGCAAGCTCCTCCACTTTCTCATGTTCAAAGGTACGGATCATAATGGCATCGACATAGCCTGACAGCACTTTTGCCGTATCAGCGACGGTTTCACCGCGCCCCAGCTGCAGATCTTTCTGGCTTAAGAAGAGAGCGCTCCCGCCCAGCTGCGCCATGCCTGCTTCAAATGAAACACGGGTCCGCGTTGATGATTTTTCAAAAATCATTGCCAAGGTTTTGCCTTGGAAAATAGGCTGAATTTTGTTTTGTTTCAGTTCACCGGCTTCTGCGAGCAAGGCGTTTATATTCTGTTCACTAAGATCCTGTAACGTTAATAAATCTTTTCCGTATAAACTGGTTTCCGTCACTGTGTGCATGATGCCACTTCCTTTTTATAGAGATCTTTGAGAGATACAGGCTGCGGATGGCCTGAACCGCTTTGTAAAAACGCCCGCACGGTTTCTTCTTCTGTAAAGACGGTGATGTCGTGCGTCATGGCTTCTAAACGTTCTTTGCGCGCTTCTTCAGAGCCGCTCAGATTGATGTGGATCGCTTTTCCTTTCTGCTCCATCCACGAGGAAAATGTCCCTTCATGTACCGTAAAACCGGCGTTTTCCGCTAATTCCTTGATATCCTCCGGCCCGTTTTGGAAATAAATGCTTCCTTTTTGATTCCAGACACGTGTATAGATTTTTTTCAAGGCGCTGTCGGCATCGTATGCAACACACATGCCTTCTCCCGTTGATTTCATTTCCGGCCCGAGCTTAACGTCCACATCTTGGATCGCATGAGAAGAAAAAACAGGGAATTTCACGGCAACCCCATGATGATTTTGAACAGAAGGGTTTATATCTTTTAAAGACGCCCCCGCCAGCAGTCGTGTGGCGAGCGGAATCATCGGAACGCCCATTACTTTGCTGACGACAGGAACCGTGCGGCTCGCTCTCGGATTCACTTCAAGGACGAGAATGTTTCCACTGTCGATCACAAATTGAATGTTCATGATGCCTTTAAATGAAAGCTTTCGGGCAATTTTTTGCGCGGCATCTTTTATGTCTTGCTGCAGCCTGCTTGTGATGGACGGTCCGGGAAGGATGGCAAAGCTGTCTCCCGAATGGACCCCTGCCCGTTCAATATGCTCGGTATATGTCGGGATAAAGACATCTTCACCGTCGGAAATCAAATCAATTTCTACTTCCTTACCTGACACGTACTGATCAATTAAAATCGGGTACGGCATGCTTTCCTCTCCATTCAGCAGCTGAGAAAGCTGAGCTTGCGAGTCAACAATGATCATGCCCATTCCGCCGATGACATAAGACGGACGGATTAACACCGGATAGCCGATTTCATCAGCTTTTTCAGCGGCCTCTTCTTTTGTATAAGCGATTTCTCCCTTTGCGTGGTTCAAGCCAAGCTCATCAAGAAGCTGATAGAATTGATCCCGATCCTCTAACACGTCGAGCGTTTCAAACGAGGTTCCGAGAAGGGTAATGCCGGCTTTTTCGAGCGCTTCAGCAGCATTGATCGCGGTTTGGCCGCCGAATTGCACGATTGCAAAATCGATGTTTTCCTGCTCTGCCACGTTTAAAATGTGCTCCGTTGTCATCGGTTCAAAATACAGGCGGTCCGCAATTTCATAATCTGTGCTGACCGTTTCCGGGTTGTTGTTCATCATAATCGTTTCGAACCCAAGCTTTTGCAGCGTTAACACTCCATGAACGGCACTGTAATCGAATTCAACTCCTTGGCCGATGCGAATCGGTCCCGATCCGATAATCAGCGCGCGTTTTTTCTCTTTTCGGCTGATGTCACCATCGGTCTCTCCGAAATATGTCGAGTAAAAGTAGTTTGTTTTCGCATCAAATTCAGCCGCGCATGTATCTACAATTTTGAAGGAAGGTGTAATGCCCATCTCCTTGCGAAGCGCGCGCACCTCTTCTTCTGTTTTGCTGATCAGCGAGGCAATTGTTGCGTCTGAAAATCCCTTTTCCTTTGCTTTTTTCAATAAGTCAAAAGAGAGATCACTTCCCGCCTCCATCAAGCGGTTTTCCAGTTTGATGATGTTGTCAAAGGTATGCAGGAAAAACGGATCAATTTTTGTTTTCGCATGAATGTCTTCAATCGTCACGCTGCGGCTCAACAGCTCCATGACAACGAAAAATCTACGATCGTCCGGAGTGACTGCCAAATCCCATAGCGCTTCAATCGACAAGCCACTGAGCTCTGGAAGATGCGTACCGATATTTTTCAGTTCAAGGGACGCTGCTGCCTTTTGTATCGCCGCTTCTAAATTCCGTTCAATCGCCATCACTTCACCGGTGGCTTTCATTTTTGTGCCAAGCTTGCGGTCTGCGTTTTTGAATTTATCAAACGGCCAGCGCGGAAATTTGACGATCACATAGTCCAGCGCCGGTTCAAAGCTTGCGTAAGTCGAACCTGTGAGCGGATTTTTCAGCTCATCAAGGGTATATCCGACCGCCAGTTTCGCAGCCATCTTGGCAATCGGATAACCGGTTGCTTTAGACGCGAGAGCCGATGACCGGCTTACACGCGGATTGACTTCAATGACGTAATATTGCTTGCTGAATGGATCAAGCGCGAATTGAATGTTGCAGCCGCCTACGACATCAAGTGCTGAGATGATCGTCAGACTAGCCGTCCGCAGCATTTGATAGTCTTCATCCGTCAATGTTTGTGACGGCGCCACAACGATGGAGTCACCTGTATGCACACCGACCGGATCGATGTTTTCCATATTGCACACGGTAATGCATGTGTTATTGCTGTCACGCATGACTTCATATTCGATTTCTTTAAAGCCGGCTATGCTTTTTTCCACAAGGCATTGATTGATCGGGCTTGCTAACAGCGCCTGTTTAATCATGGCTGTAAAGGCTTCTTTATTAGGGGCGATGCCTCCGCCCTTTCCGCCTAATGTGTAAGCAGGTCTGATAATGACAGGAAAACCGATGGATTCCGCAAAACGGAGGGCGTCCGCCTCGTTATCTACAATTTCACTATCCGGCACGGGCTGGTTCAATTCATTCATTAACGAACGGAATTTTTCCCGGTCTTCACCTTTTTGTATGGTTTCAACGGATGTGCCGAGCAGTTTGACGCCGTGCTCTTTTAAAACACCCGTTTCTTCAAGCTCCACCGCTAAATTCAACGCGGTCTGCCCGCCTAAATTGGCAAGAAGCCCATCAGGCTGTTCTTTCTTAATGATATTTGTCAGGCTTTCTGCTGTCAGCGGCTCAAAATAAATGTCATCAGCGAAGGCTTCATCGGTCATAATGGTCGCCGGATTATTGTTGACGAGGATCACCCGATAGCCTTCCTCCTTCAGCGCGATGCACCCTTGAGTGCCTGAATAATCAAATTCCGCTGCCTGCCCGATGATGATCGGGCCAGAGCCGATTACTAATATGCTTGAAATACTGGTGTCTTTAGGCATGCGCGATTTCTCTCCTTGCTGGTATCACATTCTTTAGATAATCATCAAAAATCCATTCGCTTTCCGCCGGTCCGGGATGCGCTTCCGGGTGGAATTGCACACTCATGACAGGCCATTTTTTATGGGAGAGCCCTTCAACTGACGTATCATTAACGTGATGAAACCTGATCGTGAGCTCTGCTTCATTAATGGACTGTTCATCAACCACATAGCTGTGGTTTTGGCTAGTCATGAAGACACGTTTCGTTTCACGGTCGATGACCGGGTGGTTTGCGCCCCTGTGTCCGAACGGTAGCTTAAATGTATTCCCTCCGAACGCGAGCGCGATCAGCTGATGTCCGAGACAGATGCCGAGCGTCGGATAACGGCTGACGATGCTTTTGATTTTTCCTAAATAAGGCTGAATGGCTTTCGGGTCTCCGGGTCCGTTCGATAACACAATGCCGTCCGGCTTTATATCGTATACAGCTTCCATTTGCTGATATGGCACAACGGTGACCTTGCAGCCCCGTTTCACGAGTGATGACGCGATGGACTTTTTATAGCCGAAATCAATGAGGGCGATATGTTTATGTCCGTCGCCGAATGTGCTGATTTCCTGCGCGGATGCCTGCTCTGCCACGTTTTCTGGCTGAAGGGCGATCTCAGCGGCTTCTATAGAGCCTGTAACAGTCGCACCCATCGTTCCGTTTGCGCGGATTTTTTTCACGACAGCCCTTGTATCAACATGGGTCAACAGCGGAATGTTCCATTTTTGTAAATACTCCTTGAGGCTGTATACGGCTTCATGATGAGAAAAATGATCACACGCCTCGTAGACAACCGCGGCTTTCACTTGCGGTTTCTTGCTTTCAAAATCCTTTTCATTAATGCCGTAGTTGCCAATCAGCGGGTAGGTAAATACGATAATCTGTCCTTTATATGATGGATCTGTAAGCACTTCCTGGTAGCCTGTCATTCCTGTAAAAAAAACAGCTTCTCCCGTGCAGCATTCATGACCGTCCAGCTCGCCGCTGAACGCTGTTCCATCTTCTAACACTAAATAACCTTCCATCTAACAGCCCACCTCTTGATGAATAATTAATTATAAAAATGAATTTTTATACCTTGATGCCGAAAAAAAATTACTGGTTTACAGCGGAATGCTGAACGATTGCCTGTTTCAGCTTGCTGACGGCTTCTGCTATTTCATCCTTTGTCACGGTGAGCGGCGGCAGCAGCCGAATGACGTTCGGGCCGGCCGGCAATACAAGCAAGCCTAATGTCTGCAGTTCAGTAATGATGTCAGCAACCGGTCCATCACATTCAATTCCAAGCATTAATCCTTTACCGCGGATTTGTTTGACAAAAGGATTCTTTAGCTCAGCCTCGAGCTGTTCTTTTAAAAATGCCCCTTTGTCAGCAGCCTCCTGCAGAAAGTCAGGCTGGAATACAGTTTGCAGTGTGGCATTCACAGCAGCCATCGCCAGCATATTTCCTCCGAAAGTCGTTCCGTGAGAACCTGGGGTAAACGCTTCTCCCAGCTGTTTTTCGCCGATGACAGCGCCGACTGGAAAGCCGTTTCCCAATCCTTTTGCGACTGTGATGATATCAGGTGAGAGTCCAAAGTGCTCGTAGGCGAAGCCCTTTCCTGTCCGTCCGATGCCGGTCTGGATTTCATCAACGATTAAAAGTGCTTCCTTTTCCTTGCAAAACGACTGTACGGCTGTTAAAAATTCAGCGCTTGCCGGATTGACTCCGCCTTCTCCCTGCACTGTCTCAAGCATCACAGCGGCAATGCCGTCTTCCTCGCCAAGAGCCTCAAAAGCGGACGGATCGTTGTACGGAAGGTAGTAAAAGCCTTCCAGCATCGGGCCGAAGCCTGTTTTGATTTTATCCTGTCCGGTCGCGGCCATCCCTGCGTACGTGCGGCCATGGAACGACTGAAGAAAAGTGATGATTTTTGTTTTTCCAGTTGCTTTTCGGGCGAGCTTTATCGCGCCTTCATTCGCTTCCGCGCCGCTGTTGCAGAAAAAAACGAGGTCTCCCGCACTGTGCGCCGCCAACTTTTGTGCCGCTTGCTCCTGGAGACTGTTTTGAAACAGGTTGGATACGTGCCATACGCTGTCGAGCTGTTTTTTGACTGCTCCCGTGACCGCTTCATGGCAGTGGCCTAGATTAGACACCGCAATCCCCTGAATGAAATCGAGATATGTTTTGCCGTTTTGATCCTCAACGTACGTTCCCTTTGCTTTTTTGATGTCAATATCCCAGCGTCCGTAGGTTTGAAACAAGCTGCTCATGAAACAGCCTCCTTTGCTTTGACGATTTTTGTTCCTTGAAAGGTTTGTTCTGTGAAGAATGATCCTTTTCCGTTTACGATCATGACTTCAGACACCTGATCTGATAAAGCCGACAAGGCTGAATTGACCTTCGGAATCATCCCCCCTGTGATCACTTCCTGTTTGATCAGCATTTGAATCTCCTCAGGGGTCAGGACGTCGAGACGCTGCTTTTCTTTCAAGATTCCATCGACATCTGTGACGAACATCAGCTTATCGGCTTCCAGCGCTCCGGCGACTGCTGAAGCAGCCAGATCGGCATTCACATTCAGCGTCTTGCAGTCACTCGTCATAGACAGCGGCGCGATAACAGGAATGATGCCCTTTTCCATCAGCGCGTTCACCATGGATGTATCGACCTTTTTGATTTCTCCGACTTCCCCGTATGTTTCCGGATCGAGATAATCCGCCTCTAGAAGACCGCCGTCCTTACCGGAGATGCCCGCGGCACGCAGTCCGTGTTTGGCAAGCTCGGCAACGAAAAATTTATTCACCGAGCCGGATAAAACCATCTCAGCCACTTCCAGCACCGGCTTCGTGGTTTTGCGCTGTCCTCCTGAAAACTCTGTTTTGATATTTAACCGTTTCAGCATATTTGTGATTTCCGGGCCGCCGCCGTGAACGATCGCCGGTTTCCATCCTGACGCCATCAGTTCTTTCAGGTTATGAAAAAATTCCTCCGACAGCTCACGGATGACACTTCCCCCGCATTTAAAAACGATTGTTTTCTTCATCATGCTCCCCTTTATTATGTGCGATAGCTCGCGTTAATTTTGATATAGTCATAGGTCAGGTCACAGCCCCACGCTCTTCCGTTCCCGTCACCTTCATCCATCTTGATGATAATGGTGATTTCATCTCCTTCAAGATATTCCTTGGCGAGAGATTCAGAGAATGCCTGAGGTTCATTATGCTTAAACAGGCATTGGCCCCCGAGATAAACCTCTACTTCTTCCGCCGTCACCTGAGCTGTGCTGTGCCCGATGGCACCGATGATGCGCCCCCAGTTGGCATCTGTTCCGTATACTGCCGTTTTCACTAGATTTGAACCGACTATTTTTTTCGCAATCACGTTCGCGTCAAGATTATTTTTCGCTCCCTGCACTTGGGCTTCGATTAGTTTTGTCGCGCCTTCTCCGTCTCTCGCAATCTCTTTAGCCAAATCCTCGCAAGTTAGCAAGAGCGCTTTTTTAAAGACCGGCCAGTCTGGGTGATCTTCCGTCAGGCACTCATTTTCGGCGCAGCCGTTTGCCATGACCAATACCATGTCGTTCGTGGATGTTTCACCATCAACTGTGATTTGGTTAAATGAAACATCAGTGATATCGCGAAGCGCCTTTTGCAGCGCTTTTTCTTCAATTGCCGCGTCTGTCGTCACAAATCCCAGCATCGTGGCCATGTTCGGATGAATCATTCCCGAGCCTTTAGCCGCTCCGCCGATCGTGACTGTTTTGCCGCCGATTGTCAGCTCATAGCACGTCTGCTTGATCACCGTATCGGTTGTTAATATCGCTTCCTCAAAATCTCCCGATCCCGCGGGTGTTTGTGTCAGCAGTTTGATGCCTGCCTGAATTTTTTCCATGTCTAAATACTCGCCGATGACGCCCGTTGATGAAACGGCGACAAACTCCGGCTCCATACCCAGCTGTGCAGCAAGACTCTCCCGCATTGTGTATGCGTCCTTTATGCCCTGTTCTCCCGTGCAGGCATTGGCAATGGCGCTGTTAACGATGACGGCTTTCAATGCTGACCCATGCTTTAAGCTGTCTTGTGTGACTTTGATCGGAGCGGCCTGAAAGTGGCTTTGGGTATAAACCGCCGCACTTACGGCCGGTGTCTCGCTGATAATGGCACCAAGGTCTTTTTTTGAGTAGCGCAGCCCGCAATGCACGCCCTTTGCCTGAAACCCTTTTGGCGAGGATACATCACCTGTTACTTTTATAATTTGCTCTTCACTTAACTGAATCATGGTTCGATTCTCTCCCGTTCTATGGATAAATTGGCGTCATGGTGAGCCCGGTTTCTTCATTCCAGCCATTCATCAAATTAAAGTTTTGCACAGCCTGACCGGCGGCACCCTTCATTAAATTATCGATTACCGAGACGATCGTGACTCTGTTCGTTCTCTCGTCCAGGGTAACGGCGATATCACAGAAATTACTGCCGCACACTTCCTTCGTTTGCGGATACTGCCCTTTTGGCCTTACTCTCACAAAATATGAATCTTGGTAAAATTCCGAATATAAATGATGCAGGTCATCTGCCGATAGATCAGAGGTTAATTGTGTATACATTGTCGCCATGATGCCCCTTGTCATCGGAACCAAGTGAGACGAAAATGTAATAGGCCCCAGCCCTGGCTGCCATTCTTGCAGCGCCTGTTCAATTTCCGGCGTGTGCTGATGTTCATTGACTTTATAAATTTTAAAATTGTCGTTCAGCTCAGAAAAATGAGTTCCCATGGATGCTTTTCTTCCCGCTCCGGAAACACCGGTCTTCGCGTCAACGATAACGAAAGATTCATTGAGCAGTTTCTGTTGAGCCAATGGCGCGAGGCCAAGCAAAACAGCAGTTGGAAAACAGCCCGGATTGGCGATGAGCTTCGCCTGTTGAATTTTCTTTTGATTCAGTTCTGCCAGGCCGTAAACCGCCTCATGAATCACTTCCATCGGTGCCGATTTCCGTTTATACCATCTTTCATATTCAGCGGGCTCTTGTATCCTCAGATCACCTGACAGATCAATCACCGGAATTCCCGCATCTGCCAGCTGCGGAGTCAATTCACTAGATACCCCGGGCGGTGCAGCAAGAAACATGATATCTATTTCGTGTTTGATCGTATTCATTTCAATCGGCTTCAGCTTCTGATCGGCTAAGCCGGTAAGATGAGGATAAACCTCGCTATAGACATTCCCTTCACCGCTGGATGAATAAAGTATACATTCCTCTGCATGAGGATGATGCGAGAGAATCCCGACAAGTTCGGTGCCTCCATAGCCTGTAGCGCCTACAATTCCTATTTTCAAAACAAGTTCACCTTCTTGGTCTTTGTGAAATTATTTAACATTATAACATGAATAAAAATTAATTCAATCGTATATTTAATATTTTTATTCATTTGTAAATTTTCTGTTCAATGAAAAATCCGCTCAAAAAAAGTAACGTTGCTGCACCAGAAAACGTTGATCTGCCGCTTTTTTAACTGAATAAAAAAACAGGCTGACGCGGTCAGCCTGTTTTCATCATCATCAATCCGCTTAAAAAATATAGAATAGAGCTTGCATAAAAAATCATTTGCACCGTGAAAAAATCGGCGAGAAAGCCGCCGAGCATAATGGCTGCTGCTGAAAACACAGCTGTCCAAAAATGGTAATTACCAATCTTTTTTCCCCGCTCTCCGCTGTCTGTAAAATCGGCGATCAGCACTTTTTCTCCGTGCTTTTGCATCGCACCAAAGAGCCCTAACAGCACTTGGACGATATACATTTGAACGATGCTTCCGATATGCGGGACATACAAAAGCAGCACGGCCATACCCCAAGAGTTTGCAAGCAGAAAATAACGGTTGTCGAGCCTCTCAGACAGCCGTCCGAGGAGCGGATAAATGAGCGCTCCGCTCAGCCCGAATAATCCGTAGGAAAAGCCGAACTGCGTGTAGCTTGAGCCGATATTTTTCACAAACAAAATATAAAACGGAAAGATTAAGCTGCTTGCGAAAAACACGCTGCTTTGTGATAATGTCAGCCATTTTAATTTGTTTTTCCCCATTATTTATACCTCTGATAAAAATAATTCATAAAGCGCTCATCCGGGTCATACGTTCGTTTTTTCTGAAAAAAAGCTTCGCATTTCGGATACGCCTGCCTCATTTGCGCTTTTGTCTGGTACGTCATATACGGCAAATAATAGCTGCCGCCGTGCTTGATGGCAACGTCTGTCATGCGCCTGATGATCCGGGCAGTGTCTGCCTGGGCTTCTTTTGAAAATCCCTCGTTTATTAAAAGCACGAGCGAAAACATATCATCCTTCGCATAGGAAAGATCGGCTTTTTCATTTTTCTGCACGTAGCGGATGGTAATGTTCACAAGGTTCAAATCTTCGTCCGACAGCGTTTGTCTCAGGTCGTCAATATAGGACGTATACTCCTTCACCGGCACAAAGTATTCCTGCAGAACATCTGTGTTGTCATTGTTTTCATATTCGAGAAATGTTGATTCGGACCGCATGACGTTATTGCGTGAGATCTTTGTCTCGTTTTGGCTCAGGAAATAGGATTTCTGCGTATTCCACAGCCAATTTCTGCCCCATTCATACCGTCTCGACAAGCCGAGTGCAAACTTTGTGACCCCGGTATACTCGTCTTCTTTAAGATCGCTGTATGATGACAGCTGATCCTGATGATCAGCCAATTCATAATTCGTGACATACATGTCTTCCAGAAATCCTTTTTTCGCTGTTGAAATTCGCGCCAGATGCATTCGGACATCCGGATTTCCTTTTACGTGCTTTGTAAAATAGTCTGCGTATCCGCTGTAATTCATTTTTTCAGTCTTCATGACTGCTCATCATCCGTCAGCTCAAGCGTTACATCAAGAATCACGCCAAAAAGACCGTACCCTCCAATGACTGCTGTAAACAAATCATCTTTTGGAGTAACGGTGACGATCGTTCCGTCCGCTTTTAAAAGCCGAAATGATTTTACAGAATCAATCAGCGAGCCGTAGCGGATATCACGTCCGTGGGCATTGGCGCTGAGAGATCCTCCAATGGTGAAAATATTTTGTGACTGCATGACTTTTACTGCGAGTCCGTATGGATTCACGTATTTCTGGATGTCATTCCACGTCGCGCCGCTTTGGACTCTGATGGTTTTCTTCTCTTGATCGAACGACAAGATTTTATTGTAGCCTGTCATGTCGAGAACGATGCCGTCCTCATAATATGTATGGCCGCCCATGGAGTGCTGGGCTCCGGCGATTGAGATCTTTATGTTTTTTCGATTTGCTTCTTTGATCGTGTCAATGAGCGTTTCCTCTTCCTGCCCTTTTACTGTCTGCTTAATTTTCACCGGCATCAGTCGGCTGACATCCGTCATCTCGCTTGTGTCTGTTTTTTGATCTGAGTGCACAGAGTACGCAAACAGGGCCGCATACGCGCCTGTACAAAGCGCGAATGCAAGCAATTTCTTTTTCATGGCGCTCTCCCTGCTGTTTTTTTATGACCATTATACCATGTCTGCGCCCTCATTTTTCCAGACTATCTCCTTGCCCGTTTTTCGGCGCGGCGGTCGGCCACGACAAAGCAGGCGTGAATCGCGCCCGGCAGCCAAAAGATACAGGTCAATATGAGATTCAGCAATGCCTGAACCGGTTTTCCCGAAAACAAAACTGCGAGCGGCGGGAATAGGACAGCCAGCAGATACATCATTTCCTTCACTCCTTTCAGCTGTAAAAAAAGACAGCCTCATATGTCAGGCTGTCCTCTTTTGTTTTATTGAATGCCAAGCGCGATTTTCGCGTATCTGGACATTTTATCTCTTGTCCAAGGCGGATTCCACACAATGTGAACCTCCGTCTCTTTCACTTCGGGAATGTCCGCTAACGCTTTTTTCACTTCATCCACGATAACCGGCGCTAAAGGGCACCCCATTGATGTCAATGTCATCGTAACGTGCGTTAAACCGTCGTCATCCATATCAACATCATATACCAAACCAAGGTTCACGATATCAACGCCAAGCTCAGGATCGACAACCTGCTCCAGGGCGCCCATGATGTTTTCTTTTAATGCTTCTTCCACGTTCCCTCACTCCTTTTTTTCTACAGTATAACGTAAATCCTGCCCTTGTTAACACCTTTGTGCTTTATAAGTGCGTCTCAAACCATTCAATCGTTTTTAACACAGCTGTTCGCGGGACTTTATGGTCGGCGTGTTCATCTCCTATAAATTGGAGGCGTTCCGGCTTCTCGCTGTAATCGGACTTGATCGTGTCATAAAATTTCCGGGTCGGCGCGTAAGGCACGACTTTATCTTTTGCGCCGTGCCAAAATAATAGCGGGCGCTGGCGCAGTTTCTCCGGCTGAAGGCTGAGATCCCGCAACTCGAGACGCTTCATCAGCTCCTCTACCTTTTCTTCCGGCACGTCGATATCGATGCCCTGAGATTGAATATGGTCAATCTGCTGCTGAAACAACTCCACGTAATTCGGGCTTCCCATCAGGCTGACGCCGGCTTTTATCCAATCATAAGCAGTCAGTGCGCCAAGCGTTGTGATGCCGCCCATTGACGTGCCTGCGAGGCCGATGCGGCCGCCGTCTATCAGGCCCTCTTTTTCAAAATGGGTTTTGAGTGCGCCGATCTCTTCAATCTCGTTGAGGACGATGTCCCAAAAATGGCCGGCCAGTTCTTCAACAGCCATTTGCTCTCCCCGTTGGCCATGGTGCAGAGCCTCCGGCAGAACGGCTCTGAAGCCCTTCTCCGCAAGCAGATAAGCAATATGAAGGTTATGTTCCTTCGCGCTCGTAAAACCATGTATAAAGATCACGAGAGGAACCGCGCGGTGCCTGTTCTCTTCCTTTACAATATGTAAAAACGGAATACCGGAAACGGTTTGATTTTCAATTTGAATCACAGTGTGCCCCTCCTTAGGATAACCATAATCATAAGTGTAACATGTAGACAATAAAGATGGTAAAAAGCTACACTGTAATTAAGGCAAAACAAGCAAACTCTAAGGTTAAAGGAGCTTTTCATGGAGACAAAACCCTATTTAATCGCATTAGATTTAGATGGAACGTTATTAAAGGATGATAAAACCATATCAGAAAACACCCTTCGGACGATACAGCACCTAAAAGATGACGGGCATTATGTCTGCATCTCAACAGGACGTCCGTACCGTTCAAGTTCCATGTACTACCAGCAGATGGAGCTGACAACGCCGATTGTCAATTTTAACGGAGCGTTTGTCCATCATCCACAGGACGACAGCTGGGGACGGTACCATACCTCGCTGCCGCTTGATGTTGTGAAACAGCTGGTGGATATCAGCGAGAGCTACAACGTACATAATGTGCTCGCTGAAGTCATTGACGACGTGTACTTTCATTACCATGATGAGCACTTGATTGATGCTTTTAACATGAATACAACAAACGTGACGGTCGGAGACTTGCGGGAAAATCTCGGAGAAGATGTCACATCCGTGCTCATTCACGCAAAAGAAGAAGATGTGCCGGCCATACGCTCCTATTTATCGAATGTGCACGCCGAGGTGATCGACCATAGAAGATGGGCCGCGCCGTGGCATGTCATAGAAATTATTAAAAGCGGCATGAATAAAGCGGTCGGCCTGAAGAAAATCAGCGATTATTACGGCGTGCCGCAGGAGCGGATCATTGCTTTCGG
This sequence comes from Bacillus sp. 0102A, assembly GCF_036765155.1. Lineage (NCBI taxonomy): Bacteria > Bacillati > Bacillota > Bacilli > Caryophanales > Bacillaceae > Bacillus > Bacillus sp. 0102A. The sequence goes on from NZ_JBAIZW010000004.1 coordinate 94,006, forward strand.
GGATGAGGATAACGATTTGGAAATGCTTGAATTCGCCGGTTGCGGCGTTGCGATGGGAAATGGCATTGACGCGGTCAAGCAGGTTGCCAACCGAACAACCGTTACAAATGAAGAAGACGGCGTGGCAAGATTTTTGAAAGAATATTTTTCACTTTAAAGGCCGGCCCGTATTAATATTTTCCCATTCATAAACATGACTTCGCCCCACCATACTATTGAAGACGACTCATCTCGTCAAAGTATGGAAGGGGGCAGTCTTAAAATGGGTAAACGAAGCAAATCCAGAAGGTTTATTCACCAGGGTAAAGACTCCGTCGGGCTACACGCCGCAAAATTTCCATATCGGTCTACTTTAGAAGAAGCTCACCAGCATGCCGCGGCACGAGACTCGGCGGAAAGGCAGTATGAATATTAAATGAGAAATGAACTGTTTCAGCAGGCAAAATCATTCGTTCAACAGGCTGTCATGGTGACAAACGGCTTTGAGGAAGGCGATCAGGATCAAGCGATTCTGAGAGCCAAAAATGCTGTGTCTTCTGCGTACGCCAACTCGACAGATGCAGAACGTCGCCAGCTCCATCAATTTCAGGATCAGCTGGAGAGACTTCAGTAAAAAAAGGCTATGGCGATTTGCCATAGCCTCTTATTTCACTTCAAACTGCTGAACAGCCTGAACCTGTTTGAGATTTTCCGCTCTTCCTTTAAATGTCACCTTCACCTCGTAGGTTCCCGGCTCAGGGACTTCCTTCCACACATCAGAAAAATCATAAGTTTCTCCAGGTTCAAGTGTCAGATTTTGAAAAGCTTGCGTAAACATTTTGTCTTTCGAATAACGGTATCTTTCTTTGTGCTCAGAATCATACACGACAAGTTCAAATTTTTGTCCTGTGCTGAATTGAAACTCGATAGCACGTTCGCTTTGGTTCTTCAGCGACATGTTAAACTTGATTTGTTCAGGCTCCTGAATTGCGTCAACAGATAAAACAACCTCTTGATTCTCCATTCCGCCTGATACCTCCTTATCGGGTTCTGTCTGCTCATCTTTCCCGCAGCCTATCAAAAGCAGTACGGGCAAGAGCATCACAAGCAGCCGTTTCACGACTTCCACCTGCTTTCGTCAGTCTTTTCTAAAGAAACCAAAAATCCCAGTCGTTTGCACAATGTTTGTAAATGCTTTCGGATCGACTTCTTTGACGATCTTCTCTAAATCGTACAGTTCATACCTTGTGATGACGATAATCATCATCTCTTTCTGTTCATTCGTAAAGGCTCCTTTGGCCGGAACAGTGGTGATGCCGCGGACCATTTTTCCGTAAATGGCTTCTTTGATTTCGTCCGCTTTTTTCGTCACGATCATCGCCGTGAGCTTCATGTGGCGGGTGTGAATGGCGTCGATCACCCTCGTAGTCACATACAGTGTAACCAGGGTATATAATGCTTTCTCCCAACCTTGCAATAATCCTGCCGTCAAGATGATAATCCCGTTCAGAATGAAGAAATACGTGCCGATGGGTTTATCCTTCCACTTTGCAAGCACCATGGCGACGATATCGAGCCCGCCTGTGGAAGCACCGTATTTTAACGTTAAGCCTATGCCGACCGCGGAAATGACGCCGCCGAACACCGCGTTCAACAAAATGTCATGTGACAGGCTTGTTTCCGGCAGGATTCCCATAAACAATGTAGTCAGCCCGACACTTAAAATACTGTACACCGTAAACGATTTGCCGACCTTCATCCATCCTAAAATACCGACCGGAATGTTTAAGAGGAACAAGAGCGTTCCCGTCGATATATAAAAGGGGGCATATTCAACAATGACGCTAGATAAAAGCTGGGCGACACCCGTAAATCCGCTGGCATATACGTCTGCCGGGATCAAAAATAAGTTCAGCCCGGCCGCATTGAGTAAAGCGCCTATGATGACGACGAGTAATTTTTTTGTTTGATCTAGTACCATGGGTTGTTCCTCCGCTCTTTCTTCTTTATTATGTTTTCCCTTAAAACAAATATTTGAACACGATTTTGGCAAATTAATATGATATAGTTGGCTTAACTCTTATGATAACGAGCGATAACAGAAAGAAGGGAAGCAATATGACAGTTCATCTCATCGCTGACAGCGCCGCCGATCTGCCCCGTTCTTACTTTGAAGAAAACGGCATTGGCTTTATTCCGCTAAGGGTTTCTCTCGGCGATAAAGAATTCGAAGATGCAGTCACGATTGATGCGGATCAAATATTTGAAGCGATGCAAAAAGGAGAAACGCCTAAGACGTCCCAAGCCTCACCGCAAACGATTAAAAATGTATTTTTGCAATATGCTAAAACAGGTGATCCCGCTCTTTACATCGCCTTTTCCTCAGGCCTTTCCGGCACGTATCAGACAGCTGTGATGATGGCCAATGAAGTGAAAGAGGAATTTCCCGATTTCGATTTGCGGGTCATTGATTCTAAATGCGCTTCATTAGGATACGGTCTGGCCGTCCGGCATGCCGCCGATCTCTGTATCAACGGGAATACAATACAAGAAATTGAAACGTCTGTAAAGAACTTTTGTGAACAGATTGATCACATATTTACCGTGGATGATCTCACCTATCTTGCACGAGGCGGCCGCATCTCCAAAACATCCGCTTTTGTCGGAGGTCTGCTGAATATTAAACCGCTGCTTCAAATGGAGGACGGCAAGCTGGTGCCTCTGGAAAAAATCCGCGGACAGAAGAAACTTTTTAAACGGATCATCGAACTCATGAAGGAGCGCGGTGATGATTGGAGCAATCAAACCGTCGGGATCAGCTATGCCGCGGATGAAGAAAAAGCCATTGGCATGAAACACTTGATAGAGGATGAGTTCAAGCCGAAAGAGATCATCATGCATTCGATCGGTTCTGTGGTCGGCTCACACGCCGGCCCCGGCACATTGGCGATATTCTTTTTAAGAAAATAAGCAAACAAAAACAGTCAGACTCAAATGTCCTGACTGTTTTTGTTTGCTTATTGAATTCCGACAGCTTTATACGCTTTTTCGACTGAAGCTGATTGCTTCGAGCCTTCACCATATAAATCATTGGCCGCTTCGATTGCCGCTTGCTTCATCATGCTGAAATCTGTAGACGCCGTTACATAATATGTTAAAGCCCGATAGTAAATTTGTTCACATGCTTCACGCCCAATCCCTTCAACCTGTACATCGTGGTGCACGCCTCCTTCTGCCAGAAGGTAAGCTGCTTTATTGTGGATGGACGAATTGATATGGACTCCGCCATAATCCTCTGTTCCTGTGTAACGGTTCGAGTAATGATCGGGATTTCCCTGCTTGGATGGGTCCTCTAGTGATCGTAATGAATCTCCCGCCATATCCGGGGTATAAACATCCTCGCCGATTTCCCAATCATCACGGTCTGCCATCGCCCCCATAATGTCGGAAATTGACTCGTTTAATGCACCGGGTTCTCCTTGATATAAAAGACCGGCGGAATACTGCGTGACTGCGTGTGTAATTTCATGTGCGACAATGTCGAGTGCTCCGGACAGCGGCTTAAATGTTGAGCCGTCTCCATCACCGTATACCATCTGCACACCGTTCCACGCCGCATTGTTCCACTGTTTGCCGACATGCACGGTAGACGTAATCCTTGCTCCGTTTTGATCAAAAGAATCTCGGCCAAATGTCTGGCTGTAATAGTCGTAAACGGCTTGCGCATTTGCATGCGCGTCCACAGCCGCCGGTTCTTTAAATACCGACGTGCTGCTGACTATTTCTTTGCCCGTATACCCTATCAATTGAGACAAAAACGTAAACAAGGTTTCATTCAGGTTCTCCGCATCAAACGTATTGATCCCTTTTCCCCTTGTTTCGTCCGCCAAATAATAGCGCCCATTCTGTTCTGTGACTTCAAAGCTTTTTTCATCACCTGAGACGCCGATTCCTGTACCTGCCGCTTCATGAATGGCGTTAAAAGACTCAATGACCTTTCCGCTTTTGGCATCGATGAAATAATGCCAATAGCCAGGCTCAGGTTCAGATGTCGAGATTCTCACAAGGTAGGCAAGATCATATGCCCCGTCGTGCGGATAGATATATAATTCTCCTTTCGGTTCCCCATCAATATATTCGATTTTCCCTATGGAAGCCTCGAGCTCACGCCGCGCTGTACGTATTGCTTTTTCTTCAGAAATAGACGGTGTGACGGATACGTCTTTTATTTGCGGATGCACCTTTCCAAAGAAACTTTTCACCTGTTTGTTTTCCTTCATTGCGACCGCTTGTTCAAAGCCGTAAATCGGAATTCCTTTGTAAACTTCCGTTAATTTAAAAAACGTTTGTTTTGTCTTTGGATCCTTTATTGTTTTCGAAATGCGAAAATGGCTGTTCGCATCCCCTTTGAGCTTAAAATGCGTTTGATGCTTGTTAAGATAGGAAAATAGTGATTGTTTTTGGGTTGTGTTTTGTGCTTGCTTCGGTGATGATTTTTCGATGATGTATGAAGGGGTTTGATACGTATTGTCATATTTGATGCTTTGATCAGCTGAGGCCTGTGTTACAAAAACCATTTGGGCCGCCGTGCATAAGCCGGCCAGCAATAGAGACGTCTTGGCTAGGTTGCGCAAAACACCACATCCTTCCTGTTTTGGAATCTATCATTTTTCTTCATCCTATCAAAAAAACAAAAACTTGTATGTGGTGCATCGTTCTTATTTTCCAAAAAAAGAAGGGCAGAGATATTTCGCTCTGCCCTTCTTTTTCTACTCTACTAATTTTTTATTGACATAAATAATGACCCCTGCTCCATATGCCAAAATAAGCGGCGGAATGAGCTGCTCTTGGCCTTGAAACGAGATAAAGCTATTCAGCAAAATGAACAAACCGGAATTCAAGAAAAAGTAGCCTGCTATTCTGGCCAGCCGATCTTTATCCCGGATACGGGCCTCATTAAATCCGGCCAGCATCCACGTTTGTTTTTTGATCCCGACAAAATAGGCAACTACAAAGAATAAAAGCGCGATGACAATTAACAGATAATTGATGCCGATTTCCATATTTGAGCCTCCTACAACATTACTTGACGTTTAGAAAAAGAAAAAAAGCGGCGCAGCTTACAACAATCAGCAGCAGGACGACGGATGCATTGAGGAACGGCTGCAAAAGAAGCAGCACAGCCAAAAACAGCAAATAAGCCGCACCGACTCGCGAAATCGTGACAATCTCCTTTTGAGAGCGTAATTTGTTTTTTCTGACGCCAGCAAACATCATCAGTTTTTTCCGCTTCCACACATATCCGGCGAGCACCGTTAAATAAACAACCAGCGGCAGATATCTGTAATCGGGCGGCAGCAGCGGCAAGGCGATAATCACGGCAATGAGAAGAACCGAAAGCCAGCTTTTGCCCAATAAAGACCCCCTCCGTTTCGTCTCTCCCCCATCACCCCTCATCGCTTCGGCAAGCTCCTTCGGATGAGAAAATTCGGTTTCAACAGCTTCCAGCAGTTCCTCTTCACTAAGGCCGGCTTTGATTCTGTCTTGTACGAAAGCGGTTATATGCCCCTTTAATTCGCAGATGGCGTTTTCTCTCTCTACATCAGGCATATTCGCCAGCTCTGCATTTAGTTCCTCCATGTACCTGTCAATGATGTGCTGTGCATTCATAGCAAATCCTCCGATAAAGACAGTAAGGCTTGATGGGTTTCCAGGTATTTCTCCAGCCGTTCTTTTAACATTTCTTCTCCTTTTTGCGTCATTTTATAATACTTTCTTTTCGGGCCGTCCAGTGAATCCTCCCAAAAAAATTCGATCCATCCCTTCTCGGTCATTCGTTTAAGAATCGGATAAATCGCTCCCTCTGAAATAGCCAGTGCCGAGGTTGTTTTTAAGAATGACGTCAGCTCATAACCGTACATCGGTTTAGAGCGCAGCAGGGAAAGGATGGCCAGCTCGAAAATCCCTTTTCGAAATTGAACAATCCAGCGGTCATTAACTTGATTCGTTTTCATGGTTTAAATATATCGAAAAAACCACTATATATCAATCACATATAGCAGTGAAAAAGGTCCTGTTTTTTCTTTTAACAAAAATGGAATTTCTCATACTTTTTAACCTTTTTATTACATAAATGTTTTTATATTATGAAAAGTAAAAAAACGATTCTTGAGGTTAAAAGGAGCAGTCGAATGCAGAAATCGATATCATTTTTTGTCATTTTTTCAGTCCTTTGGGGTTCGTTATTTCTGTTTTCTATTATTGGCAGCTTAGGGACAACCCCGATTCCGCTGACAAAGGACGTCAAATTTCTCTTGTCCAGCGTCATTCCTCAGGGCTGGGGCTTTTTCAGCAAAAATCCCCGTGATACTGCGATCGGATTATATGAGGATGGCGAAGAAAGTGCCAAGGTCAGCTGGCCCAATATGAGGGCTGATAATCTATTCGGCCTGTATCGGTATGGGAGATCTCAAGGCGTTGAAATGGGCGTCATCTACAGCCAAGTCGGCAAGGAACAGTGGACAGCATGTAAAGAAAAGGACCTCGGCGCCTGCAAAAGCAAAGCCAAAACCGTGCAATTAAAAACACCCGCTCCCCGCCCGCTGCTTTGCGGCAGCTACTTTTTGACGAAAGAGGATATTGTTCCTTGGAGCTATTCTAAATACACCCCTTCGTCTTATCAGGTAAAAAGCATAGTCAAGGTTGTGATCTCATGCTCGAAAACATAAAACAGACCATCACCGGATGGGACGAAAGAAACCCGTGGACAAATGTATACGGCCTCGCGCGAAGCATCATTGCGCTATCCAGCCTGCTGACGCTGCTCGTCAATCATCCGAGTCTCATCATGAAGCCAGCGAGCGGAATCAGCAGTTATCCTGCCTGTAAAATGAATCTCAGTCTCTTTTGCCTCGGCGAAAATAACTATATAATGTTAAATCTTCTCAGATGGGTCTGCATTGTCATTCTGGTGCTTGTCGTGATTGGCTGGCGCCCTAGAGTCACCGGGGTTCTCCATTGGTATGTGAGTTACAGCTTGCAGTCATCGTTAATCGTCATCGACGGAGGCGAGCAGGCAGCAGCTGTCATGACCTTTTTATTGCTCCCCATCACGCTGACCGATCCGAGAAAATGGCATTGGAGCACGAGTCCTCTAGAGGGCAAAAGAACACTTGGAAAAATTACAGCTTTTATTTCTTATTTTGTGATCAGAATCCAAGTGGCGGTGCTTTATTTTCACTCTACCGTCGCTAAGCTGTCTCAGCAGGAATGGGTGGACGGAACAGCCGTCTATTATTTCGCCCAGGAAAAAACCATCGGCTTTAACGGCTTTTTTCAGGCGTTAACAAAGCCGTTTGTGACAAGTCCATTCGTGGTGATTCCGACATGGGGGACGCTGTTGGTTCAGATTGTCATCTTTGCGGCGCTGTTCGCGCCGAAGAAGCATTGGAGATTGATTTTGATCATCGCTGTTTTTATGCATGAGATTTTTGCAGTCATGCTGGGCCTCATCAGTTTCTCGCTTATCATGGCCGGCATTTTGATATTGTATCTCACTCCTATCGATTCCACGATTCAATTTACATATATTCGCAGACTGTTGTGGAATAAAAAACAAAAGAAGGGAGAGGTTTCAGTTTGAAGAAGGCGTTTCTAGTGCTTTTGTCGGTTGTATTGGTGACGACTGTGTTTTTGGTGAAGCAGCAAGAAAGTGTGGCACAGGCAAAGCAGCTCGAGTATTCAGGTGAGGAAATTTTTAAAGGCTTTGTATTTGCTCAGGGGGAAGTAGGCAAACAGCTTCCAGAGGTCTTCAATAAAGCCATGACTGACAAACTCAACACAAAAGAGGCAAAGGCATTTGCCAATCAGGTTGTTGCTGATATTAAAAAAGAGGATGCTGACTTCTTTGATAACCTGAAGAAAGCTGTTTACAGCAAAGATGCATTGAAAGTGGATGAACTGCTGAAAAAAGCGGGTCAAATCGTTGAAGAAAAAGTGGAAGCCGCAAAGGAAATCGCCGCTTCCAAGGATGATACGTCCAGAGTTCAGGCCGAGCTCGTCAACACGGTCGATACCGCTAACTATTTCTATTATGTTTCTTATGTTGCTGCAGCCGGTGCCCTGATCCTGATCATTCTTGCCATTGATATTACGCCGATTGCGATTTCAGACAATGTCGATCGCGAAATGGCAATCAGAACGCTGGTTGATGAATTAAACTAGAAATAAACAAAGGCTCGCTCTGCACTCCTGCTGCAGGCGAGCCTTTTTCATGCTATTTTTTCTCGTATGTCCATCCGTCTTCCTGATACACTTTTCCACTTTTCATTAAATGGCCGAGCGCGCGTTTAAAGGCGGCCTTGCTCATGTTAAAACGTTCTCTGATATCGTCAGGCTGGCTTTTGTCGCCGTAAGGCATAGCGCCGTTTCTTGTTCTTATATACGTCAGAATGTACTCGGCATCTACAGACAATGCATCCTGTTTTCTCGGAAGCAGCGACATATTGACTGAACCGTCTTCTTTTACTTGAATCACCCGTCCCGTGATTCTTGAACCGAGTCTTGGCTCCTCTTTTCTTTCTGACGGATGGATAAAACCGCGGATACCGTCGTCCGTGATAATGAATGAACCTGTTGCGATCAGTCTATACACCGTACCTGTCAGCTCTTTATTCATCAGATCCTCTGAGGCATCGGTAAACAGTTCGCTGATGATGTCTTCCGGCGCTGGTTTGGCAAACATGCGCCCCCGGTTCGTCACTTTCAGCATACAGTAGAGCTTGTCGCCTTTTTGCGGCCAGACATCTTCGTATGGCGGCAAATGCTCAGTTGCAACAAGCGCGTCCTTAGATAAACCGACATCAACGAATACTCCCATATCTTCCACTTTATCCACCACTTCGACCCAGCCGTACTCATCCGCGCTGATGACAGGAATTCTCATCGTGGCCGCAAGCCTTTCCTGCTGATCGACGTATATAAAAACCTCTACTTCGTCTCTGTCCTCGATATCCTCAGTTATTTCACTGTTATGTAAGAGAATCGTGTCTTCTCCGTCGGTTAAAAAGTAACCGAAGTCCGTTTGGTGATCTATACTCAAGGTTAATTGCTGCCCTGGTCTCATGCTATCGTCCTTCCTGTTCCGCTTATTTTTCTGCGGATGCTGTTAACATTTTTTCCAATCATCACAAATTGATTCTTTGTTCTGTTGGAAGTTTCTCTTTATTCTACTATAATCAACACATAAGTTAAATGTTATGGAGGTTTTCATATGGCAAAAGAAAGTTCATTTGATATAGTATCCAAGGTGGAATTGCCTGAGGTGCAAAACGCGATCCAAATCGCATTAAAGGAAATCAGCACACGCTATGACTTTAAAGGAAGCAAAAGCGACATTTCTTTAGATAAAGAGGAGCTTGTCCTCGTTTCCGATGATGAATTCAAATTAAGCCAGCTGAAAGATGTGCTGGTCAGTAAATTGATTAAACGAAACGTGCCGACAAAAAACATTGATTACGGCAAGGTTGAAAACGCGTCCGGCGGAACGGTGCGCCAGCGCGCAAAGCTTGTTCAAGGCATTGACAAAGATAATGCCAAAAAAGTCAATATGATCATCAAAAACTCCGGACTGAAAGTAAAGTCTCAAGTGCAGGATGATCAAGTGCGCGTCACCGGAAAAAACAAGGATGACCTGCAGCAGATTATCTCAGCTGTGCGGGATGCAGATCTGCCGATTGACGTTCAATTTATAAATTTCAGATAAATTTTCTGAATCCTATTGATTATTGTCTTTATTTTCGGTAAATTTGGAGAAAGGGAAAAAACCCGGAATCTTTTGGCATTTCCTGAACACGAAAACTTCATATCCGTTCTTATCAAGAGAAGCAGAGGGACTGGCCCGACGAAGCTTCAGCAACCGGTGTAATGGCGATCAGCCATGACCAAGGTGCTAAATCCAGCAAGCTCGAACAGCTTGGAAGATAAGAAGAGACAAAATCACTGACAAAGTCTTCTTCTTAAGAGGACTTTTTTTATTTCTCTTTTTTCCTTGCTGAATGTGAATAAAGGAGGCAGACAATGGGACTTTTAGAAGATTTGCAAAAACAGGTGTTAATCGGTGACGGCGCCATGGGGACGCTCCTCTACTCCTATGGCATTGACAGATGTTTCGAGGAGCTCAACATTTCGAAGCCGGAGGAAATTCAGCGCATACATAAAGCGTACGTTGAGGCGGGAGCCGACATCATTCAAACGAATACGTACGGGGCCAATTATATTAAATTATCGAGACACGGGCTTGAGGATGACATTAAAAAAATGAATCAAGAGGCAGTAAGAATCGCGCGGGCTTCAGCAGGCGATGCGTACGTCCTTGGGACGATGGGCGGCATCCGCACATTTAATAAAAACGCGTACAGCCTTGACGAAATCAAACGCAGTTTTCGCGAGCAGCTGTACCTGCTGCTGCATGAAGAGCCGGATGGCTTGCTGTTAGAAACATATTATGATTTGGAAGAAGCCCGTGAAGTGCTGAAAATCGCGCGCAAAGAGACTGGACTTCCAATTATGCTCAATGTCTCTATGCATGAGCAAGGCGTACTGCAGGACGGAACATCTCTTTCTGAAGCATTGCGATCGATTGCGGATCTCGGGGCTGATATCGTCGGCATTAACTGCCGGCTCGGCCCTTATCATATGATTGAAGCGCTCAGCGAAGTGCCGATTTTTGAAGACGTGTTCTTATCAGTTTATCCGAACAGCAGTCTTCCTTCGCTTGAAGAGGGACGGCTCGTCTATGAAACTGACGACACGTATTTTCAAAACAGCGCGGCAGAATTCCGCAAGCAAGGCGCGCGGATTATCGGCGGCTGCTGCGGCACCACGCCGAATCATATCCGCGCGATGGCGGAAGCGGTTGGCGGGCTTGCTCCGATTACGGAAAAAGAAGTCAAAACCCGGGCGAAAGAATTTATCTCTGTTCATCATGAGCGGACAGAGCCCGGCCTGAATGAGATCGCGGCGGAAAAACGCTCCATCATCGTAGAGCTGGATCCGCCGAAAAAATTGAGTTTTGACAAGTTTTTGTCCGCCGCTGCTGAATTAAAAGAAGCGGGAATCGACGCCCTGACGCTCGCTGATAATTCCTTGGCGACCCCGCGGATCAGCAATGTTGCCTGCGGCGCCCTTGTGAAGCAGCAGCTCGATATGCGCTCCCTTGTCCACATTACGTGCCGTGACCGAAACATTATTGGCTTGCAGTCACATTTAATGGGCCTTGATACATTAGGGCTGAATGACGTGCTGGCTATCACAGGCGACCCTTCTAAAATCGGGGACTTCCCGGGGGCGACGTCTGTTTATGATTTAACATCCTTTGATTTAATCAGGCTGATCAAACAGTTCAATGAAGGGCTGTCCCTGTCCGGAAAACCCCTGGGCAAGAAAACGAATTTCTCAGTCGCCGCCGCATTTAATCCTAACGTCCGCCATCTGGATAAAGCGGTAAAACGGCTGGAGAAAAAAATAGATTGCGGCGCCGATTATTTTGTTTCACAGCCTGTCTATTCCGAGCAGAAGCTTGTCGATATCCATAACGAAACAAAGCATCTGAAGACGCCGATCTATATCGGCATTATGCCGCTCACAAGCAGCCGGAATGCTGAATTCATCCACAATGAAATTCCCGGGATTAAGCTGTCAGACTCTATTCGCGAAAAAATGGCTCTTGCAGGTGAGGATAAAGAGAAGCAAAAAGCGGAAAGCCTTGCAATTGCACATTCCCTGCTGGATGCGGCATGCGAGCTGTTTAATGGCATCTACTTGATTACGCCTTTTCTCAGATCTGACTTAACCGCTGAGCTCACCTCGTATATTCAGCAAAAAGACGAACAACGCCAAAATATTTATTTGCGTTAAATATGGCTGCCTGAGTCAATCAGGCAGTCTTTTCTAATCGGATTCATGTTACGATATAGAAAACTTTTTAAGAGGAGGAACATCATGCTTGAAGTTAAAACCATTTCCGCAGAAGATACATACGACATCCGGCAGCGCATCCTGCGTCCCCATCAATCCATCGAACAATGCAAATATGAACAGGACCATGCGGAAGGCGCTTTTCATCTCGGTGTATTTTTTGAAGGAACGCTCATCAGCATCGCTTCTTTTTCCCCTCAACATCAGCCATTATTAACAGCCTCAGCCGCATATCAGCTGAGAGGCATGGCGACGCTTGAAGGATATCGCGAACAAAAAGCCGGCAGCGCGCTGATCAAACACGCGGAGGAGAAACTGGCCGAGAGAGGCGTGCAGGCGGTCTGGTGCAATGCAAGATACCATGTCAAAGGCTACTACGCAAAGCTTGAATGGAAGGAACTTGGCGAACCATTTGAAGTTCCCGGCATTGGCACACATATCGTCATGTACAAAAAACTCGGAACAAGCAGGTGAACTGTGTGAAGGTAATGGATGAGCTGATTGAGCTTCATGAAGAACATATTCCCGGCCTATTGCGGCTTTGCAGGCAAGCCGGGTGGCCGGATTATGGCGAACAAGAGCTGAAAATGCTTGTCCAACAAGGACGCTTTTTCGGTTATCAAAATGTCCGCGGAGACATCATCTCCTGTATCGGCTTGTTTTTGTTTGGCCGTCTTGCTTCTATCGGACTCGTCATCGTGGATAAGGAATACAAACGGCTCGGTCTCGGGCGCCGGATGGTAAACGCGTGTATCAGCCAAACGGATGAAAGCACCACCATCAGGCTTTGCGCCACAAAAGAAGGTTTGCCGCTTTATGAAAAGACAGGTTTTCATACGGCGGGTTCAGTCCGAAAGTACAGCTGTCACAGTTTTCAACCGATTGAAAAGCAAGATCACCTTGATGCTGAACTGGCACCCTTTAGAGAACAAGATTTTCAAGAATTAGCCGCTGCCGACCTGGCAGCCTTTGGCGGAGATCGATCAAACCTTATGCAGCAGCTTATTTCCACTTCAAAGGAATGTATTATCGCCAGAAACAACAAGGGTCAGCTGATTGGCTACGGCCTTTCTGTACAGACACCTGCCAATCTGAAATTCGGCCCCCTCATCGCCCCATCATCAGACGTTGCTGCAAGATTAATCAACAGGCTGGCCGTCGGCAAACAAGGCCCGATGCGCATCGATATACCGGCTGAACACACGACTCTGCATGACAGGCTGATAGAAATGGGATTTCAAGCAGACGCAGAGCCACCCCTTATGCTTTACCAGAAAAAGATGCTGCCTGACCAAAATGGACACTTATATGTATTGATTTCGCAGGCGCTCGGCTAACCCTCTTTTTCCCGAACAGGTATTTTCTGTTCGGTTTTTTGCTGTCTGAACGTTGAATAAATGAAGCTATCAGGGACATTCTAAGCAGAAGAAAAGGAGTGTGCTCTGAGATGGAATCATCAAAACAAAATAACGGAATGACGATTGTTGCAATCGGTTCAATCCCTTTAATTTTAACACTTGGAAACTCAATGCTTATTCCGATTTTGCCAAAAATGCAATCTGAACTTCATTTATCTCAATTTCAGGTCAGTCTCGTCATCACAGTATTTTCCTTGATTGCGGCGTTTGCCATTCCGATTGTCGGTTATCTCGCCGACCGATTCTCAAGGAAAATCATTATTATCCCCTGCTTATTTCTGTATGGTGCCGGCGGCCTGTTAGCCGGTTTTGCCGCAGGTTTTTTTGACAATGCATACCCTTGGGTCATGGCAGGACGGGCGCTACAGGGAATCGGAGCAGCCGGAACCGGCCCGATTGCCATGGCGCTGACGGGTGATCTGTTTAAAGGCGCCCAAGAAAGCAAGGTGCTCGGCCTCGTTGAAGCCTCAAACGGCATGGGGAAAGTGCTTTCGCCAATCATCGGATCGCTTATCGCTTTGCTTGTTTGGTATGGCGCGTTTTTTGCCTTCCCGGTGTTTTGTATCATTTCGATCGTGCTGACTTGGATTTTTATTAAAGAAAAGAAAAAGGAAAAAGAACCGCCCCCGATCGGAAAATATGCGAAAGGCCTGTTAAGTGTTTTTAAACATGAAGGCAGATGGCTGTTTACCGCTTATTTAGCGGGTGCGACTTGTTTGTTTACCTTATTCGGGATTCTCTTTTACCTATCTGATGTCCTCGAAAAAACATACGATACCGATGGCGTCAAAAAAGGCTTGATTTTGGCGATTCCGCTTTTGGTCATGTGTGTGACGTCCTATACAACCGGAAGCAAGATCGGGAAAAAGCAATCGTTAATGAAAAAGCTGATCGTTCTCGGATTGGCCTTTATGACTGTTTCTTATGCGGCATTGTCTTTCATTGAAAATCTCGTGTTCTTTATCAGCGTTCTCGTATTGAGCAGTATAGGCTCCGGCCTTGTTCTTCCTTGTGTGAACAGCTTTATTACCGGGGCTGTCGGTAAAGAAAGACGGGGATTTGTGACCTCGCTGTACGGATCGGTTCGTTTCTTAGGGGTTGCCATCGGGCCTCCGATTTTCGGCCGCCTCATGCAATGGTCCAGACCCGGCATGTTTTTAAGCATTGCGGGATTGACGCTTGTTGTCGGCATTCTCGTGATGTTGCTCATCCATGTGAACCAAAACAAAGAAGACCAAGAAGACCAAGAAGACACAAAAGAAAAAGAAGACTCTAAAATGGCTGGCAATCGGCTTCAGCCAGCTGAGGAAAGGTAGTATCAGTTTGAAAATCGAACGGGTTGAGACCTTTCCGCTTTTGCATCGATTAGAAGAGCCGTACGGAGACGCAAACGGATTCAAACAATATCGAACTTGCTATCTCATCAGAATTATCACCGAAAGCGGGATTGACGGCTGGGGAGAATGCGTTGATTGGCTCCCGGCTCTCCATATCGGTTTTACCAAACGGATCATTCCCTATCTTTTAGGAAAACAGGCCGGCAGCCGTCTGCCATTAGTGCGCACGATTCAAAAATGGCATCAGCGGGCGGCCTCCGCTGTAAGCATGGCGCTGACAGAAATTGCGGCCAAAGCTGCGGATTGTTCGGTTTGCGAACTATGGGGCGGGCG
The DNA here is from genome assembly GCF_036765155.1 of Bacillus sp. 0102A. NCBI lineage: Bacteria > Bacillati > Bacillota > Bacilli > Caryophanales > Bacillaceae > Bacillus > Bacillus sp. 0102A. The sequence continues at coordinate 109,049 of NZ_JBAIZW010000004.1, forward strand.
GTACAGAGAAGAGATCCCTGTATATGCCTCTTTTCAATCGTATTCAGAGCACCCGCAATGGATCAGCCGGTCGGTTTCCAGCGTTGAATCCCAGTTAAAAAAAGGCTTTAAGCAAATCAAAGTCAAAATCGGCGGGACTGCGTTCGAGGAAGATGTACGGCACATTAACGCACTGCAGCATACGGTCGGCAGCTCCATTACGATGATTCTGGACGCAAACCAAAGCTACGACGCCGCGACCGCTTTCAAATGGGAACGCTATTTTTATGAGTGGATGAACATCGGCTGGTTCGAGGAGCCTTTGCCCTTTGATCACCCGCAGGATTACGCGTTGCTGCGCAGCCGTTTATCTGTTCCTGTTGCCGGAGGAGAAAATATGAAAGGCGCGGCCCAATTTGCGCCCCTTCTTTCCCAGCGGTGCTTGGATATCATTCAGCCCGATGTCATGCATGTTAACGGAATCGATGAATTCCGGGACTGCCTCCAGCTCGCGCGTTATTTCGGCGTCAGAGCGTCCGCACATGCATATGACGGTTCGCTCTCACGCCTATACGCTTTATTTGCACAAGCCTGTCTGGCTCCATGGTCTAAAATGGAAAACGATCAAATTGAACCGATTGAGTGGGACGTCATGGAGAATCCTTTTACAGATCTCATCGGCCTCCAGCCTTCAAAAGGACTGGTCCACATCCCGAAAGGCAAAGGCATTGGCTCAGAAATCAATATGGACATCGTCAATCGCTACAAGTGGGATGGCTCAGTCTATTAAGCTGGGCCATTTCTTTATTTGCAGACATAAATCATGGACAGCCTCATAAAATTTAAACAGCGGACAAGTCTTTTCATAAAGGAGCAAATGACTTAATGGCTGAACTGCTGATGAAAGCAAAACTCACGTTTATGATTGTCGTAGGCGGCGTACTACAGGGACTCGGCATGTCCTTGTTTTTATTTCCGCATGATATTCCGACAGGCGGGGCAGCAGGTATCGCGGTGCTATTGCATTATCTGTTTCAAATTCCGCATGGCTTTTCAGTATGGGCCGTGAATGTGTCGATGCTTTTTACCGCTTTAAAATGGCTGGAGATGAGAACATTCACCGGCACCCTTGCCTCAATTACCGTCACCTCTGTCTCAGTATTGATCTTTGATGCGATTGTTCCGGATATCACATCAAACCTGTGGCTTGATCTGGCAAGCGGCGCTGTGTTATTGGGACTCGGCATCGGACTTTTATACAAATATAAAATTTCAAACGGAGGATTCGGAGCCCTTGCCCTGATGATTTCCATCTACCGCGGCGGGAATCCCGGAACGATCCTGCTCTTCATGAATTGCATCATTTTTATGGTTACTGCGTCTATTATTGACTGGGGCATCGTCGTTCAAGCTTTGATATGCCAAGTCATATCGACAAGAGTCATCGACTTCATCTATAACATCCGTCTGACTTCACTCCCCTATCTCACGCCTATGTACCGCCATAAAAAATAATAGGCAGAGGCTCTCTCACGACGAGAGCCCCGCAGCCGCCGTTTTACAAATAAAAAGTATCGGATCTTAACCCTAAACGCAGCGTCTCCAACGCGATTGCATCTTGAAATGGGATATTGGCCAGATTCACATTCGACCCGATCCTATGGATAAACCCATGCTGGAGCGTTTTGTTCGGCGCTTCAAAAATCAGCCGGTTCATATCAATATCCGAGGAAATGATGTCATCGACAATTTGAAACCTAACATCGCCGCTGCTCGAACAGATTCCTCCTGTCCCGCTTTCCCTGGCCTCCGTCATCACTTTTTCCGCGCCCGCTTCCATATCCTCAACGATATACTCAAGCCATTCCTCAGAACTTTGCCGGCTTGATAATTCCGCATCCTTACTGCCCACTTCGCTGAACACATGAAATTCATCGGAAAAATCGGCAATGTAAGCCGCTTTCTCTTTATTTGTCATGGGGAGCGTACCGTTTGAAATCTCAATGTATTCACAGCCGAAATAGGTACAGTACCGATGAAATTCATTCACTTTTTTCTGGCTTACATACTTCTCAAACAGTGTGCCGCCAAAGAAAAATTTAATGTCATGCTCTTTCAGCGTGCTGATTTTTCCTTCAAGATCTTTCGTAAGTAATGATGTGCCCCAGCCGAATTTCACAAAATCAATATAGTCGGACGCCGCGGCTATTACATCTTTGAAAAAATGCAAAGGATAGCCGTTATCGATTAAAATGGTCTGCCCGGTTTCTCTCGGTTTGCTTGTTCTCACTGGCAATTCTAGTGAAAAATCATTCATATTATGACCCTCTCTATCGTTGGAACTTCGCTTTCTTGTTTCACTTTCATGACGAAATCGCCTGTCAATTCTTTTGTACAGTATGCGATGTCTTCCGAATCAAACAATGGCTGGCGGCAGTCAAAAAATTTCTCCGCAACAGATGAGCGTTTTATTCTTTCAATCGCCTCCGCAGCCGTTGCCTCATTTGTCTCTTCAATGATGCCCTTTATATACTGCGCACACGCCATGTCGTCATCACCTGACGGATGGGAAGCGACAATGTTCATGACACAATCCTTTGCGGCGAGCGTTTTCACATGCTCTGCTGTTGTTCTGGCGTTGGAAAATCCGGTCACGAACAGATGCTTGGCGTTCAGCGCCCCTAACGCCGCTGTGACGCCGTTTGTTGTTTTCTGGATCAGGCGCTTATCCGCCATATCCTGCTCCGCCATGCGTTTTGGTGAATTATCCAAATCAAACCCGCTGATACCGACCCCCTTTTCTTCTCCCGTCAATACGTAATCCGGATAGGTGTCTTTCAGCGCAAAGGCTTCGTCAGCTGTCCGGACCAATAAAATTTCTTTCGCCCCGCCGATAAACGCATAATGGGCGACTGTAAAGGCTCTGATGACATCAATGACGATATTAATATCCGCCGGGGCAAGCGAATGATGATGCCCCTGATAAATGGTAATCGGCATAACACCTCTCCTTGGGCATAAAACCATTTTGCTTAAAAGCATATTCAGCCGGTCTCTTAATGGTTCCGCCCCTCATTTTAGGCGGGCGCCGCACCTAAAAACCTGAACCTTTATGCAAAAAATGAATAGTCTGCCTATAACTCGATCAATAGATTAAAAACAGACAGATGCAAACGGGGGGAAAACGTTGAACGAACAAATCATCACATATGATACATGGAACGACACGCAGGCCAAACAGATAACGGGTCAATTGATCGATGAGCTCGATGTGCTGAAATGGGCTTACCGAACATACGGGGATAAGATTGTGTACGCGTGCAGCTTTGGCGCAGAAGGGATGGTGCTTCTCGATTTATTATCAAAAATCAACAAAAACGCGCACATCATCTTTTTGGATACAGGGCTGCATTTTCAGGAAACATATGAGCTGATCGAGACCGTCAAAGAGCAATATCCAAGCTTGAGAATCCAACTACTCCAACCCGAGCTGAGCTTAAAAGAACAGGAGACCCAATACGGCGAAGAACTGTGGAAGCATAACCCTAACCTATGCTGCCAATTGAGAAAAATCGAGCCGCTGAAAAAGCACCTGTCCGGCATGACAGCTTGGATTTCAGGGCTGCGCCGGGAGCAGTCGCCTTCGAGAAAGCATATTCAATACGTGAATCTGGATCAGAAGTTTGAGCTCATTAAAATTTGCCCGCTCATCCACTGGACATGGGATGACGTTTGGACGTACATCCGCCTGCACAATTTGCCTTATAACAAACTGCACGATCAACATTACCCGAGCATAGGCTGTGAAATGTGTACATTGCCTTCCTCGGACCCGAACGATGAGAGGGCCGGAAGATGGGCCGGACGGGAGAAAACAGAATGCGGCCTGCATCAAGAATAATGGCCGGCATGCCCTTGTTATGGTTTGAAAAGATATTAAGCGCTGCTTTAAAGCTTTCAGCAAGCGCAGAAAAGAAAACAAAGGAAACGTAAAAATGGAGGTTGAACACGTTGAATGGAAACGAGCCCCATGGAGGGGTGTTAATCAACCGCTGCGATCCCGCATGCCATTTTGAAGGGTGCACGTGCGAAGCGGAGCTGGATCAGCTTGCACTGAGCGACCTGGAGCTTATCGCGATCGGCGGCTACAGCCCGTTAACTGGTTTTTTGGGAGAAAAAGATTATCATTCTGTTGTGAAAGAGATGAGGCTGGCAAACGGCTTACCGTGGAGCCTGCCGATTACGCTGCCTGTCGGAGAAGAAACAGCAAAACAGTTGTCTGCCGGAGATCGCGTCAAGCTTGTGAAAGACGGCGTTGCCTACGGCATGATCACAGTCATTGATATATACCAGCCTGATAAAACACAAGAAGCACTGTCTGTTTTTAAAACAAACGATCCTGCCCACCCAGGCGTAAAAAAACTGCTGGAGCGTCCGGATTACTATATCGGAGGGCCTATCACGGTGAGCCGCCTACCCGACAAAACCTTCGAACAGTTTTACGCAGCGCCTGCAGAAACAAGAGCGGCCTTTAAAAAACTCGGCTGGCACACAATAGTCGGTTTTCAAACCAGAAATCCTGTTCACAGAGCGCATGAATACATTCAAAAAACAGCGTTAGAAACGGTCGACGGTCTGCTGCTTCATCCGCTCGTCGGAGAAACGAAGTCAGACGATATCCCAAGCGATATCAGAATGGAAAGTTATCAGGTTTTGCTTGATCACTATTATCCAAAGGATCGCGTCATGTTATCGGTCTTCCCTGCCGCCATGCGGTATGCAGGTCCGCGGGAAGCGATTTTCCACGCGCTCGTCCGCAAAAATTACGGCTGCACCCATTTTATTGTAGGCCGTGATCACGCGGGTGTCGGCAGCTATTATGGAACGTACGACGCACAAACTATTTTTCAATCATTCACAGAGGAGGAACTGGGCATCAAGCCGCTGTTTTTCGAGCACAGTTTTTACTGCCGGAAATGCGGAAACATGGCCACCTCGAAAACATGTCCGCATAGCCAAAGAGACCACATCCACTTATCAGGCACAAAAGTAAGAGAGCTTCTCCGCCAAGGGAAAAAACCGCCTAAAGAATTCAGCCGGCCTGAGGTCGCAAACGTGCTGATCAAGGGTCTACATCAACAGCCCGTTGCCATCCAGCAAAACAGCGGGGGATTGCAATGACGCATAATCCGAACATCATTTGGCACCCCGCTGCAATCTCAAAGTTTGACAGACAGTCCTTAAACGGACACAAAAGCTGCGCCCTCTGGTTTACCGGGCTGTCCGGCTCAGGAAAATCAGTGCTGGCCAATGCCGTTGATGAAAAACTGTACCGCATGGGCATTCAGAGCTATGTGCTTGACGGCGATAATATCCGCCACGGCTTAAACAAAGATCTTGGTTTTCAGCCTGAGGACAGGATTGAAAACATCCGCCGGATCGGAGAAGTGGCGAAGCTGTTTGTCGACAGCGGGCAAATGATTTTAACGGCTTTTATTTCTCCATTCAGAGAGGACCGGGACATGGTCAGAGCGCTATTCCCTGAAGGAGAGTTCTTCGAAATTTATGTGAAGTGCCCGCTGCATGTATGTGAACAGCGCGATCCGAAGGGACTTTATCAAAAAGCGCGAAACGGAGAGATCAAACATTTTACCGGAATCGATTCTCCGTATGAAGAGCCGCTTTCACCGGATTTCATCATTGAGTCAGACCAGACATCTATTTCCGATGGAGCTGATCTGATCATTACAGAACTGCAAAATAAAGGCATCATATGAAAAACCCGATCAATATCGGGTTTTTTCTCATGATTTGGCAAACTGCGCAATCAAACTGTTGATCTTCTCTTTTTCCTCATAAAAAGCTCCGTGCCCGCTTTTTGCAAATGGAACCCATTCAGACTGCTTGATGCCGCGCTTCAATTCTTTCGCAAAATCAAACGGCGCAATTTGATCCTTTCTCCCGTGCAGGATCAGCGCAGGCACCTTGATTGACGCAAGATCCTTTCTGAGATCCTCGTCTCTTAATGCAATGCCTGAGTGGATCGTCCCATAGGAGGAAGCCTCCAGCATCAAATGGAGAAACCACTGCCTGAGCTCTGGAGACACTTTTTTCTCAAAAAACTGTGTCCCTAAATCAGCAAGTGTTTTGGGCCGATCCATTTTGAATTGTTCGATCATATCGTCAATATCCTGCTTCCTCATTCCGTACGGATAACCCGGGCGTTTTGTAAATGCGGGGGCCGCTGCCGACAATAAAATCAGCTTATCAATATCGGCTCCGTCATGCCTTGCCATATAACGGATGGCAATTGCGCCGCCCATCGAAAAACCGGCAAGAATCGCGTTCTCAAGCTGCAATGTATAAATGACTGCCTTGACATCATCTGCCATCGTGTCATAATCGTAGCCTTCCCATGGGCGGTCAGATTGCCCATATCCCCGTAAATCAATGCCGATAAAACGGAATCCTCTTTTCGGAAGCTCATTCATTTGATATTCAAACATCTTATGATTCAATGGCCACCCGTGCAAAAAGATGATCGGCCTTCCATGCCCGATATCCTCTACAAACAGTGTCACATACTCCTCGGTTTTGATGTAATGCCCCATTCCGCACTCCTCCTGTTCCCTTTTCTTTCCCGGTCTGTAAACGCCTTGACGTACAGGGAGCTTTCCATTTATGCTTACAAAACAAGCGGGCTGCCATACCAAGAAAAGGCTCTTCATGATTCACTATATGTAGCAATTCCCGTAACGATCTATTAAATTGAACCCGGAGGCTTCTGGTTTTCGGGCAGCAAAGGATGTCATCGCATGAATAAAATAGTGATTCAAAAACCTCACATACCGGAAAACCTGCAAACCGCAGATTTCCATAAAACCGCGGTGCAGGATGATGTAATCAGCATGCGCTTGTTTGAAGATTGTACAATCTGCGGCGAAGATATTGAAAAACTTTGTGTGGAAAAAACGGTATTCAGAAATGTCGTATTTATTGATGTGTCTTTCCGGCAGATTGAACTGACCGATGTGATCTTTGAAAAATGTGATTTGTCAAACACCGATTTCAGCAGGGCTGTCATCCACAGAACTTCCATTAAGCAATCAAAAATGGTTGGAATGAATGTGGCGGACTCAACGCTGCGGAATGTTTCATTCGATGAGTGCCACGGACATTTCAGTTCATTTTCGTACTCAAATATGAGACAAGTTCGATTTGATCGCTGTGCCCTTATGCAAAGTGAGTGCGGCAATATGACGCTCCAGCAGACACACTTTGACGGGTGCGAACTGGAAGGCGCCAGCTTTACCGGCACGTCCCTTCAGAACATGGACATCAGCACGTGCCGTTTTGAACAGCTTCATGTCTCCCTCGACAAATTGAAAGGCTGCAAAATCGCGCCGGAGCACGCGATGGCTTTCGCCAGGGCGCTGGGAGCTGTCATTGTATAACAAATGTTAGATCATCAGGCGGCGGGCTGTATCGGCTGCCGCTTTAATGCCTGTTTCCAAATCCGCAAGAGATGCATAGGAATATGACAGCCTGATGCTGTTGCGGTCTTCGCCGTTATAAATAGAACCGGGATTCACCAGCACCTGCTGTTTCAGCAGTTCATGAAAGAAACGGCTGACAGGCAAGGGTTTGTGAAATGTCACCCACATATAAAAGCCGCCGGCGGGAATCCGCCACGTCGCGATGTCCCCGGCATACCGCTCGAGAAACTGAACTGCCGCATCTCTCCTTTGTTTTAAAACCCCGCGTATCCATGTCAGATGCTCTTCATAATACCCCTGTGACAGCCATTCGGCTGCTGCCCACTGGGACAGGCCGCTCGATCCGTAGTCTGTCTGCATTTTAATGTCCGCCAGCCGTTCAATGACCGGCTCTGGTCCGGCCAGCCAGCCGATTCGCAGGCCGGGGCTCACTGTTTTTGAAAACGTGCCCACATATAAAATATTGCCTTCATGATCCATTGCTTTTAACGGCTGCGGCGGTTTTTCTTCAAACCATAAATCACCGTACGCATCATCCTCAATGATCGGCAGCTGCTCATTTTTTGACAGGCTGATGATCTCTTTCCTTCGTTGTTCTGACATGACAATGCCCGTCGGATTATGAAACGACGGAATGGTGTAAAGCAGCTGTCCTCCGTACTGTTTTCGATAAGAAGAAATAAGCCCCGCCTTGATTCCCGCTTCATCCATCGGCAAGCCGAGAAGCCGCATCCCCGCTGATTGAAACACATGCAAAGATTGAAGGTAGGACGGCTTTTCCGTCAAAATGACTGAATCTCGTTTTAAAAGCCCGATCGAGATAAGCTGAAGCGCCTGAAGTGCGCCGGACACTATTAAAATCGCTGACGGTGATACATGGATCTGCTTGCCTTTTAAATAGTCCTCCACCGCCTTCCTCAGCTTAAGATTTCCTTTCGGCTGCTCGTATCCTAAAGACAGGGCGTGCGGATTCATCTGCTGAAACATCCGGCGCATTGTGTCTTCTGGAAGCAGATCTGGTGAAAGCTCTCCTGTGCCTAATCTGATGATATCCGCTCTTGGTTCGTTTTGGTTAATCTCCTGAATGATAGAAGAATTTGGGTGATGAATACCAGAACGGACGTAATTGCTCCAATCGAGCGGAGGCTCAGCCGCCAGCACGCTCCAAGTACTGTTTACAACCTTCGTTCCGCCTCCTCTTCTCCCCTCTAACAGGCCTTGAGACGTGAGTTCATCAATGGCTGCTGTTACTGTGCTGCGATTGACTTGAAACATGTCGGCCAGCGTTCTCTGTGAAGGGATTTTCGTCCCCACAGCCCACTCTCCGTGAAGAATTTTGTCTTTCATGTATTGTTCAATCTGCCGATGCAGCGGAATATCCGAATCCCGGCTTGGCTGCCATTGCGACATAGTCATGCCCCCTTTTTTCACATTATACATTTGGCTGGTTCTAAACCCAACCAAATGGCCGGAGACATGGTAGAAAATCTCCCTTATGATTGAAAAAACAGATGTGAAGGGAGTTTTTTCAGTATGAATGCAATCATTCACGGAGTTGTGCTTGCCTTTGGCTTAATTTTGCCGCTGGGAGCGCAGAATGTATTTATTTTTCAGCAAGGGGCATGGCAAAGGCATATTTGGCGGGCACTCCCCGCCGTCATCAGCGCGGCTGTCTGCGATACCCTATTAATCGCATTAGCCGTTGCGGGTGTATCTGTCATTGTTCAGCAGCTGCCTGTGTTTGAAACAGTCATGATGGCCGGGGGATTTTTGTTTCTCCTCTATATGGGCTGGGTGACTTGGAACAGCCATCCGAAAGCAAACCAAAATGAGAAAAATACGTTCACAGCTAAGAAACAAGCTGCGTTTGCGGCCGCCGTTTCTCTTTTAAATCCGCACGCCATTCTGGACACGATCGGCGTCATTGGCACAAGCTCGCTCCAATACTCGGGGCTTGAGAAATGGCTCTTTATGGCCGCCTGCATCGCTGTGTCTTGGTTTTGGTTTATCAGTCTTGCGATAGCGGGCCGGCTGTTTCAGACAATGGATACGAGCGGCAGGCTTATGCTGATCGTAAACAAATGCTCGGCAGTGGTGATGTGGGCAGCAGCAGGGTATTTCGGAGTATCACTATTAAGAAATTGAAGGGAAAACAAAAGAGACAGCGAATTTCATAGAAAAGGAGGCAATGCTGATGACTGATGCTAAACAGTTTTATGACTACCATTCCTGGGCGAACAAGCGAATCTTGAATCATATCGAAAGCCTGCCGGAGGAAACAGCTTATCAAGAAGTACAAAGCGTATTCCCTTCTATCAGCGACGTGCTGCTTCATATGTGCAGGGCTGACTACATTTGGCTGAAAACTCTTTCAGGAGCAACCTACCAAGAGGTGATAGACAGCGTCGGAAAATTCGAGGCCGCGCATCGTGATTTGGCAGTGATAAAAGAGCATGTTTCTGAACTGGAGGCACAGTATCACGATTTCTTCAGCCGCCAGACGGACTTTGAACAGCAGGTCTTATTTCAGCATCCGACACACGGGACACTCGTAACAACTTATACAGGCGTCATCCTGCATGTCGTCAATCACGGTACGTATCACAGAGGGAACGTGACCGCCATGCTGAGGCAGCTTGGCCATCCAGGCGCACCTACTGATTATGTGTACTATTTATATGAGAAGAAAGAAAGCAAGGGCTAAACTGTCCTTGCTTTTTTGATAGGAAAGATGTGCGGGAGTGCCGACGCCTATAAACGAATATGAGCACTTTTCACATCCAGCTGTACAGGCCTGCCGCTTCGATACGATTGGGTCGCGGCAATGCCGACTTCTAAATTGATCGTTGCATCGATATCTGTCACAATCGGTGTTTTTCCATCCCGGACACACTCGGCAAAATGCTGAAGCTCTAAGCAGTAGGCCTCATGAAAACGAGTTTGAAAGTCTGGGATAATATCATAGCTGCTCCCTTTCGCCGACAGGATGGTCACATGTTGATTTCTCAATGTCCCTATGAAAATACTGCCCTCTGTCCCGATAACTTCCGCCCGGATGTCATGTCCGTATGGAGAAGTTCTGCTTGCCTCGACGTCCCCCGCTGCGCCGGAGTCAAATTCTATATATGTCAATGCCTGATCCACATCGCCGTACTGCTCCATAAACGGGTTGTTCAGGATCCTGCCGTGTCCCGAAACAGAAGTGATCTCTGCTCCGAGCAAATAACGGGCGATATCATAGTCATGGATGGAGCAGTCTATAAAGATCCCGCCGCTGTGTTTGATAAACGCTGCGGGAGGCGTTCCTTTATCGCGCGTAAAGCCTTTATAATAGATGGGTTTGCCGATTTCTCCAGCGTCGATCCGCCGTTTGGCGTCTGCGTATGCGGGATCGAATCGTCTCATAAAGCCGACTTGGCAAATGACACCTGTCTCTTTCACTTTTTCAGAAACTGCTTTTGATTCCTCAAGGCTTAATGTCAGCGGTTTTTCAACGAAGATCTGCTTGCCGTTCTCCGCTGCTTTGATGATCATATCGCTATGTGTGCTTGTCGGCGTTACGATAATGACAGCATCAATGCCGGGATCTTGCAATATCTCATACGGGTCCTCTGACCATTTTTCAATACCGAATTCTTTGGCAACTTGCTCCGCTCTCCCTTTCAACGGATCACCGACACTGACCAGCTTTGCACCCGGAACACTTGTGACGAGATTTTTCGCATGGTTATCACCGAGCCTTCCTAACCCTAATACCGCGCATCTTACTTGATATTCCACGTCCCATCCTCTCCTTTAGCGCATTTTGGAATCGCCTTAAGAAAGCGCTTTCTCTCGACAGCTAAAAAAACAGCCCTCCAATCCGCTTTAACACGTTGCGCAAGCGCTTTCTCAAAAGATGGTTTCATTTTACAATGTCTTTTGCCTGCACGCAATATGTTTTTTGACTTCAACTGTCAACATGAAAAAACCCGCTCATTAGCGGGCTCAAGTTTTGAGCGGTGATGTGGAATGCCTGACCACAAGCTCAGGCTGCAGCACGATTTTTTGTTTCGTCTTTCGTTTTCCTTCGATGGCTTCGGCCAGCAGTTCGATGACGCTCCGCCCCATATCTTTAATCGGCTGGGTCACAGTCGTCAGAGGCGGGGCCGCCATTTCTGCAAGAATCGTGTTATCAAAACCGATAATCGAAAGGTCATCCGGCACTTTTAGTCCTCTTATCCTCGCAGCTTGTATGGCAGCGCAGGCCAATACGTCGTTGAAGGCAAAAATAGCTGTTGGGGCGTTCCTGTCCAGCAATTTCCCCGCTTCTTCCTTGCCGCTTTCCAAAGAAAATCGCGTCGGGACGATAAGGGATTCATCTACAGGCGCGTTCGCCTCCTCCATCGCCTGACGAAAGCCTTTGATTCTGTTTTTTTCACCCGTCGTTGACCCGTCTCCAACAATGCAGGCGATGTTCGTATGGCCGAGTGACAGTAGATGTTTGGCGGCCTCGTACCCGCCGCGAATGTCATCCACCACGACAATATCCACCGGGAGCAGCGGCTTATCCTGAGAAATCATGGCAAGCGGGATTTGTTCGCTGGCGATTTCCTCCAAAGCAGACATGCTGTCATGATTCTCAATCCCTGTCGCAAAAATAATGCCGTCCACCTTTTTCTGCTTCAGGACAGAAAAATATTTTGTTTCTTTTTTCGAATCGTAATCGGTGCTGCAAATCATCATTTGAAAACCGAGTTCACCCGCCCTTTCCTCAATGCTTTTGGCAAGTTCGCCGTAAAAAGGATTTGAAATATCAGGCGTTACAAGAGCGATCATATTCGTTCGTTTTCCCGTTAACGCCGAGGCGTGGACATTGGGCGTGTACGCCATTTCTTTCATGACAGTTATCACCTTCTGCCGCGTTTTGTCACTGATTCTGCCGGTATTGTTAATCACACGCGACACAGTTGTGATCGAGACACCCGCCGCCCTTGCCACATCGTAGATTGTTGTTTTCATATTCATCCCTCGTCTGGTTATTGAACTTTCCTGCTGACAATTTTCCGGTATTCAATTGGTGAAATGCCTTCTATCTGCTTAAAGAGTTTTGAAAAGTATGTCGGGTCTTCCATTCCGATCGTTTCCGCAATAACGCCCATTTTATCGTTTGTAGAGGATAAAAGTCGCTTCGCTTCCGTCATTCTCACCCGGTTCGTGTATTGTGCAGGCGTAACGCCAAGCACCTGCTGCATGCAGCGGCTCACATAATCCTGATGATAGTGAAGGGCAAGCGATAGATCCTTGATTGTTGTCTTTTCCTTATAATGCTCCTGTAAGTACCGGGCCGCCTCCCAGGCAACCCGCTCTTTCGCAGACGGAATTTGAAACGCCTCTTTTTGAAGATGCAGCATCAGCTCTTCAAATAAGATTTGTTTTCTAAGCGGCAAATCGGAGTTTTCCGCGGAGTAATCGATCAGCCTTTCAAACTGCTGCGCCATAAACTGCGGGCGCTGCACCTTGCCTTTTCTCGGCAAAGCCAGTCCGTAGCGGGCCGGCTCCTCGAAGCTCCCTTTTTCCTGCTGAAGCTCAGACCAATTGCTGCCTCCCTTTGCCGTAAATTTATACCGATGTTCATCAAAGTGAAGCCAATAATAGGAGGTTGCTTCATCACTGCCCTTCGTCCCATAGTGTTCAAGACCGGGAGAAAGCAAGATGTACTCGCCCCCTTCAACTGAGAACGATTTTTCATTTTCTGTAATATATAACATTCCCTGCTTGACGTATATCAGGTCAAACACAGAGAATACGCGTTTCACATGGGTTTCTCCCTTTTTAAAAACCCCTTCTCCGGCTGCGATAAATACCGGAAATGGCGGGACTGTAAACTGGATGCGGGGCATTTTGATCATCCTCCTTTTTAAGTCGGATTTTTGCAAGAAGTATCGTTTCTCTCCCTTTTTATTATAAGGAAATGGAGGTACACTTTAAAACGTTGATTTTATTTACGAAAGGGGTTAGACACAATGAAACAAGCTGTCTTCAAATCAACTGCTTTGAAAAAACCCGCTGACAAATCGTTCTCAATATTTTCGCTTACTTGGCCGATCTTTATCGAGGTCTCATTATATATGTTTATGGGTAATGCCGATACACTGATGCTTAGCCAATACTCAGATAACAGCGTGGCAGCAGTCGGCGTCAGCAACCAGATTTTGAATTTAATTATCGTGATGTTCAGCTTTATCGCAACAGGAACGACCGTTATCATTTCACAATTTTTAGGATCACGGAAAAAGAAAGAAGCCATGGAAGTCGCTTATGTGTCAATCGGCGCCAACTTCTTCATCAGTCTTGCCATTAGCGCTCTCATCTTTTTCGCGGCTGTCCCTCTGCTTCATATGATGGGATTGACAAACGATCTGATGCCTGATGCAAAAGTCTTTTTACAAGTCGTCGGAGGTCTGTCCTTTATTCAGGCTTTAATCATGACATTCAGCGCAATTTTAAAAAGCTACGGCTATACAAAAGATACAATGTTTGTCACAATCGGCATGAACCTTTTAAACATTGCCGGAAACTTTGTTGTGATTTTCGGCCTGTTCGGCTTCCCTGTTCTCGGCGTAGCCGGTGTGGCGATATCTACATCTATCGCCCGTGTCATCGGATTAATCGCGATGATTGTCATTGTCAACAAACGCATCCAGCTGAAAATGTCGTTGAAAAAAATCTTTCATATGCATAAAGAGCATCTGCGCAAGCTACTGAAAATCGGCATCCCTTCTGCGGGAGAACAGCTTTCATACAACCTGTCGCAAATGATTGTCACTTATTTTATCGCCATCATGGGCGCGCAGGCTTTGACAACAAAAGTGTACACGCAAAATATTACGATGTTTATTTTGCTGTTCGGCACTGCCATCAGCCAAGGCACGCAAATTTTAATCGGCCGCTATATCGGCGGGAAACAGTTTGACGCCGCTTATGAACGCTGCATGAAGAGCCTATACTGGGCACTCGGAATTGCGGCGGCAACGTCTGTTTTAATGACGATCTTTTCCAAGGATCTCATCGGCATCTTTACACAAAGCCCTGATATTATCGCTACTGCAAGCTTATTGATTGCGATGACGATTATTCTTGAACCGGGCCGTTCCTTTAACGTCGTCATTATCAACTCCCTGCGGGCGGCTGGCGATGCGAAGTTCCCTGTCTACATGGCAATGATTTCGATGTGGGGCATCGGGCTTCCGCTTGCCTATCTATTCGGCATCCACCTCGGTTTCGGCCTTGCCGGCATTTGGATTTCCTTTATCGCGGACGAATGGGTCCGGGGAATCTTAATGTACAGAAGATGGCGCTCACGTATCTGGATTCAAAAAGGCATGGCGTAACACCCGGTTCAAGGCCGGGTGTTTTTTAGATATCAGAACGCTTCGTTCTCTGTGACAGCGTATTGATGTTAAAAGACATCGTATTGCTCCGACCGGATTTTTTCTAAAACAGCACGGTACAAATGAAGAGCGGCTTTCACCGTTTTTTGCGAATACATCGGGAATAGCGGCAAGGCATCCTGGCACTCTTCAAGGTAGGCTTCCGCTTCAAAAGCGATATACTCCCATGTCATGGTGAACGGCTTATTGACGACGCCCTTCTGAAGATCGTCCTCTGTATATCCAAATTGCTGCATCACCTGCCGGGGGATGCGGCTTTTTTGCTGGTGGTCCGTGCCGATATCTCTTAAGATTCGAATCAGCTGTATAGCCAAGCCGAGAGAGACGGCTGCTTGTTTGAGCTGATCTTGGTTTCGGCGTGTCAGTATCGGCAGCAGCATCAATCCGGCCGCACCACCCGTCTGATATGCGTACATGAGCAGTTCATCGAGGCTTTCGTACGGTTTATCTTCCGCTTTCTGTGCGGCAATGAACTCACGGAACGGCCCGCTGTCCAATGTAAAGGTTTGGTACGCATGGCCGAAAGCCTTCCATAAATAATCATTTCCGTTATATGTCCCGGAAAAAACCTGTTCCGCCTCAGCTTCCATGGCAAATAACGCCTTCTCATCCGCACTGGCCGCCGTATGGCAAAACGCCATGGCCGCCCAAGCGGCCTGTCTTTGCTTCAGCGGCAGAAACGAGAATGCTTTGTAACAGGCTGGTTCGCGGGCGCTGACGATCTGCCCGCACTGCTGATAGGCTTCTTTTATCTCTTTCATTTCTTTTCACTCCTATGTATCACTGCTTCTTCAAGTCTATTATGTTTTCTCCCAATTGTATATGAAGAAAAAGCCGATTCCTTTGCGCAGAATCGGCTTTTGCTTTATCCCTCATCAATATCAATGCGATACGCTTCAAACCACGTATGAATTTGGGCAAGGTGGGCGATCAGCTGAGGCCCCTTCATGAGCTGTCCGAACCACGGAACCTTGAAGGAGGAGCCTTCTGTTTCTAAGAGCTGATCCAATTGTTTTCTGTCCAGCAGGGTATGGAGCACGGAGTCCTTTTGGCTTCTGATCGTTTTCAGCCATTCGCTGACACCTTTTGTATATTCAGGGTGGTGTGTTTTCGGATACGGGCTTTTTTTGCGATACAGAATGTCATCAGGCAAAATGCCCTCGAGCGCTTTGCGCAAAATGCCTTTTTCCCGGTTGTCATGCATTTTCGTTTCCCATGGGATATTCCAAACATATTCCACGAGCCGGTGATCGGCGAACGGCACCCGCACTTCAAGGCTCGCTCCCATGCTCATGCGGTCCTTTCGATCCAAAAGGTTCGTCATAAACCAAAGCATATTTAAGTAGAAAAGCTGTCTTCTTGCTTTGTCCACACCCGTTTCTCCGTCTAATAATGGTGTTTCTGCCAATGTTTCTTCGTATTTGGCATTTACGTAGTCTTTGAGATTCAATTTTTTCTGCCATGATTCAGATAGCAGCTTAATCCGCTCCTCTGTCGATCTCATCCACGGAAATCCCGACTCAACGTCTGCTGTATGGAACCACGGATACCCCCCGAAAATCTCATCCGCGCACTCTCCCGACAGGCTGACGACAAAGTCCTTTTTGATTTCCTGGCAAAACCACAACAGGGATGAGTCGACATCAGCCATTCCCGGCAAGTCTTTAACCAATACGGCTTCCTCTAAATGATCGACGAGATCCTTTTGGCTGATGACGCATTTGTGGTGCGTTGTGCTGAAGGCATCTGTCATTTTTTCAATCCAAGGCCCATCGTCATTCGGCTGAAAAGCGCTTGCTTGAAAAAATTTATCATTCTCTTCGTAATCAATCGAATAAGTATGAAGCGGGGCTTTTCCTTCCTTTTCAAAATGGCCTGCCGCAACCGCTGTAATGGCGCTTGAATCCAGTCCGCCTGATAGGAACGTACAAACCGGCACATCCGATACAAGCTGCCGCGTCACTGCATCCTGAAACAACGACCTGACATTGGCAACCGTGTCATCAAAACTGTCCGTATGTTTTTCGCTTTCAACATTCCAATAACGCCAAATGTTCAGCCCGTCTTTGGAAAACGTCAGCGCGTGAGCCGGCCGGACTTCTTTCACGCCTTTAAATACGCCGGTACCCGGGGTTCTGGACGGTCCAAGTCCGAAAATTTCAGAAAGTCCTGTTCTGTCCACTCGGGCTTTTATATGAGGGTGTGCGAGAATCGCTTTGATTTCTGACCCGAAGAGAAAAGAAGATCCCTGCTCCGTATAAAAAAACGGCTTCACGCCGAGACGGTCTCTCGCAGCAAACAGCAGATCGCGCTTTTCATCCCACACAGCAAAAGCGAATATGCCATTGAGATGGTCTACACAGTCTTCCTGCCATTCAATGTAGCTGTGCAGCAGCACCTCGGTATCTGACGTCCGCTCGAACTGATGGCCCCGCGCCCGCAATTCTTTGCGCAGATCTTCCGTGTTATACAGCTCGCCATTGTAAATAATGGTATACGTATCTCCTTTATAGGTGCATGCCATCGGCTGGCGCCCGCCTTCGATATCAACGACCGCAAGCCTTTTATGTCCGAATAAAACATGGTGCTCCCCCCAAACGTTAGAATCATCAGGCCCCCGTTTGGAAAGAGTGTCTGTCATTCTGTTGATCGTTTGTTTTTCCTGGACGAGCTGCTTTTTAAAATCGACCCAACCCGTAATTCCACACATGTGATATCAGCTCCAATCCCGTTTCTTTCGTAACAATTTCGTTTCTTTCAGCACCTTAGTAAGTTTATGCATCTATAGGCAGATAGTTGATTTGTCCACAAAAGAGTTGTATGGGACAGGCTTGAATTGGAAAGAAAGGAGAGGAAAGAAGAAAAAGGAGACAGCATGCATGAAACGGAAACAATTATTATATAAAGAGGAACGAAAATGGGAATACGGCACCATCCTCATCGAAGATGGCATCTGTTTAATCGAAAACGGAGAAGGCGATATACTGCTAGCAGACAGTCTGCATCACAGCCCAATCTGGATCCATCATAAAGGAAAGTGGGAACAGGCCGGCTTTCAGGATAAATCGATTCTGGCATGCGGTGAAGAAAACATCTCCCTTTCAGGCGGAGAACGCATCCGCTATGAAAAATCAGTCAAGCGGCCGCTCATGACGCTTTTGGATTCGCTTGATGACGAAACCTTTCTCGCATTTTTACAGCATTTGCACAGCTTTGGCTTATCGGTATTCGATTGCGTGTTTTCTTATAATAAAGGAGTCTTTACGAATACACCTGCGGAGCAGGGTGTTTCTTTTTATCACTTTTCAAACGACACCGCCCAATGTGCAATGCAGCATCACTATAGCAGCGAAGGCACAGGAGACCGGTTCGAATGGACGGCATCAAATGGAAAGCGATCCATTATGTATTCAGCGGTCCGGCGGGGGCGCAAATAAAAAAAGCGGTGCAGCGGGCACCGCTTTTTGGTTATTTTTCAACGACGACTTTTACATTCTTGCTTTCTTTTTTGTCTGTATCAGCAGCCGTGACGTACAGCACCGTTCCGGCTTTTTGTTTTTTGATTTTCACCGTGAACGTTCCTTTCGCATCAGCTTTGGCAGAAGCGATGACTTTCTTTGATTTGTTTTTCACTCTGATCATTGCTTTGCTGTTCGCCTTTCCTTTCACTGCCGTATCTTTCGTTTTCACTGCGTTGACTTTCGGTGTGCCTGAAGGTTTTCCTTTGACAACGACAATTTTATACGACGTTTTCGCATCGCCTTTTGCTGCTTTTACATACAGTACTTGATCTTGTTTTTGAGTTGGGATATTGACCTTAAATGCACCATTTTTTCCGGCTTTGGCGCTGCCGAGTTTTTTCTTGCCGCTCATCACTTCGATAAGCGTGCCTTCCTTCGCGCTTCCTCTGACGGCTGTTTGTGTGCTTTCAAGCTTGTTGACTTTGAGCTGTACATCAACTGCGCTGACAGCCTTCATGACATTCAGCCGCCCGTAGCCTGAGTGCCAGTCAACTCCGGGGATCTTCGGAATGTCAATCGGATCACCATAATCGTCATACAATTCTTCTTCTTCGCCATCGACACTTTTAAACGAAATATCATCCGCCGTCTTTTTCAAAATATCCTCTGCTTCTGTTCTTTTCAGCTTAGGGTTTTGTGCAAACAGCAAGCCTGCAGCAGCGGCAGCATACGGTGTCGCCATAGACGTACCGCTCATGTACGTGACATTTCCGTTCGGCACTAAGCTCGGGATATCAGACCCTGGCGCTGAGATATCAAGACCTTTTCCATAGTTAGAGAAATCTGCGGTCATATCCATGCGGTTCGTTGCTCCGACTGACATCACATACTTAGAAGAAGCGGGATAAGGTAAGGAATTGGCTCCGTCATTTCCGCTGGCTGCGGCAATCAAGACATTTTTGTCAGCCGCGTATTTCAAAGCAAATTCAAGTACGCGGCTGTAGCCTCCGCCTAAACTTAAATTAATCACCTTTGCCCCTTTGTCAGCAGCATATTTGATGCCGAGGGCAATTTGTTCAGTATCTCCGGCTCCTGTGGAATCAAGCACTTTTACCGGGATGATTTTCGCTTTGGCGTTCAAACCAGTCATTGAATAGCCATTATCGCTTTGAGCAGCGATAATGCCGGCGACGTGCGTCCCATGCCCCTGATCGTCCATTGCGTTGTTATTCCGTCCGACAAAATTGCGTCCGAGATCTGTTCTTACTTTTCCTTTTAAATCGGCAAGTGTGCTGTCCACACCTGTGTCTACGACCGCAATGAATGTATCGTTCAGCTTGCGTTTGGACAGCAGGGTGCTGGCAGGCTCGTATTTCACATCCGCGTTTTTAACACCGCCGTTTTCACCATTGTTTTTAAGCGGCCATTGGTAAGGATATTGAATATCGTTTGACAGGCTTTTGTATTCCTGCACAGGTTCCGCAAACTCTACGTTAGACATCTTGGATAATGTCGCAGCAGCACTCTTGACCCGTTTTGCGCTTGCCGTATATGTGCCGTTCTGTTTCTCGTCTTTCGGAAGCTCAAATGAATAAAGATTGTCAAACAGTTTCTTTGCCTTTTTCACATTGGAAATGTCTTTTTTCGATTGCGCGCTTGCAGAAAAGCCCTTCATTTCATTATGTACGGATGAGAGGCTTTTATTGTTCTTCACCTTGAAAATGACTTTTGTTTTCTGAACTTCACTTTTTGCCGCAAGTTTGTTTTCAGTTAAAATCGCTCCAGCTGTTTTGCCTTGCAGCTGCTTGATATTGAATCGTTCCGCCTGTTTCTTTATCTCCTTTTTAAGGAAAGACGGGACGGATTGTAAAGCATTCTCGTATAGCCGATTGATCGCTTTTTGATCCTTTTCAGTTATCTGATATGAAGATGACGCACCGTTTTCTGACACATCATCAAACAACGGCTTTAATGTCACAAGATCCTGATAGATTTCATTTCTCGCTGTTTTATTGAATGCGAGCTTTGCCACAATAAACGGTGCCGCTTTGTAATAAAGGCTTGTCAGTTCTTTGCCTTCTGCTGTTTGGCTTAACTGGTCATCGCGAATCGCTCTCAGTTTGTCCAGAATGCTTTTTCCCGATTTTTTCTGATCGACACTCATTTCCACCGGACAAGCTTCTTCCTGTTCTAAATCTGACGGTTGCTTTTTCGTGCCTTTATACCCAATCGTATACTTGGCTTCCGCGGCTGCTTCCGCCGTTCCGCCGTCCTCTGGTTCTTCTTCCCCGAGGTATTCAACTTTTACATAGTAAGGGCCGCTCCACGCGTACGGAAAAATCACTTCGCTTTTTCCATCCTCCGCCGTATAAGAACGGTACATTTCAAACGTTTCATCTTTAAGCGCTTTTTCCATACTTGGATATACAGATACATTCAGTACTGAATCACTCTTTACGGTCAGTGCCATATGTGAGCTTTTCTGAATATCCGCTTTTCCCGGAGTCACTTTGTACCATTTCACCTGTTCCGGTTCCTTCATGGTGCCTGTCTGTTCTTTGCCGTTTTCCAGAGCATCCGCCTGATCGATCGCGCCGGCCGCCGCTTTGGTTCCCGGAGAAAAAAGGCTGAAGATCAGTGCAAAAATAAGCACTGCCGCCACAAACGAGCTGAACTTTCTGCGTTTCATGATATCCCTCCTGTAAAATAATGAATCTTCTTGAAGGTATCATACTTTCATAGGACGAGATACCGCTTACAGGGAATTTTAAGGTTATTTTAAATGATTTGGAATATAAGGGATAAACCACACAAAAACCCGACTCCATCCATAGAGCCGGGTTCGCACGTTTCTATTAAAATAAGTGAAAGCCGATTGGCAAATGCAGACCGAGCAGCACTGTCAGCACAAGGACAATGACGAAGCCGATCCATAGGCCTCCGGTTGATTTTTCTTTTTTCTTGCGGATGAGGAGCATTTCCATCAGGCCGATAGTGATAATGCCAAGAATCATTTTGCCGGCGTATTCTCCGTTCCAGTTGGCGAAATCGACAAACAGCCAAGCTCCGGTCAAAATAATTAGGATATAGAATAACCGCAGAATCATATGAGTGATTTTTGCGCCCTTCGCACTTCTTGACGCATACAGCGAGTAGCTGACGAAAAGCAGAATCAGCGCTACCACCCATGTCGTAATATGTAAGTGTGTCATACAGGTTCCCCCTATCAGATAAATTACCCCACTTATAGTACCATGAACTTGTCCTCTCCCACAAAGACGAGTCTCAGAAAAAACGGGCGGGTCCGCGTCCGCCCTTCTGTTTGGTTCAGCCGATTGGGTTTGACAGCGTTCCGATCGGATCAATCGTAATGTCGATTTTGTCACCTGACCGCAAGAATTTCGGCGGCGTAAATCCCTTTCCGACGCCAGACGGCGTACCGGTGGCAATGATGTCTCCCGCTTCAAGCGTCATCCCCTTTGAGAGGGTTTCAATTAATTCCGGAATGGAAAAGATCATATCGCTTGCCGAACCGGATTGGCGCAGCTCACCGTTGACTCTCGTTTCAACCTTGAGGCGCTCAGGCTCCTGAATCGATGATTTATGTACAAGCACAGGTCCCATCGGACATGTCGTATCCAGACTTTTTCCGATAAAAAACTGCTTATGCCTTTTTTGCAGATCACGCGCCGTGATATCATTCACAATCGTATATCCGAAAATATGGTCATATGCGTCTTCTTTTGATATGCGGTTACCGCTTTTTCCGATGACGACAGCAAGCTCTCCTTCATAATCAAGCTGAGAGGTGACCCCTTCATGGCTGTTTACGATATCACCATGCCCTGTAACCGTAACCGGCGATTTTGTAAATACCATCGGATGTTCCGGAATGTCAGCCTCGCTTCCCATTTCAATCGCGTGATCCCTGTAGTTTTTGCCGATGCAGATGATATTTTTTGATGGCCTAGGAATCGGTGCATGGAGCTTCACCTCAGATAATGAATAAATAAATGATCCCAGCTCATCATTCGGTTTCTTTGCCCACTCGGCCAGCTGCCTCGCATGCGTAACGAATTTATCCCCTTCTGCGATACATTCAATCAGCGATCCCGGAATCGTCTCAAGTTCAAACAGTTTCTTTTCAGCCTTTTGCAAATCCATGATTTTCTCATCATCAATGATCAGGCCGACAAACTTTCGGTTGTAAAGTTCCCCTGTCGCAAATTTCATGTTATTCCTCCATCATCTTTTAAATCAGAATGCTCCTTCATGTATTCTCTGTCGAATGCTGAAATCCCTTTTTATCACGACCGTTTTCATTTCGTTTCAGGACGGGCTTGCAGTACATATCATACAAATGTCGTTTTGAGGAGGAGGAAAAAAGATGGAGAGCGTACATTTATTTTTTCATCGGCATCAGCTTAAGAAAAAAGGAACTGCCAAGGGGCTTCTGGTGACAGACTTGTCAGTTTCCCCCATTCTTCTCACACAGCGTGACAGAGCGGAAAAGACATCCTATGAAATCAGCTGGGAAAAGGCTCCGCTAGGTGAAAGCACACTTTTTTTGAATGCGGAACAGGATGATCCGTCCCTGATGCGGCGCAGGCTCGCTTATTGTCTTTTTGACGAGATCGGTGTTCCTGCTCCCGCTGCCTCATACAGCTTTCTGACCATCAATGGCCAGCCCGAAGGCATTTATTTGAACATCAAGAACCATCAGCTAGCCGATAGGACAGCTTATCGAGTAAAGACTGCCGATCCGCGGGTTCCGCTGTCCGTTTTTAAAGATGAATCTTCCGCGTTTTCACACGAATTTTTCACGCTGATTCGTACAGCGGAAGATGCCGAATTAGCTGAACGCATTAAAATGTATCTGGATATCAAATTGTTTTTTTTGTGGCTGATCGGCAGCGCCTGCACCCGTCAAGGCTTTTATTACACATTTTGTTTAAACGAATCCGGCCGGCTTCACGTTTCCCCGACAGAGACACGATCGCTTGCCGCACACGGAATAGCTGACGAAGATCCTCTGCTGACTAAAGGACGGACGCTTGCGTCAAGGCTGCTTTCCATTCCCGCTTTCCGGTCGCAATATCACACATTAATGAAAAACGTGCTGTACCGGTCGTTTACCATTGAACGATTGTCTCCTTTCATCAGCGAATGGCAACTTGACATTTGTCAAAAAGCTGATGATGATCCTTTTATAAAAAAAAGCCCCTTTCAATTCGAAAAGGAGCAGACAAACATACTTA
Source organism: Bacillus sp. 0102A (assembly GCF_036765155.1). Lineage (NCBI taxonomy): Bacteria > Bacillati > Bacillota > Bacilli > Caryophanales > Bacillaceae > Bacillus > Bacillus sp. 0102A. Next base: position 132,676 of record NZ_JBAIZW010000004.1, read on the forward strand.
GAGAAATTGAGGAACGGCAGGACTTTTTGCAAGCACACTTAGCAAGACTATAGTCCTTTCTTGCATGAAAAAAGGCCGCAAAAAAATTGTCGCTTTTTTAGTCAAATTGACGAAAGGCAACCTTTTCAGCAAAAATAGGTTATACTAACGATATCCTGTTTTGATCAAAATAAATTCTAGAATTGGAGATAGGGTAATGAATAGTAAAATTGAAGAAATGAGAATCACACTAATTGAAACAGCACAAAAATACGGCATGAACTCAAAGGAAACGATTCAATGCAGCCAAGAGCTGGACAGTCTGCTGAACACCCGAATTAAAAAAGAAATGGTTTTTGGGGGATATCCTGAAAACTCCCGTATGTGAATCATTTTCTATAACGTTGAATTCACCATATGTAACTCCGCTTTTTGCTCAGCACTTCTGAGATATACCTCAGGGCGAGAATGTGTCCGCCCAAAAAATCGGTTACCGCAGCACGACATACTCCAAAAAGCATCCTACACGCAAAAACACCAAAGAAACTGAAATAAAAATCACGCAGGCGGATAGCGGTATCCATCGCCGCAATTCCGCTCGCTTTATACATTCCCCGCTTTTCAAACAATTAAACATATCGGCTGAAAAAATTTAATCGTTTGCATGAAAAGCTGATATGTCCCCTTTAAATTTCCTTCACACATATGTGTGTTTGTCATAAGCTATCGTGAATAGCCCAATTGAAATCAAATTGTATTTTTACTTTACCCGCCTTTTTTCAATTTTTCAACAAAGGATGTGCTCGTATGCCGGCCATTGTCGGAGCGTTTAAAATTAATGCGATTGGTACGAGCGGAGTCGTTCACATCGGGGACTGTATTACGATTTCTCCTCAGGCACAGGTCAGAACGTTTGCCGGTGCAGGCAGTTTTAATACCGGTGACAGCCTCAAAGTGACGAATTACAAAAACGCGACGAATGTATATGACAACGATGCAGTTGATCAGCCGATCGCAGGGAATGCGTAAAGGAGTGAGGCCCATGAATTTCTATGTGAATCAAACCATTCAAATTAACTATCTTCGGCTTGAATCCATCAGCAACTCCTCTATTCTGCAAATCGGAAGCGCCGGATCAATCAAATCTTTGTCAAACTTGTATAATACGGGCAGTTATGTAGAAGCCGCTCCAGAGGTAACTGCCTTGGGGCAGCCAGTCGAGTCGCAGGAGCCCGATACAGGTGCATTGGTCCCGCTCCAGCCTCCTGGCCGTTAATCATATGAAAGAGGTGAAACCATGTATGATCAATCTGTTTCCTCTTATTTGCAAAACTTGAACTCCTTCGTTCAGCAGCAGGCGCTTCATATTCAGCAGCTCGAACGTCAACTGAAAGAGATTCAAACTGAAATGAATTCGATGAAACAGCGGCCGGCCACAACCATTGAGCGTGTGGAGTATAAATTTGACCAGCTGAAAATTGAACGGCTCGACGGGACACTGAATATCGGCTTAAATCCGACAGACCCGAACAGTGTCCAAAATTTTGAAGTCAGCCAAACAACACCTGAAATCGGGATGATGCAGCAGGAAGAGAGCGCCCAGCTCATGCAGCAGATCCGACAAAATGTCGACATGTTCTTAACCGAAGAAATCCCAGATGTTTTGGAGCAGCTTGAAAACCAATATGACAGCAGGCTTGACGATACAAACAGGCATCATGTCATTGAAGACATCAGAAAACAAATGGACAGCCGGATTCACTATTATATGTCCCATATCAAAAAAGAAGAACAGACACCGCCTAAACAATATGCGGAACATATCGCTGAGCATGTGAAGCGGGACGTGATCCGTGCTGTAGAACATTTTCTGGAACATATCCCATCCGAAATGAAAGGAGATGAGCAAGCATGATTTTCACAGTCATTAACCGTAATCTGGAAGTCGGGAATATTCGAATGAACGGTGTGTCCAGCTCCTCTATTTTCCACATCGGAGACACTGAATCGATCTATCTTTCTTCTATTTTCGATACACCGCCTGAATCTCTTATTATCGGCCCGTTTGCTCCGCTGTCGCAATAATGCTTAAGCGCATATCTCGCATCAGAATGATTAAATTTAACTCTCTCGCGATAGCAAGTGTGTTTCAAGTTGGCGACACAAACGAAATCGATATGAGCATAAAAGTATTTGCTGTACAACGCTCGCTGTCTACGTTTTACAATAATGAAGGCTCGTTTCACAGCAAGGATTACCCGATCTTTCAGCAGCAGGCCGTGACACCGATTCCGGAAACAGGGGTGCAAAGCGCATTTTGCCACGAGGTTCCGATCATTCATGTTCGCAACGTCAAAATTCAAGGGGTCTCATCCTCTTCTGTCTTTCATGCGGGGGCGGCTTCGGTTGTCCGCGGCGATGCGAGAATCAAACATATCAGGCAGATTCAGTCTCCGCGCTCACAATAGTCCGCCAAGAGCATATACTAAACAGAGACTTCGATAAAGGGTGTCGTTTATGCCAGCAATTGTCGGGCCTATAGCTATCAATTCGATATCGGGCGGAGTCGTAAACTTTGGTGATTCCTTTTACCTTTCTCCGAAAAGCTCTTCAAAATCTGCGCTCGGTTCGGGAGCAGGAAACACGGGAGACTTCCTTCTATTAAACAATGCAGTCAACGCGACAAATTATATAGACCCCGATGTCAGCGATCAAGATATGGTTGGAAATGGATAAAAGCAGCCGCTCTGCAAAGAGAGGGCTGCTTTTTAGTCATTTTTTTCGTTCATTTGATTTCTTTGTTTTGATCAGCTTCTCAGGCGGCTGTTTTCTGATCCATTTGACAAACCGTGCAAGCTTCAGATCACTTCTAAGTTCATCTATTCCGTTCAAGCGAACCGCAAGCTCTTGATTGGTATATAAGGCATGAATCTGTTTATGGCAAGGAATACAGAGCATGGCTGTCGGCAGGAATGTTCCGCCTTCCTCTTTCGGTGTGAGATGGTGCTCTGTCAGCTGGACATCACTCCGGCCGCACAGCTCACATATTCCGGCAGTCTGCTTTGCCATATCCGTTTCCCCCTTCTTACATCAACTCAAGAGATATCCGTGTTCCGCGGCCGCTCGGTTCAGCCGGATGGACGATCAGCTTTTTCGGAAGCCGTGCCCGCAGTTCCTGCACATGGCTGATGACACCGACAGACAGATTGTCGGACTGCAGTTTTTCCAGGGCTGTCACAACCGTATCCAGCAGATCTTGATCAAGGGTGCCGAACCCTTCATCTAAGAAAAAGAACTGCAGCGGGTATTCCCCGCGAAGCTGGATCTGCGCGGACAGCGCAAGAGCGAGAGAAAGCGAAGTGAGGAAGGTCTCTCCTCCAGATAAGCTGGATACCGGGCGTTTGACGCCACCATTCGCGTCATCCCGCATCACGAATCCGCCTTCTGAATCCACTTCTATGGCATAGCGCTGTCTCGTCAGCATGCCAAGTCTTGCTGATGCGTCCCGCGCAACGCTTTCAAGCTGCTCCTCAGCTAAAAATTCAACGAAGGTATTGCCTTTAAACACAGCTTGCAGCTTGTCCAGCCTGTCAATATGTGTCTGCCATTTTTTCAGTTCAGCTTCAATTTCGTTAAACCGTTTATGATGGTCGCGAATGACGGCCAGCGCTTTCGCTGCTGCGCCTTTTTCCTCTATAGCAGCGCCTAATGCGTCCTCAGCTTCTTGTAATGCCGTAACGGTTGCACTCCATTCGCTCTCTGATAAGGCTCGGCCGGCAAGTATCTCTGCTACACGTTTTAAGTTTGCAGCATTCTGCTTCAGCTTATCCATAAACTGGTCGATGCCGACTTTCATCTTGTCAAGCTCATCGGCTGGGATAAGACTTCGCTCCACCTCCTCAGCCCGGGTAAAGCAGGTGCTTTTCGCATGCTCGAGCCAAGCGGCTTCCGCTTTTTCCAATCTGTTTTTCGCCTCTTGAAGCGTCAGCTCGCTTGCTGAAGCGCGGCTTTTCGCCTGATTGAGCTTCATCTGGGCGCTTTGCAATTCTTCATATAGAGATTGCTCTTTTTCCTTTAACTGCTTTAGATCCTGTTGGACAGAGCGAAGTTTGATCTCGATCGAGTCTCGTTTTGCGTAATTTCCGAGTTCGTGCTCATAATCCGCTATCACGCTATTGATGCGTTCAGCCGCATAATGAAGCTCCAGCTTTTCACGTTCAAGCTGGTGCCCCGACTCCCGCAGCTTTTCCTTTTGTGCTTCATGCTCAGCAAGAAACGCGATGCTCTTCTCAATGCGTTTTTCGCATTCTTCTGCAGCCCGGTCCTTTTCTTCAATGGCTTGCTGCCATTTTTCCGCTTCATTCACAGACTGATCCTGAAACGCTTCTTTAAACATTTTCAGGCGGCTGTCCATCGAGGACTGAAGCTCGGTAATGATGCTTTCAATACGGTCAGCCTCTCTTTTTTCAAAACCGATTTTTTCATTAAGCAGATCGGCCTTTTTTAAAGACTCCTGATAAGCGCTAATCATTTGCGCCATTCGTGTTTTAACAGAAAGAATATCCTGTTTGACTCGTTTCCATTCTAATTTGGCAGTTCCGAATGCTTCATGCACCGGTTGATTCTCGTAAGAAGCTGCCGCTTCAAGGTTCTGAGCTTGCATCGTTTGCAAAAACGGACACTGTTCAATAAACCGCGCGGATTGTTCTTCAAGTGTGATTTTTGCTGAAAGAATCTCCTGGCTGAAAGCTGCCGCTTCCGTCAACAACATATCTGTCCGCTTGATGTTTTCTTCAAGACTGCTGTCGAGCTCATATGTTTCATGTACTGAGGCAGACGGATCATGATTCGTTGAACCACAGACCGGGCAAGGCTTTCCGGCGGTCAGTTTTTCGGCTAATTCTTTTGTGAGCAACGCCATTCTTGCTTTTTCACGCTGCGCGTGAAGCGTTTGTTGTCTCTTTTTAGCCTGCTCAGTCATACCGGCTAATGACCGTTCCGTCTCACACACCAAATGATACACGGTTTGTACAGCCTCATATGCCTGTACGATATTGTTTTCTTCCGCCTCCGTCTTTTGATCGAGTGTACTCTTCTCCTCATTCATCTTCTGCAGCACGAGGTTCAATGCGTCACTTCGTTTTTGCTCTTTTGTGATTTGCTCCTCAGTCTGTCTGATGCGCAATGCCATCTCTGCGGCCTGCTGGCAGCTTTTTCGCTCATCTGATGTCACCTGCAGAGATTTGAGCTGCTGCTTCAGTTCCGTCTGTCTGTTTTGCCCTCGTAAAAGACGGTCTGTTACAGTCTCCAATTCATTCATGACAGATTGAAGAGCCTCTTCTTTCTGCTGGAGTTCAGCCTTTTTGCGTTCTTCCTCTTGCTTGGCCTCACTTCGTTTGATTTCGATCTCCTGCAAGCGGGAAAGCTGCTCCTGCTCGGTTAAAAGCTTAGGTTCTTTCTCGCTTTTATGCCGGCGCCACGCTTCATACTCTTCATGTTTTTGATGATAGTATGCTGTCCGGTCTGCTAAATCCTTTTGGGCAAGCATTTGTTCCTTTGCAGCCTTCTCCTCTTGCTGGATCGCTTCTGCATACCGATCCGCATAAGGCTTCAGAGCAGAGGCTGTTTCTGCTTCCAGCAGGCGTTTTTGCATGCTGTCTACGTGCGGCTGTTCCTCGTCGAGACGTTTTTTCTCTTCTTCATAAGCCGATTGTTCCTTTTGGACATTCCAAATCTCCTGATGCTCCGTAAACCGCTCTTTTGCCTGGTCACGATTCTTCCTCATTGCATCCAGATGAGCTTCGGCTTGTTCGAGAGCCTTTTCCGCCTGCTCAACCGCTTCTGAGCTCGCCTCACCTAGACCGGACTGTTCAGCAAGCATTTCATTTTTTCTCGCATTGGCTTCCTGCGCCTGCCGTCTCAGCTTTTTCACAAGCCGGTCTCCATACTGCTCCAAGTGAAACAAACGCTGAAGCATATGCCTGCGTTCCGCCCCTTTTAAAGACAGAAATTCGGCAAATTTCCCTTGCGGCAGCACCACCGCTCTTGTAAAGTCGTCGATCGTCAGCCCCAAGAGCTCCTCGACTCTTTTATTCACTTCGCTGGCTTTATCAGCCAGCACCGTGTGCTCGTCTTTGATTTCGATGAAGCGGCAAAGTGCCGTTTTCACCTTCATTTCATCCGTTCTCTTAAACACACGCTCGACTTTGTAAGAGATTTGATGATTCGTCTGAAGCGCAAAGGTAAAGGAAACAGACAGCGTATCTTCCGCATGGTTTAAAATTCCGTGCGTATTGTTTGCGGCCCGCTCCACCTTTCCGTATAAAGCAAGCGTCATTGCGTCGAGGATAGAGGATTTACCGCTTCCTGTCGGGCCGAAAATGCCGAAAACACCGGCGCCCGAAAGGCCTTCAAAATCTATCGTCTGCTCTTCTCTAAAGCTGTGGAGCCCCTTAATAGTTAAGGCGATCGGCTTCATTTCGCATCCTCCTCTTCAACGCCTGATGCAAGCTCTAAAAACAGCTTCACCATTTCTTCATCCGGCACCGCGCCGCCAGTTTGTTTTTCATAAAATTTCTTAAAACGGTCTTCGATCGACACATGCTTAACCTCGATCTGTTCCCGGTCTTTGTTCTGTTCTTCAAAAACCGGCCTGATATGGATAAAGCCTGGGTGCGCCTTCCGCAGTCTGTGGATTTCTTCAAGTGATAACTGATCCGCCACACGGATTTCAAGGTCAATCCAGGCATTCTGATCCCTGCCTTCATCCAGCCAGCTGTACACCTCGCTTAAGCCATTTGCCGCTTTCCACTTCACAAGGGGCTTGCCGCTTGATAATAAAACCTCATGCCAAGAGGCCTCTTCCCCCGGCTTCGCGTCCACGATTGTCACTGATTTGGCGTAGCCCGTTTCAGAAAAGCTGTAGGCGAGCGGAGATCCTGAATAACGCGCAAGCGTACGCGCCCGTTTGATCGTTTGCGGCCGATGCAAATGGCCGAGCGCAACGTAAGCGGCATCAGCCGGCAGGCTTTCAGCGGCCACCGTATAAGCCCCGCCGACTTCAATCGGCCGCTCTGAATCCGTTTGGTTTCCGCCTGCGACATAAATATGGCTAGCGGCAATCTTCACTGCGTCTTTGCGGAACCGGCTTGTCATATGCTCAAACGCCTGCCTGATTTTCACATCATAATGATCACGGAGCAGCTTTTCATCAAATGTATCGGAAAGCACTTCATTTAACCTCGCTTCAGATGGGTATGCCAGTGCTCCGACAGCCAAAAGCTCCCCGGCTGAAGGCACTTCAATATGAAGCGGTTCTGTTGTCGGATAACCGATTAAATAAATGCCGTTTTCATGTGTCAGCGGTGAAGCGGCGGACAAACGGTCAGGATTATCGTGGTTTCCGGCAATGACAGCGATCGGGCGCTTTCCCTTGTCGCTGAGTGCAGACAGGCTTTCATAAAACAGCCGCTCGGCTAAAGCCGGCGGGTTTACGGTGTCAAACGCGTCCCCCGCCATGACAATGGCATCGACCTGCTCTTCTTTTACAATCGTATTTAATTCATCAAGCACATCGGCCTGTTCACTCAGCCTGCTTCTTCCTTCAAGCGTTTTTCCAAGATGCCAGTCCGCCGTATGTAAAATCCGCAAATGCTTTCACCTCTCTTTTTTGTATAGAAAACGAGATCCGCTCCGTCTGAAATCCCGGAGCTTACGGATCTCGCTATAATGTCAGTATGTGCCCTCCGTCAAAGAAATAAAGCGCACATCCTTTTACCTTTGTTTTCGCAATTTGCTCAACCGCCTTCGTGTACAGCTGAAGTTGCGTTTCATATCGTTTCTTCAAGATCGGGGCCGCTCCTTCAAAGCCGTGCTGGAATTTGCCCTCAATCCGGTCTGATTTATAATCCAAGAGATATAAGCCGTTTTCAGTTTCATACAGACAGTCGATGATTCCCTGCACCAAAAGCGGCTCATCCGCCTCCTGTGCATCAGGATAGATTTCCTTGGCCGGAAACGCTAAACTAAATGGCACTTCCCGGTCCTTCCATTTAGCGCCGATCAGCTGTCCGCCGATTTCCGTCTGGAAAAATTGCACGATTTCTTCCATATCAATAGCGGCTTTTTGTTCTTCAGTGAGCAGCTCCTTTTCATAAAGACTGTGAACCGTCTGCTCCGCTTCTTCTATCGTCGGCACATGTGTCAGCGGGATATGCTGCATCACCGTATGCATGGCTGTCCCTTTCTCCGCCGCTGTCAGGCCCTGTTTCATCATAAAAGCGGGGCGCCTGTACAGAATGCTTCCGTCAACCGGTTTAACGGGAGCCCTGCCGCTGTATTCATCCTCGTACTCTCTTTTTCTCTTGATCTCAGAAACCGACTGCTTTGTTCGAATTTGTGTGACCTCTTGATGCGGGTATGTCCAGCTCAGCTGCTCGCGGGCTTTTTTATCAAATGCAAACGAGCCGGGAACTGGTTCACCTTTGCGGATCGCTTCTAAGCGCTCGCTTTTTTCTTCCATTCTTTCTTCCAAATCATCATCAAGCAAATCATAGGAATGAATCATTCGAACGGCAAAACGAGCCGGGTGTCCTGATATATCAGCATGCGCTGCCGCACCGTTTTCAGCTGAAGTCTCCAAATCTCTGTGTCTGGCAAGAGCCGGCCCGATGAAATCTAAATACGTTTTCGCCTGGTAGCGGTCAAATTCGGGCAGAAGCCAGTCAGGTTGGGACGCGGATGCCTGCCATTTTGCGAGCTGTTTCTGATGATCCTTGCACGAGCCAATCAGAAACAGTTTTTCTTTCGCCCTCGTTAATGCGACATAGAGAACACGCAATTCCTCTGACAGCAGCTCCCTGCGCATTTTTTTCTTCATCGCGATGAGCGGAAGCGTCGGGTAGCTGATGCGCATTTGCGGATGGATAAACTTCGTGCCAAATCCAAGCTCCTTGTCCAGCAGGTACGATTTGTTCAAGTCCATCATGTTGAAGTTCCGGCCGAGACCCGCCGCAAACACGACTGGAAATTCGAGCCCTTTGCTGCTGTGGATCGTCATTAAACGGACAACATCCTCCTGCTCGCTGAGCGCTCGCGCCGTTCCAAGATCATCCCCCCGCTCCTGCATGCGTTCGATAAACCGCAGGAAACGGAACAGGCCGCGAAATGCCGTCGATTCATATTGGCGCGCCCGGTCATAGAGAACACGCAAATTGGCCTGACGCTGTTTTCCGCCCGGCATTCCGCCGACATAATCCATGTATTTCGTGTCGCGGTACACTTCCCAAATCAGCTCAGATACTGAGTGGTTTTTCGAAAACGAACGCCATTTTTGCAGGTGACCGTAGAATGTTTGCAGCTTTTGATAAAGCTCGTCGTTCCGGTCACCAGTCGCCAAATAGTCTTTCATCGCTTCATAGTACGGCGCTTTTGTATTTTCAAGCCGGATCAAAGACAGCTCGTTTTCATCCGCCCCGACAATTGGTGAGCGCAGCACAGAGGCAAGCGGTATATCCTGATACGGGTTATCGATCACCTTCAGCACAGAAAGCGCGACGGCAACTTCGACCGCTTCAAAATAACCTGACGTTAAATTGGCGTAAACCGGTATGCCCTGTGCTCTCAGCTCCTCCATGATTTGCGGCGCCCACGGCATGGAACGGAGCAAAATCACGATATCGCGGTATTGAATATTGCGGTGTGTTTTCGTTTTTCCGTCATACACCTTAAATGGCGATGAAATCAGCTTGCGAATTTCCTTGGCGATCGCTTTCGCTTCGAACTGCACGGTTTCCAACTCTTCTGCTTCCTCACCTGCATCCGTCTCTTCTGTGTTGTCGATCAGCAGCAGCTCCGTTTTCGTCTCATCATTGTCCGGATACGCCGCACCAAGCTTCAGCTCAGCCTGCTCGTCATAATCAACCTCACCGATTTTGCCGCCCATCAGCTGTTTAAATAAAAAGTTTGTGCTGTCTAAAATATCAGTCCGGCTTCGAAAATTTTTATTCAAGTCAATTTTCCGTCCCGTACCTTCTCCGCTCTCTGTAAATCGTTTGTATTTGGAGAGGAAAAGAAGCGGCTCAGCAAGCCTGAATCGATAAATCGACTGTTTGACATCTCCTACCATAAACAGGTTGCCTGTCTCTTCCGGCCCGCTTGTGACGAGCTGCAGGATCGATTCCTGCACGAGGTTGGTATCCTGGTATTCGTCAACGAGCACCTCGCGAAACTGCTCCTGATAAAATCTTGCTGCCTCGCTCGGCTCGCGCTCACCTGTTTCATTCTCTGCTGTCAAAATGGATAAACAGTAATGCTCCAAATCAGAAAAATCAATGATTGATTTTTCCTGCTTTGCGGCTTCGAATCGTTTTCCGTAGCTGATGACAAGCTGTACAAGCGTTTCAATGACAGGCTTCATGTCGGCCAAGCTTTTCAAATGCTGTTCAGGACTTCTCGTGAAGTAATCGGTTTTAAGCTTTTCAAGCAGTTTTTTTGCGCTATTTCTCAAATCCGTCGCTTCTTCAAGGAGCGCAGGATCAAACTCGTCCCCTTTTACTGCTTTCGCGCGCTTAAAAGAGACTGCGGGCACCCGTTTATAAAGTTCAGTGAAATCACCCTGATGCTGAATCAGTTCATCAACCTGCGCAAGATCATCAAGAAAATTGTCAGCGCGCGGCGCGGGGCCGCCCGGCGCTTTCGTCAGCTCAAGCGCGCGCAAGAGCTTTTCCTTCACTCCGTTAAGCACCATGGCAATATCCTCTTTGACATATTGATAAAACGGAAGCTCTTCGATGGCGCTCTTTTCCGATACATCATACAAATGAACAAAGCTCTCCAGCCATGCCTCCGGGTTCGGGTGGGAACGGGAATACTCGTACACCTGTTTGACGAGAAATTGCAGATCCAGATCGTGCCGGTCTGTCGTGTAGCGGTCAACAAGCTCAAAAAACGCCTTCTCGCCCTTTGCGTATTCGTCTTCAAACAGCTCGTCCAGCACCTCATCCCCAAGCAGCTCGCCTTCTGTCTGATCAGCCATCCGAAAGCCCGGATCAAGATCGATCAAGTAGTAATATTTCTTCAGCACTTGCAGGCAAAAGGAATGAAGCGTCGAAATGCTGGCCCGGTTTAAAAGAGACAGCTGGCGCCTGATATGCAGTGATCCGGGGCGTTTTACAAGCTCTTTTTCCAAGGCATCCGCGATCCGGTGTTTCATCTCTGCCGCTGAGGCGTTTGTAAATGTCACAACGAGAAGCCGGTCTACATCAATCGGGTTTTCTTCCGCGGTGATTTTCCGGATCATTCGTTCAACGAGCACAGCGGTTTTTCCGGAGCCCGCCGCCGCTGCCACGAGAATATCCTGGCCGGTTGAAACAATGGCATTCCATTGGTCATCTGTCCATGTGCTGTCTGCCGGTTTAGGAATGTTCATTGCCATCCGCCTCCTTTTTTATCCACTCAAGTATCGTCTTGTCCTTTTCAGCCTTTAATGGGCGATACTCGTTTTCTTCTAATGATTCATCAAATTGGCATACTGATTTGAACGAACAGTATGTGCACGGCGTCTTGTTCTTCATTTTATACGGCTCAATCGATACACGTCCGTCGGTGATTTGTTCGCCTGCTTCTTGGAAGGTGCGGCGCACATGCTTCGTCAACAGCTCAAATTCCTTTTCGCCGACTGCCGCTGAATCCGACCTGAGAGAGCCGTCTTTCTTCAAGCCGGCGTTAATGATATTTGACCGTCCCTCTTGAAGGGTCGTATCCATGAGGCGAACCGCTTCCTGATCACCGAGGAGCAGGCCCTTCATTTTAAATTTCTTAAAGATCTCCTGTTCAATCTCGTCAAGCCCAAGCGGGAGATTAGATTGAATCATCGGGTCATGAATATGGAAATACAGCACTCCGGCCGGCGTCGCTCTCATTCCGAGCCAGTCGGCTGAATGTGTAATTGATAAGTCAAGGTACGTCAGCATTTGCAGCGCCAGTCCGTAATATACTTCCGCTAAGTCAAGGCCTTTGTCGCTTGATTTATAATCGACAATCCTGAGAAGCAGGCCTTTTGAGCTTTCCGCTTTATCGACACGGTCTATTCGCCCGACGAGTTCCATCGTACAGCCGTTTTTCAGTTTAAAGGTCAGCGGCGGAAGCGGCCCTTTTCCCCCAAAGCCCAATTCAAGCCCGATCGGCACGAATCCGCTCGCTTTCGCATGCTCGCTTAAAATACCAGACACACGGGTCACGATTTTTTGCAGCTTTTCCTTTACATAATAATGCCGGTTTGAGCTGAGCAAAATTTCCTTTTGCAGTTTCGGTGCCAGCCGTTCTACCGCATCAAAGGAAAACAGCTCGCACTGCTCCTTCGTTAAATCGCGCCAATCCATTTTTTGCTCACGCAGCCGGTCTGAAATCAGCTTTAAGCTGGAATGAAACAGCTGGCCGATATCCGGTGCTTCGAGTTTGAAAAATTGCCGTTCCTTCAGATGAAGCCCGTGTGACGCAAAATGGGAGAATGGGCACGCGTTAAAGCTTTCCATTCTCGATACACTGCCCTGAATGCGTTCGCCATAGAGCTGTCTCGACACGCCGTGATCAAGCTGCTTCACTTCATTTCGGAAAAACAGGCTTGAGAACAGTTTTTTCGATTGCAGCCTGTCCGGCTCACTCATCAGCATATTGTACGTGCTCCACCAAACGTCGCTGATGTCGTATTCCCGAGTCCATAATCTGAGCTGGCTTGCGGTAAAGGACTGTGCCACGCTTTTATTGACGACATACTTAAGTTGTTCTTCATCGCTGACCTGCTCAGGTTCATTTGTCAATAGGCGCTCCTTATGCTGCGGAAACAGTTCTTCCAGCCGCTTAATGATAATCGACGGCAAAAGCGTTTTTCCTTCCGCATCAGCAATCGGATACGACACATAAAGCCGGTCAGACGGACTGGAAAACGCCATATAGATGAGGAAATGCTCATCAAGCAGACGCTCCCGCCCGCCTGAGGAGAGTTCAATTCCTATGGTTTTCAGCCATTCCCGGTCATCGTCCGACAGCACCCCGTTTTCATCAGGACGCGCCGGCAGAACGCCGTCGTTTGCCCCCAGCACAAAGGTGCAAGCGGTGCCATACATTCTGGATAAATCCATATTGCCGACAAACACCTGGTCAAGCGCAGGCGGAATAAGAGAAAATGTGAGCGACTCCGCGCCGGCTTCCATCATTTGCTGAAACAAATCAAGAGAAATCTCATCATCCCCCATCATTTCAACAAACTCCTCAAGCAGCTGAATGACTGCATCCCACGCCTGCTGATGCTGCTGTGCTTCAATGATTTTGCCGTCTTCCTCGGCACGCTGTCTTTCCTGATCAAGCTTCAGCGGCACATCCGTCTCTTCCAGATAGCGGTAGAGCGCCTCCGCCCTCTCTTGGACCGTCTTTGCTTTTTTCATACGTTTCTGGAGCTGAAAAAGCGGCGGAACAATCCAGTCGCGTGTGTCATTCAGCATGTTTTCCATTTCGATTTCCTGATCGGTCTGCGCAAAATCATCATCCAATGACACAAAACGCCTGTAGTGGAAACGGTCGCCCTTTGTCCAGCGGTCGCCTTTAATACCGTAGGCGATACAGTAATTTTCAAGCTGATCGACCTGTTCTCTCACCTTCGTTTTCGGTTCGTTAAGCGGGAATAGCAGTTCGGTTTTCACGCAGCGAAACACCGCTTCATATCGCCAATTCCCTTTCAGAACATCAATGCTTGACCGGATAAATTCGATTAAAGGATGGTTCAGCATAGATGCTTTTCCGTCAATGAAATAAGGAATCTCGTAATCCGCGAAAACTTCCTTCACCATATCCTTATAGTCTTCCGTCTGGCGCGCAAGAATCGCTACATCTTTATAGCGATAGCCCTTCTCTCTGACAAGAGCATGAATTTCCCGGGCAATGCCTTCCAGCTCAGCTCGTCTGTTTGCGGCCTGCATCACAGTTAAGGCCTCTTGTTTTTCTGCGTACGGGACAGCCGGACGCGCTTCATACTGCGCCTCTAGATGCGCCAGTTCCGGCGTCTGCGTATGCCGCTCAGTTCCGCTTAGCTCTTTATAGGCAATGTCCAGATTCAGTTCCTTCGCCTTCTGATGCAGGCGGTAATAGGTTTTCCCCGTCATTCTGAACAATTCCAGTTCATGCGGCTCCCGCTCATATGACGGCTTGTCCGCTGTCAGCGAAAACGTGATATGCTCTGCATGAACCATAAGCTGCTCCAACACCCTGAATTCCTGCGGTGTAAACTGATAAAAGCCGTCCACATAGATATGCGCGCCTTTTATATCTTCCGCAAGCGGGATATGCTCTGACAGCAATGTCAAATAATCCTCAGAGTGAAGATATTGGTCTGAAAGGCTTTTTTCCATCTGCTGATACAGAATCGATAAGTCATGAAGCTTTTCAGATAAAACACGTTCCCCGCGATACTCGGAAGCCGTTCCGCTTTCCGCCATCCGGCGGATATCTTCCGGTTCCAGACAGTAACGCTTAAACTCTGTCAGCATGCGCTCTACCTGTGCGGTAAACCCGCTTTTGTCACTCGCTTTTTGATAGACTTTAAACTCCTGTTTATGCTCCTCAATGAGCTTCCGCAGGAGCATCTGTACGCCTGTGCTCGTAAGAAACGGCCTGCTCATTCCTCCTGTATGCTGGAGAACGCGCCATGCCAATCGTGAAAAACTGAACACTTGAGCGCGTATCATCCCGCCCATATCAGGCGTTTTAGCAAGCTCGTATTCCATTAAAAACGTCATTTGATCCGGGACTAGAAAAATGATCGGTTTCCCGAATGGAGCCCGGCGCAGTTCATCCTGAATGCTGTCGATGATCAGCTTCGTTTTTCCACTCCCGGACCTGCCTACTAAAAACTCTGCTCCCAAATTAGAAGACCCCTCTCTTTTTATCTCTATATATTTTATCGAATGTTGACGAAAATGACCAATCTGATTTATTGGTAAAAACGGCCTTTTCGCATATAAAAAGCTGAATTTCTCCGCACATGTCTCCCCGCCCTGCATATATTTTTTACAGAAGCCCAATTCCTAAGAATGGAGTTGAACCCTCTTGTATTACAACTGCTTCCCCTATCCGGCGCTATACCGGACAGATCCTGTTTTGATTCAGAATTTGGTAAAGGCCATTGACGGAGAATTCAGCGCGATTCAATGCTGCCGCAAGCTTGCCGAACTTGCCCGCCGCGACGAAATTAGAAAGCAGATAGATGACATCAGGCGTGCCGAAATGCGCCACCTCCGTGAATTTTCCACATTGTACGAAGCCATTACCGGCCAACACATGATGCCGAAACAAACGGGGGAATGCCCGGACAATTTCACGAGAGGGCTGAACGCCGCTTTTAAAGATGAACAAGAAACAGTCCACTTTTACTTGCGTGCGGCCGAGGAAACCTTAAACGTAAAAGCGAAAAGCCTCTTTACGCGCGCCGCACGGGATGAACAACATCACGCTGTCTGGTTTCTATACTATCTGACGGAACGTTACATATACCCTGCCTGTTTTTTCAAATAAAGCCAGAAAACATAAAACGATACACGCAGAGGGGATCGGCCACGGAGAAAAATTCTGATGCTTGTACCCGAGGCTCTTCAAAGCATGATGCGCGCGGCACAGAATATGAAAAGCATGGTCACGATCATTGCCAAGACCGCAGCATGGCAACGTCATAATAGACAGCGAGGGTTCAAGAAAGAACCCTCTTTTCATTTAGACAGCCACACGGAGTACAAATCAATCCATCCCTCTTCATCAAGCATCAGGCCTTTCACATTCTCGCTCGATGTCACCCGCAGCACATTTTGATACAGCGGAATTACATTGAATTCCTGTATAAGCTGGCGGTCAATGTCCTGCAGCATATTGATTCTCAAACAGCGGTCAGGCATCGAAAAAAAGCGTTCTGTCATTTCTGAGCATATCTGTTTCATCTTTTCAGATAGATGCTGGCACAAAAAACTGTTCTCAGACAGCAGCAAATGCAGAAAACCAAACTCACTGTCTTGATAAAACGTCGCACTGTCATGGATGATATCCCCCATCTGCACGATTTCGGGCCGGCGCAGATCAGCAGAATCACAAAATTGAAGTGTAAGCCTGATGCCATGTTGGGCGCAAACATTTTGAATCCACTCGGCGTCCTCGCGATGATCCGTTTCCGAAAAGGTATACAGCACCAGTGTTTCTCCTTTGTAGCCGCTCTGCTTCAGCAATTCAGAAGGTAAAACACCTCCCCAATCAAAAGGACTCGAATGTAAAAAAGACGTAACCGGGGTTTTGCGGTGCCCTCCCGCTTCACGAACGAGCCGTTCAGAGGAAATCAGCAGGCGGAGCGCTTTTCTAAAGCTTCGATGCCAAAGAGGCCCCTTCTTTTTCAGATTGACCGACAAATACTGAACATGCCGCTCGTCAAAAACCGTTTGCTTCTCAGAACATGTTTGTTTTTCTTGAATGGTAAAACCATTCATCTCTCCGGCTTGTTCAGAAAACACAAACTCAACGCGATCCAAAAAAGGCCGTCCCTTAAAGTAGCGCTCATTGGCTTCAAGCACAAGCATCCGGCCGTGCTGCTGCATCACCCGAAAAGGCCCTGTTCCATTGATTCCGCCGCCCTGTTCTGCCGGCAGAATGGACAGCCGTTCATCACAAAGAACATACGGCAAAAGTTCATTCGGCTTATCAAGTATGAGCTCCACGCAATAAGAGCTGTTTTCTAAGACTTGTTTCACTCCGTATAACAGCCATTTATATGGGTTGTCAGCCTGTGCCAAAAAGCGCCGAAGCGTAAATGCAACATCCCGCGCCGTCAGCGGCTGTCCGTTATGAAAAGACACACCCTTTCGAAGAAAAAATCTCCACCGTTTTTTCCCGTCCTCTTCCCATCCATGAACCAAATGAGGCTTCGGCTCCTGCACATCCGGATCAAACGTGAGCAGTGTATCAAATATTTGTTTGACGAAATGCCCCTCAGACCGCAAAAAGATGCGGCACGGGTCCAGGCTGCTGACAGCTTCAGGGGTGATGAACAGCCGAAGCACATCCTTCGCTCCATCCCCGCCAGTCTCTGTCACAAAGCCGAACACCTCAGAAAACCACATATCATATTCGTTTTGAAGCCCCGGAAACGCGGACTGATACTGCTGAATCAGTTCCTTTGCCTTCTTTAGCTTTCCGGCCATTGTATATTCCTTGGCGGTTTGAAAAAGCAGTTCCTCAGGCTGGCGAAGAAACGCGATTTTGGATTTGCGGCCGCGTCCCGCCCCGCTTTCCCGGATAATCCAATTCTTATTCTCCAGCTTATGTAATATAAGCTTTGCATTTCTTTCTGTACAAAATAAACAGTCAGCAATCTCAGTGAGCGTCATTTCATTCATTTGTCCATACGCAGCGTGTCCTGTTTTTACAAGTGCCACATAGTGCTCAATCAGCTTCAATCCCCGCACCTCCCGATAAAAGGGGAATCTTTTTCTCTTCTTTTCTTCACTTTTTGGGCCGCCATCCCTTCTATACACTACTACTATATCAAAACGCGAAAGGCGGCGATCACATGTTATCCAGCTTTCAATCTATTAAATCGAGATACACCGCTCCCGTTTGGCTCCGCTTTTTCGGCGAAATGCTGACAAGCCTGACAGGTGCAATGATGGGCCCTTTTATGGTGTTGTATCTGCATGAACAATTAAACGGCAGTGTTATGATCCCCATGCTGATCATCAGTCTTCAGCCATTTGCCGATATTTGCCTGACGCTCGTTGCAGGACGGGTGACGGACCGGCTTGGGCGGCGCACCGCGATTCTGATCGCATTGCTTCTGCAATCAGCGGCAATGACGGGGTTTGTGTTTGCTGAGCATGCGTATGTTTTCGCCTTTCTCTATGTCATGAATGGTGTTGGGAGATCATTGTACATTCCTGCCTCCCGCGCCCAAATTGCCGAAAGCACGCCGGAAAGCAGACGTTCTGAAGTGTTTGCGGTCATCAATGCGATCTATTCAGCAGGCCTGACGGCGGGGCCTGTGCTGGGGGTGCTGCTGTACAATCATAACCCCGTTTGGATATTCGCTTTAGATGCCGCGGCGTTGTTCATCTACTTTCTGATCGCTGCACTGAAACTGCCAGAAACGAAGCCGCTACACACAGCTGCAACACCGGAAATGTCCGAGAGCTTTACAATATACAAACCCGTGCTGTTTCTTTTGCTGCTGTCTCTTCCCATCAGCATGTTATACGCGCAAACAGAAACAACATACAGGCTGTTCAGCAAAAACATGTTTTCTGATTATCTGTCCATGCTGACCATCTACTCGGCGGCAAAAGCTTTATTCAGCTTTGTCCTCCAAGTTCCTCTTGTCAAAGGGACAGAAAAGCTTTCAATGAAAACAATCCTTTTCATTACTTATATCTGCTACTCCCTTGCTGCTGCCGGCTTTGCATGTTCAACCTCCGTGACCATGCTATTAGTGACGGCAGCCGTGATGACGGTTGGCGAAAGCATCGGATTAACTCACATCCAGACCTTCATCTCGAGATTGGCACCGCCTCATCTGCTCGGCCGGTTTTATGCGGTATACGGCCTGCATTGGGATATATCCCGCTCAATCGGACCACTGGCAGGCGGATTGATCCTGACATCGTTTGGCGGAGAAGTGATTTTCTACGCTCTTACCGTATGTTTGTTAGCAGCAGGTTTATGTCTGACTTACACAATAGAAAAGCTCGAACACCAGGTCATAAGAAAAGCGAATGGCAAATAGAAAATAATTCATCATTTCTTTATCAACGAAAATATACTATAGTAATCATACATTCACTACGTGAACAATTGGAGTGTTACGTGAGAAGGAAGAAGGGTTTTACATTGAAGAAAGACGAACATCTCCTCAAAGATCTATGGTTTATCGCAATCAGTGCAGCCGGGGGATTTATTCTTTCATTAACCGGAATATCAATTGGATGGATGATCGGAACGCTGATTATCGCCTGCTGCCTCGCCATGATACGGCCGGCATGGCTGATGATGGCGCCGGACCAAAAAGGAATTAACCGCCGATGGCTCGCCCTCGGGCAAGTGATTCTCGGCATAGAATTGGGCCAAAAGCTGAATTTATCCGTTCTCTCTGTCCTCAAAGACCATTGGTTTTCAGTCGGCGTTATGCTGGTATTGTCTATACTTATGGCCATGCTGTCGGGATATGTGCTTTGGCGTTTCAGCAAAACGGATATGATGACCAGCTTTGTCGGTACGGCTCCCGGCGGGCTGTCCGCCATGCCCAGCATCGCACAGGAGGTCGGCGCCAATACTGCCATTGTCAGCCTCGTTCAAATGATGCGGGTGCTGCTCGTGGTGCTTTCCATTCCATTTTTAGTCATCCTGATCTATACAAAACAAGATCGTTCCGCAAGTGCCGCAGCAGAAACGCTTTCCTCAGCAACGACGGATTTTAGGCTCGCTCCCGTTTTGTGGACTGCCGTTCTGATTCTCGCTGCCTGGGGCGCTTGCAAAGCTGCGAAATGTTTAAAATTTCCGGCTCCATGGCTGCTCGGCAGCATGCTCGGTGCAGCTCTTATACATGTTGGCGGTGCTGCGGTGACAGGGCAAGACATGACGGCATGGTGGCCGTCACAAGCTAACCATGTGTCGCAAGTATTTCTCGGGGCAACGATCGGCTCTAAGATGTACAAAAGCATGTTTACCGGCGTCACCCGCATTATCATCGTCGGATTTGTCTCATCCGTCGGTTTAATCGCGACTATGTTTTTAAGCGCCGTGATCGTTTCCAAGCTGACAGGAATCTCACTCATCACTTCTGTTCTGGCATTTGCGCCTGGCGGCATTGCAGAAATGGCGACGACATCTGTTACCTTGCATGCCGATTCCACCTTTGTCGTTGCGGTTCAGGTCATACGCGTCATCCTTGTCATTGCCCTATTGCCGCCGTTTTATCGCCTGCTTCACCATCTTCATGGGGAGAAAAAAGGCACAGAGAGTTCGATAAGCGGCAGCAATCCCTAGTTGAAAAAAATTCACAAGTGGTATATTTAAATGGAAAAGAGAATTGTTCACTCTATTCTGTAGAGTATGGAACACTTCAAAATGGGGCAGGTAAGTGTAAATAGCTTCAATCAAGATATTTCGTTGTTAATCGAGACAGCTCGTCGAAAGTATGAGAATGCGTTGATTGAAATTGCTGACACAAACGAATTACAAGTAACAGCGGATACATCATAGAGAGCCATGAGCAATGAAAAATCATCAAGACTCCTGATGGATCTGTTGAAATGGAGTTTATGAAGGAAGTCACTCTAGATTACCACTCTTGCTTAAAGCATAGGGTGGTTTTTTTATTGTATATGTCTGCTCATCCGCATTGCTGAACAAAAATTTGTTTGATCAGATAACTTGCATCAGATTTGAAGTAATGCTGCCAGAGGGCGAAATGAAAGGCGAAGAAATCATTGACGACTTTGGTATAGGAGCATTTGTGAGAATTTCAAAAAACAGGCTTCCTGATTGAAAAAGAGGTTAAATATGAATAACCTCTTTTTCTATATAAAGATATAAAATGATACGGAAGTGAAAACCTAGAGTTAAGTTGATTCTCTTATAATAAGATTTGTTGGCAGTTTAATAATTTTTCTGTTTAAAGAAGTGTTACCCGAAATATACTCGATTATTTTCAACACAGCCTGTTGACCTAATTCTATTACGGGAATATCAATTGTTGTTATGGTCGGAGTAACGACTTGGCAAATCAATTGGTTGTCAAAACCAATTACAGCTAAATCTTCTGGAACATGAAAGCCATTTTTTATCGCCTGTTTAATAATCCCTGCAGCGACTTGATCATTTCCTGTAAATATTGCTGAGGGTCTGTCTTTTAAATCCTTTATCTTATTAAAAACACGAAAGCCATCCTCGATATTAAACAATTCGCCGAATATCCATTCGTTTCTATGATGTAAATTGTAATCTTGTAAAGCTTTCAAGTAACCCTCTTTCCTCTGACATTGAGCTTCGCTATATGGAGTATCAAAACAAAATCCAATTTTTTTATGTCCTCTTTCAATTAAATGTTCAACCCCCATGTATGCGGCTTCAAATTCATCATACCCAATGATCGTGATGTCCGCTGAGTGATGATATTCATTACATAATAAGATAGGACCATACTTTAAGAAAGGGGATATCTTATCCCATTCATTTTCTAAAGTTCCAAGAATAATACCATCAACTTCTTTGTGTTTCAATAACTCTAATAGTTCTATCTCTGTCTGTTGGTCATAAAAGGTTTGAAATACAATGACCTTGTAATTCTTAAACAGCGCTTCATGAGAGACCCCTTTTATTAATTGAGCAAAAAATGGATGGTCGATACTCGGAACCGATAAAGCTATCGTTTGTGTCTTATTTCTCCTAAAATTCCGAGCTAAATAATTGGGCGTGTAGTCAAGTTCGTTAATAGCGTTTAAGATCATATCTCTTTTTTCTTTCGACACATAAGGGTGATTATTCAATACTCTTGATACTGTGGTTTTAGACACGTTGCATAATTTTGCTATCTCATCAATTGTAGGCATATTTTCCCTTCCTTAAAAAAGTTATTGACATGTTATCGGTTTCAGAAATTAGGATAAATTTGTAACAAATTTTAAGATTAAAAAAATCACTGGAGGTACTGTTCATGCAAAAACAGGTTAAAGTTTTAGGTAAAAGTAAAGAAAACATGTTACTACTAAAACACTTAAAAGGTGACGTACAAGGAAAAGAACTTGTTATTGAAGACAGTATTGTAAACGAGCGGTGGAGACAAGTATTAAAAGAAAATACAGATATTGAAAATGACCTTTTCAACTACCAAAAAAATCGCGAAATAAGTAAAGTCCCTTTTATGCCTGTCGATAGATTAATAACCAATGATGAAGTGGATGATATCTTAAATGCTTTAACTAAAGTTTTGCCAACTGGAAAATTTACGAGCGGTTCCTATTTAGATCAATTCGAAAATGTTTTATCTACATATTTACATAAAAGGTATGTAATTGCAACCAGCAGTGGAACGGATGCTATTATGATAGGATTATTGGCTTTAGGATTAAACCGAGGGGATGAAGTGATCATGCCGGCTAATAGCTTTTCAGCTACTGAAAATGCTGTGTTAGCTGTGGGAGGCGTTCCTATCTATGTAGATATTAACCCACAAACATTCTGCATCGATCCTAACAAAATTGAGGAAGCAATAACTCCTTATACAAAGTTTATTCTACCTGTGCATTTATACGGAAAACATTCAGAAATGAAGCATATCCGTCAAATAGCAAATCGTTATAAATTAAAAGTCATTGAGGATGCTTGCCAAGGAATTGGACTGACAGACTTAGGAAAGTATGCAGACATCACTACATTAAGTTTTAATCCATATAAGAATTTTGGTGTTTGTGGTAAGGCTGGGGCAATAGCAACTGATGATGAAGAACTCGCTAAAAAATGCATTCAATTTAGTTATCATGGTTTTGAAGTAAATGTGAAAAATAAGAAAGTCATCAATTTTGGATTTAATTCAAAAATGGACAATATACAGGCAGCAATTGGTTTAGAGAGAATGAAGTATCTTTCATTAAACAACTTCAAAAGATTATTCTTGGCGGATAGATACATTACTCAACTAGCAGAATTACAGAATAAAGGCCTTATTGAATTACCAGAATTAAGTGAAGATCATGTGTGGCATCTGTTTCCTATTAAGGTAAGAACAGAAGATAGAACAGATATCATGACTAAATTAAATAAAGATTTTGGTGTTCAAACAGATGTATATTATCCAGTACTGTCTCATATGCAAAAAACTCCTTTAGTACAGGAAAAGTATGCAAAACTCCAATTGGTTCATACGGAAAAGGCTCATAGTCAGGTACTGCATTTGCCTTTATATCCGTCATTTACTTTAGAAGAGCAAGACAGAGTAATGGAGGGACTGTTTCATGTTATTAAGCAAGATGTCGGAGTATAAAACGTTATCCAAGGTTGAACATCCTAAGTATATTGTTTTTTGTGATTTTGATGAAACGTATTTTCCGCATACAATCGATGAACAGAAACAACAAGACATATATGAACTCGAAGACTATCTAGAACAAAAAAGTAAAGCTGGGGAACTACTAATCGGATGGGTTACTGGGAGTAGTATAGAATCTATTCTCGATAAAATGGAACGAGGAAAATTTAGATATTTCCCGCATTTTATAGCTAGTGATCTTGGAACTGAAATTACGTACTTTTCAGAGCATAACTTCGGACAGCAAGATAATGAGTGGAACAGTCGTATAAATGAAGAGTTTAGTAAAGAAAAGATTGAAATGCTCGTGAACCAGTTACACGAAAAAAATAACATTCTTTTGAATCCTCAAACTCAATTAGGAAAGTCACGGTATAAGCATAATTTTTATTATCAGGAACAAGATGAAATAAACGACAAGAAAAACCTGTTAACAATTGAAAAAATCTGCGAGGAATACGGAGTTTCAGTTAATATAAATCGCTGTAATCCCTTAGCAGGTGATCCAGAAGACAGCTATGATGTGGATTTTATACCCATGGGTACGGGGAAGAATGAAATTGTGAAGTTTATGTTAGAGAAATACAACCTAAATACCGAAAAAGCGATCGCATTTGGAGATAGCGGAAATGATGTTCGTATGTTACAAGCAGTCGGGAATGGATATCTGTTAAAAAATGCAACACAAGAAGCCAAAAACCTGCACCAACTTATATCTGATAGTGAGTACTCAAAAGGAATTACCAATACCTTAAAAAAAATCATTGGATAATGAGGAGGAATTAGATATGAAGAAGATTGGTATTATAGGTGCAGGTGGTATTGCAAGAGCTCATGCAACTGCTTTATCTACAATAAAAAATGCAGAGTTAGTAGGGGTGTATGACATCAATCAACAAAACGCGGAAAGCTTTGTTAAAACTTTCGGTGGGAAAGCATATGAAAATGCAGATGAACTAATTGATGTCTCAGAAGGTTTAATTGTAGCATCTCCAAACTTTTGCCATAAAGAACATGCTTTGCAAGCATTAGCAAAACATAAGCATGTATTGTGTGAAAAGCCTATGGCTATTTCTCTTGAGGAAGCAAGCATAATGAAAGATACTGCTGAAAGGTTAGACGTAAGAGCTAGTATGGGATTTAATTATAGATATCTGTCTTATGTAAATATCTTGAAAAGTTTAATTATCAATCATGAACTAGGTAACATACTGTCCATAAAAGTACACTTCAAGAAAAACAGTGCAATTAGACGTAAGAAGTTTACTTGGAGAGATGACGCTAATAGTAAGAAGACTAGTGGATCATTGGGGGATCTTGGTATTCACCTTATCGACATGGTATGGTATTTGTTTGAGAGTGACTTCATCCCAGAATCAGTAAGGGCAAAGATGAACACAAATGTAAAAACAAAAGAGGATAAACAGGTACTTGTAGATGACTATGCAGAAATTTATGGTCAACTGAAGAACAAGGTATTTGTAAATATCATCACATCAAAATGTTCTGTACCTGAAGACTGTGGTTTTAGCATTGAGGTAGTTGGACACAAAAAAGAGTTTAAATACCACACAGGTAATCCTCACATTTACAAACTCATAGATGGCTTGAACGTGGTAGACTGCCCGGTACCGCAAAGTCTATTAAACGATCCGCCAAACGAATTTTATGGTTGGGCTGATTCTTTTAGAAACGAGTTAATCAATTGGATTGCATCAACTCAGAAAGATTGGATTGAGATCCCTTCTTTTAACGATGGTTTTAGATCTCAGGAAGTATTAGAAATGTTCTTTGAGAAAGATAGCAACCCTCAAACAATGTCTGTTCTTTAGCAGTCAATTCGTATTTCGAAGAGGTAAGTTACTAAAAAAGCAGGAATTTATTTTCCTGCTTTTTAATATAGGGGTGTAATGAATGTTAAGAGGGACATATTTATTTGGATATGCTTTCTTTTTTACAGTAGGTATTATCCATATATCAACAGGGAGTTTGACACCATTTCTATTAGAATCTTTTAACAAGACAACAGATGATATTTCAGTCATCATTTTCTTTCAGTTTACCGGATTCCTAAGCGGCGTATTAATCGCACCGTTAATGATTAAGAAATACAGTCACTTTAGGACACTTACGTTAGCTTTGACAATAATGCTTGTAGCGTTAAGTATCTTTTTTCTAACTAAGGATTGGTATTATATTGTTGTAATGGCTTTTCTCTTAGGATATGGAGCAGGTACATTAGAAACGACAGTTGGTTCCTTTGTTATTGCTAATTTCGAAAGTAATGCAGAAAAAATGAGTAAGTTGGAAGTTCTCTTTGGATTAGGGGCTTTATCTTTTCCATTATTAATTAATGCTTTCATCGATATTAATAACTGGTATTTACCGTATTACTGTATATTCACCTTTTTGTTCGTCCTATTAGCAGGGTGGTTCATTTTCTTATCCAAGAACCGAAAGTACGCTAAGAATGCTAACCAGCAAGTGGCCTTGCCAAATGTAGGAGCATTTCAATACTTTATAGGAGATAGAAAAAAATCAAAGCAATTAGGCTTTTTTGTATTTTTCGCTTTCCTATATGCTGGAATTGAAACAAATTTCGCCAACTTTTTACCTTCAATCATGATAAACCAAGACAATAAACAAATTAGTCTCATAAGTGTCTCCTTTTTCTGGGTAGGGATCATCATAGGAAGAATACTGATCGGTTTAGTAAGTAGGAGGCTTGATTTTTCTAAGTACCTCCTCTTTAGTTGTAGTTGTTTAATTGTTCTGTTGATTGCCTTCTCTTATATAAGTAACCCAATACTTCAATTGGGTGGTACATTTTTGATTGGTCTAAGTATAGCGGGCATATTTCCCATTGCTTTAACACTAGCATCAATCATTATTCAGAAGTACGTTGACGAAGTTACAAGTTTATTTATTGCTTCGGCAAGTTTCGGAGGAGCGATAATCTCTTTCTTAATTGGATGGAGTTTAAATCAGGATACGATCTTATTAACCATGGGAATATTTACAACTATGGCGGTGATTCTAGTGGGGATTTCTGTAAAGATTAGGAGAACTAAAACAGAAGACCCTATTTCACTTGAAAGCAAAGCTTCAAAAACACAGTAAAAAACGTGTGAATGAAAGATACTCTTAGACATATCGTAAGTAAGAAGAGGACTTAATGTCCTCTAGTTCTTTCCTTGTTTATATGGAGAAAACAGTGTTTTAGCACGGGAGATAGAAGTGATTGTAATTGTGATTCTTTACCTGTCCGAGATACGCACAGGTGACGTAGCAAAGGTATTTACAGAATTGTTTTATGATGCATCCATAAATTAACCTGTTGCTGCCATCAACAATAGCTGCTGAATTGGAACCGCTCATTAGCACATGGTTAAAGAAGATTAAAAATTTAACTATCAAATGTGGAGATTTCAAGAAAAGTGTCAAACTAGACATTCAGTATAAGGACAAACCTATACTTTAGGATATGCTGAAAATGTCAACGAAGATGTATACAAATCCAAGTTGAATATTATATATTTTGTGTATCACAACAGGAATTTAGAAGCACTGAATACAAAAATGTCCATTCTTAAAGAAAAGAAATTGTGGTCGACGTGGCAGAGTTATCAGAAAACGTAACTGTATACTTTAAAAAGAAAAATAATTCTAACATTCCTTGACATATTTTAAGGATGCATCAAAAGCCAAAGATCAAATTTTGAGATTAACCGAAGATGCATGTAAACTAAAGGAGAAACCTTAAAATTAATGGGGCGTTATGATGAAAAAGTTTTTTAAAGGGATTTTGCTGCGCGACAATCCCGAGAAGGCAATGCACTTATATTACGGATTATGTTTAGGTATCTGGCTGATTTACAATTTAGTAACATCCGGTTCCCCCGGACTGCCGCTTATCATTTTAGCCGGAGGAAATTTGATTTACGTTACAATCTTGAAAAAGAAAGAGGAAACGTAAAAAACACACACCCGGTGCGTGTTGATTGTTGACAAAATCCTAAAACGATTAATCGTTTTAGGATTTTGTCATCTTTTCAACGTGATTGAAAACCCTCGCTGCTGAAGAAAGTGAGTATGGAAGCAAAGAAAATGTTCTAATTCGTATGCACCAACGCACAGACCAGACAACGAACCAGAGTTTGCCAACACGCTGAACCACGCATCCTGTGCATGGTTTTTTATTCAAAAACGCTGTGGATACCTTCTTCAATCTCTTCTGAGGATGGATACCACTTTGTCACCAAATCCCGTAACAGCCGTTCCGCAAAAAGAATTTCTTCCTCAGTGTACCGGTCAAAAAATGACAGAAAACGCTGTTCGACCTTCTGATGATAATATTTGTGCAACCCATGCAGTTTTTTTCCAGCCGGCGTCAAACGGAAGTAGACCTCCTTCTTATTATCGCTAAGCTGTGTTCTGTGAAGGAAGCCGGCGCCAAGCAATTTTGTGCTGATGCGTGACACCGTCGCTTTTGTTGTATTCATTTTTTCTGCAATAGACGTGACATTAATCGGCTCATTGTCTCCGACACAGGATAAAACATGAATTTCTGTCATCGTCAATTGTGATTTACTCCCGTGCTCGTCATCCAGCTTCTTCAACTCGTCAGCCAAAAAGGCTTTCATGAGTCCCTCCCATTTCTCCTGTTGATGAATGAGCTCCGCATATAATTCAAAAAGATTGTGTTTCGTATGATCTGTGTTCATCGGGTTTTCCATCCTTTTTCATTCGATTGTTTCTTCTATCATACCGTTTTGTTACAGATGAAACAATCGAATTGCGTTACATCGGACTGGTGACGGAAAACCATCGGCTGATTCCTGTTTGAATCACCCCGGTACAATCGGGCGCTGATGCATCCACCGCCCAGGCAACATGTCCATCAGGGCGAATCAATACCGTATGCACGTCCCGCCACTTTTCATTCGGTTCTGCAAGCGAGGCGTTTACCGTACGCAGGCCTTTCACTCGGCTATGATCATCAGCTTCTTGTATCAATGACAGTAAAACGAATGTCCCGTTTTGAAGACAGCTGTACAGCCGTTCCGAACGGCCACCGGGAACATTCAGCTTCATATCCGGGAGTCTTAACCCGTTCAAACGATGCGGCGGCATATCCGGATCAGCTTCATACCTGACATCAAGCGCGGAAATTTGCCCCGCTACATATCGATTCACTTCAGGGAAGGCGAGCAGCTCCGATATCATACTGCGCAAATGGAGTCCTGCTTGAGTGAAATCAATCAGTTTTGTCTGTGCCTCCGTGTTCCTCAGGAGCCCTTCAGCAGCCGGGTGCCGCTCCTTATGGTAGCTGTCCAAAAGCCACGAAGGCGCAGCGCCCTTGACTGCCGCCGCCAGCTTCCACCCAAGGTTCATCGCATCCTGAAGGCCGACATTCAGCCCTTGGCCGCCCGCTGGAAAATGAATATGAGCCGCATCCCCTGCAAGAAAGATTCTGCCGTCCCGATACCGCTTCGCTTGGCGTGCGGCGTTCCCGAACCTTGACATCCACGAAGGCTCGCTTAAACCGAAGTCAGTTCCGCAAATTCGTATAAGATCAGTTTTTAGCTCCTCCTCAGTGACCGGCACATCTTTCGGTGTCTGAGTACGGTATGGGCTGATTACGACGACACGGTATCGGCCCGGGGAAAGCGGAACAATCATCACACCGCCCTCTTTTGTGCAAAGGGACAGCACTCCTGACGGCGGCGGAGAAAGGAGCTCCACATCTCCAAGCGCCGCTGTAACGGTGCTGTCGGTACCCGGAAACTCAATTCCAGCCTGTTTCCGGACAGTGCTACCTGCACCATCGGCACCAATGACAAACTTGCTTATGATCGTCTGCACACTCCCCTCCCGATCCTTGAAAATCGTTTGCGCCCCTTCCCTGTTTTGCGTAACCGCCAGCGCCTCTGCTCCTCTAAACATCTCTGCTCCCAGACTTCGCGCATGTTCCTCAAGCAGCTGCTCCGTTTTAGCCTGCGGAAGCAAAAGCGTGTAAGGACAGCTCGTATCCAAGCCTGAAAAATCAAGACGGGTATCCAGCATCGAAAAGTGCCCGGAAGGTACCTTGCTCCCCTTGGATACAAACCGCTCCAAGAGCCCTCTCATCTCAAGTAGCTCCAGCGTGCGGGGATGCAGCGTCAGCGCCTTGGAATAAGGAACAGGCTTTTCAAGCCGCTCAATCACACATGTTTTCACCCCGGCCATCGAAAGCTCGGAAGCCAGCATCAACCCGACCGGCCCTCCCCCTATAATCACAGCTTCAACATTCATCTCAATCACTCCTTTTGTTTCATATAAAACGAATAAAAACCAATAAAAACAATCCAAAATCAAAAACGAATTCTATTTTTGTTACACATGAAACAATTTTGATTATAACTCCTTACAAATTTTTCTTCAACACATTTTTCCAAACCAGCGCAAAAAAGACGCCGTTTCAATTGGCGTCTTTTTTTATTCAGAATCGGAGATCACACCGACAATCTTTTTTTCACTAATCGGACCAAAGTGCCGGCTGTCGAAGCTGTATATGCGATTATCTCCAACAACAAAATATTGTCCTTTCGGCACTCTGCTTGTTCCTGTCACATCTTTCAAGGTAAAATCACCCGTTACATGGCTTCCGGCAGAAACAGATTTCAAATGCTTCAAAAATGGCTCAGCAACCTGCTTTCCGTCCACATACAGCTGATCATCTTTATATTTGATCGATTCACCGGGCAGGCCGATCACCCGCTTAATCAGCACTTTTTGATCAGGGCCTTTGAAAAGGACAATATCAAAGCGATGAATGGTTTTAAATCGATGCGAAAATTTATTAACCAACAATTCGTTCCCTTCATGAAAGGTCGGGTTCATACTGACGCCTTCCACCTTGTAATCAATAAAGACGGCATTTTTAACCTGTATGGCGAGAACGACGGACACTACACCGGCAAGAAACCAAAACCGTTTTTTCATGTTACTGTCTCCCTCCATCATTGCTCACGCTGACTGGCTCTCACATGCAGATACCGCTCCACCTTTTTGCCCACATACCATAAAACAGCGATCACCAATACAGCAATGATCGTTCGTATCGGCTGTGTGATGAGCGCGTGCAGATCATATCCGATAAAGCTGATCATAAAAATCATGACAAGCTTCCCCGAAGCTGCCGCCAAAATAAACGGCCGCGTTCCGATCCTCGACAAACCGGCAACAACATTCACCGCGGCTGACGGTGTAAACGGAAAACAAAGCAGAAGAAACATAGGGCCAAAGCCGTGTCTTTCCACCCATAACATCAGTTTTCTGACCGACGGGTGACTGCGGATAAATCCAAGCAATCTTCTCTGCCCGTATTGACGGACAATCAAAAAGACAAGTATAGATCCAGCAGTTGATCCCGCCCATGACAGGATGAATCCTTCCCACAGGCCAAACGAGTTCGTATTCGCCACCACAAACACGATCAGCGGCAAAAATGGGAGAAATGCTTCTACTAAAGGCAGCAGCACAGCAATGAGCGGACCTAAAGCCCTGTAGCTTTGGAATAATTCAGTTAAGTTTTCTTGTGTAAAATAGGATAAAAAATGATCCAACATTTATACTCCTTACCGGGTTTGTCTATCCTTATTCTACACATTATCAGCAAAAAACTAAAAAGTTTTGGCGATTTTTTCTGTATTGAAACATTTCACCAGCCGATATAGAATATACAGAACGAACGTTCCCGTAAGAAAGAAGGAGTCAGCATGCCGAATTTGCAGAAGGAAATATACGATTTAATTGAACGGGCTCTTTTTTTGCCCATGGCCATTACGATTTTAAATCGTGATCTCATCGGAATTGAGCAAAGCACTTTAAAATTGAAGCATCCTTATAAACAGCTTATCAGCGAATCATTAAAAATAGCACAAAAGGATTTGATTGAGGTCAGAAAAGAGTTGAGGAAAAGAAAAATTGTGATCCACGAGGCGGAACGCGATGAGGCCTTTACGCTTTATGTATTTGTGATCGAAGGTTACGAAGAAAAGCACCGTTATTTTAATCCGCGAATCCGTGAACAGGTTAGCGAATTATTAACGTTTTATCTATTTGCCCCGGACAGGCCATAAGTCTTTTGAATCATTTTGCGGCTTTCCGAAACTGCCCGCTCCCTCTTCGGGCAATTTCAATAATAAATTTCAGACAATTCGCACTATACAAACAAAATGAATTTATTTATAATTCGAACCACAGCCTTTCACCCCAAAAAATGACATGTGCCGCCATATTTCCCGACATCATTTTCAGTACGCTCCGGCTTGCACATCCCACCTTAAAATAAAAGGAGGATTCTATGAAACTGATTCACGTTCTCGCCACTTTGCCCTTTATTGGTATCTTACTCGGCATCCCTTTCGCAAATAAAATGACTCCCTATGTATTGGGCATGCCGTTTATTCTTGCCTATATCGTGATGTGGGCTCTTTTGACCTCTGCGTTGATGGCGATTGTATATGTCCTCGACAACGAAAATAAAAAGGAGGAAGCAGAATGAACGCAGCTCTCATCATCATTTTCGGCGTCCTGCTCTTGAGCATTTTTCTCGGTATACGCGCCCAAAAAGGAAAAGACATGAACCTTGAGCAGTGGACGGTTGGAGGCCGCGGCTTCGGAACCTTGTTCGTCTTCTTATTGATGGCAGGCGAAATTTATACCACATTTACGTTTCTCGGCGGAAGCGGCTGGGCCTATGGAAAAGGCGGACCGGCCTTTTACATCATTGCCTACGGCTGCCTGGCCTACATCCTTTCTTATTGGCTCCTGCCGGCTGTTTGGAAGTACGCGAAACAGCATAAGCTGATGTCGCAGTCTGATTTTTTCATCCAAAAATATAACAGTCCGCTGCTTGGCGTGCTCGTTTCACTGGTGGGCATCGCCGCGCTCATTCCGTATCTTGTGCTGCAGCTGAAAGGCCTCGGGCTGATTGTATCGGAAACATCGTACGGCAAAATCTCCCCGGCCGCCGCCATCTGGATCGGCGCCATTTCCATCACGGTTTACGTTATGGTTTCCGGCATTCACGGATCTGCCTGGATATCGGTTGTGAAAGACATTATGATTTTGGTCGTCGTTCTGTTTTTAGGGGTGTATTTGCCCATTCATTACTACGGCGGATTTCAAGACATGTTTCAGCAGATTGAAACGGCAAAGCCGGGCTTTCTTACGCTTCCTGAAACGGGGCAAAGTACGGCGTGGTTCAGTTCAACCGTGCTCTTAACAGCCCTCGGGTTTTATATGTGGCCTCATACATTTTCCGCTTCGTATTCAGCCGAAAACCCAAGAGTCTTTCGCAAAAACGCCATCATCATGCCTCTATACCAGCTGGTCCTGCTCTTCGTCCTGTTCGTCGGCTTTGCCGCTATCCTCCAAGTGCCTGGTTTGAAAGGTGCGGACGGTGATTTATCGCTTTTGAGACTGTCTCTGCAAACCTTTGACCCATGGTTTGTCGGGATCATCGGCGCTGCCGGACTGCTGACGGCGCTTGTGCCGGGGTCTATGATCTTAATGTCAGCTTCCACCCTGTTTGCAAAAAATGTGTACAAAGTGTTCGCACCCCGCACGACAGAACAGCACGTATCGACACTTGCTAAATATGCAGTGCCGGTGATCGCGCTGATTTCGGTTTATTTTACGTTCAAAGGCGGGAATACCATCGTTACACTGCTATTAATGGGCTACAGCCTTGTCACACAATTATTTCCATCCCTGCTATTTAGCTTGTTCAGGCATAATATAGTGACGAAGCAGGGAGCCTTCGCCGGCATCGTTACAGGTGTCGGAGCGGTGTCTTATATTACATTGACGGAAACGACGATCAGCACTTTATTTCCGGCGCTGCCGCAAGCCGCAAAAGACGTAAATGTCGGCATCGTCGCCCTGCTTTTGAACATCACGGTCATGGCAGCAGTAAGCTTTGTGACAAGAAAAGCGAAAAGCGCTGCGGCCGATCAAGCAGCGTAACCAATAAATAGTAAAAGCAATCTGGCCATCAGATTGCTTTTCTTGTTTAGCGTTCGCAGGCGATATAATCTTTATCGCGGTCTTTCTTTTTGTTGGCATCATAAAGCGCCTTAGAGACGTAAGGCTTGTACTTCGTTTTTCCGCCTTTATTTTTCACCTTCGACGTGCGGGCCACCCCGCCTTTGTATACTTTGTTTAACTCCTTGCAGTTCTTATAGACTTTCACCTTTGTTTTGGCTTCCGCCACATGGCCGGCTCCGTATGAAAAACCGAAAACGAGACCGAGTGACAACAAAACCGCCGCCGCTTTTTTCATGACGATTTACTCCTCCTCATACCCAATATTTAGTTGTTTATAGCTGGATTTCATCTTAATTCATACAGTCAAATTTGACAAGATAAATATGGAAAAAGAGTTGGGTTTTTCTTGTCTTTCAGCATTCAAACTTTCAAAACATGTTTTTCT
Organism: Bacillus sp. 0102A; assembly: GCF_036765155.1. Taxonomy (NCBI): domain Bacteria; kingdom Bacillati; phylum Bacillota; class Bacilli; order Caryophanales; family Bacillaceae; genus Bacillus; species Bacillus sp. 0102A. Next base: position 166,236 of record NZ_JBAIZW010000004.1, read on the forward strand.
GAAAATACTCAGGGGTACACATACGAATGTACACCAAACAGAAAAGGAGCGTTGATGATGTCTGATTCAAATCTTAGCAATCCTTTAACAGCATTTTTTCATGATGAATTTCCCGAACAATATCAACAACCGCCCGGCCTGCAGCAGAACATGAAGCCAGTGCCGGATTGCGGAGAAAAAAGCTACAAAGGATCGGGTAAACTAACCGGCCGAAAAGCGCTTGTCACCGGCGGCGATTCCGGTATCGGCCGAGCGGCAGCGATTGCTTACGCCCGGGAAGGCGCCGATGTGGCCATTAACTACCTGCCTGCGGAACAGCCTGATGCTGAAGAAGTGAAAGAACTGATAGAAGCAGAAGGGCGAAAAGCAGCACTGATCCCCGGAGACTTGAGTGACGAATCCTTCTGCCAGGATTTCGTCAAACAGGCGCATCAGGAACTTGGCGGTCTGGATGTGTTGGCGCTGGTCGCCGGCAAACAGCAAGCGGTCGAAAACATCGAAGATCTGCCCACTGAACAAATCTATAAAACATTTGAAGTGAACGTCTTTTCCCTTTATTGGGTTGTAAAAGCGGCGCTTCCGTATTTGCCTGAGGGCGCATCAATTATTACCACCACCTCAGTTGAAGGCTACAATCCAAGCCCGATGCTGTTAGATTACGCAGCAACGAAAAACGCCATTATCGGCTTTACCGTCGGATTGGGAAAACAGCTGGCTTCGAAAGGCATAAGAGTGAATTCAGTAGCGCCCGGGCCAATTTGGACACCGCTGCAAATTTCCGGCGGACAGCCGACGGAAAACATCCCTAAATTCGGCCAAGGCACGCCGCCGTCACCTTTAAACCGTGCGGGCCAGCCAGTGGAATTGGCAGATGTTTATGTATTTTTAGCTTCAGAGAATTCAAGCTATGTGACATCTCAGGTATATGGCATCACCGGAGGAATTCCGACTGCCTAAGCAGGAGAAGGAGCTGTCCTGTTTGGTCAGCTCCTCTCTATTTTCTAATACCGCTCGCCAAGCTCTCGCAAAATAAAATCATAAATCATCTTCGTCCGCTCTTCCTTCGGATACAGCATAAATTCCTGCCGTTTTGGCACGCGGTGTTCGATTCTGTCCTGGAATTTGGTTCTGAGCCACGCTGTCCGGTAGACCTGGTTTTCGAACGAATTGCAGGAAATCGGCAGCTCCATTGTTTTGCCGTTCGAAAATGTCACTTCCGTATCGTCGAATGCAGTCGGTTTGAATTCTTTTACGTACACATGGGAAATCCAGCCGCATTGGGGTCTTGTCGAAGAAAGTGTAGGGAATAAAAAGATTTGGTTCGAAGGGTCCACCATGATCGGCGGTTTGTGTGAAATTTTTGTCACTTCATAAGTTCCCGCTTTTCTTCCCGCATAGCTTGATCCGAAAAAACGGCAGCTTCTGTCGACGATTTGCAGCGGCTTCATGCTGACATAAAATACGCAGTCTTTTTCAATAATTTTGGAACAGATTTTGCCGTCAATTTCTTCTGGCAGCACGGCAATTGTTGCGCCGTTTACTTCATACGATTCTAAAGGTGCGTCAGTTTTCTGACTCATATTATAGCCTCCATCCTTTTTCTGCAAAATTTATACTAATAATCTATCATCTGTTTTTATAAAACGACAGGTTTTTTTAACAAATAAGCTAAAATCATCTTTTAATGATATTTTCTGATACTAAATTACTAGTAATAACCCGATTTTACATTCATATGATCTTCCGGTTTACGGCATTTTGCAGGCTATGTCGATAGATTGCCAAGTATTAGTTGTCTAAAAATTATAAAAATTGATTGATTTTTTCGACCGTTATCCATATACTATAAAAAAGGCATTGGGGGGATTCTTTATGAAAGAGAAAAAATCGTACACTGAGCTCATGAAGTCCCGCAACACGCAAAAAACAAAAGAATTTGATGTCACAATGACGGATGTCTACATTCAAATGGTGCTCGATGAATCCTTGTATAAGCGTCGGCTTGCCATGCTGACGGACCAAATCAATAAAGCCTTGGACAAAAAAGATAAAGATGCGTTTCTTACGCTCTCTAAAGAATATGCAGCGCTCAAGCAGAGCGAATAAGCCAATCCTTAAGGATTGGCTTTTTATTACCCATTCACAATTGTTCCGCCATTGACGTGAATCGTCTGTCCTGTGACATAGGTGGAATCGTCGCTGGCAAGGTATAGATAGCTTGGCGCCACTTCCACCGGCTGTCCCGGGCGTTCCATCGGCACATCTGAACCAAACACTTCCACATCCTTTGCGGAAAAACTGGCCGGGATAAGCGGTGTCCAAATAGGACCCGGCGCTACTGCATTGACCCGTATGCCCTGCTGAACAAGCGACTGTGAAAGTGACCTTGTAAACGTAACGATCGCTCCTTTTGTCGCTGAATAATCGATCAGCGTTTTATTCCCTTTGTAGGCGGTAATTGAGGCTGTATTAATGATGGAGCTCCCCTTTTTTAAATGAGGCAGCACCGCCTTTGTTAAGTAAAACATGGAGAAAATGTTTGTTTGAAAGGTTCTGACCAGCTGGTGGCTTGTGATTTTTTCAATGCCGGGCTGGACATGCTGCTCAGCTGCATTGTTGACCAATATATCAATGGACGAAAACGATTGGCTTGTCTGCATAACCACATCATTGCAAAACGCTTCATCCCCGACATCTCCAGCAATCAGCAGGCATTTTCCCCCTTCCTTTTCTACATACTGCTTTGTCTCCTCGGCGTCCTGATGCTCATTCAAATACACAATGACCACATTAGCCCCTTCTTTTGCGAATAACACCGATACAGCGCGTCCGATTCCGCTGTCTCCTCCGGTAATAATAGCGGTTTTGCCCTCTAATTTTTTCGCTTTCTTCGGCTTATCAAAATCCGGAGGCGGGTCCATGAGATATTCTAAGCCCGGCTGCTGGTTCTGGTGCTGAGGCGGCAATGTTTTCTTTTTTTGATTCGCCAATCCAAATCACTCCTTTTCAACCCTATTATGTTATGAACACTGCTTGCTCCCTATGTATGAAAAGATAGAAAATGGAAAAATTAAGAATAAATCTGATTGGAGGTATAATGGCTTGGCTAATCAATACTTTGCAAAGGAAGCACCTGAAACATACTGGAAAACATCAACTGACCTGCCTTCTTTTCCGGCGCTTCAAGAGGATACTGAGTGTGATGTCACCATAATCGGCGGCGGGATTACGGGAATCACAACGGCATATGAACTCACGAAGAGAGGCTTCCGTGTCGTTTTGATTGAAGCCAATCAAGTACTCAATGGCACCACTGCCCATACAACTGCTAAAATTACCGCCCAGCATGACATGATTTACGATGAATTTATCCGCAATTTCGGATTGAACCACGCAAGGCTTTATTATGAAGCCAATCAAAACGCAATAGATTACATAAAAGGAATTGTGGATGAACATCAAATTGATTGCGAATGGAGCGAACAAGATGCATATCTTTACACAGCAAATGAAGATGCTGTAAAAAAAATCCGAACTGAGCACGAGGCATACACAAAGCTTGGCATTGAAAGAGACCTTATCAAGGAGCTTTCGATTCCCTTAGGTTCTAAGCTGGCGCTTGTCATGAAAAATCAAGCCCAATTTCATCCGCTTCAATACTTAAAAGCGCTTCTGGAGCAGATTGTTCAAAAAGGCGGACGGATTTATGAAGAGACCGTTGCGCTTGATGTCAAAAAAGGCGAAAGGCCTGAAGTGGTAACAAAAAGCCGGCACGCCATTAAGAGCCGCTTTATCATATGCTGTTCCCACTTCCCTTTTTATGACGGAGGCGGATTATATTCTGCGAGAATGTACGCTGACAGATCCTATGTCCTCGCCGTCAAGCCAAAGATCGACTATCCCGAGGGCATGTATTTGAGTATCGATAAGCCGTCAGTGGCGCTCCGCTATACCCTTGTAAACGGAGAAAAACTGATTCTCTTCAGCGGAGAAGGCCATAAAACCGGCCAGGGAAAAGACATGTCGACACATTACGAATCACTGAGAAAAGCTGCAGAAAGCACGATCGGCATCAAAAGCATCCCATATTATTGGTCCACACAGGATCTTGTGACAATTGACAAAATTCCCTTCATCGGACCGATGTCGGAACAGGAGGACAATATTCTTGTAGCGACCGGATTCAAAAAATGGGGCATGACGTCATCAGCTGTCGCGGCCACTCTATTGTCAGACCTTGTAGAGAAAAAAGCCAATCCATACGAAAGCATTTTCACGCCGTCCCGTTTCCATCTGAACCCCGGACTGCAGAAAGTGATTTCTTACAATGCCGATGTCGCCAAGCATTTCATTAAAGGAAAGCTCGAAAAGCCTGACGTCCAGTTTGAAGAGATCGCGCCGGGTGAAGGAAAAGCCGTCACCATCAACGGCAGACGTGCGGGGGCATTCAGAGATGAAAAAGGCTGCCTTCATCTCGTCGATACGACGTGCACCCATTTAGGCTGCGAGGTCGACTGGAACGACGGCGAGCATACATGGGATTGTCCGTGCCACGGATCCCGCTTTAAGCCAACCGGCGAAATTGTTGAAGGTCCTGCCATCAAACCATTAAAACAAATTGACCTTGATTAAACCGTTCATTTTAGTGAACGGTTTTTATAAATATTTTTCATCTGTATCTTCATTCACGTTCCCCTTGACCGATAAAAAAGAAAAAGGCTTAAAAAGCCAAAAGGTAAACATTATATTTTCCCAAGGGGGACACAGTATTGTTATTTAAAAAAGATAGAAAACAAGAAACCGCCTATTTTTCTGAGTCAAACGGACAGCAAAAAAACCGCATTCAGCTCACAAACAAACATGCGGATGTTAAAAAACAGCTCAAAATGGTCAGATTAGGAGATGCCGAGCTTTCCGCTTTAGAGCAGCTTCAGCCATTAATACAAGAACACATCGTATTCATCGTCGATGCGTTTTATAAAAACCTTGACCACGAAAGCTCTTTAATGGACATCATCAATGACCACAGCTCAGTTGACCGCTTAAAACAAACGCTAAAACGGCATATTCAGGAAATGTTTGCAGGCGTTATCGATGATGAATTTATCGAAAAGCGAAACCGAATCGCCTCCATTCATTTAAGAATCGGCCTTCAGCCAAAATGGTATATGGGCGCCTTTCAAGAATTGCTTTTGTCAATGATTAACATTTACGAATCGTCTATTACAGACCATAAGGAACTGTTGAAAGCGATTAAAGCGACAACTAAAATCTTGAACTTGGAACAGCAGCTTGTCCTTGATGCGTTTCAAAGCGAGTACAATCAAACCCGTGATGAACAAGAGGAAAAGAAAAACCTTCTTCACCAGAAAATTCAAGAAACCTCTGGGTCGATTGCAAATCTGTTTTCAGAAACGAGCAGATCTGTTCAAGAGCTTGTGGACAAATCTGAAGGCATTTCTGAAGCATCCAAAGCCGGCACAGTGACATCCGGCACCGTTGAAGAAAAGTCGATCGGCGGGAAAAAAGAGCTTGAAATCCAGCAAAAACAAATGAACAAAATCGACACAAGCCTTGTCCAAATCGAAAAAGAAATGGTCAAGCTGGATGAGATCGCCCAGCAGATTGAAAAAATCTTCGGCATCGTCACTGGCATTGCTGAACAAACAAACCTCCTCTCGCTCAATGCTTCTATTGAATCTGCCCGCGCCGGTGAACACGGTAAAGGCTTCGCGGTAGTGGCTAATGAAGTGCGGAAGCTTTCTGAGGACACGAAAAAAACGGTCTCTACCGTGTCTGAGCTTGTGAACAATACGAATACACAAATCGAAATCGTCTCAAAGCATATCAAAGACGTGAATGGGCTAGTCAGCGATAGTAAAGAAAAAATGACGCAAATTAACCGCCTATTCGATGAAATCGTCCACAGCATGAAAGTCAGCAAAGAGCAATCAGGCAAAATCGACGTCGATTTGCAGGCCTTTCTTGGAGGGCTTCAGGAAGTCAGCCGCGCCGTTTCTCACGTGGCCGCATCTGTTGATTCGCTTGTTATCCTGACAGAAGAATAAACATCAAAAACCGGTCTGCCAAGCAGCCGGTTTTTTCACGTTTATTATGTCAACTTAAATTAAAATTAAGTTGACATAATAATTGTCTACATTTATTGTATAACCATATTTTATTACTGTTTGGAGGATTTCACATGCTGAGATTAATAGACATGATGCATATTGCCATTTTTACTGCACTGATGGCAGTGCTTGGCTTTATGCCTCCTCTCTTCTTATCTTTTACACCCGTTCCGATTACATTACAAACGCTTGGTGTCATGCTGGCAGGCAGCATCCTCAAGCCTAAGTCTGCTTTCTTAAGCCAGCTTGTCTTTTTGCTGCTCGTTGCCTTCGGAGCGCCGCTTTTGCCCGGCGGACGAGGCGGGTTTGGCGTTTTTTTCGGGCCGAGCGCGGGCTTTTTGATCGCTTATCCCTTCGCTTCGTGGCTGATCAGTTTAGCCGTTTCCAGACTGCGAAAAGTGACTGTATTGCGTCTCTTTTTCACACATATTGTATTCGGCATCATCTTTATTTATCTGCTCGGTATACCAGTACAAGCTTTTATCATGCATATTGATTTGTCACAGGCCGCCTTCATGAGCCTTGCATATGTGCCTGGTGATTTGATAAAAGCAGCTGTATCTGCGTTTGTGGCGATAAAAATCACCCAAGCCTTGTCTCTTTCTGATACGATGTTTACGAAAGGAGGCTGATTCCATGACAATTACTCATACCTATTCATCTATTGCCGAAAGATCGCCCGGCCGTGTGGCGATCCATACTGAATCGGAGCAAATCACATACCGAGACTGGGCTCAACTAGTCTCTCAAACCGCAAATTGGCTGCGGTCGCAGCCGAACATGCCAAACCGTGTGGCGATCCTGCTCCCGAACAGCCTGGCGTTTTTACAGCTGTTTGCCGGAGCTGCAGCGGCGGGGTGCACGGCAGTTCCCATCGACACACGCTGGAGCGCGGCTGAATGCAAGGAGCGGCTGTCCATAAGTGATGCGGATCTTGTGGTTACTTCAGCCTTTTTCAAAAACAAACTGATAGATAACAAGACACCTGTTGTTTTGCTGGATAACTGTACGGCAGATATTTCGGAGGCATCCGCTGATCCCGTGCCTATCATTGATCCAGAGCACCCTTTTTATATGGGATTTACGTCTGGCTCGACAGGAAAACCGAAGGCCTTCACACGTTCTCACCGCTCATGGATGGAGAGCTTTACGTGTACGGAAACTGATTTTTCGATTTCATCAGATGATAAGGTTCTGATTCCCGGGACGTTAATGTCCTCTCACTTCCTATATGGGGCTGTCAGCACCTTGTTTCTCGGGGGAACCGTTTGCTTGCTGAAAAAATTCTCCCCTACTCAAGCGAAGGAATGGCTGAACGGTAAATCTGTCAGCGTTCTCTTTGCCGTACCGACGATGACAGACGCCCTTTCTCGAATTGAGGCCTTTCCCAATAGTCCTGTCAAAATCATTTCATCGGGTGCAGACTGGCCGGCAGAATCTAAGAAAAAGCTGGCCGCAAAATGGCCTCATCTCAAGCTATACGATTTTTACGGCACATCAGAGCTTAGCTTTGTGACATATTCCTCACCGGAAGACAGCAAACGGAAGCCGCATTCAGCCGGCCGCCCTTTTCACAACGTCCAGATTGAAATCCGCAGCGCTGCGGGAGAACGCTGTCAGCCTCGAGAAATCGGAAAAATATTTGTCAAAAGCCCGATGCGGTTTTCCGGCTATGTCAACGGCAGCGCACTAGATGAATCCGGCTGGATGACAGTGGATGATATGGGCTTTGTCGATGAGGATGGCTTTCTATACATATCAGGAAGAGAAAACGGGATGATTGTGTACGGAGGATTAAATATTTTCCCAGAAGAAGTTGAACGTGTGCTTCTCTCCTGTCCAGAGGTTGAAAACGCGGCTGTCGTTGGAATCCCGGACGAGTATTGGGGAGAAATCGCTGTAGCTGTCATTCACGGAAACACTGATGCCAGAAAGCTGAAAGCCTTGTGCAAACAGAAACTGGCATCCTACAAAATTCCGAAAAAATGGGTGTTTACAAACTGCTTGCCGGAAACGAGCAGCGGAAAAATCGCCCGTTCCAGCGTGAGGAAATGGCTAGAAGAGGGTGCAGTGTAACTTGAATGCGGTTATTGTTGATGCAAAACGAACGATCTTTGGAAAACAAAACGGGCTGCTGAATCACTTTCTGCCGGAGGATTTGGCGGCTCCTATCATCAGCTGTCTCAGCCGAAAGCTAGAGGATCAAATCAACGAGGTGATTCTCGGAAACGCGACCGGAAGAGGCGGCAATCTCGCCAGGCTGTCAGCTCTGCAAGCCGGACTGCCTTTATCGGTTCCCGGGATGACGATTGACAGACAGTGCGGCTCCGGCCTTGAAGCTGTACGCTATGCCTGCAGTCTCATTCAAGCGGGAGCCGGAACGATGTATATCGCGGGCGGCTCAGAAAGCAGCAGCCAATCGCCCTTTTCAGAACGGGCCCGGTTTTCTCCAGATGCAATCGGTGATCCCGACATGGGCATCGCAGCGGAATATACGGCAGCACGCTATTCCATCAGCAGAAAAAAGCAGGATGAATATGCGCTTCTTAGCCATCAACGCAGCAGAAACGCACATGATGGAGGATTTTACCGTCAAGAAATTGTTCCTCTCGGAGAATTAGAGATGGACGAAGCATTTCTGAAAAAGCGGCCGATAGAAGCGATTATTTCCCGTGCAAAACCGGTTTTCGACACCAGTTCCGGAACGGTTACAGCAGCCAACAGCAGCGGCATATCAGACGGAGCGGCTGCTCTCCTTGTAATGGAAGAAGAAAAAGCGGCAGCCCTAGGGCTTAAGCCAGTGCTCCGGTTTATCGGCAGCGCCGTCAGCGGGATTCACCCAAACTATCCGCCCGCTGCACCGGTTGATGCGATCCGTAATCTCTTAATCACACACAATTTAACACCTGATGATATCGATTTATATGAAATCAATGAAGCCTTTGCCGTCAAAATTTGTGTCTGCTCTCAAGAACTCGGCATCCCCTTTTCAAAAATCAATGTGCGCGGCGGCGCGTTAGCTCTCGGCCATCCGTACGGCGCATCAGGAGCAGCTCTGGTAACCAGATTGTTTTATGAAGCGCAAAGACGGACAGACTGTCAATATGCCGTTGCGGCCATCGGAAGCGGCGGCGGAATCGGTCTTGCTTTATTATTTGAAATTATGGCATAGGCTTTTTCATAGGATGCGTGCTTTTGATTTAGTATAATAGCGATATGACCAAAGTCAGGAAGGGGATTTTATGACAGCCGTTTGCTTAGTAAGACATGGAGAAACCGATTGGAACCTGCAGCAAAAATGCCAAGGCAAAACCGATATTCCGCTGAACGCGACAGGTGAACGCCAAGCAAGAGAAACCGGAAAATATGTAAAGGATTTTTCTTGGGATGTCATTGTGACGAGCCCGCTGAAAAGAGCGAAAAGAACCGCGGAAATCATTAATGAATATCTGCATCTTCCGATTGTCGAAATGGATGACTTTAAAGAACGCGATTACGGCGATGCGGAGGGCATGCTGCTGGAAGAGCGGACAAAGCGCTATCCGGATAAAATCTATCCGAATATGGAAACGTTAGAAGTACTCACTGACAGGCTGATGGGCGGTTTGGTCAAAGTAAATCACGCGTATCCAAACCAGAAGGTGCTGATCGTCGCTCACGGTGCAGCGATTCACGCACTGCTGACGGAAATTTCCGGCGGTGACCCAGAGCTGCAAAGCACGCGCCTCGTCAACGCCTGCCTCAGCAACATAGAATTTGCAGAAGAGAAATGGCGGATTAAAGACTATAATATTAACAGCCACTTATCCGGCTTTATCAAATAAGAAAAGACAGGCGTTTGCCTGTCTTTTCCTTTTATTTCTTCACAGTCGGCATCTCTCGCTGAAGCTCATCCAAAATGGCATCCGCCCCGTCCACACTGCGGCGCAGAGACCATACCGCACGATCCACGTGGTACACATGTCCGTTTTTCACTGCCTTCAGCTGCTTCCAAAGCACATTCTTTTCGATCGGGCGTTTGCCGTCCGCGTCAATGTCATCTGTTTTTCCTGTCATCAGGATGATGACATCCGGATCTGTTTTCAGCAGCTGCTCAAGTGTCATTTTCATGTTCACTGAGTCGCCGCCATTGCTTGATTCGCTGTTATCTGACGTGCTGATCGCATATTGATAGCCGACCTGTGTTAAAAGTCTGGATGTAAAGAAATTTTCATCTCTGGCCATAATTGTATCATTTGTATTTCCAATTAACAGCACGGATTCGCTGTTAGCACTGATTTTTCGTTTTGTCTCATTGAGCTTTTCCTCATGCGCCGTCAGCTTTTTCTCCATTTCCTTCTCCTTGCCGACCGCTTTTGCAATCGTAAGTGAAGCGTCAATTGTATCCTGATAATCCGCGTTTAAATTATCAAGCGCAATCGTCGGTGCGATGTTTTTGAGCTGATCGTATACCTTTTTATGCCGGGTCGTATCGGCAATAATTAAATCCGGTTTTAATGAAGCGATTTTTTCCACGCTTGGCTGTGAGCGGGTGCCGACAGATGTGTAGCCGTCAATTTTCTTCAAGACATCCTTGTTAATCAGCTGCTTCGCTTTATTGTCATCGGCCACCCCTACAGGTGTAATGCCTAGATCAAGCAGCGTGTCGATAAAACCAAGTTCAAGCACAACAACCCGCTTCGGATGCTCAGGCACATTTGTCCTCCCTAAATCGTGTGTTACCGCTACTTTATTTTCTTTGCTGTTTTGATTGCTGCTTGAAGACGAGCAGGCCGCTGTTAAAACAGAAAGAAGCAAAACTGTAAGAACCATCAGTGCTTTTTTCATATGTCCATGTCTCTCCTGTATGTAGTTTCTAAGGGTAAGATATCCAAGAGATAGTATAACACGGAATGAGAATCATTATCACTAACTTTTTTGAAATGAGATGAGAAAGTTCAGCTTACAGGAAAAACTTGTTTTTCACTGTAATGAAGCAGGACGATAATGGTAAATGAAAGATTGTTTTCAGGGCGCAGCAGTACAAACCCATGTACATAAAAAAGCTTGCAGAAAAATATAGCTTTCTCTGCAAGCTGATCCTGTTAAAGCTTCACAATGACTCTTCCTTGAATGCGATTTTGCAAAATATCTTTTAGCGCAGCCGGCGCTTCCGCCAACGATACTTCCCTATCCACAATGGCCAGCAGCTGATCAGGTTTAAGATCAGAAGACATACGCTCCCACACAGAGGTTCTGACATCCATCGGACAGTACACTGAATCGATTCCGAGCAGGCTGACCCCGCGAAGAATGAACGGATACACCGTTGCAGGCACTTCCCCCCCGCCGGTTAAACCGCTTACCGCGATAGATCCGCCATATTGGATTTTGCTTAGAAGCGAGGCAAGCGGTTTTCCGCCGACAGGATCAACCGCTCCCTGCCATTGCTGCTTGGACAGCGCCTTAAGCGTTCCGTCATAGACATCTTCCCTGCTAATCACTTCGCTTGCACCAAGCTGCTTCAAATAATCAGCCGCCTCCGGGTTTCCAGTGCTTGCCGCCACATCATAGCCCCGCTTGTTCAGCATCGATACTGCAATTCCGCCGACACCGCCGGTTGCTCCAGTGACAAGCACGCTCCCTTTATCCGGAGACAGGCCGTTCTGTTCAAGCCGATGCACCGATAACGCCGCGGTAAATCCCGCCGTTCCGTACACCATCGCTTCTTTTAACGAAAGATTCTGCGGCAAAGGCACCAGCCAGTCACCAGGCACTGAAGCATATTCACTTAATCCGCCATCGCGGGAGACACCGAGCTCATAGCTTGTCGCAATTACCTCATCCCCCTCGGCAAAACGCGGGTCATTGGAAGAGACGACCGTGCCCGCGGCGTCAATGCCCAAAATAAGCGGATACTCACTGACGATATTGCCGCCGGTTTTTCCAGCCAGACCATCCTTATAATTGATGCCGGAATAAGCCATTTTAATCAGGACACCGTCTTTCGGCAAATCCTCTGTTGACATGGTTTTCACATGGACTGAAACATCATCGGCATTTTTCTCTGCCAGCAATGCTTGAAATAACGTTGACATTCGGTACACTCCTTTTCGTTTCTATTGTAACCGAAGAACGTTAAAAACCAAATCATCAAGCTTCAATGTTACTTCGCCGGCACATTGAGACGATAATGGACAAATGCAGTATCCTCTTCATAGCCGTTTTGCTCATATAAGCTTCTTGCCGTCAGGTTGTGGTCTTCAGTCTGAAGCGATAAACGACTTGCCCCGTTTTCCGCAGCATAATCCTTTGCGGCAGACAGCAGCTGCCCGCCAGCTCCCTTTGTTCGCGCATGAGGAGCGACGAATAAGTCATTTAATATGTAGATTCTTTTCATTGACACAGAAGAAAACGTTGGATAGAGCTGGGTAAAACCTATGAATTCTCCATTTTCTTCAGCTATCAAAATAATAGACTCGTGATTTTCCAGACGCGCTTTCAAAAAAGCCTCTGCCCCTTTCAGATCGGACGCCTGCTTGTAAAATTCCCGATACTGGTTAAATAACGGCCAGATAGCTGCTGCATCTGATGTCTTTGCTTGGCGAATGTTCATCTCATTTCTTCCTCTCTATCTATAATCGCTTTACTTTAACTTTAATAGAATTTTATGTGAATTTTATTTTCAGAATACTTTTATCAGCATACATAGAAAAAATATCACGATAATATCCATTGATCTCATGGAAACACATGCAGGTCATTTGAAGGATTTTTTTCGACAGGAATTTGCTAGGACTCAGGAGCATTTAACCTGAAAAAGCTTGGCATTTCAACATAATGAACATTTACTCATGTCTATTTTCATTCTTTTCTGTATGAATTTAGTTGTTTCGAGACTCTACAGAAATAGCGAGAGATGATATACCTAAATAGAGATAAAATCATCGCAAAAAAATAGGTCTACTAAAATATTATTCCATCTATTACAATAAATTCACAGAATAGTCTTTTAAGTAAGTCTAGTCTGAATTTTTGAAAAAGGGAGAGTGTAAAGAGTGAGAAACAAAAAATTGTGGATCAGCTTGTTGTTTGCGTTAACGTTAATCTTTACGATGGCGTTCAGCAACATGTCTGCGCAGGCCGCCGGAAAAAGCAGTACAGAAAAGAAGTACATTGTCGGATTTAAACAGACAATGAGTGCCATGAGCTCCGCCAAGAAAAAGGATGTTATTTCTGAGAAAGGCGGAAAAGTTCAAAAGCAGTTTAAGTATGTTAACGCAGCCGCAGCAACATTGGATGCAAAAACAGTAAAAGAATTGAAACAAGATCCGAGCGTTGCATATGTGGAAGAAGATCATATTGCACATGAATATGCGCAATCTGTTCCTTACGGCATTTCTCAAATTAAAGCGCCGGCTCTTCACTCTCAAGGCTATACAGGGTCTAACGTAAAAGTAGCTGTTATCGACAGCGGAATTGACTCTTCTCATCCTGACTTAAACGTGAGAGGCGGAGCAAGCTTCGTACCTTCTGAAACAAACCCATACCAAGACGGCAGTTCTCACGGCACGCATGTAGCCGGTACGATTGCAGCTCTTAATAACTCAATCGGTGTTCTGGGCGTAGCGCCGAACGCATCGTTATATGCAGTAAAAGTTCTTGATTCAACAGGAAGCGGCCAATACAGCTGGATTATTAACGGCATTGAGTGGGCCATTTCCAACAATATGGACGTTATCAACATGAGCCTTGGCGGACCTTCTGGTTCTACAGCGCTGAAAACAGTAGTTGATAAAGCCGTTTCCAGCGGTATCGTCGTTGCGGTCGCAGCCGGAAACGAAGGCACGTCCGGAAGCTCAAGCACGGTCGGCTATCCTGCGAAATATCCTTCTACCATCGCGGTAGGTGCGGTAAACAGCAGCAACCAAAGAGCTTCATTCTCAAGCGTAGGTTCTGAGCTTGATGTGATGGCTCCTGGCGTATCTATCCAAAGCACACTTCCTGGAGGCACTTACGGTGCTTACAACGGAACGTCAATGGCGACTCCTCACGTTGCCGGAGCAGCCGCGTTAATTCTTTCTAAGCACCCGACTTGGACAAACACACAAGTCCGTAATCGTTTAGAGAGCACTACAACATACCTTGGAAGCTCTTTCTATTATGGAAAAGGGCTAATCAATGTACAAGCAGCTGCACAATAATATCAAAAAGAAGCAGGTTCCTCCATACCTGCTTCTTTTTATTTGTCATGATCCTGTTCTGGTTTATTCTCTTCTTTTTCCGCGTGTTGAATCCGCTCCATGATCGAAGGGTGGCTGCCTCTGAAAATTTTTACAAGCACCGGAGGATCAACCTGGCTCAGTCCCGTCACGGCCAAATCCTGAAACGTTTTAACAGCCGCTTCTCTGTTCTCCGTCAGCTCGATCCCATACTGGTCAGCCTGATTCTCCTGATAACGCGAGACAGCATGAGAAAAAGGCGTGACCGCAAAGCTCAAAACAGACACCAAAAGCAGCAACAGCGGCAAGGCTGCAAGGTCATGCCGTCCCTCCAAATGAAACATACTGCGGGTAAAGCGGACCGTCCGCTTATAAAGCTTATCAATGACATAAAATCCAGCGAACGACACGAGCAAATAGCCAGCCAATCCGATATAGACGTGCTTCATGACATAATGGCCCATTTCGTGGCCCATAATAAAGAGGATTTCTGAATCGTCAAGTTTGTTCAGCGTCGTATCCCACAATACAATCCGTTTGTTGGCTCCGATGCCTGTGACATAGGCATTAAGCGCATTTGTTTTTTCAGACATATTCACTTCATATACATGATCAGCCGGAATCTCGGCTTCTTCTGCCAGCTCTAAAATCTTGCTTTCAAGCTCTTTGTTTTTCAGCGGATAAAAATCATTGTATAAAGGATCGATAATGACAGGCTGAATAAAAAACAGAAACAGCGAAAACGGTACTGTTAACAGCCAAGCGTATAACCACCATTTTTTTTCATGCCGTTTGATCAGCCAATAAAACACAACAACGCAAAGCGTAAAGATCGGAAAGCTGATCCAAAAGTCTATAACCTGATCCTTAGCCCAGCTGGCCGCTGTCTGTGTGGAAATGTTGTAATCAAGCGATACTTGATAGCCTATCCAATCTAAAGGCAGCGTCACCAACGTTGTGATCAGCGAAAGCACAAACACAAAACCAATGATCTGCAAAAACCGAAAAGGCACGGCCGCTTCCATCCATTTCTTTATTTTCTTTGAAACGCCGCTGACCAGCAATACAAAGAACAGAAACCAATCAAGAGGAATCCCGATAAAAAATAAAAAATTCTTTACATTTGAATACTGCTCCGCCACTGCCAATTCAGACGGCTTCATGAAAGAAGCCGGGTCAGCCTGCGTCCCTTTCACAGCATCCGGTACTGCGGAATCACCAGACAGAAAAAAATACCAATAAAAAAACAGCCCGTACAGCACGTAAGCAAGCCCTGCCGCCGCAATCCACTTGCGCATAACGCCTCACTCCTCACATTAACCCGTTACTTCTATTGTAATCATAAATTTAAATTCTTAGAACCAAGCTATGCGCCGTACTTTTCCGCCCTTTTAAGCATGGAAAGCCCGATCACTGGGAAAACTAACAATGTTTGGAGTGATGCAAATGAAAAAATTAGTGGCAGCCATCTTGGTTATCGGTCTTGTGTTTCTTGCATTTTTCTATCTTTACAGCCGGTCAGGCGATGTGTATCAATCGGTAGATGCGGATTTGATCACGCTGTCTTCAAGCGGCGGGGAAGATATCGAGATCGAAAGAAGGCAGAACGTCAAAGATATGCTGGACATTATGAATCAGGGAAAACAGCTGAAGACAGACAAAACATCAACCCCTGATTACGAAGGGACAATCAAGTTTCATAAAGACCGGTACGACTCATTCAGACTATGGATTGACGGCAGCCAGCAAGCCGTTTATTTGAAGGACGGCACGTACTACAAATTAAATAAAAGCGACACAAAGGCGCTGCTGAACATTGTGAAAAAAGAAGCAAAGGATTGAAAATGAAAAAGCGAAGCTTCGCCGCTTCGCTTTTTCATTTTATTGAGGCAAAATATCTCTCAGCGCCCGCCTGAGCATTTTCCCCGTCGCGTTTTTCGGAATATCGTCAAGAAACGTTATGGCGGCAGGCCGTTTGTATTTTGCCAGATGTTTTTCACAGTGTTGCATGATGTCTGCTTCTGTTACGCCAGAGTGTTTCGGTACAACATACCCTTTTACCGCTTCCCCGCTTTGGGCGTCCGGCACGCCGATGATAACCGCCTCCTTGACATCCGGGTGGCGGTACAGCACTTCCTCCACCTCACGAGGATACACGTTGTATCCTCCTACAATGATCATGTCTTTTTTCCGGTCAACAATGTAAAAATAGCCGTCCTCATCCCGTCTAGCCAAGTCCCCCGTATAAAGCCACCCGTCTTTTAACGCATGCTTTGTTTCCATCGGCATTTTATAATAGCCCTTCATCACATTGGGGCCTTTTACGATTAATTCGCCGACCTGATGATCGGGCAGCTCGCGTCCGAGGGGATCTACGACCTTGTTTTCGACATGTAAAATACTTGTCCCGATGGAGCCCGGTTTTCTGCCTCTGTCAAACGGGTTAAAGCATGTAACAGGTGAGGCTTCCGAGAGCCCGTAGCCTTCCAAAATGGTAACGCCGAATTTTTCTTCAAATGCCGTCAGCAGCGCGACTGGCATGGCCGCGCCCCCCGAAATGCACAGCCGGACGGAAGAAAAATCATCTTTCTTACTGTTCTCATGCTGAAACAAGTAATTATACATCGTAGGAACACCTGCAAAAATGGTCGCCTGCTGCTGCTTAACGAGCTTAAAAACAGATGCCGGACTGAATTGAGGTTCAATTAAGACAGTTGCGCCGCTCATCAGCGGAGCATTCATGCAGACCGTTAAACAAAACACGTGGAACATAGGAAGAGCGCAGACGACATTGTCCTTCTCATCCATTCCCAAATAGCCGGCGACATCGTTGGCATTGCTGTACAGATTCTGATGGGTCAGCATCGCGCCTTTCGGTTTTCCGGTCGTTCCTGACGTATATAAAATAACCGCGTTATCATCAGGGACAAGCTTTGGGCTTTGTTTAGCGGCAGATGTCGGGCGCGCTATTTTTGCAAACGTTGTCATTTTCATTCTGACCTCTGGGTCTGAAGCTTCGGGCTCGGCATCTCCCGTCTTACATAAAATGACGAGCTCAACCTTCGGCAGTGATTCATGCATGCTTTCATACAGCGGCAAAAGCTGATCAACACCCACGATCGCTTTTACATCGCCATTTGTCAGCATATAACCGATTTCTGTCGGTGTATACATCGGATTGATAGGCACGGCCACGACCCCAGCCTTTAACGCACCAAAAAATGCAATGATAAAATCCGGCGAATTGCCAAGCAGCAAAGCAAGATGGTCCCCTTTCTCCATACCGGCTTCCTGAAGGCCGTCCGCAAATCGCTGAATTCTTTCATTCAGCTCCTGATACGTCATCATGTGATCCTTAAACCTGCATGCGATGCTGTCGGGCTTCTCAGATGCTGTCTCTTCCAATTTCGAAACGAGATTCATTCTCCCACCCCTTATAGTGAATGAACAGTCATTCATTATTGAAGATAAGCTTTCTTCTTCATTATAGAGAAACACAAAAAAACACTCAAGAGCAAAAAGCCCCGAGTGTCAGTTCTGTTATAGTTTCTTTAATGCTTCGGCAATCGGTGTATCTCCTTCTGTCAGATCAAAAGCCCGATTTTCCGTATTGGTTTCATCTAAAGAAGCAATGACCGTTTTCGCCACGTCATCACGGGAAATGAATCCCCGTTCCAGATCAGCGGCTGCTGAAACAGTTCCCGTTCCAGGCTCATTGCGAAGGCCTGCCGGACGGATAATTGTATAAGTTAAACCGCTGGATTTGAGAATTTTATCAGCGTAATGCTTGGCCACATAATAAGGTTTAAGTGATTCATTCCATTTTTCACGGTTGTGGGCTTGCAGGGTACTGACCATAATAAACCGTTTGATGCCGGCGATATCCGCAGCTTCAATGGCTTTTGCCGCTCCGTCCAGATCCACCAGCAGCGTTTTATCATGGCCAGTGCTGCCGCCGGAACCCGCTGTGAAAATGATCGCGTCGCAGCCTTTTGCCGCGGCGGCGATTTCATCCGGGCTGCCTTCCAGATTCGCAAGCACAGCTTCTGCACCGGCAGCTTCGAGAGACGCTTTCTGTTCTTCTTTTCTGACCATCGCTCTGACGGAATGGCTAGGGTTATCTTGGAATAGGGAAACGAGTCTTTGTCCGATTTGTCCGTTCGCTCCGATTAACAACACTTTCATGTGAATCCCTCCTGCCTCCATTATTTCAAAAACACAATCGCTCTTTCAAACCATGTGTTTCGCCTTAATAAATCAGATCAAGGAAATCCTCTTTCGTAATGTTCCCAAAGTAATGCTTGAGATTCACACCTTCCAGCGCATCTGCAATGGCGCTGCGTTCATATTGTTTTCCGACCAGCAGGTTTTCAATTTCAGATACATCACCGACACCGAAGAAATCTCCGAAGATTTTGCAGTCCTCAATTTTGCCTTTCTTGACTTCCAAGCGTAAATCAATTGACCCGATCGGATAACGTTTTGAATGATTAAGGTTAAATTTCGGTGAGCGGCCGTAGTTCCAATCCCAATTCTGATAGCGCTCTTTCGAAATTTGATGAATAACCTCCCAATCTTTTTCTGTCAGCTTATACTCCGGCACGTTTTGAATGTCATTTGTGTTGAAAATATGCCGAAGCAAATGGCTGCGGAATTCCTCCGTGGTCATTTTATCATCAATAAACTCACTGATGTTTGCCACGCGGCTTCTGATTGATTTGATGCCTTTTGATTCAATTTTATCCTTTTTCACCTTTAATGCTGACACAACATGATCAATGGCTGAATCAAACATGAGGGTGCCGTGGCTGAAAATGCGTCCTTTAGTCGAAAACTGGGCGTTTCCGGATATTTTCCGGCCACCCGCTACAATGTCGTTCCGGCCGCTCAATTCCGCTTCAACCCCGAGCTGATGTAATGCCTGAATCACCGGCTCAGTAAACTTTTTGAAGTTATGAAAGCTGTTCCCGTCGTCCTTTGTAATAAAGCTGAAGTTCAAATTCCCGAGGTCATGATACACAGCGCCTCCCCCTGATAAACGGCGGACGACGATAATCCCGTTTTCCTCTACATATTTTGTATTGATTTCTTCTATTGTATTTTGGTTTTTGCCAATGATAATAGACGGCTGATTCACATAAAAGAGCAAATACGGCTGTTCAGGATCTAAATGCTTTACACAGTACTCCTCGATAGCAAGGTTGATCCGCGGATCATTGATATTTTGATTGTCGATAAATAACATGGTGCTCCTCCTTTATCCTTCCCACACAAAACCTGATGTTGCAATATTCACTACGCCGTTAAAAACGGTTTTCGCTTCTTCGCGAAGATTGTCATGAACGCCGAAATGAGGCAAATGCGTCAGCAGCAGCTCTCCCGCTTTCGCTTCTTTTGCAATTCGCCCGGCTTCCAGACTGTTCATATGGCCTGCGCTTGTCCCGTCTTGATCGGCATAAAAATTGCATTCTGAAATCAATAAATCGGCATTTTCCGAAAACGGAATAAATGAATCCTGATAGCTGGAATCTGCCGTATAAACGACAGTATGGCTGCCATCAGTAATCCGCATGGCATAGCACGTCACCGGGTGAATCGTTTTTAAAAAGGTGATCGTAAACGGACCGGCAATCAGCGGCTGATCCGGCTGATAGGCAATTCCTTTCGTATGTGTTTTATATGTAAGCTTTTGAAACTGTTCTAGATCAGCATCATGTCCGTAAATCGGAAGCGTATGCTCTCCTTTGCCGAGAAACGAACCGACCTGCTTGGCAAATTGCAGCGGCCCGATATCTGCGATATGGTCATGGTGATAATGAGACAGAATCACCGCATTCAGCTTTTCCGCCGGTACATATCCAAACAGCTTCGATAATACTGCACTGCCGCAATCGACAAGCAACGAGTAATCACCTGACTGAAACAAATAGCCCGACGTCGCTTCATTTGCGGCCGGAAAACCGCCATAGCATCCGATAACTGTAACTTTCATAATGTCCTCCTATCTTCTCAAGAAAATTGATCCCCCTTCAATATACCCATTTTTCTTAAAAAAAGCATGTTTTAAACATTGTATCAAAACAGTTATTGATTTTTCAAAACTGTTATATTACAATGAAGACACTACAAAGGGGAAAGAGGGATTGGTTATGCTAGAAAAAATGACTGATTTTTTTAGAAACCTGCCTCCGAAAAAGTGTGCAGAATGCGGAAAAAAGATAGATGAACAGCATGAATGTTATATAAATATTTGCAGCGACTGTATAAAAATAAATGATATGTAAAGGGGCGAAAATCTCACACATAAAGTGTGAGATTTTTTTATTCGTTTAACTTCTATATATTTAAATAATAGTCAGGTTAGGTCAAAGCTCACCCGTTTTTAGATAATTCTGGTGATTTATATTGTGTTTTACAATATTATTTATTTTCTAAATATAATTTACTATAGACGAATTCATTTCTTATCTATTATAATTTGATCTAATAGTGAGATTAAATATATGTCAATTCATGATATATGTTGATACTTTGTTTTGGGAGGTAATCTATGAAAAGAATAAAGTTTGGATTAGCCACACAAATATTCGTTGGACTTATTCTAGGTGTTATTGTTGGCGTTATTTGGTACGGCAACCCAGCATTGCCTGCTTACCTGCAGCCAATCGGGGATCTCTTTTTACGCTTAATCAAAATGATAGTGATTCCTATTGTTGTCTCCAGCTTAATCATCGGTGTAGCCGGCGCAGGAAATGGAAAGCAAGTCGGTAAATTAGGCTTCAGAACGATTCTGTACTTCGAGATCATTACGACTTTTGCCATCATTCTCGGACTAGCACTTGCAAACATCTTCCATCCGGGTACAGGAGTTAATATACACGAAGCTCAAAAATCAGACATCAGTCAATATGTCGAAACTGAAAAAGAGCAAAGTAATAAAACAGTAGCTGATACGTTCCTACATATTGTGCCGACAAACTTCTTCCAATCCTTAGTCGAAGGAGATCTTCTTGCCATCATCTGCTTTACGGTGCTATTTGCATTGGGTATTTCTGCGATCGGTGAAAGAGGCAAGCCTGTATTAGCCTTTTTTGAAGGTGTGTCCCATGCCATGTTCCACGTTGTAAACCTCGTGATGAAAGTGGCTCCATTCGGTGTTTTCGCGCTTATCGGAGTGACTGTGTCTAAATTTGGACTCGGTTCTCTTCTTTCTCTCGGAAAGCTCGTCGGATTGGTGTATGTCGCACTTGCTTTCTTCTTGATTGTCGTGTTTGGAATTGTCGCAAAAATTGCCGGCATCAACATCTTCAAATTCCTTGCTTACATGAAGGACGAAATCTTACTGGCGTTCAGTACGTCCAGCTCTGAAACAGTTCTTCCTCGCATCATGGAAAAAATGGAGAAAATCGGTTGCCCGAAAGGCATTGTTTCATTTGTCATTCCAATCGGATATACGTTTAACTTAGACGGTTCCGTTCTCTATCAATCTATTGCCGCGCTGTTTTTGGCACAGGTATACGGTATTGATTTGACGATTTGGCACCAAATTACGCTTGTGCTCGTCCTAATGGTCACATCTAAAGGGATGGCTGCCGTGCCTGGTACTTCTTTTGTCGTCTTGCTTGCGACACTTGGCACGATCGGCGTTCCGGCTGAAGGACTTGCCTTTATTGCCGGCGTAGACCGCATCATGGACATGGCACGTACAGTTGTCAACCTGACTGGTAACGCGCTTGCTGCCGTTGTGATGTCTAAATGGGAAGGCATGTTTAATCCTGCGAAAGCAGAAACTGTCATGTCCCAAGCCAAAGCAGACCAAAACGCAACCATTTCCGGTTAATGAAAAGCCTGCGGGGTTCTTGCCCCGCAGGCTTTTTTTAGTCATGAACAAGCTCAAACAGCTCTGTCATCAAAACTGTATCCTCATTCAGCTCTAATTCACCGTTTTTGATCAGTTCCGCCCATGCCATCCGATGGTCTTCCTGAAATTTCTCAATTCGATCTCCATTGCCCTCTCCTTTGACTAACCTCATATCAGGTGCTCCAAAGGTCGTTTCAAACACATCTGTCACTTTTATATTGCATCTCGGATTGTCATGCTTATCATAAACGGTAACAAGCTGTCCCGCCGTTTGATACACTTCACTCAATTCATCTTTTGAATATAAAGATTTCGGGGCGCACGTGGCTGTTTTTTCTCCGGCGAGGATTTGCTGAATCAGCTGTTCCCCTAAGCCGTCATCTCCCTCCCAGCCGAATGTGCTTTTCATCTCATAAATGTTCATTCGCCTTTCTCCTCTGCCATCGGTGACTGTACATAATAATACAGAAGCTTGGCTGTATGGCGAAGAGATGATTGATGAGTGCGTTCAAATGCATGCGAAGCGTCAATTCCCGGCCCGATGAGTCCATGAACAATATCATGCCCGGATTTGATCGCTGCTGACGCATCCGACCCGTAGTATGGATAAATATCAAGCTTATAGTCGATATGATGCTTCTCGGCTAAATGGACTAAATGCTTTCTCAGCTGATAATGATACGGCCCGCTTGCATCCTTCACACAGATGGATACTGTATATTCATCTGTCGCCTGCCCGTCACCGATTGCCCCCATGTCGACCGCCAAATATTCAACTGTTTCAGGAGGAACATTCGAGTTCCCGCCGTATCCGATTTCTTCATTATTCGAAATAAGAAAATGAGTTGTATACGGAAGTTCAATTTCTTCTGTTTGAATTTGATGTATTAAGCGCAGCAATAAGGCGACGCTTGCTTTGTCATCCAAGTGGCGTGATTTAATAAATCCGCTTGATGTGATCTCGACACGGGGATCAAACGACACAAAATCTCCGACGCCAATGCCAAGCTCTTCCGTATCTTTCCGGCAGTGAACAGGTTCATCAAGGCGAATCTCCATATTCTCTTGATTCCGCTCAGCTTTTCCCGCGTCTTTGTATACGTGCACGGACGTTTGATGCATTAAAATGGTTCCTGTATACGTTTTTCCCGATGCGGTTTCAATTTGGCAATATTCCCCTTCAATCGAATTGTAACGGAAGCCGCCGATCAAATCGATTTTCAGCCGGCCGTCAGCTTTAATTTCTTTCACCATAGCGCCGAGCGTATCAACGTGCGCCGTCAGCATGCGATGCCGGGATGTGTCGCGTCCGGGAAGGGTGCCAATTAAGCCGCCCTTATGGTTCCGAACCGTTTGTACCTTCCATTCTTTTAAAAGGCTTTCAATATAATTGATCACCTCATATGTATTTCCTGTCGGGCTTGGGATTGATACAAGTTCTTTAATGAGCTCCATCGTTTTACGTACGGACGACATAGGACATTCCTCCTTTTATTTTTCTATTTAAAATATACTCTTTTCCCGAGGGACCCGTCCAATCTTTTCCTATCAGTCTCTCATATGCTGTAGAGAGCATGGGAATAGGAGGGATATCTATGTGCTGTCGTCATTCACATGAACGGAAACATCATTGTCGTGATTGGTTCGATGATTTTTGGTTCTTTGACGAGTGGTTCGATAAAGATTTCCATTGCAAGAAAAAGAAAGAATGCCATGACCCTTGCGAGAAGAAGAAAAAGAAACACCATTGTTTCTCTTGTAAAAAACACAGACACTGTTGCTGTCATTTCTAAAGACTGAATCAGAAATATTCTGATGACCCATGCTTCATGAATATTTCCATTCACATTTTTCCAAGCGGGCTGTACTGCTGCTTGGACTTTTTATTGAAACAGCCTATTTGCTTTTACAATCCAATAGACTGATACAGCCGCTATGAGAGCAACAACGATTTCAACAACAGCAGCATGTTCTATTATTCTTTTTTGGTATAAAACCGCCGGTACATTAAAGAGCGCATGTAAAAGGATAGAGTACAGCAGAAACTGCGGCCGGCGGCTTTTAATCGCATACAGGACAAGCAGGGACAGCCCGATTTGGACAGCAATGGCACTGATTCTTTCTATTCCGCCCAGCAGCCATTCATACGGAGGCGTATGCAGCAGCTGTTCCTGAATCGGCAGAAGCGCCTGTTTGATGTCGTCATTAATCAAAAGCTGTTCAAATGTTCCGCTATTGATCGCAAATGCGTATACAATAAGTGAGATAGAGGACAAGCCTGTAATCAGTACAGCCTCAAGCCCGCCATGGCCTGCCCCAAAAGCCAGTCCATCCGCCCAAGCATGATGGCGCTTCATAAAAAACCGCATCATGATATACCTTCCGCATTCCTCAAAAATCCCGGCCATCAAGCAGCCGTAAATGCCATACCACAATGGATTCTGCATGGCTTCTTTCGTCATTTCATTTACTTGCAGCACATAAACATGAACGCCGCCCTCCAACAGCTGGGCAAAGACAAAAAACGTGAGAGCGCCAATAAAGAACACCTTAAGCGAGGCGCCATACTTACGCTTAAACCATACAATCAGCCCGATTGGCAATAAAAACGCAATAGCCCCTGATAGCGCCATAAAGACTACCGCTCCTTGACTGACCATTTTTCAGCCTCCTTTTTCTTTTTCATAGATTCTCTATTTCACATTTTCTCTTTTTTTGCGAAAAATCCTCTTTTTTAGTACCAGATACTAATATCTAGTGTTATAATCTGATCACAAGGAGTGATTCATATGTCAAAAGCGAAAATTACAGCTATCGGCACCTATGCGCCGAGCAGACGCTTAACCAATGCTGATTTAGAAAAGATCGTTGATACGTCTGATGAATGGATTGTTCAGCGCACAGGAATGAGAGAACGCCGGATAGCGGATGAACAGCAGTTCACCTCTGATTTATGCATCGAAGCGATAAAGGATCTCAAGAGCCGTTATGGAGGGACACTTGATGATGTCGATATGATTCTTGTTGCCACTACAACATCCGATTATGCCTTTCCGAGTACGGCATGCCGCGTGCAGGAATATTTCGGCTGGGAAAACACAGGCGCTCTGGATATTAATGCGACGTGTGCCGGGCTGACATACGGCCTTCATTTGGCTAATGGATTGATCACATCCGGTCTCCATCAAAAAATTCTCGTCATCGCCGGAGAGACATTGTCAAAAGTAACGGATTATACCGATCGAACAACATGCGTGCTGTTCGGTGACGCTGCGGGGGCGCTGTTAGTTGAACGAGATGAAGAGACGCCTGGATTTCTTGCGTCTGTCCAAGGAACAAACGGGAACAGCGGAGATATATTGTACCGTGCCGGGCTGCGAAATGAACTAAATGGGGTTCCCCTTGCTGATTCCGGTAAAATGGTTCAAAATGGCCGTGAAGTGTATAAATGGGCAGTGAGAACCGTCCCCCGCGAATTTGAACGCCTTTTGCAACAGGCAGGGCTGACAAGCGGCGAGCTCGATTGGTTTGTCCCTCACAGCGCCAACTTGCGCATGATCGAATCGATATGTGAAAAAACACCGTTCCCGATTGAAAAAACGCTCACCAGTGTCGAATATTATGGAAACACGTCTTCTGTTTCGATTGTTTTGGCACTTGATCTCGCAGTCAAAGCCGGGAAGCTGAGAAAAGATCAAACCGTGATGCTGTTTGGGTTTGGCGGCGGATTAACCTATACAGGATTACTTGTTAAATGGGGTATGTAACAAAAAAAGAACTTGTTTCGAAGGAAACAAGTTCTTTTTCATTATGAAGCCGGCTGTTCTTCCGATGTTTCTTCCTTCCGGCTTAGCATCATAAAGTAAGTAATGCTCAGCAATATCATAAAGAGGGCGATGCCAATTAAGACGCCGGCCATCTGCCACATGTAGCCAAAATCGCCGTTTGAAATGACCGCTCTGAATCCGTTAATGCTGTAGGTCATCGGCAATGCGCCGTGGATGACTTGATAGAAATTCGGAAGCAATTCCAGCGGGAATGTTCCTCCGCTCGCTCCCAGCTGCAGCACTAAAATAATCACTGCGATAAACCGTCCCGGATTGCCCATCGTTGTGGCCAAAAATTGAATCATCGCCAGGAAAGCAAGACTCGTAATGATCGTGAACACGTAAAATCTCCACGTGCTCTCAACCTCGAGGCCGATTCCCAGCAGAAGAACCGTTGCCACTATCAGTGATTGAATGATTCCAACGAGCATCATAACGTTGAATTTGCTGAAGAACCACTCAAAACCGTTTCTCGGACGTCCTGACGCTTCCTTCAGCGGGAAGACAACCGTCAGCATGATGCCGCCGACATACAAGCCCATTGACAGGATATAAGGTGTGAGCCCTGTTCCATAGTTAGGAACGGAATGAATGGCGTCATCATTCGTTTTAACAGGATCGGCAAACATGCCGTATGTTTGATCGTCAGCATCGATATCTCCTGTTTGATCTGCCGCGTCCTTCAGCTTACTAGACAGCTCTCCTGTGCCGTCCAATAGCTTGCCTAAACCTGTATCAAGTGATTCAGATCCATCTGCAAGTTTTGATGATCCGCTTTGGACTTGTTTAGACCCGTCTAACAGTTTCAGCAAACCGCCGGATACTTGGCTGCTTCCTGTCACCAATTGCTCTGAGCCTGCTTTTGCTTTTGCGAACTGCTTATTATATTCACCGATACCGGCTGTCAATTTATTTTGGCCATCTGTCAGCTGCTGTGAAGCATTGTATATCTTCTCAGATCCAGCAGTTAATTTGTCAATCGCATCTTGAGTGGCTTTTGCGCCGTTATAAAGCTTAGAGGTAGCTTCCGGTAATGCCTTCACCTGTGCAACCTCTGCTTTCACATCTTCCAATGAGCTTTTTATCGTTGCAATGTCAGGCAGCTGATCAGCAGCAGGAAGCTGGCTTAACATTTGATCAAAATCAGGCGCATCAACTTGCGGAAGCTTCTTTTCAACAGAATTGATCAGCTGGCTTTTTTGCTCCGCAGTTAAGAAGTCACTCGAATTGATGAGATTTTTAAATGCCTGATCACGGTTTTTCAAGCTGTTTTCAAAGTCAGTCAACTGTTTTTTTAATTCCTTCATCGCTGTTTCTGACTTTTCCAGGTTGTTGACAGCTGTTTCAAGCTTCGTTAAATCGAGCGCATTGATGAGCTTTTCCGCTTTTGCTGCTTTCTCAGAACCTTCTTGGGCTTTACTGTTGAGCTGATCCAGTCCGTTTGTGAGATTAGGCAAGCCCTGCTGCACCTTTTGAAGGCCGGCATTCAGTTCATTCAGTTTGCCCGTTATCTTGCCTGATCCTGCTGCAAGCTGACTAGATTTATCATAAATCGTATTGCTGCTGTCCTGGAATTTTCCGAGCGAACTGTCTAGCGATTGGATGCCGCTTGTTACCTTTGCCGCTCCATCTGCAAGCTGCGCCGTTTTGTCACTGATGGTGGCGGTGCTTTCCTTCAGCTTCTCCAAATTTTCTTTCAGCTGGGCGCTTCCGTTTTTCGCATCCTTTGTGCCGTCATCAATTTTTTTCGCGCCGCTGCTCGCGTCGCTCAAACCCTTGGCGATATCTTTAAAGTTATCAAAAATGACTTTCGTATATTGCTCGGTCACTTCTTTAGAAACAGAGGCTTTCAGTTTATCGATCGCTTTTTCACCGATCGTTGCCCCTACATAGTTGGATCCGGCATTTGTATGGTATTTCAGATCCAGCTTTTTCGGATTTTTGTCCAATACCGTGCTGGCATTCTTAGAAAAATCCTCGGGAATCTCGACAACCAAATAGTATTTTTGATTTAATAAGTCCTTTAACGATTGGTCAAGATCACTGGAAAAATGCCAATCAAAGTTGTTATTATCCTTTAATTCTTTGACCAGATCATCACCGATTTGGAGTTTTTCTCCTTCATAGGTTGCTCCTTTGTCTTGGTTGACGACAACGACTGGGAGCTGGTCAACTGTGCCGTATGGGTCCCAATAAGCCTTTAAGAACACGCCGCTGTAAATAAGCGGGACAAACAAAATGGCAATGATGGGAATTAATAATGTTTTACTCGTTACGATGTCTTTCCACTGACTTCGTATTGTGTTCATCCTGATGCCTCCATTCTAAAACTGACTCATCATGAAAAATGGTCATTTTCTTGCAAAAAGAAAGGATTATCTAGTTGGCTGACAATCCTTTGACAACATACAATTCAAGCAGTTCCGCAATTGTCTGTTTATCAAGCGGGGGATGCTGTTTTTCCCAATCAAAAATGAGTGCGATATAAAGCTTCAGCATCACGAAAGCTGTCAGCTCAGGGTCGCACGGCTTGATTGCGCCGCTTTCGATTCCGTCCTCAATCTTATCTTTCATATAAGATAGAAGACCACGCTCCATTTTTTGGATGACGTCCTGAACGGCCATTGTACCAATTTCAGCATTTTCTTGGAAAATCTTAATCGTCAGCTGATGTGTTTTCCTGAACTCGAGAATGGCAAACAGCGCTCTGTGCACATTTTCATGGAACGGAAGGTTCGGCTCCATCGCTTCGTCCGCTTTCTGCTTCATTTCCTTCAATAAAGTAGTGAAAATCTCGTCAAACAGCTCTTCTTTGTTTTTGAAAAAAGTATAAATGGTTCCCTTCCCCACGTTCGCAAGCTTTGCCACAAGTTCCATTGTCGTCGCTTTATACCCAAACTGCGTGAAAGACTTTGTGGCAGCCTCCAAAATGAGCTTTTTTCGATCTATTGACATTGTATATCACCTCAAAACTGACCGTTTGAACATTTTAGTCATTAAGTACATATGCAAATGTATCATAACCCGCTGATCAATTCAATCATTTTTTTACACAGTATTGCTATTACCAACCAAAAAACCTCCGCCATAGCGGAGGTTTTCAGCTGAATAAATAGGTAAGCGCGTCAGACACGGCTGCTTTTCCTTGATCGATGCAGTCGGGAATTCCGACACCTTCAAAAGAAGCGCCTGTCATGTAGACACCCGGATACGCGGAGGCCAGTGCTTCTCGCAGCTCTTTGATGCGCTGCTTATGGCCGACATGGTACTGCGGCATGCTTTCATGCCAGCGGGTGACACATGCCATTTCCGGCTCCCCGTTTATGTTCATGACTTTCTTTAAGTCTTCTAACACAATATTGATAATGTCGTTATCTGAGAGATCGACAATCGATTCGTCTCCGGCTTTTCCGACATATGCCCGAAGCAGCGTTTTCCCTTCCGGCGCTGCGTGCGGCCATTTTTTGTTCGTCCACGTACAGGCTGTGATCGCGAAATCACTGTTTCTTGAGATCACAAAGCCCGTGCCCTCATGCTCCATTTGGACGGCGCCTTCAGGGAAGCCCAAGGCGACATTTGCCACGGATGTGGAGTGCATATTTTTCAAATGAGAAATGGCAGGAAGCTCTGAAAGCATTCCCGCAGCCGCTTTATGCGGAGCAGTCACAATCACTGAATCAGCACCAAGTGTGACGCCGTTATCCAGCTCGAGTGAGTAGCCAGCGCCGCCGCGGCTGATCTTGGTCACTTTTGTGCCTTTGTATATCTTCGTCAGCTTTAATTGCTTTTCGATCTCTTCGACAAGAGTCTGCAAACCGGTTGACAGGGTCTGGAACTGCCCTTGCTTTTTAGCCGTCACCTGCTGGCCGGCGCCTTGAGGCCTTGTTTTTTTCATGCCGAGAATTAAACTTCTGTGCTTTTGTTCCGTCTGGTAAAACTGCGGAAAAGTCGACATTAGACTGAGCTTGTCAATGTCGCCAGCGTAGATGCCTGATAGAAGCGGCTCGATTAAATTCTCAACCACTTCATCTCCGACACGTCTGCGGAAAAATTCTCCCAATGACTGGTCGTCTTTTGATTTGCTTGCAGGCAGGATGAAATCCATAGCGGCTCTTGCCTTCCCAGACAGAGAAAACAGACCGGTTGAAACGAACGGCGCGATTTTTGTCGGTATCCCCATTACGGCGCCCTTCGGCATTGGATGCAGGGTGCGGTTTACAAGCACATAGGATTGTCCTGTCGCATTGTTGACAAGTAAATGTTCAAGGCCTAAGTCTTTGACAAGCTCCGGAGCGCTTTTCTTCCGCTCCAAAAATGAATCAGGCCCTCTTTCGATGATATAGCCGTCTTTCTTGACAGTTTGGATTTTCCCGCCGACTCTCGGACTTGCCTCAACAAGCGTCAGCTCAAGCGGCAGATCTTTTTCTTTGATTTCTTTTTCCATATAGAAGGCGGCGGCTAAACCGGTAATGCCGCCGCCGATGATGACTACATGTTTTTTGCCGTCACTCATGTTCATCGCCTTCTTTAACGTCCTAATTTTTTTAATACAACTGTTGCTAATGCATCAATAAATTCCGGCTTTGCATTCGGCATTTCCGGGCGGTAGTAGCTTGCGCCGATATCGTCAGTGACCACTTTGCATTCATAATCATTATCGTAAAGCACTTCTAAATGATCCGCTACAAATCCGACAGGGACATATACAAATGCCTGATAGCCTTTTTGTTCGAATAAATCACGTGTTAAATCCTGTACATCGGGTCCGAGCCAAGGATCAGGCGTGTTCCCTTCGCTTTGCCAGCCGACAGCATATTCGGAAACGCCTGCGCCTTCAGCAATCAATTTCGCCGATTCATGAAGCTGGTCCGGGTACGGGTCTCCAAATTCTTTGATTTTTTCCGGCAGACTGTGGGCGGATACGATGAGCATCGCCTTTTCTCTTTCATCCTCCGGCATTGAGGCATATGTTTCCTTCACTCGGTCAACCCAGTATTTCACGAACTTCGGTTCATCGTACCAGCTTTCAACAGACGTAATCGTTAAGCCGCCAAGTTTTTCAGCCTCTTCTTTGGCACGTTTGTTGTAGGACTGCACGCTGAATGTGGAGAAATGCGGTGCCAGCACGATGCTGACTGCTTCTGTGATGCCGTCCTTATGCATCTCTGCCACAGCGTCTTCAATAAACGGCTCGATGTGCTTCAGACCGATATACGCTTTAAATGTAATCTTGTCCTGAATGTCATTTAAGTGCTGTTCAAGCTTGTGCGCCTGATCTTCTGTGATTTTGGCAAGCGGTGAAATGCCGCCAATTGCTTCGTATCTGTCTTTTAAATCTTGAAGCATTTCAGGTTCAGGCTTTCTGCCTCTTCTGATATGTGTATAATAACGTTCGATATCTTCTTCTTTATAAGGCGTGCCGTACGCCATAACGAGAAGCCCCATTTTCTTTCTACTCACTGTTTACACCCTCTTTAATGATCTGATACAAATATTTTGACAGGTATATCATCATGATACCAAAAGATACGCTTAGGAATATTGACCCGTTTTTTTGTTTTGTGAATATTTATGGACAAATGCTGTCAGTTTTTTCAAAACCTCAGGACTGACGTCAGGAAATACCCCATGTCCAAGGTTAAAAATGAAACCGTCCGATTTCAGGCCCTGATCCAGTATGTCCGCCGTTTTTTTCTCAATGACTTCCCAAGGCGCCAGCAAAATGGACGGGTCCAGATTGCCCTGCACTGTTTTGGCGATGCCTTTTGATCTGGCCTCCTCAATGCCGAGTCTCCAATCGAGCCCGACAACATCGAGGGGAAGGTCATGCCAATCACCTGCCAGATGGCTTGCGCCGACACCAAACATGATCAGCGGCACATCCTCCTGTGCAAGCTCTGTAAAAATCCGGTTCATCACGGGTTTGATGTATGTTCTGTAGTCCGCTTGATTCAGCGCGCCGACCCACGAATCAAAGATTTGAATCGCTTTTGCGCCTGCTTTAATTTGCGCTTTTACGTATACGATAATCATGTCGGCAAGCTTATGCATCAAAAGGTCCCATGCATCCGGCATGCTGTACATGAAGGCTTTTGTTTTATTGTAGTTTTTCGAAGGACCGCCTTCGATCATGTAGCTGGCAAGCGTAAAAGGCGCACCTGAGAAACCGATGAGCGGGACGTTGAGCTGCTCATTGACAAGCAGTTTAATCGTCTCTAGCACGTACGGCACGTCCTGTTCCGGATCAATCTGTCCGAGTTTTTCAATGTCCGCCAGAGACCGGATCGGCTGATCAATCACAGGCCCGATCCCGTTTTTGATTTCAACATCCACTCCGATTGAAGGCAGCGGAGTCATGATATCTTTATAAAGGATTGCAGCATCGACTCCGTATTGCTCAACCGGAAGTCTTGTGACATACGCACATAGTTCGGGCTGATGGGTAATCTCGAACAATCCGTACTTTTCCTTCAGCTTACGGTATTCCGGCTGTGAGCGCCCAGCTTGTCTCATGTACCATACAGGCGTGTGATCCGCTTTTTCTCCCCGTGCAGCTTTTAAAAACGTCTCGTTAAACGTTTCTTGTTTACTCATCTGATTTCCACCTTTCATACTGCAACCATACGTTCGTGTTTCTTGACCATTACACTATACCTCGTTTTGGGCAAATGGTATAGAAATGAGGCTCAATGTTCAAAAAATCGCCGAATTCCATTAAGAGGAAAACAATTTCGGCTGAACGTAATCGGTTCCTTCCCCTTCTCTTTTTGTCTGTGTATTATAAGGCACAACTTTATAAGAAGCGCCTGAAAACAAGTTGGCATAAGAGATTTCATAGCTGCCCTTTCCTTCGACTGAATCAAGAAGCGTCTCCTTGCCATCCTTATTTACATAAATTCTGTATACGGTCCGATCATCCTCTTGAGCATCCCATTTTAATTCAATGGTAAACAGCCCCGCTGCTTTAAATGTGTAATCTGCTGCCAGCGTTTTGACCGGCTCCAGCTTAATCGGGCTTTCCAGTTCTTTGACGTTTTTAGGCTTCGTAAACACATCACCGGTTTCTCCAGCCTGTGTCAAAATATCTTTAAACATCCTCGTCGAATACGCGCTGCCGCCCTTTAAATAATGGTTTTGGTCTGTTTTATCATAGCCCATCCAGACAGCCCCGGTTATTTTCGGCGTATAGCCGGCAAACCAAGCATCCTTTGTCGCGCCGGAGACGCCTGTATAAGAAGTAGAGCCGGTTTTTCCCGCCAGGTCGCCGTGATAAGTTCCTGACGCGGCCGTTCCCTTTTTGACCACCTGCTGCAGCATTCTCGTCATATTCCAAGACGTCTGCTTGCTGAATACCCGCTTTCCTTCTTCTTTATGGCCAGCTATTGTTTCTCCGTCTTCATCCTCTATGCTGGAAATAAAGAACGGTTCAGTATACATTCCATTCGCGGCAAACGTATGAAACGCGCCTGCAAGCCGGAGCGGGGAAACGCCTTTTTCCAAACCGCCGAGAGCGAGGGCAAGGCCTTCATCAGGGATATCGATGCCGTTTGCTTTCAAATAAGATTTTCCTGTTTCGACGCCGATCTCATTCAGCGTCCAGACAGCCGGTGCGTTTTTGCTGTACGTAATGGCGTCAGACATGGTCACTTCGCCCTCATACTGGCTGTCATAGTTTTTCGGTGTATAATCTCCGTAGGATTGCAGCTCATCCTTCAATAGAGAATATGGTTTAAATTTCTTTTCCTGCATCGCCGGCCCGTATACCGCAAGCGGCTTCAATGTGGAACCCGGCTGGCGGGCAGCTGTGACGCGGTTGTATCCTTTGGATGTGTATTCTCTTCCGCCGATCGCCGCTTCCACACCGCCTGTCTTGTTATTGATAAAGACGGCGCTTCCTTCAGCATTCTGGTCTGTTCCGGGATAGTAGCTTCCCTGCTTCATCACCTGATAAGCCGTCTTCTGAAGCTTCGAATCAAGCGGAACCTTGATCGTGTATCCGCCTTGAAGAAGCTGCTCTCCGGAAATCGAGTACTTGTCTTCCGCCTCTTCAATCACAAGATCAATATAGCTGTCAAACCAAGGTGTTTCCGACTGTTTCTTCACGTTCAGACCAAGCGTCCTCCCCTGCGCGCTGACAGCCTCTTTCGCACTGATGTAGCCTTGGTCATTCATCATGCCGAGAATCGTATCACGCCGTTCCTTACTTTTATCAGGATGCAAAACAGGAGAATACGTAGAAGGCGCCTTCGGAATAGCGGCCAAAACCGCGCCTTCGGATACAGTTAAATCTTTTACTTCCTTATTAAAATAATAGTGGGACGCCGCTTGTATGCCGTAGACCCCATGCCCGAAGTAAAGCTGGTTCAAATACATTTCCAGAAGCTTGTCCTTGCTGTAATCCCGTTCAAGATTAATCGCAATGATCACTTCTTTTGTTTTTCTTAAAAACGTTTTGTCGTGTGTCAGAAAAATATTTTTGGCAAGCTGCTGGGTGATCGTGCTTCCGCCTTCCACCTTTCCGCCTGCTAATATATCGCGGTATACCGCCCTTCCGACAGATTTCGCATCAATGCCGTGATGCTCATAGAACCTTTTATCCTCAACAGCGATAAACGCTTCTCTGACCCGCTCCGGAATCTCATTAATCGAGACCGGCTCACGATTTTCAGTATACAGGCTGGCAACCTCCACTCCGTCTTGATCGACAATTTTTGAAGAGGCATGAAGAATCAGCTTCTTTTCATCTATGACATAATGCCCGAGAAAAATAATTGAAATATATCCTATTAAAGCGAGAAAAGCAGTTAACACTAAAATAATGATGGGTATAAATAGTTTCTTTTTCTTCACCTTAAACATGAACTCACCTCGCCTTTCTAAAGGTAGTATGGGAAAAATTGTTTGGAATTATGTTTGAAGCACTCGCCAATAGAAACTTATACCATTGTTTTGATATACTAGCAAGCAGGAGGTGGCTGATATGAATGTTTATATTACATATGGGACAGCCGATTTTTTAAAAACGCTCGTAAAGAAGCATCCGTCGGAAAATATCCTTTTGATGCAGGGCCAGGAAAACGCGATTTTGATCCACGAAACAAGCGGAGATACCGTTTTTCAGGCACCCCATGCTTATGAAGCGATTGACCAAGCCGGCGAGATGAAGAATCCCGGTTTTGCCGTCTTGAACAATATTGCCGTCACTCCGGAAGGACGTCCGCTGTTTGAAAACAGATTCAAAAACAGAGCGGGAAAGGTAGAAAACGAGCCCGGTTTTGAAGCAATTCGTGTGCTCCGCCCGCTTGACAGTGATACGTACGTCATTCTGACCTTGTGGGAAACGGAAAGAGCCTTTCAAGACTGGCAGCAGTCAGGTTCATACAAAGAAGCCCACAAAAAACGCGGCACGTCTGCCGGAATTGACACCACGTCGATCTTCTCCCGGCCTTCGTATGTCACCACATATTCCGCTGTCGAATAGCTGCCGGCATCTCCGGCAGCTTTTTTATCGGGGGGAAAGCAAAATGAAGTACACTTGCCCAGTCTGCGGGTTTAAGGGACTGACTGAACCGGCATATGATAAGCATGGGTATCATTCTTATGAAATTTGTCCGTGCTGCGGTTTTCAGTTTGGATTTGATGATTACGAGATGCAGCGCGAGGATTGTTCATTTTTAAAACCATCGGAAAGCATCATCGCCTACAGAAAAAACTGGCTGGCTGATGGCGCCGTTATTTTTTCTCCTGAATGCTTCCCTGAGCATCAGCAGAAAGCGAATAGAGTGTTAAAGCAGCATTTGCTTGAGCAGCTCAAACAGATCAATGTTCATCTTCTTCTATCATAACCCTGCCTTCTGTCCCCGCACCTTCCGCCTGCCTATGAATAATCTGTAGGAAGCGGAAGGAGTGATCAATGATGGAAGTCGGGATTTTGTCTGTCCACATTCTGTATGTGTTTTTTATCGGGGCGATTATCCTATTTATGCTGCTGCGGAAAGATACGACCTTTATTTCCTTATTCGGCATTTTCATGATATCGCTTTGGACCAGCCATTCACTTTCAGCTTCTGTCAGCAGTTTATTCCACAGCTTTATTTACGCGGCCGGCGAACTGCTGCCCACGATTTTTATCATTTGTTTTATCGTTTCGATGAGTGATTTGTTAACAAAAACAGGGATAAATGAAGCAATGATTTCTCCCTTTGCAAACCTTGTGAAAGGCCCTGTCACTGCCTATTGGCTGATTGGCGGCCTGATGTTCGCCATTTCTCTCTTCTTCTGGCCTTCTCCGGGTGTCGCTTTGATCGGCGCCGTCCTGCTCCCGGCGGCGGCCCGCGCCGGGTTGCCGCCTATTGCAGCAGCCATGGCCATGAACTTGTTCGGTCACGGTTTTGCTTTGTCAGGGGACTTTGTCATTCAGGCGGCGCCGAAACTGACAGCTGATGCGGCAGGCCTTCCTGTCGGTGATGTCGTCTCGGCGAGCATTCCCCTTGTGCTGATTATGGGTGTGACCACAACAACCGCAGCTTTTATCATGATTCAGCGCGAACGCAAAAAACAGCTGGGTCCAGCTTCAGATTCTTTTTCCCCTAAGCTTTCTGACGAACAAGACACCTCGCTGTATTTGCCAAAACGCCTGCGGTCCATATTGGCTTTTTTGATTCCGCTTGTCTTTCTTGGGGATATCGCCTGCATGCTCTTGTTTAATCTACAGGGAAATGATGCAACCGCGTTAATCGGCGGGTCTGCCATCTGCATCCTCCTGACTGTCCATTTTCTCGTGTATAAGCAAAAAGGGCTTGAAAAAATCACCAGTTATTTTATTGATGGGTTCCAGTTCGGCTTTAAGGTTTTCGGTCCCGTCATCCCGATTGCCGCTTTCTTTTACCTTGGCGGCTCAGGTTTTGAAAGCATACTGGGCACTGCACTTCCTAAAGGCTCCCAAGGCATTGTCAATGATCTCGGCATTGCTTTATCCGGCATGATGCCTATGTCAAAGGAGCTTGCCGCCGTTGCTCTAACTGCCGTTGGAGCGATAACCGGCCTCGACGGATCAGGGTTTTCAGGAATTTCTCTCGCAGGCTCTATCGCACACCTCTTTTCGTCCGCTCTTCATACTGATCCCGCCGTTCTGACCGCACTCGGCCAAATATCTGCCATCTGGGTGGGGGGCGGAACACTGGTCCCATGGGCGCTGATTCCCGCTGCGGCCATTTGTAAAGTTGATCCTTTTGAGCTTGCCAGAAAAAACTTCATTCCCGTCGCGATTGGCCTTTCTGTGACAGCCATCGCAGCCATGGTGTTGGTTTGAAATCGAGTTGAAATATTCAGACTTTTTCTATACAATCATGGAAAAGCATAGAAAAAGGGGGAAGCGGCTTTGTCCATATTTACACTGCAGAAAGAGATAAACAAACAGCTCGACAGCTGTTTTGAAGAAATGGTCGAGATCAGGCGCCATTTTCATATGTATCCTGAGCTCTCGTTTCAAGAAGAAAAAACCGCCGCATTTATTGCTTCCTATTATGAATCATTAGGCGTCCCGATCCGCACGAATGTTGGCGGCAAAGGGGTTTTAGCATATATAGAAGGCAGCGAATCCGGCCCAACAGTCGCGTTGCGGGCCGACTTTGACGCCCTCCCCATTCAAGATGAAAAAGATGTTTCTTACGCCTCCAAAGTGCCGGGTGTCATGCACGCATGCGGCCATGACGGCCATACGGCAGCTCTTCTCGCAGTGGCAAAGGTCCTTCACCAAAACAGACATGAACTGAAGGGAACATTTGTGATAATCCATCAGCATGCGGAAGAATATTATCCGGGAGGCGCAAAGCCAATGATTGATGACGGCTGTCTTGAAAATGCAGATGTGATATTCGGCACGCACCTTTGGGCGACTGAGCCTCTCGGAACCATTCTCTGCCGCCCCGGCGCCGTGATGGCGGCGGCGGACCGATTTACGATAAAAATCCGCGGTAAGGGCGGCCACGGCGCTCACCCGCACGATACAAAAGACGCCGTCCTGATCGGCTCGCAAATCGTTTCCTCTTTACAGCACATTGTCAGCCGCAAAGTTAATCCGATTCGTTCCGCCGTCATTTCGACAGGCTCTTTTATCGCCGACAACCCGTTTAATGTCATTGCAGACCAAGCCACACTCATCGGCACAGCGCGTTCATTTGACGAAAGTGTCCGCAATGTTCTGGAGAAAGAAATTGAAGCAGTTGTAAAAGGAGTGTGCAGCATGCACGGCGCGTCCTATGAGTACAACTATGAACGGGGCTATCCGGCTGTTGTGAACCATCCTGCAGAAACGAGCCACTTGGTCAGAAGCGCAAAGAACACGGAGGGCGTTCAGCAGGTCATTGACGGTGAACCGCAAATGGGCGGCGAGGATTTTGCTTACTACTTACAAAACGTCAAAGGCACTTTTTTCTTTACTGGTGCCGCTCCTGAACAGCCAGAGCGCGTCTATCCCCACCACCATCCGAAATTCGATATCAATGAAAAAGCAATGCTGACAGCAGCAAAGGTGCTTGCGGGTGCCGCGATCACCTATCATACACTATAAAAAACAGCCGGAGTGTTTATTCTCCGGCTGTTTCCTTTGTAATTCTCATATGAAAAACGTGTCTTGCCGTCTCGCCAAGCTGAGAAAGCAGCTTATAATTGGCAATGCCGCCTACTGCCGCACCTACTCCGGGCAAAAGCTGCAAAAGCTTTACGACGTCGATATAATCGCGATATTCCTGCTGGAACACTCTCCAGTCGATACTCTTTTTCTCCGTCTCCCAATTGTCGATGACACAAAAAAGCGATTTGCGGCAGTCATCACTCGAAAACGCGAGCTGAAATACAAGCAGCAAAAACATTCTTTCTTGTGCATCCTTCACATCAAAGCCATAAATTGAGGATAAGGTAAATAAACACTTCATCTTAATCGAAAGCAGCAGCGGGAAATCGGCAATCCCTAAAAAAATGCCGCCCGCTCCGGTACCGACTCCCTCAGCAGCCGCCACTTTCTGATAAGAAGCAATCGTTTTTTTCGCCAGTTCGTTTTTTTCACTGAGCGAAAGTGTGCTTGTATCCTTCTTATAGGCGATGATATTGGAGCCGGCCATCGTCGCTTCCACCATTTTTTTCACACTTTCGGTGACGGCCGCATGAATTTTTTCCGGAATCCGCTCATTCACCTTCGTTTGCATACGCTTTGAAAAGCGTTCAAACATGGAATCTTTTCGCAAAAAATGCATTTTCCATTGAAGGGCTTCATGCATCAGCAGCTGGTTGTCTGTCATTTGACCTACCCCTTTTTAAGCTCACAGCTTTCCATGTTTTTTCAGTCTGGTTGTCATATAAGAAGGCATAATAACAAAAATCAGGACGGCAGAACCGATCAGCGCGTACAGAAACCCTGTCAAGCCGGCAGCATAGGCAGAAGCAGCAGACATCAGCAGCGCTTGTACGCTAAGTGCCGTTTTTAATAAAGAGAAATAACTTTTCAGCTTCGTTTCTGTTTTCACAGGGTAAAGCTCTTGAAGCGCCAAATGGTCAAAGTGGCCGAACAGCGGCAGAAGCTGAACGCCCGTAATAAAAATGGTAAACACGGTCAAAACCCCTGCAATGAGCGGGCTTGCCGACACATACATAATGATCAGCGCGAAAATGACCGTCAATCTGACGAGGATGCCCAAATAATCACTTGAACGTAAAAAGGCCCGGGTGAACATGTAGGCAAACGTTTTGCGCTGTTCAAACGGCACGAGACGCAGCAAAAAGTCGAGATACGCCCTGCGTTTCGCTTGCTTCCGTAAATGCGGCACATCAGTGAACAGGTTGGCAATCCGATAGAAACGCTGCTTGCGTCTCAATTCGGACTCAATATGGCTCTCCCATTTAAACGTTTTCCGTTTTGCTGTGGAAGACATATAGAGATAAAGACCTGCCATAATGACATAAACCACAAGCGCATACATATAAACAGATTGGAAAACAAAATATAGAACGAGCGTATTCGCCGCAAATCGAATGATCACATCCATCGGTTTCAAGCTTCGGTCATTCTGGAAGGTCGTGCGCCATTCCATCACCTGATTCCACGCTTTCAGCAGCAAAAGCTGGGCAAAAACTGCCGCATACGATGCGAGCGAAGCCCCCGGTGCGACAGCGAAATAAAGCGGCATTGCAACAATGCTCAGTGCAATCAGCGGAAACAGCTGAGACACATAACTGTAGACAAACGCCTGCTTCAAGTAAGGCTCCATTTTTGCTTCAAGCGGCAATAAGAAGACAAGGTCAGCCTCTTTCAACAGCGTCCGCACATAAGAGCTTGTCAACACGAGCGAAAACAGTACGGCCATCACCCAGAAGGACGGAAAGTGAGCGGGAATGTCACGTATCCATTTGCTGTACCAGCTTGCAGCGCCCGCGAGAAAAAAGATCAAAACAATGACAAGGTGATCGTTGAGCATATATTTCATATACGTCCTTGTTTCTTTGATATGCTCCTGCAGCCGCGACTGCCAAATATCAAGCATATTATTCATGGCCAGCGTCTTCCTTTGTGAGTTCAAGATACAAATCGTCCAGCGCCGCGTCCTTCATTCCAAACTGCTCTCTGAGTTCGGACAGCGTGCCGCGCGCCCGCACCTCGCCGTTATGTAAAATAATAAACGAATCACAATAGCGCTCCGCGGTTGCCAAAATGTGCGTTGACATCAGCACGCTCGCCCCGCTTTTTTTCGCTTCATTCATCCGCTCAAGCAGCGCGTTAATCGCAAGCGGATCAAGTCCTAGAAAAGGCTCATCAATGATGTAGAGCGCGGGCTCTGCCAAAAATGCGCACATAATCATAACCTTCTGCTTCATTCCTTTAGAAAAATGAGCCGGGAACCACTTCAGCCTCTTTTCCATTCGGAATTCCTTTAAAAGCGGCGGCAGCCTTTTCTCCATCGTTTCTTTTGAAATACCGTATGCCATCGCTGTTAACTCCAGATGCTCCATCAGCGTCAGCTCTTCATATAAAACAGGTGTTTCAGGTATATAGGTGAATTGTGAGCGGTAGCCTTCCGGATCCTCAGCAAAGGTTTTCCCATTTAATTCGATTGATCCTTTATGCGCGTCCATCAGCCCGATGATATGTCTGATTGTTGTACTTTTACCCGCACCGTTCAGCCCGATTAAACCGACAATTTGATTCGGTTCAAGGGTGAATGATACGTTTTTCAAAACCGGATTTCTTGTATATCCGCCGGTCAAGTTCTTTACCGATAGCAGAGACATAGTTTCTCCCCTTATATTGTTTTCTTCATAGTACCAAAAACAAAGCATGATTTGAAACAATTCCCTTTTAACAAATGATGAATTTGCTGTCATAAAGAGACAGGTTTCCGGACATCATAATGGTTGTAGAGGAAAAGCATATCAACTGAAAAATGAGGTGTTTGTCAAAGACGTCTTAGATACAGTTGGATAGAAAATAAACATGTCCAATGCTCAAACCATTTCTCTTCACTGAACTTGATGAATTCTTCTATGAAGCAAATTGTCAAATGAGGTGTTTATCGCAGGAATCGTTAGGCATTAAACAAGTCTTCATTTTATCGACAAATGAGGTGCTTACCAAAGGCATATCACATTTTCTTCACAAAGCTCTTCCTCTGCATTCAGGGTGAACGCTCGCCGTTCATCCTGTTTTCTATTTCCAGCATTTCTGTGGTACGATGAGTGTATACATACGAAACAATTTCATAAGGAGGAACTTTCATGCATAATGCAGAAAATTGTATCTTTTGTAAAATTATTGCCGGTGACATTCCATCCGCAAAGGTGTATGAAGATGAACACGTGCTGGCCTTCCTTGATATAAGCCAAGTGACAAAGGGACACACGCTTGTCATTCCGAAAACGCATATCGAAAACGTGTATGAATTTACGGATGAATTAGCAAAACAATATTTTCACGCTGTTCCGAAAATCGCCCGCGCCATCCGGGATGAATTTGAACCGATCGGCTTAAATACGCTGAACAATAACGGCGAAAAAGCAGGACAATCTGTTTTCCATTATCATATGCATATTATCCCGCGCTACGGAAAAGGAGACGGAT
Source organism: Bacillus sp. 0102A (assembly GCF_036765155.1). Classification (NCBI taxonomy): domain Bacteria; kingdom Bacillati; phylum Bacillota; class Bacilli; order Caryophanales; family Bacillaceae; genus Bacillus; species Bacillus sp. 0102A. The sequence continues at coordinate 208,364 of NZ_JBAIZW010000004.1, forward strand.
TCGGAGCCGTTTGGAAAACACATGCTGATGATTACAAACCGGAGGATCTGCAGACCATCTCTTCCTCTATCGCGAAACGCCTGGCCTCATCATAAGATGGGGTTATTTTATTTGTGAGCATTTATAGCAAACATCCGTCAATTTCTTTTGATTATTCTAATTTTTTATCAAAAAACTGCATTTTTGTGATAGGATAATTGTATTATTTTATACATTAACGTGGAGAACAGGGAGAGGATCATGATGGAACGCACAACAAATTTTAACGCAGGTCCTGCAGCGCTGCCATTGGAAGTTCTGCAAAAAGCACAGAAAGAATTTATTGATTTTAACGAATCCGGCATGTCCGTTATGGAGCTTTCCCACCGCAGCAAAGAGTACGAAGCGGTGCACCAAAAAGCGAAAAATCTTTTAATCGAACTGATGGGCATCCCGGAAGATTACGATATTTTGTTTCTTCAAGGTGGGGCAAGCCTTCAATTCTCAATGCTTCCGATGAACTTTTTAACACCTGATAAAACCGCGCATTTTGTAATGACTGGGGCTTGGTCAGAAAAAGCCCTCGCTGAAGCAAAGCTCTTCGGGAACACCTCTGTGACAGCGACAAGCGAGGCAGACAATTACAGCTTTATTCCTGAAGTTGACCTTACAGATGTAAAAGACGGCGCGTATTTACATATCACGTCCAACAATACGATTTTCGGCACACAGTGGCAAGAATTCCCGAATTCCCCTATTCCGCTTGTCGCTGACATGTCCAGCGATATTTTAAGCAGAAAAATCGATGTGCCCAAATTTGACGTGATTTACGGAGGCGCCCAAAAGAACCTCGGCCCTTCCGGTGTGACAGTTGTCATCATGAAAAAAACGTGGTTGCAAAATGAAAATGCGAACGTTCCAAAAATCCTGACATATTCAACGCATGTCAAAGCGGATTCACTTTACAACACTCCTCCGACATTTGCGATTTATATGCTGAGCCTTGTTCTGGAATGGCTGAAAGAAAACGGCGGTGTTGAAGCTGCTGAACAGCGCAATGAACAAAAAGCGCAGGTGCTCTACAGCTGCATTGATGAAAGCGGCGGATTCTATAAAGGACATGCCAGAAAGGACAGCCGCTCACGCATGAATGTTACCTTCACGCTTCGTAATGACGAATTAACGAAAACATTCGTTCAGGAAGCAAAAGAAGCAAAGATGATCGGCCTTGGCGGACACCGTTCAGTAGGAGGCTGCCGTGCTTCTATTTATAACGCGGTGTCTCTCGAAGACTGTGAAAAATTAGCTGCGTTCATGAAGAAATTCCAGCAGGAAAATGAGTAAAAAGTCTGGCTATGCAAACCGTTCGTTTGGTATACTGTTTGCATATCACATTCTTTAAGCCTTCGCAATAAATGACGAGCATATTATTGGAGGGCAAAAAGCTTAGCAGAGGAGAGCATAGATATGAAAACAAAAGAGTTAGTCATTATGGCTCTGTTTGCCGCAATCGGCGCAGCGCTTCATTCCATTATTCCGCCCTTTTTAGGGGGCATGAAACCAGATATGATGCTGATCATGATGTTCATGGGCATCCTTCTGTTCCCGCGGGTGCAAAATGTACTCGTCATTGGGATTGTGACCGGAATCATTTCCGCACTTACAACCGCATTTCCAGCCGGACAGATTCCTAACATCATCGATAAACCCGTGTCAGCGTTTCTGTTCTTCATCCTGTTCCTTTTGTTCAGAAAGAGCCAGAAAACAGGTGCAGCCGCAGTTCTGACAGCGATCGGGACCATCTTATCGGGCATTGTATTTTTATCGTCAGCTTTATTGATCGTCGGTTTGCCTGGCGGTTTCGCCGCATTGTTCGCGGCTGTTGTTCTGCCGGCCGCTGTACTGAACACAATCGCAATGATTATTATTTATCCGATTGTGCAAACCATTTTAAAACGTTCAAGCTTTATGGAAGCTGCTGAATAATTGTCACCCAAAACCTCTTCCGCTTCCGGGAGAGGTTTTTTTCGACAGAGAGTCCGCAGCCTGTCAGCATGTTTTAAGCAAAGAGTTTTGTGAAAAAGATAAGACATAGTGTAAAGGCGGTTCCGGTTGAACAAACAAGCGCTTTCTGCCGGATGACCTTCTTGGGCGGATAAGAAGCAGCCTGGCTGAGGAGTCTGATATAGTAAACAGCGCCTGAAGCGAAGGCAAGGGTGATGCAGGATAACACCATTATAAAGACAGACAACCTTCTCCCTCCTTTTCACTTAAAAAATATGCTAAAATAAAGCAAGCTATGTATAGAAGTTCAGGCTTTCAACAAAAAACGAAAAATACTGAATGAATCCTATTTTCAAGAAAAAGACGGGGTGATTGTAATGGCGGACGGACGTTCTCTGCTAACAGGACTATTCGTAGGCGGCATTATCGGAGGGGCTGCAGTTCTTCTGACTGCACCTTCCTCAGGAGCGCAGCTGCGTGAAAAAATGAAAACCAATTATGATTCTTTCGAAGAAACGATCAAACGCTTAAAATCAGACGGACTTGCGTTAAAAGACCAGCTGATCAAAGCGGCCAAAGAAAGTACAGAAGTCATTAAAGATGTGAGCGGCGAGCTCCAAACGTCAATTAAAAAATGGCAGGAAGAGATCAAACCTCACCAGCAGGATCTGCAAAAAGAAATCGCTGATATTGAAGAGAAGATCAAACAGCTGGAGAAAACCTTACAAAACTAATATCCTATTCAAAGGAAAAAAATGCGGGCTAAAACTGGACCCGCATTTTTTTTGCCGAAAAAGCCTCTCACCGCAACGGATTGTGAATTTATTAAAAAATTCTTACATTTTCATCTTTATTAATCTTTATTTTATTGGCATAATAGAGAAAAAGAAAAAGAGAAGCAGGTGACGTAATGAATCGAGTGGAACCGCCTTATGATGTGAAAGAGGCTCTGGTCTTCACCCAGAAAATGGCTCAGCTTAGCAAAGCTCTTTGGAAATCGATCGAGAAGGATTGGCAGCAATGGCTTAAACCGTATGACCTGAATATTAATGAGCATCATATTTTATGGATTGCGTATCAATTGAATGGAGCTTCCATTTCTGAAATCGCGAAATTCGGGGTCATGCACGTATCAACCGCATTCAACTTTTCAAAAAAGCTGGAAGAGCGAGGATATTTAAGATTCTCCAAACGCCTGAATGATAAACGGAACACATACGTCCAATTGACTGAGGAAGGGAATGAAGTATTCTGGAGCTTGCTCGAGGAATTCGATCCGACTCGCAACGCGGTTTTTAAAGGGTCACAGCCACTTTATCATTTATTCGGAAAATTCCCTGAAGTGGCAGAACTGATGTGTATGATACGCCATATTTACGGCGATGATTTTATGGAAATTTTCGAAACGTCACTCACCAATATTGACAATGACTTTGAAAGCGCAAACGGAAAACTGAAGAAAAAAGCAAAGGACAGTGCTGCGGATGAACCGGCAGAAGAGCTCGAACCTGTAAACAGTTAATCAAAGTGCTTCATGATGCCGATAAAGACTTCCATCAGCTCTTGATAAAGCCCTTGCTCATACAAGGAAAAAATGGTTTCATGAACATCTAATTTTTCATTCAGCTGTCCGGCAAAAAGCGCAAGGAGCTTATCGAAGGTTACAAATCCTTGCGCTTTTTGTGCTGTCAGCTCAACCGACAATTCATCGCATATCCTCATAACCTCTTCCCCTTCTTCCCTGCTCAGCCCTTTGTCAATGAGAAGCGCATAGAAAGGGTACCTGTCCATATCTACTGTTTTCACTAATAATTGTATGTAATATTCTAATCGCTCAATGCGATGATCCATCGAATCCATCCACACCACTTCTTTCTATCTTTAATCTTATTTTAGCTGATAATTCACTGAGAAGAAAGTTCTAACCCCATATTTCGCAGTTTGTTTGCTTGTTTCAAAAAAATACCTGCCGGATGATATTTTTTCTTAAAAAAGCATTGATTTTTTCTCTTAGGAGGAGTAAATTATTTTGAGATTCTAATCAAGATGTATGGAAGGATGACTTTAATGAATTGCTGGAAGACCATAAATCTCATGAAGGATTATGGCGCCGTTCGCATCATATTAATTGCTGTATGTTTTATGATTTTGGTTTTTATATCTACCTTTTTAGCGTTTGAGCTGCTGCGGCCCGGCACAAGCTTAAGCGATGAATATGTACCTGTATTCGGCGGATTGCTCGTCTTTATTTTATTTGCACATAAAGTCATCCATGTCCTGCCGATCATCTGCAAAAAAAGAAAATCAGAAAAAAAGTTTTCCATATTGCGTATGCGCGCATGGAAACGGATACCAAAAACGACTATGCTGATTTCACTGGTAAGCCCGTTTTTGCTGATAACGCCTGTATTGTTTTACGCTGCGCTGGCTTTTCCAAATCATGCCCATTATTTCTGCATGATTTCGGGCATTCATGCCGGCTACTGTCTCCCTGACTTCTTGCTGGCCCTTAAGTTGATACAAGCGCCGAAATCCGCTTTTATTGACCAGGAAGCAGACGGCTTGGATATTCTTGTTGAAAAGTAGCCAAACCTTGTCGCTAGTAGCGATTTTTCAATTTGCATTCTATCTTTTTTAATAAATATTTGGTAATGTAATATGGGACAGTTCAGAGAGAGGGGGAATCTCCCATCATTTTATTCTATTTTATCGTGGCTGCCATGTTTATTTTATATTTCATAAACAGGCTCACCAATACACTATGCCTTGTCAGAGAGATTCCTGAAGAGCGGCAGGATAAGGTATTCCGATTTATCAATGTATCTATATTAATTTTACTGATCTCTTCATTTGTGGAGATCTCCTTTACTGTGTAAATATGAAAGAAAGCCTAGCTGCTGATTCAGCAGCTAGGCTTTTTATTTTGATTAGCACAGCCAAGAAGCACCGATGATAATCAATAAAATAAATAACACAACCAATAAAGCGAAACCGCCTGCAAATACTTCACCCATCTTAAAAAGCACCTCCTGTAAAAAGCTTTATTTTCCAATTACATCTTATGCAATTCATGATTGAAACGATTAGGCGCTAGTGAAAATAAAGGATCGCTTATCTTGCAAGCGATCCCCGGGTTGCTTAGTAGATGTAAGCTGCACCTACGATGATAAGCAAAATGAACAGTACTACAAGCAATGCGAAACCGTTAGAGTATCCTCCGCTCATGTTACATACCTCCTTTTCTTGATCAATATATAAGTATGCCATCAGCAAAAGTTTGACTAGACGAATGCCCTTTATTTAAAATCTTTTTACAGAAAGCCACAATGTGTTATGATACGCTTAGGTAATTTAATTTGGAATGATTAGGAGTGTTTGAAAACAATGAAAAAAATTGCAATAGCAGCTATTACCGCGACAAGCATCCTCGCTCTCAGTGCTTGCAGCGGCGGCGACAAAGAAGTCATCGCAAAAACAGACGCAGGCGATGTAACGAAAGGCGAGCTTTACACAAACATGAAGAAAACAGCTGGTGCAAGCGTCCTGACACAGCTAGTGCAAGAAAAAGTATTGGACGAGAAATATAAAGTGACAGATAAAGAAATTGACAACAAGCTGAAAGAATACAAAACACAACTTGGCGATCAATATACTGCCCTCGAAGATCAATATGGAAAAGATTACCTCAAAGAGCAAGTAAAATATGAATTGCTTACACAAAAAGCGGCTAAAGATCAAATCAAAGTAACAGATGCTGATACTAAAGAGTACTGGGAAGGCTTAAAAGACAAAATCCGCGCAAGCCACATTCTTGTCGCTGATAAAAAGACAGCTGAAGAAGTAGAGAAAAAGCTGAAAAAAGGCGAGAAATTTGAAGACCTTGCAAAAGAATATTCTACAGACAGCACTGCATCAAACGGAGGCGACCTTGGCTGGTTCGCAAAAGATGGTATGGTGGAAGAATTCAGCAAAGCTGCATTTAAATTAAAAACAGATGAAGTCAGTGATCCTGTCAAATCACAATACGGCTATCATATCATCAAAAAGACAGAAGAACGCGGCAAATACGATGACATGAAAAAAGAACTGAAATCCGAAGTTCTTGAACAAAAACTAAATGACAGCACAGCCGTTCAGGAAGCTGTTCAAAAAGTCATGAAGAAAGCTGATATCGAAGTAAAAGATAAAGATCTCAAAGACACATTTAATACATCTTCAAAAAGCGACAGCACTTCTAGTTCTAAATAATAAAAAAAGCTGTGCAGGCTCATTGAGCTGCACAGCTTTTTTATGCGATGGAATGGTTTTGATTTTCTTCTTCAGGCTGTTGGGAATTGCGGCGTTCTCTCTCCTTTTCCATCCTCTCCATATATATCTGCCCTTCTTTTTCAATAAAGGACTGGTCTGCTTTTTCTTCCTCTTTGGCTGCCGCCACAATTTTATATGCACTGAAAATGATGCCTACAATACAAAGATACACCCACCATGGAAAAAATAACACGGGCTCCTCCCCCTTTTGCATAGATTCTTTATTCTTAAATCTATGCGGGAATGAGACGAGTTATGAGCGGCAAAAGCGCATAAAAAAGGACTGACCTGAATGGTTCAGCATCAGTCCTTTTTTATTATTTATGAAAAGTCGGTTTGTAAAAGGAACGGTTTTCCAGTGCGAATACACGTTCAGTGTACTCGCCCGGCTTCACGCGCTCAAGCGCTCTGTCCATCATATTCATTTTGGCATCCAGGTTGTCTATATAGTGCAGAATTTCCGCTTCTTTCACCATCGGCGGCTTCGGGCTTCCCCACTCCGCTTTGCCGTGGTGACTCAAAATCAAGTGCTGAAGAATTAACACCTCTTCAGAATCAATTTGAAGCTCTTCAGCCGCTTTTGACAGCTCTGTGACCATAATCGAAATATGGCCGAGCAGATTGCCTTCGACCGTATACGAAGTGGAAACAGGGCCGGACAGCTCTTTCACTTTTCCGAGATCATGCAGGATAACACCCGCATAAAGCAGATCGCGGTCAAGAGACGGATATAAATCCGCAATGGATTTCGCCAGATTCAGCATAGAAACAACATGATACGCTAAACCGGAGACAAACTCATGGTGATTTTTCGTAGCCGCCGGATAATCCATAAATTCTGCTTCGTGTTTTTTGACTAAAAACCTTGTAATCCGCTGGATATTCGGATTTTTCATTTCAAATATATATTGAGTGATGGTGTCCATCATTTCATTTTTCGGAATGGGCGCGGTTTCTAAAAAATCATCAATATTGACGTCTTCATGCTCGCTCACTGGTCTGATATTTCTCAGCTTCAGCTGGGTGCGCCCGCGGTAATGGTGGACATCCCCCACGACCTTCACAATCGTCTGCGGCGCATAGGTCACTTCATCACTTTGCTTGGCATCCCACAGCTTCGCTTCAATATCGCCTGACTGGTCTTGCAGCATCAGCGTTAAAAATGGTTTCCCGTTGCTGGCAATCCCTTTCGTCAAGGATTTAATCAATAGATATTGGTCCACCTGTTCGCCAACCTCATGTAGCATAATCCCTTTAGCCATTCTATTAAAGCTCCCTCCGTATCTTATCTTACATGATACCAGTATATCACATACCGTTTTACAGCTATAGAACCTCTTTTATGACACCAAATGAATGATTTGGCTGCTTTTAAACGCATCCTTTACATGATCATGACATGTAAAATACAAAATCTGCCTTCCGCCTTCACATAAATCATAAAGAACGTCTAATACACGTTTGAGCCTTTCCTGATCAAAATGAACAAAGCTGTCATCAAGCTGGAATGGAAGCCTTGACCCATCCTGACGCGTAACGGCCAGAGCAAATCGGATCGCTGTATACAGCTGCTCACACGTCCCCTGTGACAGCTCTTCTGCTTGATAGACCGTTCCATCACAATGCATGACCATAATGGAATCATCCGTTTCGGAAAAATAAATCGTTTGGTAGCTTCCGTCAGTCAGCGGGCGGAAGAATTCTCCGGCCGTCTCTAGAAGGCGCGGGAGCTCGACTTTTTTATGCCGCTCCAATTTGTTTCTGATCACTTGTTTGATCATTTGGATCGAGGCCCATTTTTTAGCGGTGTCTTTCACACGTTCTTTTTGCATTTCGGTTTGAAGCTTGAGGTCTGATACCAACCCCGAAGCCTCTAACTGTTCCTGTTTAACAAAGAGCAATGCGATTTGGCTGCGAAGCTGTTGGACTTCCTCAGTCAGCCGCTCTTTTCTTTCCTTCTCAATTAATTGCTTGTTTTTCAATTCAGAAAGCGTATTGGAATCCGCCAGCTCAAGCTCAACCGGGTGTCCGCTTTGAAGCTGCGCGTTTACATGATGGAGCTTGTTCTCCGTATCCTTCAGTTGCCTGCTGACCTCAGCTATTGCGCAAAACTCATTTCTGTCTTTTGCAGCCGCCGCGGCAAATAACTGTTCGATCCGGTCTTCAAAATATTGGATTTCTTGTTCCAGCTCCAGCAGCTGTTCCTTTGTATAATGAATATCTGTTTCAATTCCTTTTCTTTGTTTCTCGATTTCTTTTTCACGTTCAACGTTTTTCCGAAGTGTGTGAAGGGCGTCCGAGATGGACATATTCTGACTCTGATCTACCGGATGAACCATGCTGACGCGTTCTTCGAATGTTCGCCGGCGCTTTTTCAGCCTGCCTGCTTCAATTGTCAGCTCATGCTTTTTCTTCACGTCTTTTTTGACATCCTTCATTAAACTGTATGCATCAAGCAAAAAAGACGGATCTTCCATGAATCCGAGCTCCTTCATAAAACGCTCGACCTGAGTAAAGGACGGGGCCATATCGTTTTCCCACTGTTCAAACTGCTGGATGACCCTTTCATAAGCCGCCTCTTTTTGCTGGAGCACTGCCCGCTGTGTGATGAGATGCTGTTTATTGCGGTCATCCTCCCATAATGCTTCTCTCAGCGCTTCGGCTTCTGCCGGCGACATGTCCGTCACTGGCTGTCTCGTCTCCCGGCTGTTTCGGGAAGACGGTGTTTTTTTACCTAATGCAAGCCAATACACAATAAGTGCAGCGCCGATGCTTATGGCTGGAATCCATTGCTGAAGCAGCAGAAAGAGAACGATGAACAACATACCAGCTGCAATGATAGTCTTTTTCTGTTTAACCTGCTGCCTTTCAAAAAACTTCAGCTGTTCTCGCAGCTTCGCTTGCTCTTGATGCTGCCCCTGTGCTTCATCATATGCTTTAAGGGCCGATTCTTTATCTTTTCTATCGCTGTTTTCAAGAGTGACGGACGAAGCTGCATGAACGGCCTTTTCTGCGTCTTCCAGCTCTTGCCGGGCAAGTTCAAACGTCTCATCAAGCTGCCGTTTTCTGTCTCTTGCCTGCACATATTGCTGCACCGCCTGCTGTAGTTGCCATTCATAGTCATATGACGTGTTCATATTCAGGAGTTCATTTTCATCCGTTTTATTGAGCTGTTCCAGCCCTGCCGCTGCCTGTGCGGACGACTGGCGCAGCTGTGCCTGAATGGCGGCGAGCTGTTCTCCGCAGGATTGGTACATATGAAACGCTGCGGAAAGCTCTTGTATCAGCGTTTCTTTCGCTAACATTTCTTGATCCGGATTAAGCTTTTGCACCTGTTTGTCAAGCTCCGCCATCTTCACTCGAAGCGCCTCCGCCTGTGCGGATTTCGGGTGAAGATGAAATTCATATTTTTCCAGCTGGTGCAGCCCGTCAGCCGGAAATTGTCCCGCCTGTTCCGGATATTGTGCCATCGCCTGTTCGAGCGCCGCTTTTTCATTTAGCAGCGGCTTCAGCTCAATCGCTCCCTCAAACGATCGGATATGTCCTGCCGCCTCTTGCAATTCGGTATCTGCGGCTGCAAGACGGGATTCAAGCGTTCTTTTTTCTTCAAGAAGCTGATGATAACCCGCTTCCTCTGCTTCAGCCTGTTTTAGCTTCGCTGCCAGCTGCTTAAGCGTTTCCAGCTCTTGATTCAATTGAGGATTTCGCCCGTTTGGTTTATAGAGGCTTTCGCTTTCCTTTGTCAACCGTGAATCAAGCTTAGATACGGCTTCAGCGCCAAACAAGCTGGAAAACAGCAGAAATTCCCCAATCTTGTCCCGATTAAAGGCGTGAATTTCCTGCAGCCCGAATACATCAAATGAATAAATGGCTTTATACAGCGCCCTGTCCGTGCCTTGAAACAGCTGCTTTAAAACATCTCCCTGCTTCACTTCGCCGTTTTCTGTGTACACTCTTAGCTTTTCGGCAGTCCCTTTCGTCCGTTCGATCCTCAACACCCCATATTCGGGATGTTCAGCTTCAAGAACACCTCCGTAGACACCGCCTGTTTTCGGTTCATATTTTTTCGTTTTCGGAAAACCAAACAGCATGCTTTCAATAAATGACATCATCGTCGTTTTTCCTGCCTCATTTAATCCGTAGATTAATTGGACAGGCGAGGCGGAAAAGTGAAAGGTCCGATTGGAAAATTTCCCGTATTGGTAGATATGTAAAGATTTAATTCGCAAAGCTTTCACCGCCTCATGTTTCAAGCACCTTAAGCTGTCTTTTCAATAAAATCTGTGCCTGCTCTTTTATTTCCTTTAGCTCCTCTTGGCTAAACCGGTCCGCGTGCCTTCTATACACAGGATGCCGCTCAAGCCCCTCCAGCACATCTGACAGATCGCCGCGATCAATGTCAGTAAATAAACCGCCAAAAAAAGGATCAAGGCTTGTAAGGTTTGTTTCATGTTCTGTCTCGTCTTCCAATGAGAGCGGCCAAATGAAGTGTTCTTCCTCCGCCTCTTGCTCCTGAAACGCTTCAAGAAGCTCATCCAAAGTGCCTTTCGGCGCCTCCAGCAGCCATTGTGGTGCGGTCCCTTGCAACACGAGTCTGACACAAACAGGGCTCCCCTTTATCCGCAGCTTCGAAAACGCGTCCTCAATCATTTGGAAAAGGGCGTTCACATTCTTTGCCTCCGTCACATCAACTGCCGCTTTTTCCCACAAGACATCATGCGCTTTCTGAAAGTCATACGAAATGTCTCCGTTTGCCACACGAACGAGATAATAGCCTTTGTCCCCGATCTCCTTCATATGGCGCGCTTGCGTATTTCCCGGATAGATGACCGCCGGGTGCTCGGCAGAAAGAATCTGGCGTTTATGAATATGGCCAAGCGCCCAATAATCCATCCCGCTTTTCACGAGATCATCATGTGTAAACGGGCAATACGGATCGTGTCCTTCAGCTCCTGACAGCGTGCCGTGAAGCATACCGATATGAAACGGCGCGTCAGTCGACCTCCGATAGCGGACGGCTTGGTTTTCCGTCACGGCTCTCTCCTGATAACTGAAGCCGTAAATGCTTGCCATGCGCCTGCCTTCCTTATAAAACGATTTTTCTTCAGGTACAGCGGACGAAAAAATATGGACATTCTCAGGCCATTCAATCGGCGTCCACTCCCCGCCAAGATGATCGTGGTTCCCAAAGATCACATAAACTGAAATCCCGCACTCTCTGAGTCTTTCAAACTGCTTTCTTAAAAAGAGCTGGGCCTTTAAACTTCGATTGGCTTCGTCGAACAGGTCCCCCGCCAGCAAAATGAAATCAACGTTTTCTCTCACTGCGGCATCTATCATATGTCTCACGCTTGCAAACGTGCTTTCTTTGATCCGGGCAAAAATCGGTTCCGGCAGATGCGATATCCCGTAAAACGGGCTGTCGAGATGTAGATCTGCCGCATGAATAAAGGTTAGATCAGTCAACATTCTGCTCCTTTCCAGGATGAAGTACCCTTATTTTAGCACCGAATTCTGGCGAATGCACGTTCTGTCAAATAATAACCACTGTTTATCACCGGTGGACAGACTGTATAGAAAACTTAGATATCTATATTGATCCTAAACTATAGAAAAAACAGAAAAACATAATATCAAGAAAAAATGCATTCAATTTCTAGAAAGGTAAAATTGGTTCAAGACAGTTACTAAATAAAGAATCGGGATATCTTTTTTGAGATCGAGAGAAAGGGTTGAAAAAACGAAAAACAAGTAATTCTTAAAAGAACGGAGTAAGAAACATCCTGAAGCTACTGAATGAAAATAAAGCGAGTGAACGCTAAAACAATGCAAAAAACTCTCAAAATGTGTAAGAGAGAATGCAGTCTGAAATCATCAAAAAAATTCTAAGAAAACCATTCTGCCTAATTGTTTGTTTAGGAAGCTGCTAAACATTGATGAAAAACAGTTCGAAAACGAGAAAAGGTGAAGAATACGTCATCTAGACAACTGTTTAAACAGAGATATTAGGCCCTCCTCGCCTTCTCGAATAAAAAAATAGTTCTTCCTCCATCATTTACATATAAGGGTTTTTCCTAAATAATTACCACCCGTGATAACGGGTGGCTGCGGCAATTAAACTGCTTTTTCTTTTAAATATCCCACAAATGCATACGCTTATCTTTGGCGGTATGCTCACTAACATATGGATATAATCTTTTACATGCTGTTGCTTCGTTCGGCGCCTTTCCTGTCACATAAGGTTCTAAGTATTTAATTTTCCCATAAATGACTTGCCTTCTATGGTGATGCTTACAATTCCATGTTGTATGTGCTAGACTGTTAGTTTCTTTTGACATAAAAAACTCCTCCGTATGTTGATATTTTGGTTGGTGAACCAATAGTATTTTAGCACCCGGGGGAGTTTTTCTTCATACAACGCGCTGAAAGCTTTTTGGAACCCGAGGCTAGTCTAGGGTTTCTTTTTCAAAAAAAGAGACCAGACGCTTTTATGCATCTGATCTCTTTCCTTATTTATACTTAGGAATGTCATAATATAACGTATAATTATCAAGAAGTGTATACAAGCTGTACATACGATTTACTTGCTTATAAGCCCAACCGATATCTGTTGCATATTGATGACTCGCTGTTGGAGCCCATCTCATTTTAAACAGTGTATCCTGTTGAAAACCGCTTCTGTGGATGTAGTTTTTACCGATCAATTCCGCTCCGCCGATGATTGCCTTTTCAGGAGTATCCCACCCCTGCTCATAGGCTGTTTTAGAGCCACATGATACCGGACAGGAATCATATGCACCATATCCATACATATTGTAAACAGTCTTACCGTTATATGTGACACCATTGGCTAATTCAGAGGTTCCATTTCCTGTTTCCAAAAGAGCATGAGAAATCAAATACAATTCGTTGATGTTGTATTTTTTGGATGCCCCAACAAACGCTGCACCTTTGCCTTCAAGAATTCCCTTACCATTTAAAATCTTGGTATTGATTTCACTGGCTGATAGACCTGCATATTGCGACAGTTTTAAATACTGGAAGTAATATTTACTGTCTATCGAAAAATTATTCGGATTGATATAATACCCGGTCTCATCTTCACTTGCATTTCTCCAACCAAGGTTGATTTTCGCCCAATTTCCTTCTGTACCAATTACACTTACTTTATCACCTTTTTCAAGAAGCCCAATAATGTTGTTGCTTGCCACTTCCGGAGAAGATCTCACATTTAAGAAGTCCGCCGTTACAGTACTATTTGCCGTATTAATATAAGTAAGTGATACATAACCCGGCGAGTCTGTCTGTGGATTTACACTCATTTGCTTTTTGAGCATATCATTGAAGGTCAGGCCATAATCAGTATACATAATTTGAGGACCGTCTTTTATTTTGACAATGTTGACGTTCCATCCAAAGTCCTTTTTAATTTGACTGGCTATTGAAGAAGCTTTGTTATATCCCTGAACATTATCAATTATGATTTTATAAAGATATTGTTTTTCGCTAGTATAACTGCTCCACCAGCCCTTTTCTTTAAAGAAAGCCTGTGCTTTAAGCAATTCATCATACGACAAAGTCATCCCAGTTTCAATTCTATAGCTAGAATAACCAGTTTTCTCAGTATTAACGATTGTAGCCCACCAACCATTATCCTTAAAGAAGTCCAGTCCTTTTTGGGCTTGAGCCTTACCTAAGACCTGATCGGACACTACCCGATATGATGAATATCCGGTGTCACCAGTCTTTTGATAGCCGGCATACCATGAATTCTTTTTGAAAAACTCCAATCCTTTATTTACCTGATCCATTCCCAGTACCGGATTGGAATATATTTTAAAGCGAGTATAACCCTCTTTACCAGTATCCTGATAACCAACGTACCAATTGTTAGCTCTGAAGAAATCTAACCCTTTAGCAAGCAAAGAATCACCAAGAATCGGATCGGAATAAATCTTAAATTTAGTATGTGCTTGTTCCCCAGTTTCTTTATAAGACACATACCATGAATTCTTTTTAAAGAATTCCAACCCTTTATTTACAGTGGTCATTCCAAGCACGGGATCGGATATGATTTTGTAGCGCTCATACGTTTGTTTATCACTTTTCGCTGTTGAGAACCACCAGTTTTTCTCCGTCATATGCCGCTCTGCCTTTTCCCGATCTGCAGAATTGAGATCATGGAATAGAATTCTGAATGAAGTTGAATTCGGCACTTGTTCATACTCAGCAGTTAAGTTGATAGCATCTTTAATCTCCTGAATATACTTTTTGACAAGAGATTCGCTCCCAAAACCGCCGGTTCTGATGTTGTAGTAGTCGACAGAATCTCCCACAGGCTTTACATGGCCTTTAATGCCTGTCTCAGTCACAAATTTCTCAAGATTGGCTTGTGTGGCAGACTCACTGCTAAATCCGCCGCTTGTCAGAATATAATATTTTTCGGGATCGCCAACTGGCTTATATGTCCCATTGATTCCGGTTTTCTGTTGGAAATCACTTAAAATATTCTTTACTTTTGACTCATCGTTGAATCCGCCGCTTATCAAAGTGTGATACTTTTCAGGATCGCCGATCGGTTTATATGTACCTTCAATTCCTGTTTTAGTCTTAAAATCATTTAAAATAGCCTTTACTTTAGTTTCGCCGACGAATCCGCCGCTGATTAACTGATAATAGTAATCTTTAGTCGTATTGATAGGTTCAACAGCTGCAGAAACTCCGGTCTCCTTTGTAAAAGACTGAACGACTGATTCCGCCCTAGATTTATCTGGAAAACCGCCGCTAGACACATAATAATAATAATCTTTCGTCCCGATTGGCACGTAATCAGCATTTATACCTGTGTTATTTTCAAACTCCTGCAGTCCTGTTTTAACACTTGATTCTGTCGGAAATCCACCGGAATACATGTTGTAAATATTCCTATATTCGTTTGTTTTTTGATATACTGCATCCCAGCCGGTGTTTGCCTTCAACTTTTGCAGATTCTTTTCAGCGTCTTCCTGTCCAAGAAACTCAGAGGACGTTTCTACTTTATATGTAGAAGTATCTGTATAGCCTGATGATTTATTGACAAAAACAAAACTCAACGTGCAGATAAAAAACACAGCAACAGTAAACTTTAAAGATACTTTTTTCATTAGACTCCCCCTTTCTTCTTTTATTAATCTCTCATTTTTTCATATCGGCTTATATAATAGTTTGTTTAAGCGACATTTACGAGTATATCAAAATTTTGAACAACGGATGATTTTTTTGAACAATTCAAAAAATGTAATGAGAGCTATGGCGTATGGTCTCAAAAATAAATTTTCATATTTACTGTTTAAAAACTAGCAGACCTTGACAAAAATAGTATTATATATATATGATCTTTAAAAGAAAATAAACACCGAGGGGACTATATGGACATCAAAAAAACATTCACATCATTAGAAGATTTATCAAAGGAAACTATAGTCTTTGATGAGAAATCCCTATTAATTGTAGAGTTTAAACAGGTGAAGTTTGAGTTTTTTCTGAATATAAAATCATCTTCTGACACTTTATTAGTTCTTGGCTCCGGCGCTATAGATCCAAAAAAACATTCACTACCTGTTTTCCACAGGCATTCATGGGCTGACGAAATCGCGTGTTCAACCATATTTTATAATGACCCAACCCTTTATTTAGGAAATATAAATATCGGCTGGGGACAGGGAGATAAAGAACATTTTTATTTAGAAACCATTTCAGAAATTATTGTAAAAATTTCTGAAATAATAAAAATACAGCCGGAAAAAACCACTTTTTATGGAAGCTCCGCCGGGGGATACACTTCTCTTTTCCTCAGTGGTATGGTTAAAGGCTCTACCGCATTAGTTAATAACCCACAAACAATTGTGAGTAACTATTATCAAAGCCATGTTTTGAAAATGCTCGAGACATCTTATAATAAAAGAGACTTAGAAGATTTTCCACAGCATTTAAAATATAGGTTAAGCATTCCGGAGTTTTACAAAAAAATTAATTATATTCCCAGTATCATTTATTACCAAAATTTAGCCTGCGAACATGATGTTAACCGGCATTTTCATCCTTTTTTTAATCAGCTGTTTGAGCTCACTAAACAAAAACCTTATATAAATAAAATTGATTGTCACTTTTATTATGATGAGGAAAAAGGGCATAATCCTATGGGTAAAGAGGAGACTTTAGCTATTTTAAATAAAAGATTAACAAACTAGGTAAGGGGGAAGCCCCCCTTACCTAAATTTCTGACTCTAAGAAACTTATTATATCTTGATCTTTCCAATTCATTCCTTCATACAACCTCAGTATTTGCACTAGAAGATCTTTTGCTGCGTCTTTTTCCTCTTCATTTACCATGGCCAATTTAACCATATACCAATTCTTTATATAATTCTCAAGCCGAATATCTTGATAATCCTTTAATAGTCCTTCTTTTTTCAGCCAAGCAATTCGCCCTTTTTCAAGTAGCATATATCGCTCAAAAAATCTTTTGTTTATATTGTTAACTGAAGAATTTTCGACCATTGCATAGTAAATATGAATAGGTAAATCAATCACTTTAAATTCCCTTGATGAAAGAATCATTTCATGAAAAACGAGAGTATCCTCTCCTATTGCCCCTTCAATCATCTTTATTCCGGAATTGACAAGCCATTCTCTGTTGGCGACAAGAGCTTGCATGCTCATTGCCTTAAAATAAGTCTTTTTGAGAAATTCCTCATGTGGCCCCTTCCGAGATGCTCTGCCGTTATTAAATCCCATCATGGTTTTGTAGTAGGAAAATAACTGCTCTTGATCTGATAATCGAACCATATCACCAATTACCATGTCATATGAAGATCCTTTAGCTTCCTGTAAAAGAGCGGCATACCCATCATTAATCGCTTCATTATCCGGATCTAGATAGGTTATCCATTCTGAAGAAGACAAATCTAATCCTTTATTTCTCGGCCTTGACGCACTTCCGCTGCCTCCTTGCGGATAAAAATACGTTTTGACATTTGGGTATTTTTCTTGCAACCTTTTAACAACATTAGGTGTATAGCCATCTGTTGAACCGTCGTCAACTATAATAATTTCCATTTCCTCAAAAATACTGCTTCTGGATAGACTTTGAAAACATTTAAATCTTAAATGCTCCCCATTATTATAAGTCGGTACAATCACCGAAATTTTATATGATTTGTTTTCTTTCTCCTGTTTACATTTTGGATCAGTCAAGATCTCTAAAGGGTCCACGCTGTATCCTTTTAACAGTTCACCAGGTTCCATATCTTTTAGCGTTTGCCACTCAAACGCTTCTCTCCAGAACACCGTACGGTGACGATCTTTCATCTCATCTACATAATGGTGTTCAATCCCGGGAACATACTCTTGAGAAGAACGATAGTACGCATCTTTTGTAATATAATCCGAATCTGTATATTTAAAACCGTTGACCATGTCCTCGAGATAAAATTCTCCGTAACGGTAATCTACATCGAAAAATGCAACCATATCATGCTCTGCATAAATTTGTTCAGTCACATCTTTTTCTACCATAAATGTTTTATATTTATAAGATTGACGGTTGAATTGCTCTCTCATTTCAGATGTATCTTCTTTTGCGACTACAAGCACTTTTTTATTTAATTGATACTTTTCAAGTCCTGTAATTTCCGCAATTTTATTTACTCTGTCAAATGCCGTTTCGCCGTTCAACACTTTTCTAACGCCTTGCATCTGCAGTTCATATATTTCATTTGCGGATAATGAGTTTAAGTAATCCGTCAATTCTTCTCTAGAAGGGGCCAGAAAAACGTTTGGATATTTGCTATTTATTCCGATGCTGTAATTGGATAATACAACCGTGCCCATTGCCTGCAATTCATATACTCGGTTGGCAAACATAGTGTTGCTGTCTTTTACAGAATTTAAATTCAATGTGAAATCATACATCTTATGAATTTTTTGCAAAGTTTCATGATCTGTAGCCGGCACAACGTAAGGAATATATTCCTTTGGGTAAAAATGAGCTGGCAGCTGTAATGGGAAATTTCGGTCAATGATAGTTAACTCACGGCCCGCATCCAATACACCATCAAAGAGAATACGGCTGTCATGCTGTCTGTTGGGATATTTATGATACCATGACCCTGCAAATAGTATATCCTGCCTTCTGAACAATCTTGTTCCGATTGGATTATGATAAATTGGGTTAACACCAAACTCCAATACATCAAACGTCTTTGCTGAAGGACAATCTCTTCGGTAATCGTCAAGGACTTCTTGGCAAGTAGTAAAGATATGGTCTGCTTGCTGAGCCAAGTCTATATAAAACTCATAATTAACTGGGTCTTCTTTTGAATAGAAGGCAATCGGTATATGTTTGCTTCTATAAAATTCAATAATGTTGCGAACCTGATCTCGAATTTTTTTTATTTTCGGATTTCCAAGGCCTTTCCATGTTCCATCAAGCCCTCTCCATGCAGTGGCAAGAACAAAGATATCGATTTTATCACCGAAATTCTTGTAATTTTCAAAAGTAATATAATGAAAATTCGCAGCATCCTCTAAACTTTTAAATAAAAATTCATCTGCAATAATTCCAATTTGAAGATCAAGTTTTTTATAATACCTTGAACCATTACTGTCCGGAAGTTGCTTAATTTGTTCCTGAATTTCATCATAATAACCTTTTTTGTGGTTTTTCTCCAAAAACTTCAAATAGGCTTCCTTTTCAGATGGTGTCATTATGCTATTTTGAGAAGAAGTTGGCTTATTTTTAGCCGCTTGGCTGTTTCTTAAGGTTGATAGCTTATTTTTTCTATCATTTAATACAGCTAAGCTCTTTTTATTGTTAAACTCCTTTATAGCAGCGTTATCAACCGCAATTTCTTTTGTCAGTCTATTTATTTTTTGTTTAATGGTCATAAGACGTTGATCAATATTCGACATCAACGGTTACCTCTTCTTTTTCTGAATTTCCAATAAAAAAGGGTTAAGCGTCCTAATTTTGAAGAAGAGAGTGCTTGATAGCGCTTCTCAAGATACTTTGTTTGATTGTCTATCTTTTTTTGATGTTGCAGCAATTTTTCTTCTTTTTTATATGACTCAACAAGCTCTTTCTTCAGGGCCGTTAATTCGCTCAAAAGGGAAGATATTTGTTTTTCGTAAGGCTGAATTTGTTTTTCATCATGTAAATGAAGAAAATCAATTACATTACGGATTGCCTCTGATATATCGTTAACGGCTGTTTCTTTGGAATGCTCTAATTTCAAGCCCAGCCAATTGTGCCCCCTTTGAACTTTCACACGTAAACCAAGATGGTAAGATTTTATAATTAGAGCAAGGAGACGATCTAGGTTTATATCTTTTATAAAAGTCCATAGTACAAATCTTCCATTCGGTGATAAATATGGCGTAAGCCGTTCAATATATCTGTCTGAATCAAATACCATCTTTGGGAGAGCTCCCAATAGAATGGTGTCGAACGTTTCAAGACCTGCTTCTTTCTCTTCTTCAAGGTCATTTCTTAAATACATCACTTTTTTTCCAATTGCGGACAAATATTCGTTGCCAAGATTACTAGACCTCACTGCAATAAGAACGTGGTCCCCCACAGCTGATGTATATTCCCACTTGATTGGATTGTTATCGTCCAATTGTAAAAACTGGATCGCTTTTTCATCTTCTTTCTGAGCTGCTTCTGAGAAAACAGGTTTCAAAACATCTTCATCCCTTTCTGCATAAGTGAGGGAATATAAAATTAATTCCGTGATAGTCTGCCATAAGGCAGACTATTGGATCTTTCATGAAAAATATTGTAATAGAGCTTCAACAATGCGCTTAGATGCATGTCCATCTCCATAAGGGTTTGAAGCCTTAGACATTTTTTCATATTCTTCCTCATCTGTTAATAACTGTTTCGTCAACTTGTAAATGACTTCTTCTTCTATACCTGCAAGTTTTAATGTCCCTGCTTCAATTCCTTCAGGCCGCTCTGTCGTATCCCGCAAAACAAGCACGGGCTTACCTAATGAAGGGGCTTCTTCCTGCACTCCA
Source organism: Bacillus sp. 0102A (assembly GCF_036765155.1). Classification (NCBI taxonomy): domain Bacteria; kingdom Bacillati; phylum Bacillota; class Bacilli; order Caryophanales; family Bacillaceae; genus Bacillus; species Bacillus sp. 0102A. The sequence goes on from NZ_JBAIZW010000004.1 coordinate 228,713, forward strand.
CCTGAATCAGTTAAAATCAAATATGATTTTGAGGCAAGGTTGTGGAAATCTATGACTTCCAAAGGTTCAATTAAATGAACCCGATCCAAGCTTCCCAAAATTTGCTCTGCTGTTTCCCTAACGACGGGGTTTAAATGAACCGGGTACACAACTTGAATGTCATGATGCTCTTCAACAATTCTTTTGATAGCACGAAACATATTTTCCATAGGTTCACCTATGTTTTCTCTTCGGTGAGCAGTTAAAAGAATCATTCGGTCATTACCTAGTTGATCAAGCACTTCATGATGGTAATCACCTCGGACAGTCGTTTTTAAGGCATCAATCGCAGTGTTTCCCGTCACATAGATTTGTTCAAGGTCTTTGTTTTCCTCTAAAAGGTTTTGTTTAGACTTTTCTGTAGGCGCAAAATGCAAGTCTGCAATGACACCCGTAATCTGGCGGTTGATTTCTTCAGGAAAAGGAGAGTACTTATTTCTCGTTCTCAGTCCTGCTTCTACATGCCCTACAGAGATTTGATTATAAAATGCGGCAAGACTGCCAACAAAAGTCGTTGTTGTATCACCATGTACAAGAACGATATCAGGTTTTTCCTGAACTAATAATTCATTTAATTTCGTCAGTGCCCTAGTAGTAATATCTGCTAGTGTCTGCCGGTCCTTCATGATATCCAGATCAAAGTCTGGTTTAATATTAAAAGCACTCAGAACCTGGTCAAGCATCTGCCTATGTTGTGCAGTAACTGTGACCAAAGATTCAATATGATCAGGATATTTTTTAAGTTCAAGGACAAGAGGAGCCATTTTTATTGCCTCAGGTCGAGTCCCGAATATGGTCATAACTTTTATTTTTTTCAATGCTTTTACCCCCGCTTAGAGCTATTTGGTCTCATATAGTTGTCTGAAAAAACAATGTGCCAAATTTTAGATCAGTACTGCTTCTTTTTGAATAAACTCATGCAGACTTCCTAAATTGATATATTTAAAATCTTTAGAACGATTTTTCACAATGTTTTTTGTATCAAATATTTGCTTCGTAGACATGTTTGATAACCGATCCCAGTTTAATTTCTTAAATTCATCATGATCGGCTAGAATTAAAATTAAATCGGACTCTTTCACGGCTTCTTCGACATCATTTATTACAAAATCTCTTTTTACATGTGGATCATATGCCCTTACTTCATATCTTCCCTGTTCTTTTAATAATTCAAAGATTTCCATTGCAGGGCTTTCTCTAATATCATCTACATTTCCCTTATAAGTTAGACCAAATACAGTAATCGTTTTTCCATTTGTTTTCTCTAGCAACGCATTTACGTTGTCCGCCACATAATACGGCATTGATGTATTAATGGAACGTGATAGATCAATCAGCTTAGCAGTTTCAGGCGCTTTGGCCACGATAAAGTATGGATCGACCGCTAAACAATGTCCGCCAACACCCGGTCCAGGCTGATGTAAATTGACTCTAGGGTGTTTATTTGCCATTTCAATGACGTCATGAGCATTGATTTCGAGTTCATTACACACTTTTGCAAGCTCATTTGCCAAAGCGATATTTACGTCTCTAAACGTATTTTCCATCAACTTTGACATTTCCGCCGTTTTAGCATTTGTTTTTATAATTTCACCTTTCACAAAGGTGCTGTAAACTTTTGCTCCCTCTTCTGTGCAGGCCGGGGTTATCCCACCCACAATACGGTTATTATATATCAATTCGTGAAGAATCTGGCCTGGCAGCACTCTTTCAGGACAATGAACTAAATACACATCTTCTCCGATAACGAAGCCTGCCTGTTCCACAAGAGGTTTTATATAGTCATCCATACTTCTCGGCCCGATCGTCGATTCAACAATAATGACATTTCCTTTTTTTACAAAGGGTAGAATAGTCTTAACTGCGTCAAGCACATAAGTTAAGTCACAAGATTTATGTTCATCGTTTCGATTTGGGGTTGGCACAGAGATAATAAACGCTTTTGCTTCTTCCGGCATCAAAGACGCCTTAAAATTGCCTGCTTGAACCACTTCATTCAAAGCTTCTTGAAGCCCCGGCTCTTCAATATGGATGGTACCAGCGTTTAAAGAATCTATTACTTCCTGCTTAACATCAACACCTACTACTTCAACATTATGCTTTGCGAACATAATAGATGTAGGTAATCCAATATAACCAAGACCCATAGTACAGATTTTCATATATTATATGCTCCTTTTTGATACTAATTAACTAATTATGATATAAAAACTAGGCTAAACGATTTTTATAAAAATTACTATAAACTCTTAAAAAAGCGGTTTTTTCTTGTTCCCAGTTATATAGATCTCTTGCTTTTAGGCTATTTTTCCTTAACTCTTCTCTTAATTCAGGATTGCCCAGGAGCTGATTAACTCCCTCGGCAATAGAATCCGAGTCATGGGAATCTACTATTACGCCGGTTCCCTCCCCTTCTGTCACCCTCCTGATTTCAGGAAAGTTACATGCGACTACTGGAACTCCGGCCATCATATACTCAAATAGTTTGTTAGAAGATGCAGAATAGTGATTAAAACAAACATTATTTAAAACTTGAAAACCCAGATATGCATTTCTTGTATACTTAGGAAGGTCATTTAATGGAACTTTGGGCAGGAATTTAACCCTATCTCCAATATCCAATTCCGCAACCATTCTTTCTAAATCAGGCTTTATTCGGCCATCTCCAATAAAAACAAGGGTGCCTTCATTAAACTGCGGAGTCGCTTTGACAAGATTTTCAAGCCCTCTCCCTGTTTGTATCCCCCCCTGATATAACAGTATTTTTTCATTTTGGGGGAGGTTCAATAATTTGTGGAGATCAATTTTTTCCATAGACTCTATTTGCTTAAAAGGATAGTTATGAACGACATAGGGATAAAACCCATAAAGAACCTCATTGTACTCCGCTCTTGTATGGTTTTCGACAATCATGGCATCTATTTTTTTAATTAAAAAAGCTTCCATTTTTCCGTAAAAACTACTATCGTATCCTGTTCTGCTAGTTTGAACTTCATGTGAATCATAAATAAGCTTTTTTTTCTTTAGGCGAAACTTTGAACAAATGTAGCCTTGAGGAAGGGTATTTAAATCATTTGAATGATATAAATCATATTTTTTATTAAAACCTTTTAAAATCATTCTTAGGATGATACTTCCTCGGACGATAGCTGTTTTAAGTTTCGTTTTGAGAACAACAAAAGCAAATAGAGTGCACACAATCGCAGGAATTGGCAGGAAATAAATCACTAACAACCATAAAAGAAAAGCCAAAAGCAACAGAGATTTGAATTGTCTTACTTTTTGAAAAAACATCATGCTATCAGGGTATCTTTTTACACGGTGAACGCGAAAATGTTGATTGTATTCTTCAAAAGCTTTCAGATCAGGGTTTTTCGGATCGTCGATACAAATTAAGTCTACATCATAGATATTTTCAGATAATGCCATACATTCTCTCATTACCCTAGCGTCATTTGTGAAATGATTCCAGACAAACATACAAACTTTCGTTCTCATCATTATTATCAACCTTTGGTAATTTTATCTATCACATTTGTTAACTTATTAATATTATTTTCCCACAAGAAATTTTCTTCTATAAATTTCCCGCAATTCTGTTTCATCATTCGCAACAACACAGAATTATGATGAAGCTTCAAAATATAATCTACCATTTCATCTACTGATTGACTGTTTGTAACAAATCCTATTTTTTTGTCCTCAATCAATTTCTTAGGATAGCCTGACAATGAAGCTACAACAGGAAGTTTACAAGTTAAATAGTCAATAATCTTTCCAGGCAAAACGGTTTCAAAAACATTAGAATTATTTAGTATGGCAATTCCAACATCACAGAGAGCCATTTGATTTAAACAGTCTTGCCTCCCCATCGGTTTCAGAAGTTTTACATTTTTAAGTTCATGACGATGAACGAAGTCCGCAAAGTTCTGGTTGTGAACTCCATAACCGATAACAGTTAAAGAAATATTATAATAATCAAGCTTTTCAGCAAGCTGCTTTAAGATTGTGACATCTTGGGCTAGGCCGATATTGCCTGCATAAACTACGTGAAATGTTGAAGTTTCTTGACGCTCTCTTAACACTATCTCATTTTTTCTAGCTGCATTCGGAAGAAACATCAATTTTTTAATTAAATCTTCTGATTTATTTTTAAAATGAGTTATAAATCCTTCACTGTTGATAATGATATGATCTGCCTTCCGATATAAAGCAGACTCTATTTTTTCAAAAAGCCAAATGATTAAAGAATGATGAAATACACCCACACCTTTTAGAGATTCTGGCCATAAATCCCTTACATCCAGCAACATTCTTGCTTTATACCGGTATTTCGCAACAAATCCGACAAAGGCTACAAAAATAGGCGGAGAAGTAACAAACACAATGTCAAATTTTTTTTTATCCTTTGTGACATAAAAAAACATCTTAAACATAATCTCTAGATAATAAAAAAGACGACTGAAAAGGTTGGTAGAATATTTTTTGTTTTGTACTGACAATCGAGTAATGTTTTGATCAAAGTCGATCTCTTGTTCATTCCATAAACAGTCTTGCGAATAAATTTCTCTGGAAGGATAGGTTGGCTCAGTAGTCAAAACTTCTACATGATATCCTTTTTGTTTAAGCATGAGGAACATGTTCTTCATACGGTTACCCGCACTGCCGATTTCAGGATAAAAATTTTGTGTAATCATTAAAATTTTAAATTTCAAAAAAACTCCCCACACTTCTACAAAAAATTAAATACAAATTTTTATTTTTTAAATTATCCACCACCCAAAAGATAACAAATACGCCATAGACATACCAAATAAAACAGATTCATATAATTTTGCCAGTCTATCAAGATTATAATATTTATAAAACGACAATTGCAACAGGGGTTTACGAATTTCGACATAATTCTTATATGCTTTTTTAGGAAATTAGAATCACAAAATGAAAATCAAATAGGCACTTAGACCCTCAACTTGCAGATGCAAAAGCACATCAAAATTCGTCAAACGCTTATAAGACTGCTTTTCTTTTGGATAAATTTACAGGTGAAATGAATAAACGTGGTCAAACGCTACATAAATAGAAGCAAGAGTTGAATGAGATCTCGAATCATATCGGAGTTCACAAAAGTAAACTTCAATATTGGAGTCAAATACAAATTTTAACCAGACCATTATAAGCTAGACGTACTTCACTATTTGGCATCTTAAGGTCTGAATTTCTGCACCTAAATTTAAGGGCACATAACATTTTGACCACAACCTTGAATTATATATTGGCTACTACAAATCTAGAACAAATAAAAGTAAAACTCAAAGACATGAGTCCTGTAAATCCGAACTCATGCCCAGGCTGTTTTTCAATCAGTTTTTCGCTAAACGAAGCGCTTGTTTGATCGCTTTGAACGCGCTTGAATTGCCGTAAATCAACACACCGCCTTTGTAAATTCTGGCGCCGATGACAGCCAGTATGACAATGGTGAGCAGTGTGATTCCGATACCGGCAGCAGCCTGCCAGAACGGAATATCAAGCATGCCGACGCGCAAAAACATAATCATTGGCGTAAAAAACGGAATAAACGAGGTTACCGTAATAAATCCTGCGTCAGGTGCATTCAAGCCGAACATCGCGATCATAAAACCGGCGACAACCAAAAGTGTCATTGGCGTGATCGTTTGCTGAACGTCCTCTATTCTGCTGACGACACTGCCGAGAAACGCGGCGAGTGTCGCGTATAAAAAGTATCCGAGCAAAAAGAAAATCACAGCATAGATGACAGTGGCTGCTGAAACGTCGGTCAGATTAAGGAATCCTCCGACAGATGAAGCTGTTTCGCTCGTTTTGTTCAGCTTTAGCGACAATGAGCCAGCGGCTATGATGACAGCAAGCTGCGTCATTCCGACGAGCCCGATGCCAAGCAGCTTTGCAAACATCTGCTGGATCGGCGGCATGCTCGAGATCAGGATTTCCATGACACGCGAGGATTTTTCGGTTGCGACCTCCATCGCAATCATACTGGCATACATAATGACTGAGAAATAAATGACAAACAGCATAATGTAAACAAGCCCCGCTGTCTGGCCAAGCTCTTCCTCAGACTTCGCCCCCTCTTTCAGCGTCTCCTGTCCGACAGTAACGGGCGCATAAAGACTGCTGATCGTTTCCTGCGAGACACCGAGATCCGCTGTTCCGACAGCCGTTTTGGTTTGCGTCAGCGCCTGCTGCAGCGTATGGTACGTGCTATCATCAGAAATCGTTAACGCTTTATAAGTTCCTGAAATGGCCCCTTTTTCATCTCGTTTGATGATGAGCATGCCATCGAGCGCTTCATCTTTGACTTGCTTTGTGACCTCATCCTCCGATTGCTTCGACTGCTTCACATCTAGACCGCCGTCTGTATCCACCGCTTTCAGCTGCTTCGAGAAAATCGGATATAATTCGTTTGTTTCATCAACAACGGCGATTTTTTCTTTCGTATCATCACCTTGAAACATAGAAATGATCGACTCCATATTCGTTACAACTAAAACAAGCAGTACCGTGATGACAGTCGAGATAATAAAGGATTTTGCCATTATTTTATTTTTATATGTATGAGAAAGCATGAGCCAAAATTTATTCATAGACGGCGCCCACCTTTTCTATAAAAATATCGTGCAGTGACGGCTCTTCAAGCTCAAACTTTCTAATAAACCCTTTTCCTTGGAGCATGGCAAAGATCTCTTGAGAAATATCTTCATTAGCGATCTGCAGCTTGACGCCGCCAGCCGTTTCCTTCCATTTGAGAATGCCTTCATGAGACTGCAAAAAACGCAGATCGTCATCGGAGTGGATCGTGACATTTTTCTTGCCGAAGGAACGCTTGATCTCCTTCAGCCTGCCTTGCACAACCGGCTTTCCTTTCTGTAATATGCACAGGTGCTCACAAAGCTCCTCCACATGCTCCATCCGGTGGCTGGAAAATAAAATAGAAACACCGCTGTTTTTAAGAGAAATCACAGACTCTTTTAACAACTCAACATTGACAGGGTCCAGACCGCTGAACGGTTCATCAAGGATCAGCAGCTCCGGCTTATGCAAAACAGCCGAAATGAATTGGATTTTCTGCTGGTTTCCCTTCGAAAGCTCTTCCACCTTCTTATTCTCGTAATCTGTTATATTGAAGCGTTCAAGCCATGTGCCGAGCTCTTTTACAGCCTCCTGCTTCTCCATCCCTTTTAATCTGGCAAGATAGACAAGCTGATCTTTCACCTTCATTTTCGGATAAAGGCCCCGCTCTTCCGGCAAATAACCGATTTTGTTGCTGATATTGTAATTCACAGGACGGCCTTTCCAGCTGATTGAGCCCTCCGTAATGCTTAATAAACCAAGGATCATGCGAAACGTCGTCGTTTTTCCCGCTCCGTTTGCGCCTAAAAGACCGAACATTTGCTGCTCCGGAATGTCTAAGTCCAATCCGTCAACAGCTTTATAATCTCCAAATGTCTTCGTTACGTGATCAATCTTAAGCACCAAATCTCCTCCTTCCCTGACCCATTATATACTAATTTTGGATCAAACTTAATAAAGGATTTTGAATTCTTTTTTAGAATATAATTATAAATGAAGAAAGACTGATAAACCTTGAAAATGGAGGGGAAACCTGATGGCTGATTATTTCCTTACAGCTTTTGATCCTTCGGGGGAAACACTGGTTAACGAGCGATTTGAGGCAGAAAATGAAGAAACGGCTAAAATGCGTGGTGAAGCCCTATTAAAAGAAAAAGAGCTGCACAGTCACACCCATCGTGTAGTCAATGCAGCCGGAAAGCTGATTTTGTTTCATAGATGATCAGCTTTCCGGCTGATCTGTTACGCTTGAAACTTCGGCTCTCGTTTTTCCAAAAAGGCACGGATTCCTTCCTGGTGATCCTTGGTCCTTCTCATTTTCTCTTGGGCGCTGCGTTCAAGTGCAAGCACCTTTTGCAGTTCTTCAAGCTGGAGGCTTTGAAAGATGGCTTTTGTTTCGATCATCGCCAAAAGAGGCGAGGCCAAAAGGGTTTCAATAAAGGGTCTTGCGCCTTCCGCAGGGTCTCCGGCAAATGTCCCGTCAAGGAGGCCCATATCGGTGCCTTCCGCGGCGGAAATTTTTTTCCCGCTCCAAATGAGCTTTTTCGCCTTCGCTTCCCCAATTCTTTTCTTCAGCAAATAATGCCCTCCGCCGTCCGGAACAAGCCCAATGCCGATAAAATTCATCGCGAGAACGGCATTTTTTTCCGCGAGCACAATGTCAGAGCAAAGCGCTAAACTCAGACCCAGTCCCGCAGCAGCGCCGTGAATAGCTGCAATTGTCACTTTCTTCATCTGATATAATGACAGAGTGACAGCCTCAATCGTATCCATCAGCCGCTTAAATTCATCAGGGTCATGCTCTGATGTCATCATCCGAATATCTCCGCCGGCTGAAAAGCCTTTCCCGGTTCCTCTCAGGAGAACGATGAGCGCCTCGCTTGCAGCTGCCTTTTCAACCGCCTCCTTCAGTTCAGACAGCATCTGTTCATTCAGGGCGTGATGGGCTTCAGGGCGATTCAAGATAATCTCCGCAACGGTTCCATTCGATTCATATTGAATAAACTCCATGTGAAGCACCTCCATGTATGCGTTTGCTTTTTTCTTTCTCCTATACATTCCCCGCCATCCTCCAATAAACCTCTTTATTTTTCAAGATCAATAGATACTGAAAAATGCATATTGTTTGAGTGGAAACATAAAGTTTTATATAGTGAAAGAGGGCTATTCGAAAGGAGGAGAGGAAGCATGGATAAATTGCTTGTCAGTTTACTGTTAAGTTTATTTGTGGTTTACTTTCCCCCTTCGGACGTCGTTCTGCCTTCCCAGCTTGAAGAAACCACTGACAGCTATGTGCCTATGTCCTCATATCCGCAGGAAACACAGTCGGCCAAAACGCCGTCGCCGGGCAGCCTGTACATCGCAGAGCTGGTCAAAGAATACAGTCCGCTGGCGCTGTCTGTCAGGCAGCTGTCTGTCAAACCCCTTGACGAACCGCTGATAAACAGGCTGGAAAAGGTTTGCGCCGTCCCTGTCAAATACCAGTCTAATTACCTCCGAATATAAATGTTCTTGTTTGTAACTCACCCCATTTAGCCCACACTACATTCGGAGGGATTTTCATTGAATATTAAAGAAAACGATCTGCCGGGCATCGGCAAAAAATTTGAAATCGAAACGAGAAGTCACGAAAAGATGACCATTATCATTCATGATGACGGAAGAAGAGAAATTTACCGGTTTCATGACCGGGACCCGGATGAGCTTCTTTCCAATATCTCATTGGATGATTCCGAAGCAAGGCAAATTGCGGCTATTCTCGGTGGCATGGTCTATAAACCACAAGCACTGGAGTCGATCGAAATGGCCTTCAGCGATCTCATTATTGAATGGTTTAAGGTTGAAAAAGGCGCCAAGTCGATCGGGCGAACACTCGGGGAGCTTGATGTCCGCCAGAACTGCGATGTCACTGTGATCGCCATCATCAAGCACAGCCGGGAAAAACTTTTAAACCCTGGGGCAGACTCGGTTATTGAAGAAAATGACACACTTGTCCTCTCAGGTGAAAGAAAGCATCTGAAGAAACTGATTCACGATTTTCTTTCTGGAGAGGGCGTGTAATCGGCCGATGGATCATCTTGTATTTGAAGTCGGGACTGCGCTTGTGCTTGTGGCGCTTGCCAGTGTGATCGCCAATAAAATTAAATTTTCGATTATTCCGTTTCTGATTGTGCTGGGCATGCTGCTTGGACCCCACGCTCCGAAAGCGGGGATTATTGACCTTACATTTATAGAAAGCAGTGAAATCATCGCGTTTTTCGGGCGGATGGGCGTGCTGTTCCTCCTCTTCTATCTCGGACTCGAATTCTCTGTTGGAAAATTAATCAAATCTGGAAAGTCAATCGCGGCCGGCGGAACGATTTATATCTTGATTAATTTCAGCCTCGGGCTGCTTTACGGGTTTATCACTGGGTTTTCTTTTCTGGAAGTCCTCGTCCTTGCAGGCGTCATCACGATCTCATCAAGTGCGATTGTCGCAAAAGTGCTCGTTGATTTAAAAAGAACGGCCAATCCGGAAACCGAGCTGATCCTCGGTATTATCATGTTTGAGGATATTTTCCTTGCCGTATATTTGTCCGTTGTTTCCGGTCTTGTACTAGGTGATGCGACATCAGTCGGGAGTGCGTTTTTGTCCATTTTGATCGCCTTCAGTTATATGCTGCTGTTTTTTATCGCAGCCAGAAAGCTCCCGCCTCTGTTGAATAAGCTGTTGGACATTCGCTCAAATGAAGTGTTTATTATCGTCATTTTCGCCGCGCTCTTTTTTATTGCCGGATTTTCAGAGACGATTCATGTAGCGGAAGCGATCGGCGCGCTGCTGCTCGGTTTGGTTTTTTCCGAAACAGAGCATTCCGACCGGATTGAACACCTTGTCGTTCCGTTTCGCGACTTCTTCGGTGCGATGTTCTTTTTCAGCTTCGGCCTCAGCATTGATCCGTTTTCGCTAGGTGAAGCGGTTTGGCTTGCTTTAGGAGCAGTCATTCTGACCATTCTCGGAAACTTTATCGCCGGAATGGCGGCCGGACGGCGCGCAGGGCTTTCTCATAAGGCGTCATCGAATATCGGACTGACAATCGTATCACGGGGAGAGTTTTCGATTATTGTTGCGAATCTCGGGATAGCCGGCGGCCTGTCAGCCACATTAAAGCCGTTTGCCGCATTATATGTTCTCATTCTGGCGATTTTAGGACCGCTTTTAACAAAGGAATCAAAACGAATCTACCACCTGCTGAACAAGGTATTTAAATGGAAGCCAGAGGTTCAGCCTGCAAGAAAACAGGGATAAAAAAAGCAGCACTGTGATCAGTGCTGCTTTCATCGTGTCGACAAACCCTCGCATTCGTTGTCAGACCTGCGCATCGGTGCTCATGTAAAAAAGATCAGCGGCTAAAAGCTAAAGCGTCCTGCTCAAACACCCCTGTTACCGCATCCTGCGAAAGTCTGCTCTAAATAGTTGATTTTTTCGTCCGTGTAGTGCTCAAATCGCTCATTGTACGATTTCGGATCTTTCGGATTGGCAAAGTGTGTGATTTTCCCTGTATCCCGGTCAATAAATTTACTTGCCGCGCCGCAGCCGATGCCGATAATCGTCTGCACCTCTTCCATAATCATAATGTTGTAGATGCTTTCTTGTCCCGGTAAAGAGTATCCGACATTCTCCAGGTTCCCGAGGATGTTTTTCTGGCGGTACAAATAATAAGACACGTACCCATGCTCTTTCGTCCAGACTACCGCGTCATCCATCATTTGAGAAACCTCTTCCCTGCCGGCGACTTTGTACTTATGCTTGTTTCTTGTCATTTCTGACGCCCGTTTAAAGGAAAGAGTATGAACGGTAAGGGATTCCGGCATCAGATTTTCCGTTTCTGAAAGGCTGTGTCTAAACTCCTTCACGCCTTCCCCAGGCAAACCGATAATCAGGTCCATGTTGATATTATTCATGCCGTGCCGGCGTGACAGATGATATTTCTCAATGGTCTCTTCAACCGTGTGATGCCGTCCGATCGCCTTTAGCGTTTCATTTTCATAGGATTGCGGGTTGATGCTGATTCGGTCAATGTCATATTTGTTTAAAACGGAAAGTTTTTCTTCTGTAATCGTGTCAGGGCGGCCGGCCTCCACCGTAATCTCACGAATGTTTTTCACATCCGGGAAGGAGCGGACCATCTCCTCATACAGCAGATCCATTTCCTCCGCTGTAATGCTTGTCGGCGTCCCGCCGCCAAAGTAAATGGTTGTTACCTTAACATCATGTTCCTTCAGCCATTCGCCGATTTTCTGCATTTCGTAATGCAGCCCCCATAAAAATGAACCGACTCTGCCCGCTTGCCCTTGGATGGCGTACGCAGGGAATGTGCAATACGCGCATTTTGTCGGGCAGAACGGAATGCCGATATAAATACTGACTTCATCCTTTACTTGATACAAATCCGGCACTGCCGCCAGTTGCCGGTCAACAATATCCTGCATTAACTGGATTTTCTCATCATGAATTAAATAGTCTTTTTTCAATTCAGCGTGTGCTTGCTCCTTCGGCATTCCGCTTTGCAGCTTTTTATGAAGCAGCTTTGTTGGCCGGATTCCTGTGAGGATTCCCCACTTTTGCGTGATGCCCGTGTGCGCTTGAAGAAGATTGAGATACACATAAGAAATCGTGTTTTTCACTTGCTTGAAAGCTTCTTTTTCATTCATGCCTGAAGAAAAAGATTTTGTATGCTGTTCCGTTAGGCCAGTTCCCTTCACCTCTCCCGAAACCGTCACATGCTCATCCGTTTGTAAGCAGTCTAACGAAATAACAAAACCTGCGGGCTCCTCTCCGCCGTACACAAGCTCGCACTCTTCATAAAACAAATTTGCAATATTTTGCAGAGGCCGATGCAGGCGGTCATCATGTATGCCTTCTATTTTAATTTGCAACTTCATCACCTAATTTATCAGATTCAAAACTTTCTTTAGTTTACAGAAATAGACCGCTAAAATCAATCCGGCAAAAAAGCCGCCGCACCTGTCAGGGCGCGAGCGGCTTTATTTACACACGTTTCATGTGGAACTTATCAAGAAATCCTTTTCGCTGCTGCATTCGGAAATATTCCTTCATCATGTAAGCGACACCCTGCTCGTCATTGGACCTTGTGACCCAATCAGCCTTTCTCTTGATCTCCGGAGCGGCGTTTCCCATCGCTACCCCAAGACCGGCAAGTTCAATCATCGGGAGATCGTCATACTGATGCCCGATGGCCACCACATCTTCCATAGTCAAGCCCAGCTCTGAAGCGACGAGGGCCAGACCCGCTTCCTTCGAGACACCTTTCGGGACGATATTCAGCTTCTCATCGTTTACGCGAATAACGTCAACCGCAGAGAAGGCTTTCGTAATCGTTTCTGTAATGTCAAGCTGAATGTCGTGCTCCGTGTACACCTCGATGACAGGCGCACTCACCGGCTCATCCATGAGAAGATCGCTTAATGATTCTACAAACTGGACTGGATAAAAGATCGGATCAGACGGATGAATGAGTGCTTTCCCCAATAAATTTGAATTCACCTTTTTCTTGTTTCCGATGGAATACTTCTCGTGAAGAAGCCGAATATTGCATTGATAGCTCTCCAGCACTTGAACAATATTAAAGGTATGGTCGTCAGAAATTCTTTTTTCAAAAAACGGGGCGTCTATTTTCTCAGCGATATATGCTCCGCTATGGGTGATCAGCTTGGCATCCAACTTAAGCGATTTCGCTATTTTCTGCGCTGAACGAAAATGGCGGTTCGTCACAAGTGTGACGTAAATCCCTTTTTTCTTTACATATTCAATCGCGTCTTTCGTTGCCTGATGAATCTTCCCGCTAGACCGAAGCAGCGCTCCATCTATGTTTAAGGCAAGCAATTGTTTTGACACAGAGATGTCCCCCTCCTTGATGACTGTACTTGTGTATAGGATATGACCCTGTCTCTGTGTTTAGAACAACCTTTTCTGCCAAGCAAAAAAAGCCTGACTCAGCAGACTTTATGTATGGCAAGATGATAGGATACGATCGAAGCTGCCATTCTCCCTAATATCGTTATTTCGATTTACGAAAAATCATGTATCAGGAACCCCTTGTTTGACCAATGACGCGCTCCGAACACTTACTCTCTCTGTTGCTTATCCCCTCTTTATAACGGCATGATATGCGACCGTATCCAATTGAAACCAGGTAAGTGTAGGCGCTTTCAATGCTATTATCTCAGTTTTCTTTGCCAATGACAAGGGTTTTTTTAACTAAAAAAATCAACCAAATGTTGTATTCCTGAGGTAGGATTTATTGTTATTTTTTGGAATCGAACACTTGATTCGGAACATACATTCCCATATAATATATATAATAAACAAAAAAGCGGTGATCAGATGGCTGATTTAAAAGAAATATATAATGAAGAACTGATATTTCAATTGATACATCGTATAATGGATTCCTATCCTGATTTTAACAAAGACAAATTCGAAGAACAATTGCTTCAGGAAGACTGGCCTGAACTCGCTTTAAAAGAGCGGATGCGCCGCATTACAGCTTCCTTATACGAAACGCTTCCAAAACATTACGGTGAAGCGCTCGCAATTTTACGGAATGCAGCCCCTCATTTCAAAGGACTCAGCGGAATTCTATTTCCTGATTATGTGGAACAGTACGGGTTAGCGCATTGGGAAGAATCTATAAAGGCGTTGGAATACTTTACACACTATTCTACCTCAGAATTTGCTGTGAGGCCTTTTTTGCTTTTAGATCAAGAAAAAATGATCGCACAATTGCTTGCATGGTCTGAGCATGAAAATGAACACGTGAGAAGACTTGCGAGCGAAGGAAGCAGGCCCCGCCTGCCATGGGGAAAATCGATACCCGCTTTAAAATCGGACCCTTCCCCCGTTCTGCCGATCCTTGAGAAACTGATGCAGGACGAGTCCTTGTATGTAAGGAAAAGCGTGGCCAACAGCCTTAATGATATATCAAAAACGCATCCTCATTTGCTGAAAAAAATCGCAGATCAATGGCACGGAACACACCCCTACACCGATTGGATCATCAAACACGCCTATCGAACCTTATTAAAAAAGGGCGATAAACAGGCCTTACAGCTTTTTGGTTATGAAAATGCTGATTCGATCCAATTACATGATTTAACATGCCAATCCAGCCGTATACCCATTGGAGAAAACCTCGAATTCTCTTTCTATATTCATTCAGAAAGGGATCAAAAAGTAAGAATTGAGTATGCAATTGATTTTATAAAAGCAAGGGGTCAGCGTCATCAAAAAGTATTTAAAATTTCAGAAACAAATATACGAAAAAATGAAACTAAGTCATACACAAGAATTCAATCCTTTAAGGATCTGACAACCAGAAAGCATTACAAAGGAATCCATACATTATCAGTGATCATCAATGGAGAAGTAAAAGATTCATTGAATTTCCAAGTTTGCTGAATGAATAAAAAATCCCTTCTTTTCCAAGAAGGGATTTCAGATTGTTGACAAAATCCTAAAACGGTTTTCGTTTTAGGATTTTGTCATCTTTTCAGCGTGATTGCAAACCCTTGAAGTCTAGGAAAGGCGAGCATCGGAGCGACTTTCACAGGATGTGATGACGGCGGTGTTTAGGCAGGACGCCTGAGAATTAAGCCGCCGTTCCACTCCGTATTGAGTACCGAAGCGCAGCCTTGACAACGAATGCGAGGGTTTGTCGACACGCTGAAATTCCTTCTTTTCCAAGAAGGGATTTTGCCGATTAGCCTTCGACACTGCCGTATAGCTCTTCTAAAGGCTTCATAATGATTTTGTTTAATTCACCGATCAGCACGCTCATGCGCTGCTCCGCTTCCATCAGCTGAGAAATTTTTTCGTGCTGCTGTACAAGCGCAACTGTTTTTTGAGCCTGCGTCACTTCTTCTTCTGTAATTTCTTCTCCTGCCATTTGCTTTTGCTGGAGTCTAAGCTGCACATCACGGAAGTTTTCGAACATGCTTTTTGCAGATTCATCTGCGTTTACTTCATCATAAAGGTTTTTTAAACGGGTGAACTCTTCGCTCCCGCGTAATGACTTTTCCAGTTCATACGCTACATCATAAAAATTACTAGCCATTGTGAATAGCTCCTTTCATCGTTGCCGTTTGACATACCACTCCACTATAACAGACTATGGAGTACCTTTCATTAATCAACAATCATTTCTTCTTAAAAAAGGGTGACAAACAATGCCTGAACCGCACCTATGATTCCACCTAGAAGGCCTCCCAAATAGGTAATCATTTTAAATTCTTTTTTTGAAATGGACAGGACCATTTCTTCAAGACGTTGCACCGGGAACTGGTCCACCTGCTCCTTAACGATTTCCTCCAGGCGCATCCGTTTTAAGACACTTTCAAGATTGGCCGAAACCCCTTCAAGCAATTGATCTAACAGTGCTGGCAGCATTTGCTGGGTCAGCTCAGATTCATAACGGAGGGTAAGGGTGCCAATCGTATTGTCGAAGAAAGGAGCCGTCGAAAATGTTTGCAGCACTCTTCGTTTCAGGCTGAAAATGAGCGCTTTGGCATTCCACTTTTCGTCTGCTTCATGAAACGTATACTCCCTCAGCTTGCCCCATTCGTTTTTCAAGAGATCAGAAAGCAGTTTTTTTGTCTCCTCATTCCGTAAAAACTTGAGAAGCTCCGGAAGTACGCGATCTGCAAGGCTTGTATTGCCTAGAAACATTTGCACCATGCTTCCAAGCATGCCGCGCTCTTTTAAAAAGTCATCAATCATATTGCCGAGACGGATTTTCCCTTCATCACTTTCAAAATAATGAACACCGCGTGACAATATATATCCTGAAATCATCGGAATCTTTTCCTCAAGCTTTTCCTGCACTTCCAAAGGCACCAGCTCTTTTAATGATTGGTGCTCGTATTGGCGGAAAAGCTCATTCAGCTTATCATCCGTCCAGCTGCTGATCCATGCGTCTGCCGCTTCATCGGGACGCTTAACCCCGGCTTTTTCAAGCGCTTCTTTTACTGTCATTTTAGAAAGTGACAGCTTTTGAATCAGCTGTTCCCCAACTTGAAGAGCCTGTTTTTTGGCTGTATCGGAGGCGAGCCGCTTTTTAATACCCGCAGGGGTTAAGAGATGATTGACGACCATCAGTCCCATTTGTTTTGCGAGTTCATCCCGTCTTCTCGGAATCAGTCCGGGGGTAAAAGGAACTCGTTTCCCAAACAAATAGTACGCTTTATATGGCCTAAATAGCATTTGAATCGCTAAATGATTGGTCACTGCGCCAATGACAGCGCCGATCACAATCATAAAAATAAAGGTTCCTGCAATACCCATTCCTATTCATCTTCCTCCATCTGTGCTTCATCTTTTTTCAAATAGATCATGTACCTATTCGTATTATAGAGGCTGATGCAATCACTTAGCAAACGAGGAGACTAATTCATGTTGTCAGAAAATCAGCTTGTACATCTGGAATAGGGCAAGGTGAAGAATCGTAATCTGTAAAGTAGAATACCGTCAGCTGCGTTCGTCCTGAATGTTTTTACCGTAAAGCTGCTGACACCCGCCGGCAGCTTTTGAATAAAAGGGGGAGTCTCATCATGATAACACTCGGTTTTATGTCCTTATCCCGCCAGCATGAAGCGGATTATTCCGCAGAACTGGCCGAAAGAGCACCCGAATTCGGCATACGATTCATCCGCTTTACACCGTTTGATATTTCACCTGACACCTTGCGTGTCAAAGCATCGGTCTATCATTCGGCCAGCGGCACTTGGAACGAAACTGAATTGGCGATTCCAGATTATATTTATGACCGCTGTTTTTATGGAAAGGATTCACAATCCCAAAAAGCGAAGCCGATTGTTGAGTGGCTCAAAAAATATCCGAAAACGGAATTCATCGGGCGGGGTCTTCCGGATAAATGGACCGTCCTTCATGATTTGCAGCAGCACGCTGTGATCAATCCTTATATTCCGGAGACGATGAAAGTAAGCCGCTATGAACAAATCCATTCCTTTTTATCCAAGGAAAAAGCCTGCATCTTAAAACCGGCGTTCGGCGCAGGAGGCAGAGGCGTTATTCTATTGGATCTCGGTAAGAAAAACATAACCGCCACGTATCACATCGGAAAGGATAAGCAGACAAAAACCTTTTCCAACCATGCTTCTTTTAAAACATGGTGCAAAAAAGTGCTTCAGCATCACTATTTGCTTCAGCCTTATTTAAATATTCAAGATAAAGAACAATACCCGTGTGATATTCGCCTGTTCATGGAAAAAAACGAAGCAGGTGAATGGAATACAGTCGGAAAGGCCGTGAGACGCGGATACAAACACGGGCTGCTGGCCAATTTGTCAGGCGGGTCTGATGCGCTGACATTCGATTCTTGGTTTGAAAATATACCGAAAAAGCAGCAAGTAGTCTTACTTGATGACGTGTTCTCGATTACCCAGTCGGTTCCGTATTATCTTGACGAGCGCTATGGGCCGCTGTTTGAACTTGGTCTCGATATATGCCTTGCGAAGGACGGGAGAATCTGGATATTGGATATTAATTCCAAACCAGGCAGGAAGTCAATTCTGCGTGTCTCTCCCGAGCAAAAAGATCAGCTGTACACTTGTCCCCTAAAGCGCTGCCAATATCTGTTTTCTGAGCAACGCCAGAAAGGAGTTCTTCCGCGTGAATCATAAACGGTTTTTGATCGGCATAGACAAAACGAGTGAAAATACCTTGTTTTTGCCCTCTTCGCTGAAGCGAGACGGTCTCTTGCATGCCGCGTTCGGGACGAAGGTTGTCAGATGCCACGTTTCTTACAAGCGGCATTTAGAACAAACCGTACTTCTCTCTGAAAATCTATTTCACGAGCTTTTTCTTCCCCATCGAAGCAGGGCTGACATTCTGATTCATGATCATACGGTACATATCGGGCCGTTAATCGGCATTTTTACGGCGGGGTTTACCGTATCTCTTGAACGCCCTTTTAAAGATCGTTCCCTCTTTTTTTCTAAGCTTGTCACATTACACGAGCAAGCGGGAGGCTACTGCTTCGTTTTTGGCGCTCACCAAATCAATTGGGAGGAAGGCACGATTGAGGGGCTCCTTTACAGGGAAAATGGCTGGGAGAAAAAAATCGTCCCGCTGCCGAACGTCGTTTATGACCGTTTGCCAAACCGAAAAATTGAAGATTCACTTCTCTTGCAGCATACAAAAAAGAGACTGATCGATGAATATCAAATTCCATGGTTTAATAAAACATTTTTTAATAAATGGAGTGTTCATCAATTGCTCGAAAAAGATCCGAGAACAGCCCCTTTTTTGCCGAAATCCGAGCTTACACCATCTGAGGAGCGGATTGATGAGCTCTGTGATGCATACAAAAAAGTCTATATCAAACCGGCGAACGGAGCACTCGGCACCGGCATTTACCAGCTGACAAAAACAGACGATGGCCTGACGGTGAAACATACGAATGACGCCAAAACATTTTCTTCTATCGATTATTCCGACGCCGCCTCATTTCTGGCAGAATTTCAAAAACAGCACGACCTGTCTGACTTTCTCATTCAGCAAGGTGTAGATCTGATTGAATTTCAAGGCAAACCAGCGGATTTCCGTGTCCATACCAATAAAAATAGACAAGGGAAATGGACAGTGACTGCAATAGCAGTAAAAATTTCCGGAGAAAACAGCATTACAACACATCTATCTAATGGCGGAATCGTAAAAACACTTGCAGAAGTATACGATGTTCCCGCTGAAAGAATTGAGGTCATTAAAAAGCTTTCCGCGGCCGCACTGACGGCAAGCCATGTGCTTCACGATCATATCGAGGGGTTTATCGGGGAGATCGGTTTCGATTTTGGCATTGATCAAAGCGGTAAAGTATGGATGTTTGAAGCGAATTCGCGTCCGGGCCGCAGTATTTTTTCTCATCCGAATTTGCATCATGTTGATTCTCTGACAAAACGAAGAAGCTTTGAATACGCGTCATATTTATCCGAGAAGGCGATTACCTCCCCTGAAGCGCTATGGCCTTCGTAATCTGTCCGCTTTTTTGATAAAGCGGGCTTATCTTTATCCATCGCTGGGACAAACTGCATCACAAAGACCTTAATGATGTTCTAAAACAGTGATACAATGAAAATAATTCGTTCGTCATCAGGTCAATTGATATCAATGTTAAGGAGCGTGGCCGTCATGATTTCTCATTTCAGCTGGAAACCTTTGTTCCAAAAAGAAAAGCTTCCGGGGTGGAGAATTTCGTTTTATTATAAAGGAACCCATTATGAGGGCATCTATCATAAAAGCGGTGAAATTGAATGGAGAGATTTGTTTCCCGCCCGCGCTGACGAGCCTGCTCTTATGAACGAAATACATCAACTGATGCTTTTTCATATTTATGACTAGCTTAGCTTGAACGGCTAAGCTTTTTTTATGCTTTCTCAACATTTACCACTCAATTTTCCGTATGCGTATCCGGCCACTTTAACATAATACTAGTAACAAGCCGGCAAAGCATTGGGTTACGCCGAGGCGGCAGTGACACCCGAGACGGGTCCACAGACTGGTGCAACTCCAGTTAACCCAACCATACTAAACAAAAAGGAGATTTTACACATGGCTAACCAAAACTCTTCAAACCAATTAGTAGTTCCTGGCGCAGCTCAGGCTATCGATCAAATGAAACTAGAAATCGCTTCTGAATTCGGCGTTAACCTTGGAGCGGATACAACTTCCCGCGCTAATGGTTCTGTCGGAGGAGAAATCACTAAACGTTTAGTATCTTTCGCTCAGCAGCAAATGGGCGGCAACGTACAATAACAATTCAATATATGGCTATAGAGGGCGCGGTTTCCGTGCTCTCTTTATATTGTCACCCTTTTTTCCTGCTCCACATATCCTAGAAAAAAAGGGAGGAAATAAGGGTGGCATTCATCGCCGTTGTGAATTGGGAGCTAGTTCAGTTTGTAAGTATATCCATGATTCATGAATATGTTTCCCATCGTTCTGTCTATTTGTACAGGTATTCTTTCCCGCGCTGTTCAAACTGAGAACATCCTTTTATAATGAGGGACGAGGAGGTTTTTTGATGAAAATCGCTTTATTTGGAGCCAGCGGCCGTGTCGGACAAGCTTTTTTAAAACAAGCTGCCGCAGATGAACAATTTGATATATACGCTCTGGTCAGATCTCATCATGCTGAGCTCCCCCTTTCAAAAGACCGGATCGTCATAGGGAATGCGCGCCGCCGGGAAGATGTAAAAAAAGTGATGAAGGATGCTGAGATCGCAATCAGCTGTCTCGGGACAGATGGTGATGATACCTTGTCTGTAGCGATGGCAAATATAATCGCCATTATGAAAGAACAGCATATCAAACGGGTGATTACGATCGGCACCGCAGGCATTCTTAATTCCCGATATGAACCGGGAAAGTACCGGTTTGAAACAAGTGAATCGAAACGAAAGCTAACCCGAGCAGCCAAGGAGCATGCAAAAGTATACGAAATGCTAAAAGAATCCTCTTTAGACTGGACAATCATCTGCCCCACTTACCTCCCGGACCGAGCAGCAACCGGCGATTACCGTGTGGAGCGTAACGTTTTGCCGGAGGGCGGTACAAGCATTACGGTCGGCGATACAGCTGATTTTTTATATCATGAGCTCATTACAGGCGAGTATGCCGGATATCGTGCCGGACTGGCTTATTAACTACATAACAACCCCAAAACACGATTGTTTTGGGGTTGTGAGCATTATGCAATGGAAGGTTTCTTGCCTTTTTGCAGCTCATACATTTAATAATATTGTCCTTTGACCGCCATTAATTCCTCATGGTTCCCTCTTTCAACAATTTCTCCTTTATCAAGGACCAAAAATCTGATCCGCGTTTAATGATTGTTGAAAGCCGATGGGCGATGACGAAGGTGGAACGCCCTTGTTTGACGACATCAAGCGCCTTCTGGATCACGGTCTCTGTATCAATATGCGCCGTTGCTTCATCTAAAATCAAAATAGCGGGATCAAAGGCCAGAGCTCTTGCGAAAGAAATGAACTGCCGCTCTCCAAAGGATAGCTTGCTTCCTTTTTCAATCACGGGTTCATCGATGCCTTTCGGAAGTTTTTTCAGAAACGGCTCGGCCCCGACTTGTCTCAGTGCTTTTTTGACTTTTCTTCGGTCATTTTTTCATCATCGAGGCTTACGTTAGAACCGATTGTGCCCGAGAATAGGTACGGGTCCTGAAGCACAATGCCCATATGAGCTCTAAGTACCTGTCTTGACATGTTGTAAATGCTTCTCCCATCAATCAGAACATCCCCTTTTTGCGGATCATAAAAAACGAAACAGCAGATTCAAAATCGAGTTTTTTCCTGATCCGGTATGACTGACGAGGGCTACGGTTTCGCCTTTTTGCGCGGCAAAGGAAATATATTTTAATATCTCTTCACCATCTTAATAGGCAAATGACACATCACGAAATTCAACCCGTCCAAGCGCGCGCTCCTTCGCTGGTTCACTCGTTTAAACAACCAAATTAGGAAAAATGCTGCGGCTGGCTTTAAATGCCTAAGCAGCTTTGAGGGATAAAAACATAAAAGAGAAACACCATATTTTTAATAATCAAGGAGGACTTAAAAGTGTATTTTTTAGAAATGATAGATCGTTTTGCCCTATATGATTTACACAGGAAAAGAAGCAAAGATAAACATTTTTCTGCTGCTTTTACAGCCGATATAGATAATAGAGAGGAATTTTACAGTGCAAATATAGCTGATGTTTCCATTGATTTGAATGAATCTAAAGAAAGTTATAGGGTTGGAACATTTAGTTATGAATCCTCAATTCAATCTGGGAATCTTGTTAATGATACTTTAAAAGGGGAGGTTTTTTTAAATGAAAATGATATAGATCAACCCAATGTCATCTTTGTACACGGCTGGCGCATGGTTTCGTACAATAGGATCAAAAAAATATTTCATAATCGTATCATGAACGGTTTAGGCTGGAATATGTATTATTATTCTCTTCCATACCATTTTGAAAGAGAACCGGAAAATTCACTGTATAGTGGCGAATTGATGATAAGTGCAAATATTGATCGAACAATTGAGTCGACAAGACAGGCCATTGTAGATTTACGTGCGTTAATTCACTGGATAAAAGCAAATAAAAAAGGGCCTGTTATCATAGTGGGAGTAAGCTTAGGGGGATGGGTTACTAATCTAATTGCTACCCTAGAATCTAAAATTGA
Organism: Bacillus sp. 0102A; assembly: GCF_036765155.1. Classification (NCBI taxonomy): domain Bacteria; kingdom Bacillati; phylum Bacillota; class Bacilli; order Caryophanales; family Bacillaceae; genus Bacillus; species Bacillus sp. 0102A. The sequence goes on from NZ_JBAIZW010000004.1 coordinate 251,619, forward strand.
TGCAGTGGTATCAATCTTTTATGCCAATCGCCTTTCTTATTCGATATGGAACACGATCCCAGGTAAATTCATAAGAGAAGAATTAGAACAAAATGGTGTGACCTATGAAGATTTAATTAATTATTGGAATATCACAGATCCTAGCCAAGCCTTGCCGAAAGTTAATAAAGATAACATTCTGCTGATTTCTGCTAAACATGATCAATATATTGACTTAAAAGATGCAGATGATTTATGGGAAAGTTGGGAGAAACCCAAAAGATATGTCTATAATTGTGGTCATTCCGGTATTGTTCTTTGTCGCAAAAAACTGGCAAATGATACGCTTTCCTTCATTCGAAATCAAATAAAAAGGTAGATTAAGATGCTTATACTCACTGCGTTGCTTTGGTTAATGAGTTCCATTCTATGAAACTCGTAAAAACATTCAATTTGCAAGGGGAATGTTATGGATAAAATTAGAGTGATGATTGAGGATGATTCAGTCTAGTTGAAATGTATATCTGATTTGGTTCAAAAAGAGACCGGTATCAAAGAAGAAGCTCAAAAAAATGATTCTTTAGATGTTGATGTTGTATGAATGAATTTTACTTTATCTGAAAATGAAGAGTTACGTGGTCTTCACTTGTCTGTCTAGGGAATGAAATGAGAAAGGCTTTGAAAAAATTATCATGTTGACATTCTGGGACGAGCCAGCAGTCATCTTAGAACCTTTTGATAAAAGAATAACAAATTATATCAATCTTCACTTGATAAGGAAAAGGTTAATGGTTCTCAAATCCGGGTATTGTGTTGTAAGACGTTTTTTGAAGGGGTGAAAATGATGTTTCATGCTGACCGTATTATCGTTGCGTTTGACGGAAGTGAAAATAGTAAGAGAGCGCTTCAGACAGCCATTGATCTTGCTAAAACCGTAGATGCCGCCATTACCGTCGCCCATTCACATGATATGAAAGACACTCAGACCATCATCGACCCGCCGAGGCCCGAAGCAGGAGCAAGTTATATGGGCGGAGGCATGACGAGTGTTCCTGATCCGCTGATATCAGATGTCGCACCAACTGAGCCAATCATCTACGAGGACCGTACGGAAGAAGTCATCGCCGAAGCCAGGATGATGCTCAATGACCAGCAGGCCAATGGGGATATAGATATAGTAGAAGGCGATCCGGCTGAATCCATTATCGAGTATGCGAACCGCATTTCTGCTGATATGATCGTAACCGGAAGCAGAGATCAAAACAAGCTGAAAAAGTTATTATTCGGAAGTGTAAGTGAAAAACTTTCAGCGAAATCGGATATACCCGTCCTGATTGTAAAGTGAGCACGCCCAGTGCTCGCTTTTTTAAAGTCATAATTGTGAAAAAACATAGATTTTCGTTTTTTTCTGTTATAATGCTTTCGTGCCCAAAAGCACAAAAGCATTAAAGATCATATGGGGTGTTATTTTGGATTCTCAAAAAAAGCTGACATTTCCGTTAGCCGTCGGTTTATTTATATTTATGTTAGGCATCATTATTTCTTGCTTATTCTTGCTTCATACAGAACCGCATATCCCGCTGTTTCTATGTGTTGTCATGCTTTCAGCAGCCGGTTTATGGTTCGGTTTTTCCTGGAAGACCCTAGAAAAAGGGATTACAGATGGGATCAAGAACGGCGTACAGCCGATTATCGTACTGGCGCTGATCGGCATCTTAATCGGCGCTTGGATGTACAGCGGCGCAATACCGTCCGTAACAGTTTACGTCCTGTCCTTTATTGAACCCAGCCACCTTCTTTTGACGGCTTTGTTTTCCTGCATGATCATCAGCACGCTTGTCGGCTCAAGCCTGACAACTGTGAGCACGATTGGAGTCGCACTGATTGGCGTGGCGAGCGCGGCCGGCGTTCCGCTTGAATGGACGGCAGGCGCGGTCATATGCGGCGCATGCTTTGGTGATAAAATGTCGCCGATGTCGGACACAACCAATTTTGCCGCCGGCATAGGCGAAATACCGATCTTTGAACACATTCGGCATATGATGGGCACTACTATTCCGGCTTTGCTCATCACCGTCGTGCTGTTTTACTTTCTCGGTTTATCAGTATCAGCGGACACGGCTTCAACCGATGATATTCAACATGTCATAACCGGCATCAAGGATGCAGCAAATGTGACGCCATGGGCGCTTCTTTCACCGCTCTTAGTCGTTTTGCTGGCGGTTAAGCGTGTGCCCGTGATTCCCGTTCTGACTGCAGGAATTATTTCCTCGGGAATTTTGACTGCTATCTTTGTACCTGACAGCAGCATGCAAGCATTTATGACAGCTTTGCAACATGGCACGACGTTCGAAACAGACAATGAGGCTGCCGCTAAAATTATCAACAGAGGCGGACTGCAATCCATGATGGGCTCAGTCTCGCTCATTATGATCGCTTTTGCACTCGGCGGATTGATGGAGAAAATCGGGTTAATTTCCGCACTATTGGATGGTGTCATGAAAGGCATCCGCTCGAAAGGTCAGCTGATTGCGGCGACTGTCTGTTCAAGCATCGGCGTCAATTTGGCAACCGGTGAACAGTATTTATCAATATTAATACCGGGACAATCATTTAAAACCTTATACGACAAACAAAACATCCAGCGAAAATATCTTTCCAGATCCTTAGAGGATGGCGGTACATTAATGAATCCATTGATCCCTTGGGGAGTATGCGGAGCCTTTATGGCGAGCGCGCTTGGCGTTCCCGTCATAGACTACATCCCGTTTACATTCTTCCTCTATATATCGCCGATGATCTCAATTTTGGTTGGATTTATTAAAAAATAAAGAGCTCCGCTTGCAAAGCGGGCTCTTTTTTATGCTTCATTACGAAATGCTTGCTGCCTGCTGAATGCTTTCTTGAAAAGCAGCCTGAAGCTGTTTTGTCACCGGTCCGGGTTCGCCGTTTCCGATTGAGTCCCCATCGAGCGTCACGACCGGAATAATCTCTGCCGTCGTTGACGAGATAAAGATTTCCTCTGCCTGTCTCAGCTCTTCCTCACTGACAGGCTTCTCATCAAACTTGAGCCCGTTCTTTTCAATCAGCCCTAAAATATTCATCCGTGTAATGCCATTAAGAATGAGCCGGTTAGCCGGGTGCGTTCGCACAGTCCCGTTGATAACGGCGTAAACGTTAGAGGATGTACCTTCCGTAACAACACCGTCTCTAATTAAAATGGCCTCAAAAGCTCCAGCTTCATAGGCCTTTTGCTTCGCCATGACATTATACAGTAAATTCAGACTTTTAATGTCACACCTCAGCCAGCGAAGATCCTCATCTGTAATGGCTGCCACTCCGTACACCTGTTCTTGCTGCGGTTTTTTCACAGAAAATGTGTAAGCAGTCGTCTGCGGCTCAAGTCCAGCTTCGTACTGGTGCTTTCGCGGCGCCGCACCTCTTGTCGTCTGAATGTATACCGCTCCCTCACTGACCGCATTCTCCTGAACAAGCTTTTCCAGATCCCACTCGAGATCTTCTATACTGAACGGGAGTGAGATTCCGATTTCAGTCGCACTTCTGAAAAAACGCTCCGCATGCTCGCGCAAGCCGAACAATACCCCTTTGTACACCCTGATAACCTCATAAATACCGTCGCCAAACTGATAACCGCGATCTTCCAAATCGATTGATGCTTCGCTGCGTTCGATCAGCTGTCCGTTGACTAAAACCTTCATAATAGCCCTCCCTTTTCGAGATTTCCCTGAAGTTTTTCTAGCTGTCATTGTCACTTATTCTACCATATTGGATGAGCTGAAAAACAGAAAGAACAAGAGATCTATAGCGGGAAGGAGTTTATTTTTTCCTTAAAATCTGACATTTCGACATTTTTTCTATGTTCTTCCCTTTTTTATTCCTGTATACTTGACTCGTAATACATAAGTTGTAAACTTATGCATCTTGATAAGCTGCCTGCTGTACAGCGTTATGTAGAGATTTTATGCCAATGGAGAGATTGTTATGCGACAAACGAGAGAAGACGCTTCTCCTTCTGCAGTTTCGCTTGCCTTTAAATTTGCAAGTTTAGCAGTTTTATGTGTGCTGCTTTTGATTATGGTGATGTTGGTTTATTCCAACAGCTCAACGAAAGCAAAGGAAGTCACTGTCACAACAAACGGCGAGCTTCGCAATGAGAAGGAAAGCCTGAAGCTGAAAAACGACTCCCCCGATCTGCTGATAAAACATCTGCAGACGAAACAGAACATGGGAGATAAGACGGTTTACCTAACCTTCGATGACGGCCCGTCAGCCTATACAAACCGCTTGCTCGACGTATTGAAGCGCACTGATGTAAAAGCGACATTTTTTATGCTGTCACCGCGGATGAATGAATTCAAACAAGCTGTGAAAAGATCAGAAAAGGAAGGCCATGCACTCGGTTTACACGGCGTCACCCATAATAATAAACTATTCTACCAAACACCGACATCCCCGTTAAAAGAAATGCGGGAGGCGCGTGACACGCTGCAAGACATTACAGGATATAAAACCGATCTTGTCAGAACGCCATACGGCAGCAAGCCGTCATTGACCTCCTCACAAATCCGCAATCTTGAGAAAAACGGTTTTGTGTACTGGGATTGGACCATCGACAGCATGGACTGGAAATACCGGAATTCAGCATATGTGACGGCCGTCTTACAGCAGCTGGAGAATATGGAACACAGCCATTCAAGCCGGCCATATGTGATTCTCATGCATGATCTTCCGGCTACAGTGAACGCGCTGCCGGTATTAATCAATAAACTAAAAGAAAAAGGCTATTCCTTTGGAGTATTAGAGGACACAATGGTTCCTGTGCACGAATAAAAAAAGTGAGGCGCATGAGTGCGGCCTCACTTTTTTATTCCCAAACTTCGGGCAAACTCTCCAATTTTTTGATGGATAACCATGTCAAACAAGCTGTCGCAATACGTCGGTTCTAGGTTAATGATGACTTTCTTCATGCCGGGAATCCGGCTTGCGTCCTCAGGCACAAATCTTGCCGGAGCGACTTCGAGAGATGTGCCTATGACCAATAAAAGATCTGCTTGATCCAGCTTTTCATAAAGGGTCTCAAAGTGCAAGACGGCATCGCCAAAGAGAACCACATCGGTTTTTAATACTGTTTTGCAAATGGCACCATCTTTTCCGGACGCCGTACACTCCGGCACCTCCCGCTCCAGCAAATGAGGGAGATCATATGGCGCTCCGCATGCCGGGCAGGCTGCTGTCCGGATAGACCCATGCAATTCGTACACATGTCTGCTCCCGGCTTTTTTATGAAGGCCGTCAATGTTTTGCGTAAAGATATCGACCTGCTTCCCTTGCTTCTCCAGCTCAGCCAAAAGCAAGTGCCCTTCATTCGGTTCAAAGCTGCCGCTCATTTTCATCTGGAACAATTCTTTGAATTTGGGCCAAAACTGACGCGGGTGGCTTAAAAAGTAATCAACACTCATCGCTTCCATTCTTGAGGCATCCTCCGTCCAGATGCCTCCTGCCGAACGAAAGTCGGGAATTCCTGATTCTGTGCTCATTCCCGCTCCGGTCAGCACGACAATTCGCTGCGCTTCATTTAAAATGTTTTCGAATGCTTCCAACTTAACACCGCCTTTTTTCTCTTATTTTACCACGAAAAAGACTCCGCCTCTGTCAGACGAAGTCTTTCCCTTTTTAAGCCCGTTCCTTTTCCTCTTTACTTACATTCACTTGGAACGGATCGTTTTGGTGCTTTTGCTTCACAAAAACCATTTGGCCGGGATATGCAAACTCGACACCCTCTGCGGCAAGGATTTCAATGATTTTATAGTTGATATCCTCTCTAATATCGAGATTTTCAGCCCAAACCGCTGTTTTTGTATAGAAGTTGAAAAATAAATTGTAATAGCTGTCGGCAAACGTATCAAAGTTGACCATGATCGTTTCATTATCAACGCCCTCGTGCTCTAAGAGCATTGTTCTGAGAGAACGAATAGAGCGGTCAAGATTCTCAACCGGCGTAGCGTAGGACACATGGATGGAAAACGTGATCTGGCGTTTGGTCATTCTTGTCCAGTTCGTGATCGCTTCCATCGACAGCGTAGAGTTCGGCACTGTTACAAGCGCTCCCTGTGCGGTTCTGAACCTCGTACTTCGGAAGGTAATATCCTCTACTGAGCCCGTTACCGTCGACGTCTCCACCCAGTCACCGATGGTAAACGGCTTTTCTGTAATAATAATGATTCCGCCGAAGAAGTTGCTGATGGTATCCTTCGCTGCAAGCGCAAAAGCGAGTCCCCCAAGACCTAAGCCCGCCACGAATCCATTGACATCATAATTGAATTCCTGAGCGATCACACTGACACTGAGCGCAATGATGACAAAACGAAGCAATTTGGATAAAAACGGCGCCAGAATGTCATCCATCTCCAGCTCAAAGCGCTGATTCACCTTATGGAAGATAAACGAAGACGCTGCGGTCAAATTACAAAGCCCCCAGCACAAAAGCGCCACAATCAGCGAGCGGTATATGTTGCTGATGACAGGCATTTGTTCGTCTAAAAACGGTGAATACCGGATCGCTAAAAACAGCCCTAAAGCAACAAAAAACCATCTGGCCGGTTTTTCAAACGCCACAACCACCTGTTTGAAAATTTCTGTTTTCCGCCGATTCGTGAGATTAAAAAGCAACTGAAAGAAATATCTTGTAAACAGTTTTCTGAGTATAAGAAACACCAGCAAAATCGCCAAGCTGATGCCGATTTGTATCATTTTATCAAGTGTGAAGTATTGTTGCAGATAATCTAGCATGACAGTCTCCCTTCTATTTAAATCAAATGTTTATTATACTAAAAGATTCGTAAAGATGCTCATCTAAATGTCTTATTTCAGCACAAAACCCCGGCGGAACGCCGGGGCCATTTCTCAATTCATCTATTCAGCCAGATTCAACAGGAACAGTCACTTACTTTTTTTCGTTTGTGTCTGATCTAGGAGAGTTGCTTTTTGCATTTCAGCATCCGTTTCGGCTTTAATTCTTTCCTCCACTCTGATTCTCCCTTTTCCCATGATCTCGCCTCCTTTTTTGCTATTATAAAGTAACAGAATGTTTTGTGAATATGTCGAAAGGCCTGATTCCCTGACGAAATATGTTCTGATACGCTAAGTGTCTTTATTTAGATATACGCGGTTCTCAGCCAGGACCATTCCGATATGGCAGAAAAAATTCACCAGTTTGTATCGCCGTGCATATATGGATTTGATACAATAACAGAAATGCCCATATGAGGAGCTGACTTAGCTTGTACACCATTGCCCATCGCGGAGCATCAGGTTACGCTCCGGAAAATACGTTTGCCGCATTTGACCTTGCGGCGGAAATGAATGCAGATATGATCGAACTGGATGTCCAGCTTACAAAAGACAGGCAGATTGTTGTGATACACGATGACAGAGTTGACCGTACAACAAACGGATCGGGTTTTGTTAAAGATTTTACATTGGAGGAATTGCAGAAACTCGATGCAGGAAGCTGGTACGGCCCTGCTTTTCAGGGAGAGCGTATTCCTACCTTGGAAAAGGTGCTCAAGCGCTACCACAAAAAAATCGGCCTATTAATTGAATTAAAAGGCCATCCATCTCAAATCGGAATTGAAGAAGAAGTGGGACAGCTGTTAGGGCAATTTTCTTTTTCTATCAACAATATTGTCCAATCCTTTCAGTTCCGCTCCGTCCAGAGGTTCCATGAGCTTTATCCATCGTTTCCGACAGCGGTCATTATGAGGCCCAATTTTGGTATGCTGTCCAGATATCAGCTGAAGGCCTGCCAATCTCTCGCAAACTATGTCAATATAAAATACACACGTCTCAACCGGCTGATGATCGCTTCCGGCCATAAAAACGGCTTAAAAGTGTTTGCATGGACTGTCAAGAATCAAAAGACAGCCGCAAAATTACAAGCCATGGGCGTGGACGGCATCGTAACAGACTACCCGGATTTCATCAAAAAGGATGGCAAACATGAAAAGATATAGCGCGGTGTTTGTCGGAGGCGCGCTTGGCGCCTGCCTCCGATACGGATTAAACATGTGGATACAGACCGATCAGTTCCCCGCTGCAACCTTGCTGGAAAACGCGGCTGGAAGCCTTCTATTAGGCATTCTGACCGGTTTTTTTATGATCAAGGCAAAACGGCCTCTGCTGCCGGTTTTTTTAGGTACCGGCTTTTGCGGCGGCTTTACAACAATGTCTACGTTTTCTAAAGAAACGGTGATGCTTTTGCAAGCACAACCCTCATTAGCTGTTTTATATATGGCACTCTCATTGATATCAGGAATCGTTCTTGCGCTGGTTGGCGTACTGGCGGGCCGCGTCATAGCAGGCATTCAGCAAAGAAAGGAGCTGCAGGCAAGATGACACTGGCGGGTATCTTTATAGCGGGCGGCCTTGGCGCGATGCTGCGCTTTTGGCTTGGCAATGTCATCACCGCCAAAACCAAAGGTCCCAGCCTGCCCATTGGCATATTAACAGTCAATATACTTGGGGCTCTCGGGCTTGGATTGTTTACAGGGCTCCACGTCACAAATGCTTCGGCCTCCCTCATCATCGGCACGGGATTTTTTGGCGCCTTTACGACCTTTTCCACTTTCAGCGTTGAAAGTGTTCAGCTCCTGCTGGCCAAACGCGTTATGGAAAGCATTCTGTACATCACCCTAACGCTTTGCGGGTCGCTTTTGGCGTTTTGGTGCGGCTGGACAATTGCAACGTAAAAAACCTTGAGCTTATTTCTCGCTCAAGGTCGCACTGTTCAGCATCACAGGCTCAGGCAACGGCATCGTGTGGTGCGCCGTAACCCCGGTTGTGCTGCCAGCTTCTTTTTTGATCTCAATTTGCTTGATTAATCGGCCGTCCATCTTCAGCACCTTTATCGTGTATGAACCGATGCGGATGGATTCACCAGCCTCAACATCGATGTTTTCTTTTAATATCAGCCCGCCGATCGTATCGACGTCTTCTTGAATCGATGCATCAAGAAGGCTGTTCACCTGATCGATCCGAACCTTTCCATCCATGACATAATGGCGGTCGCCAAGATGTTGGATCAGCGGCTGTTCATCCTCATCAAATTCATCTCTGATCTCGCCGACAATTTCCTCAAGAATATCCTCTGTCGTCACAAGTCCCGAGGTTCCTCCGTATTCATCGGACAATATGGCCATATGAATGCGTTCGCGCTGCATTTTAATCAGCAAGTCATGAACCGGGATGGTTTCAATCACTTCGATTACCGGCCGCACATACGGATGGATCGTCATCTTCATTCGTTCCTCTTCTGTCATAAACAACAAATCAGAAAACAAATGCTTCGTATTGACCAAACCGATGACACTGTCTTTGTCCCCGTCTGTCACAGGCCAGCGTGTGTATTTATCCTTCAGCATGACTTCAAGCATCTCGGCCATCGTCATCTCTGTTGACACAGCGGCCATTTCCTTCCGCGGTATCATAATTTCTTTGGCGATCCGATTATCAAATTCAAAAATCTTATTTACATATTTATATTCAGACGGATTAATCTCTCCGTTTTTTAAACTCTCAGACAACAGCATTCTGAGTTCTTCCTCAGAATGGGAACCATCATGTTCTGACGCAGGCTTTAAACCGAACAAGCCGCATAAAAGCCGCGCAGATCCATTGAGGATCCAAATAAACGGAAACAGGAGCAAATAGAATAAACGCAATGGACCCGCTATCAGCAAGGTCAGCTGTTCTGCCTTTTGGATCGCGACCGTTTTCGGGGCCAGTTCACCTACTACAACGTGCAGAAACGTGATCAAACCGTACGCGACCGCAAAAGAGACCGCATGAGAAACCGATTCCGGCAGGCCGAGCGGTTCAAACAATGGATGCAGCAGCCGCTCAAATGCCGGCTCCCCCAGTACACCGAGCCCGATTGATGTCAATGTAATGCCCAGCTGGGATGCAGATAAATATTCATCCAAATCTGTAATGACACGCTTTGCGAGTATCGCCCGTTTGTTTCCTTCCGTTATAAGCTGATCAATTTTGGATCTCCTTACTCTAACAATCGCAAACTCGCTCGCAACGAAAAACGCGGTTAAAGCAATGAGCACACCAATTAAAATCAGACTGTCAATATCGTCCATTTAACCTTATCCTCTCATACAAGGATAAGGAGTCACCTCCTGATATAATCATTTTTCCTTAACATTGAGGTACGCGGTGTATTGTTGCCTAAGCAGAGGGCCCCATCATACCACCTCCAAGTCAAAGTTTGATTATAAATTGTATATTTTATTGTAACACAACTCATTCCAAAAATGATTTTTAATTTTTAGACTTTTAGGAGCGGACGGAATCATTAACGCTCAGTTCAATCCCGAGTTCTACCGTTTGTTCTTTACCGAGCAAATTTAGCTGGACTTTTGCTCTTTTTTTGCGTTTATCAATTTTTTTAATGGTGCCTTCCAGCCCGTGAAGAGGTCCTGAGACCACATAAACTTTGGATTCCTCTATTTTAATCTTCGAATAACTGATAATGTCGCCTTTTTCTATCAATTTAAATAAAACGCTCATTTCCTCTTCTCTTATTTGACAATAATATTCCCCGGTTTCTTTAGTGTAACAGCTGCCATTATTTACAAATCGATAGAAGTCAGGAATTGAACGAATTTTATGTAACATGTTGCCATTCATCCTTGTTTTGATAAGTACGTAGCCCGGAAATAATGTTTTCATGACATGATAAATTTTCCCTTTTCTCCGTTCGGGCACAACCCTTCTCGGGACCATTGAATAAAGTGTATCCGTATCAAAATACATGTTCAAATACTTTTGGACAATTTCTTCTTTTCCGCTTTCAACAAAGATTGCATACCAGTTCATTTGATATTATCCTCCAAGTAAAATAGAAATATCTCATTTTAATGTCGGCGCCATCTCTTTGATCGGCAAAACAGCAGCTGCTCGATTACTGTGCACAGCATCTGGATTTAATCTGTCCCAATCTAGATGCGCAGCCTTGTTTTTCAACAAAAATTTTCACTGAGGTACCGGACATGGATTCGTTTTCAAGCAGATTTTAATTCAATTGTTCCGCCTTTATACCATCGGGGAGGGAGAATGCATAAAACAAAATTCGTCTGCGATGGTAGAACACAAAGCCGATGTTTTTTTATTTTTCCGTTAAGCAGCGGCGTGTGCTTCTGATCCCACGATCTAAGCTTTAAGATCCTCCTGATCACACAGTGCTGCCAGCGCCAGCTTTTGCCTGAGCCAGTTTACGTATATTATCATAACCCTCATCAATTTCTGGATAAGTTCTTTATCAGCAAAACAGCGGCCCAGCACGGGCACCACAAAATGAAAAAGTATTAGAACTGTTCACACCACTATCATATTGTCATATCTTAAATCAAAGGTATCTCTGATGTATTTGAAACTGCAAAATCCTTATAAACTTCATCTATGAAGACGAGTCCGGAGAACATACGGGCCAGTCTTTCTGCTTCTGAAGATGGCTGCAGGAGCACTGTCGGAACATTTGATGTCGGATATAATCGCATGTTCTCTTCTCAGTACTTCCCTGACTAAAACTGGATGCGGATATGAATTTTTACTCAGATTCAGCTTGATGGCGCTACCTTTTATGGGCTGGCTTGCAGATACGGGTCGTCAGTTTGATATGAGGTAAAGTGACAGACATGTCTTACAATCCTTAACTATTAAAATCTAGCAATTATATACATAAGTTTGAAAAAATGTTATGATTACCGTATCAAAATTTCAGAAAATGTTAAATGGTCAGTTTTTGCTTACTTTTGGATGTCAGTTTATTAATAAAGGAGTACTATCAGTGATTGAACTCATGCCGCTACTGAATGAAAAATCGAATATCCCTTTGTACATACAACTGTACCAATACATACGCGAGGAAATCATATCGGGGAGAATCAAACAGGATACAAGGCTTCCATCAATCAGAAATCTATCAGTATATTTAAAAATCAGCAGAACGCCTATCGCTGATGCCTATGAACTATTGCTAGAAGAGGGATTCATCAGAAGCAAGCCTAGAAGCGGTTTTTACGCTGTTTCACCGGAAAACATATCGGATTTGCAAACTGAAGCTTCCAGAGAACCCAAAGAAGAGAATCCCAAAAATCAAATTGCGAGTTTCGACTTTCATTATGACCATGTCGATCTCTATCATTTTCCTTTTAAAAAATGGAAAAAATGGAGCAGTTTATATTTAACGTCTGAAAACCTTCATCTGCTCCAAAAAAACCCAGACTTGCAGGGTGAATATGGCTTACGAAAGGAAGTTGCTTCATACTTGCATCAAGTACGGGGGGTGTGCTGTTCACCAGATCAAATTATAATCAGTGCAGGAACTTATCATTCACTTCAGCTTTTGTTTCATCTACTGAAGGATGATGTCAAAATAGTAGGTACTGAAGAAGCTGTGAACATTGGAGTAAAAGCAATATTCGAACAATACTCATCCTTCAGCTACCGCTCAATAACTCTGGAGTCTGATGGCATTAGTATGGAAGATTTATATAATAGCCAGGCTCAAGCCGTTTATGTAACCCCCTCTCATCAATTTCCTTTTGGTATGACGTTTTCGATTAAAAAGCGAATGGAGTTGCTGCAGTGGGCTTATGAAAAAAACGCTTACATAATCGAAAATGACTATGACAGCGAATTCCGTTTTAACGGACGTCCGCTCCCGGCGCTCCAAAGTCTAGATAAGCATGATAGGGTGATTTATACCGGTACTTTCTCGAGGATTTTGTCACCTTCTTTCAGAATCAGTTATCTCATCCTACCCCGCTCTTTGTTTCACCGCTTTCAGCAGCAGACACACAGCTATAATCAGATTGTGTCCCCTATATTGCAAAAGACACTCCAATTGTTTATGGAATCAAATGATTTTGCAAGGCACATGCGGAAAATGCGACATTTATACCAAAAGAAACATGATATTTTAGTTGATGCGGTAAATTATTTCTTTCAGGATCAAGCAGACATTTCCGGGCAGGGGTCAGGCTTACATATTTTGTTGAAAGTAAAGAATGGTATGACTGAAAATGAATTGATTCTTGCCGCGAAAAAAGAGGGCATCAACGTGTACCCATCATCCATTTATCATCTGGAACCGTCATCGGCATCACCCGCTGCCGTTCTGCTAGGATTTGGTGCATTATCTGAAGAAACGATAAAGCACGGTATAAAAAAGCTGGCAAAGGCTTGGAGAATCAAACAAATATAAAAAGCTAACAGCACGCACTGTTAGCTTTCTAGCTAGCTTATTCATGTGTTGGATATCTTCTTCAAATCTCATCAGCCAGTTGTATCGAGGAAACAAATATATGACAGGCACGCTCCCTTTAAGGCTCCACTTGCTTCACTCTTTACACAAAATCTTTATATAAGGCAATAAAGATATCCCGTGAGTTTTTAATCTGTTCTATCGGCACACTGAAGGATAAACGGAAGTGCCCTTTCATTCCAAAGCCGCTGCTCGGCACGATTAATAATTTGTATTTTTGGGCGGCATGCACGCAAAATGCGACCTCATCTTCAATTGGCGATTTCGGAAATATGAAGAAACCGCCCTTCGGCATTTCAAATTCAAAACCTGCTTCCTTTAAAATGCCGACCATTAAATCCCTGCGCTCTTTATAAGCGCTTGCGTCTACTCTTAAATCATCCATTCTTGCCACAGCCCGCTGCATCATGACAGGCGCATTCACAAATCCAAGCGTTCGATTACAGAACACAATAGCGTTGATCAACAGGGCGGCATCCGGCAGCTTGCTGTCTAATCCGATATACCCGAGCCGCTCTCCGGCTATGCCGAGATCCTTACTGAATGAGCTCGCCAAAATCACACGATGATACGACTGAAAAGGATTTGCCAGCTCTTCATCATAGATTAATTGACTGTACGGTTCATCAAACAGCACATAAATCGTCTGTCCGCTCTTCTCTTCTATTTCTTTTAATAAAGCGCCTAAATCATCTATATTTTTCTGGCTGAGAACAGTGCCTGTCGGGTTATGAGGTGTATTGAGGATCAGCCCTTTCGTCTTTGAGGTAATCGATTGTCTCACCGCCTCAATATCAATCTCAAACCGGGACGTCAACGGGCAGCTTACAGCTTTTCCCCCGTAGTTCTCAATATACAATTTATACTCGGCAAAATAAGGTGCGAGAATAATAACCTCTTCACCCGGGTTTACGATACTTTTTAACGCGACATTCAATGCACCGCCTGCGCCTACCGTCATGACGACGCGTTCCGCCGAGAACTCGGATTCAAAACGGGCCCCTAAAAATTGCGCTACTTTTTCTCTTGCTGCCGGAAGCCCTTGATTTTGTATGTATCCGTGATTGCCTTTGGCAGCTTCCTCTATTAATTCTCTCTTAAAAGCTTCAGGCGGTTCAACAACCGGATTTCCGATTGAAAAATCAAATACCTGGTCATCCCCGAACTCTTTCTTCAGCCTTGCGCCTTCATCAAACAGCTTGCGGATCCATGATCCTTTATTTAAGTTTTCTTCAATTTCCCGGGATAACCCAGCCAATTTTATCTGTCCCTTCCGCACTTAAAAATTAAAATTCTATCTTTAATTGACCATCGCGAGATAACGCTGATTCAATAAATCGGCAGTTTCCGTTATTAATTTTTTTCCAATTTTATGGACGTGGCGGTTTCTCCAATTTTCCAGTTCTGATCCTTTGACCCATTGGTTAAAAGCGCCGAGAGCAGGACCACAGTGAATCTGATAGTTTACTTTTTGCTCTTCATCCCCAATTAGTGCAAGCCGCGTTGCGTTTCCGAAATACCATTTAAAGATAAGTGCCATTTTGTATTTTGGCTGACGTTCCGCTCTTTCTATCTCATACGGAGACCTATATTTTTTTATGTCTGAATAAACTTCTTTAAATGTCTGGTGAAAATATTTATCTTCTACCATTTTTCTCGTTTTTTTATCTATTTCATCTATTGATTTATAATTCCGATACAAGTCATAAAGCTTATTAGCTCTGACAGAAAAAAATAATCCTTTTTTGAGTACTTGGACTTTGGCCCCGATTTCAAACATATCTCCAGCTGGAGCATAATCGGTATCTTGTACATTCGCGAGCTGAAGCAAATCCTTTACGGCATCGCTTGTCCCGGCTTCCACAGTACACTGGTTAATGGAGCCTGTCACAATATAATCAGCGCCGAGCATAAATGCAGCAGCAGCCGCTTCTGGCGTTCCAACCCCCCCCGCTGAGCCGATTCGTACTTTTTTGGGATAGCGGTATTCAGCATGAATCTTATCCCGCAACTTAATCATAGCTGGCATGAGAGTGTACGCAGAACCATTGTCCGTATGTCCGCCTGAATCAGCCTCAACAGTTATATTATCAGCCATCGGAATTTCTCTCATTAATTCGGCCTGTTCCTGAGAGATTTTCCCCTCTCTAGTTAACTGCTCTAATAAATGATTCGGGGCAGGTCGCAGGAAAACTTCTGCCACCTCAGGCCGAGAGACCTTCGCAAAAATCCGGTTTTTCGCTTCAACCTTTCCATTCTGATTTCGTTTGGCACCCCGAGCCCTATACATCACGAGCGGAGCGGTTAAGCTGATATAGGCGGCTGCTTCAATAATGTTTATCCCATACTGCAAATACAATTTTATCCTTTCTTCCTCTATATAAGGCTTATCCGGACTGCACAGTAAGTTCATGCCGAAAGATTCAGCATTTGTCAGTTCGCGTTGGATACATTGAATGGCTCGTTCAATTGATTCAATTTTCATGCCTCCCGTTCCATAAAACCCAAGCATCCCCGCTTTTCCGACTTGTACCACCATTTGTTCCGACGCAATCCCTTTATACATAGAACCTGTCACATATGCATATTGTAAGCCGTATTCTTCTTTAAATGCATTGCTGCCAAGAGCCTTCGGTGTAATCTTTGTGACGGGCTCAGACTGTTCTTTCCTATGATTCAGCTGAAGAGGCTCTGCTTCTTTTTGAATTTTTTGCGTCAGCTTCGTGAGCACATTACCTGGACCCACTTCCTCAATGGACTGCACCCCAATTGCTGACAAGTACCTTATGCTGTCTGTCCATTTGACTTGATGGGTAATTTGCATGGTAATATTCTTTTTGATGTCATCTCGGACATAAGGCATTCCTTCAACATTTGAAATAACAGGAATTTTTGGAGTCTTTAGTTGTATGCCTTCTAGAAAGTTGGAAAACTCTCTTTTCGCATCCGCCATATGACGGGAATGAAATGCTCCGCTTACCTTTAACGGGATAAAAGCAGCTGCGCCTGCTTTTTCAAAAATAGGCTGCGCCTGCAGGATATCCGATTCCAAACCAGAAATCACAATTTGTGTCGGTGAATTGTCATTAGCAATATCAACCGGCAGGTTATTTTCTTTTAATAGGTGCTTAATCTTTTGGACAGAAAAACCGATGACCGCAGCCATACCTCCGTTAACGGCCTTGCCCATCAGTTCTCCTCTTTTTTTGACAAGCCGCAATCCAGTTTCAAAATCAAATACACCTGCGGCAAACAAAGCGTTATACTCGCCAAGGCTATGTCCAGCCACAAAATCAGGCATTTTTCCTGTTTTATTGACCTTGTTTAAATAGCATAATGCATTCACAACAAAAAGGGCCGGCTGAGTATATTCAGTTTGTTTTAGTTTTTGGTTTTCATCATGTAAACATAAATTCTTAATTGAATATCCCAAAATATTATCTGATAGTTTTGTCAGGTTTGAAAACTCATCAAATAGGTTGCTGCCCATTCCCTTATATTGAGAGCCTTGACCCGGAAAAACATATGCTTTCAATCTCTTGTCTTCCTTTCTGTTTTGTAATAAGTCTGATTATTCCACAGCAGAGCGAGACCAATATTTCTTGTGGCGAAATTATCCGAAGACCATAAAAGATTAATTTCGACATACATATATGTAAACCATTAATTACTCTCAATCGACAGTCAATGATTTCATCTGCGAAGCGGACATGAGGCTGGTCACAGACAGCTTGATAAAAGGTTAATTCCTGTAATACATTTCCAAGAGAATTACTAAAGAAGCATTTGCAAAGGGCTGCCAAACCGCCAAAACCGCAAATTCCAAGCCGCACCATCGCTGAACTCTCTTCTCTCCTATCGTCCAGCTCAGTAAACAGAATTGCAAATCTATATCCATCTGATAGTACGAGAGCCTTGATTAGAAACCTAAATAAATACAGTGCGGTCATTCAGCATTTATTCCTTTATGTGCAAAGGAATAAAATCGCAATATTCAGAAAAATAAAAACAACATAATAAAATATACAGCTATAAAAAATTGTATATCATAAAGTTCGCAAGATCAATGCTAAGCACGCCAGGATATTAACCTGGTGAAATCTTGTGAGATTGTTTCCATTTCCCTTGATCTCTGCTTATGTTCCCTATGTTCCACCCTCGTGCCGCAACATCGAATGGCTTCCCTTATTTCTTTTTCAGTTTCGTTCTGTATCACACTTGATTATGCAAAATATGTATCATTTAGTCAATGCTTTTATATGATATTTTCAAAAAACACACTAAATTTATATTCTTGCATAAATTAGCTTCGCGAACTCATCAAAAACAATAAACTTGTGCAAGACACCGTTCATATATTAAACTATTCTCATAACTATAACGTGATGGTTGGGAGGGATATAGATGGGGCTGAGACTTATCGCATCAGTGAACTAGCAAAACTTGCCGGAGTAACGAAACGAACAGTTGATTATTATACGAATATCGGTCTGCTTACGCCGGCCAGATCCTGTTCAAATTACCGTTACTACGATGAAAATGCACTTAAACGACTCATATTTATTGTAGATTGCAAGAAGCAGCGATTGGCCCTGTCCGATATTAAAGATCGACTGGAGAACCAGTTTCCCTCTTCAGCTAAACTTGATGATGAAATTGGTAAACTGGCATTAGAAATTGATCATATGAATCAAAATATCTCCGGAATCTTGCATCGGTTTGAACGGCTGAAGCCCGAGGATCGTGACAAGCTGAAAAACAAGCTCCCACCCGAAAAGCTCGCCGTGTTCCAATCATTTATGCTGCTGTTAAGTTAAAACCATTTTATCTAACAGGAGGTGTTACCTTCATTCTCAATTCTAGAGTGAAGGTTCTAATTGGACATAGTGAATTTGATTTTAGTTGCTGTTTTAATCGCCCTGACGGCATTTTTCGTGGCCTCTGAGTTTGCCATTATCAGAATCAGGGGCTCACGAATCGATCAGCTGATCGCGGAAGGAAATAAAGCAGCAATAGCCGCAAAAAAAGTGACTACGCATCTTGATGAATATTTATCTGCGTGTCAGCTCGGAATTACATTGACTTCCATTGGATTAGGGGTTTTAGGCGAGTCCACAATTGAAAGGATGCTTCACCCGCTTTTCATACAATTGAATGTGCCAGGTTCCCTTTCACATGTCATATCGTTTATTTTTGCGTATGCCATTATCACGTTCCTGCACGTTGTTGTCGGAGAACTTGCGCCTAAGACAGTCGCCATCCAAAAGGCGGAAGCAGTGTCTATGCTGTTTGCGAAACCGCTGATTTGGTTTTACCGCATCATGTTCCCGTTCATTTGGCTTTTGAACAATTCCGCTCGGTTATTGACAAAAGCATTTGGCCTGGAGACCGTTTCAGAAAACGAACTGGCTCACTCTGAAGAAGAGTTGCGAATCATTCTGTCTGAAAGCTATAAAAGCGGTGAAATTAACCAGTCAGAGTTTAAATATGTGAATAAAATCTTTGAATTTGACGACAGGCTGGCGAAAGAAATTATGATTCCGCGGACTGAAATTGTCAGCCTTCCGCATGATATCAAGATTTCTGAAATGATGGACATCATTCAGATCGAAAAATATACCCGCTATCCTGTAGAAGAGGGCGATAAAGATAACATTATCGGGGTTATTAATATTAAAGAAGTGCTGACCGCCTGCATCAGCGGCGAGGTATCTGTTGATTCCACCATTTCTCAATTCGTCAACCCGATCATTCATGTCATTGAATCCGCGCCGATCCAAGACCTGCTTGTCAAAATGCAAAAAGACAGAGTCCACATGGCCATCCTGTCTGATGAATACGGCGGTACGGCCGGCCTTGTGACGGTTGAAGACATCATCGAAGAAATTGTCGGCGAAATCCGCGATGAATTTGATATTGATGAAATTAACGAAATCCGCAAAATCGGCGAAGGCCATTATATTCTTGACGGAAAAGTGTTAATCGATCAAGTAAACGACCTGTTCGGCATTCATTTAGAGAACGAAGAAGTCGATACGATCGGCGGCTGGTTCCTTACCCAAAAATACGATGTTGAAAAAGATGATTCTATCATCGAAGAAGGCTGCGAATTTATCATTAACGAAATCGACGGCCACCACGTCGCTTATATTGAAGTCAAAAAACTCGCGGCAGAAGAGCTGGTTGAAGCTGGAGAACCGAAAGAAGCATAATATAAAAAGACACCTTTTATTGAGGTGTCTTTTTTATTATGTTTTGTTTCTAACCTCCCTATTCTTTTATAAAAACTGAATCCTCGGGAATTCTAATCAGGGGACTGGATCTCATTTAAAAACAAGAAAAAGGAGTGAAATGATGAAAGTAGTGGTAACTGGAGCAGCAGGTAAAATAGGACGGTGGGCCGTAAGAACAATATTGGAGGCCGGCCACGATGTAACAGCGTCAGATAGAGTATTAACAGAGGAATCAGCATCAAAAACATTTATCCAAGCCGATTTGCGGGATTACGGCCAAGTATGCCAGCTTATTATGGGCTGTGACGCTGTGGTCCATCTTGGGAATATTCCGACCGATGTCAGAAATCCCTCTCAGGCGATATTTGAAAATAATATGCTTGTCAACTTCAATATTTTGGAGGCTTGTAAAGATTTTAAAGTGCGTAAGCTTGTATGGGCTTCGAGCGAGACGGTGCTGGGATATCCGTTTGTGCCGAAAGAGCTCAGCTACCTTCCTGTAGACGAAGAGCATCCGACCATCGTAAAATCGTCTTATGCAATGGCAAAGCGTCTAACCGAGATCCTTTCAGATATGTTTTCAAAGCTGATGAATACACAAATTGTCACCCTCCGCTTTGCAAATATATATGAACCTGATGAGTATGAAAAAATTCCAGGCATGCATTGGAACGAAAAGCAAAAGGATATCCAAAAGAAAAATGCATGGGCGTATTGCGATGTGAGAGACGCTGCGCACGCTTGCCTGCTTGCAATCGAAAAAAACAATATCGGCAATGAGGTCTTCCACATTACGGCGCCGGATACCATCATGAAAGAACCGAGTGAAGACTTGGTAAAACGATTTTTCCCAGAAGTCTCTTTAAAGCGAGATATAAAAGGATATGAAACACTGATGGCGATCGATAAAGCGAAAAAGACCCTTGGTTATGAACCCCGTTATACATGGCGTTCTGTATTAAACAATGACGGCTCACTCAAAGCACTGCCAGAGGACCAGCTTTCATTATCCAAAATATAAAACAAAAAAGCAGCGGATGTTCATTGAACTTCTGCTGCTTTTTTTATATCATATTCTTCTAAATCGATGTCTACGTCCATTTTAAGAGCCAGCTTCGCCAGCTGTTGTCCCATATAAGGCCCCATTGTCAAACCGGACGATCCAAGGCCATTTGCCGCTATGATCCCCTCCCAGCCGGGAAGAGGTCCGATCACCGGCACATCCCCTGGTGTAATCGGGCGCAAACCGACTCTTGCTTCTTGAAAGGTGCTGTTTGCTAAACTAGGAGCCATTTCCAATCCTTTGTTCAACAATTCCTGCAGCCCGCCTGCCGTTATCCGTTCATCACGACCTTCTATATCATCTTCACGAGTCGCTCCGATGGCCATTCTCTTGTCAGCATAAGCTAACAGATATTCCTTAGAAGGCGGCATGACAGCAGGCCAACTGTCCATATGGTTTGCGTCAGGAACCTGTACATATATGATCTGCGCTTTTTGCACGCTTACTTTGAAGCGAATACCTAAAGGCGCCAGCAATTGGTCTGCCCATACACCGGCACAAACAATTACCTTGTCAGCAGAATAACATTCATCACCGACGGTTACGCCTGTCACTCGTTTCGAATGATATTGAAGCTTGGCATCGCCTGTTAAATAAACGGCGCCCATTCTTTGAGCAGCACGCAATAATGCATCTCTCAGCATCTCGCCATCCACTCGGGCGGCTCCGCTTATATGAATTGAATGGTACCGTTTAGCCAGCAATGGAAACATGCCGGCGGTTTTGAATTCAGATAGAAAAGAAATGTCTCCGATTTCCGGGGCGTCTTGTTTGCGTTCTTGCACCCGTTTTTCAATCTTTTCAATCTTTTCTTTCTCGTGATGAATACTAAGAGCACCAACCGGAGCATAACCCGTTTCTATCTCGCCTGCTTTTCTAAGCTCCTCTATGAAACAGGGGTAAAAGTGCGCTCCTGCCTTTGCCAGTTTATACCACGCCTGATTCCGCCTCGGTGACAGCCATGGACAAATAATGCCTTTCGCTGCATGGGTGGCCTGTCCCTTATCTTTCCGATCTATGACAAGAACCTCAGCCCCCATTTTGGCTAACTGATACGCTGTTGACGCTCCTAGAATTCCAGCCCCTACTACGATAATTTTCATCATTTTCCGTAACCTTTCCCAATAATTAATTCCTTATATAGTATAGCTAATTGCCAAGGAACTTATAAACAATCGGGAATTCGGTGAGTGCGGGCACTGGTGGATTATAGCTGTTCCAGCTTGTTTTCAAGCTCTTTAATACTGTTATTTAAAGCCTCTGTCATGGCTGCAAGTCTTTCTTTTGACGGCAGGTGGGCAAAATCAGCCTGCTGAAGCGGCTCACCGATAATGAGCTTCATTTTTTCTTTTTTGAATAATCCCTTTCCGCTTGAAGGCCCTTTATATGCAGCGGGAACGAGCGGCGCTTTCCCCATTTGGGCAATTGTCACCGCGCCTCTTTTTAAAGGCACGTCCTCAGAGGTCCTTGTTCCGCTCGGGAAGATACCGACGATCTCTCCTTCTTTCAACAGCTTAATCGGGGTTTTAATACTGCTTGGTCCGGGATTTTCACGATCTACCGGAAAGGCATTAATGTTCTTCAAGAACGAACCGATCCATTTATTTTGAAAAAGCTCTTTTTTCGCCATGTAGTGTATTTGATAAGGAAGAATCCCGACTCCGAGTGTGATCACATCAACCCAGCCGGAGTGTGTACACGCGATGACAAAACCTGAATCGGCCGGAAGGTTTTCTTTGTTATACACCTTCACTCCTCCGCGAAGAGAAAGAATAACTTTTAAAGCATTTGCACAAAACTTATACATATCGCACTTCCTTTGTCGTAATCAATGATTCTTTCTGCTATCTATTATAACAATATTTTTTATTACCTGGTACTAATTTTTAAGATTTCTCTGGTTAAAACGCCAAAAAGCTGAGGATCGCCCTCAGCTTTTGTTATATTTCCTCCCTGGTCGGGGGTGCCATAAACTCGGGCCCAACCGGGGCTGAAATCGTATTTTCCAATATCGTATTGATGTCTTTATGATCTTCACTGCTCAGCTTCCAGCCTGTAATCTCCGATACCGCATCAACCTGCTCAGGCTTTCTCGCCCCCCAAAGAGCGATATCCGCTCCCGGCTGATCTAAGATCCATCTGACGGCCAAGTGAATCACTGATTTTCCATAACGTGTCTTCGCCAGCTCATCCAACTGATGAACAGCAGAAAGATACTCTTTAAAACGGGGCTGCTGGAATTTTGGATCATGATTTCGCAGATCGTCGCCCTCAAACGTGTACTCTTCGGTCATTTTACCTGTTAGCAGCCCTCTGCATAAACTGCCGTATAATAACGTTGTGATCTGTTTGTCTTTCGCATATGGAAGAACATTCTCTTCAATTTCTCTTTCAAACAGATTATATGGAGGCTGAATCGTTTGAAGCGGTGCAATGGCGCGAAATGTATCCATTTGTTCAACTGAAAAGTTACTGACGCCAATCGCCCGGATTTTGCCGGCATCATATAATTCCTTCATGACTTCCGCCGTTTCTTCAATTGGCACAAGCGGATCGGGCCAATGCACCTGATAAAGATCAATATAATCCGTTTGAAGCCGTTTCAAAGAAGCGTCGACTTCCTCTATGATTCTCGCTCTGTTCGCATGGCGGAACAGCTGGTTGTTCTTCCAGTCCAGAGCCGTTTTCGTTGCGAGAATCACCTGATCTCTTTTGCCGTGCTCCTTGATCGCCTTCCCTACAGTTTCCTCGGACTGCCCGAAGCCGTAGGCCGGAGCGGTGTCAATCAGTGTGATCCCCTGATCAAGAGCGGCGCGGATGGTTTTGATTGATTGTTTTTCGCCAGTGCCTCCCCACATGGTTCCGCCAATCGCCCATGTGCCTAGGCCGATTCTGGAGGCTTTTATTCCGGTGTCTGCTATACTGGTATATTCCATTGTGCCACTCCTTCTTTTTTCACTCTCTTTTCCCCACTGGAAAACATGTTAAACATTTCTCGGTACTATCTTTCGCGGCCATTTTTAGGTACTATATAGGAATGGTGTTTGATGAGGTATAAAAAGCCGTTTGCATGTAATGTGCAACTTTAAACCTTTCTTATGCGTGTATAACATAGAGGGGAGAAAAGGCAGTGACGATCGATGAAATTTATCAAATGTACATGAATGATGTTTACAGGTTCCTGCTCTCCATGACAAAAGACAAGCATCTTGCCGAGGACTTGCTGCAGGAAACCTTTATGCGGGCATACATACACATTCACTCCTATGATCACAGCAAAGTAAAGCCCTGGCTTTTTCAAGTGGCGCGAAACGCCTTCATTGATTACGTCAGAAAGCATAAGAAAGAAGTAACCATTTCTGATGACTTAATCGGAAGCCTCTTTCAAAGTGCTGTTCAGAGCCCTGCCCATCAGGTAGAGATAAAGGAAGTGTTGACTGGTTATATGTCCGAGCTCCCCGATAATTATCGGGAGGCCTTAACGCTATATTATTTAAAAGAGCTAAATTACAAAGAAGCATCCCATATTATGAATATTTCAGAGGCGAATTTTAAAAGTGTTTTATTTCGCGCCAGACAGCGGCTGAAAGCACTTTATAATAGAGGTGTTAATGATGAATGAAGAATTTAAAAAGCGTTTTGATCAATATAAAAATGGGGAAATGAGCGACCGGGAAATGACCGCATTTGAGGAAGAACTAGAGAAGCTCGAAGTGTATCAGGAACTGATTGATAGCGAGCTAGAGGACGATAACGATTGGGATGTCAGCATCAGTCCAGAAAAACAAAAAGCGATTTTAGCCTATGGGAAACGCAAGTCTTATTTACGAATTTCTGTCCTTGCCGTTATTTCGACCTTGATGATTTTGCCGCTTTGTACGCTGGGAAGCTACCTCTATTACGGAATGGGAGGAAAACAAAGCACCGGCAATGAGTTTATGGAAACCGCGGCAGTCACTGTAGCCCTGACCATGCCAAATGTTCTTGTCGATACATCCGGACTGAAAAGCCAAGTGAAGCTGTTTGGCATGAATACCGAATTCCCGTTGCAAAAGCAGATCGGTACGAAGACAGTCGCAGTGGGGAATGAACGAGTTGAAATGTTTTATAATAAAGTGAAAGCGCCTGTCGTTAACTACTATGATTTAGAAGTGCATAAAACCGGCCATTACTTTACACACCCATCAAATGCGTCTGAACAATCCACTGCAAAAGCTGACCAAACGTTAAAGACATTGCCCGAAGGAACGGTTTCCGAGGTCTACCTTTCATATGACCGTGCATACCCGACAAAAGAAATATATAACAAGTTCAAAGGGTATGATGTGAGCTTTTTGTGGAATGCAATTGAAACAGAGAACAACAACAATGAGAAAGTATACGCAGAGCCGCTTGGCTATCCAGGGAAAGATTCAAAGTTCTTGGCTGCGCTTAATACAAAAGGCAAGTCAAATGGCGATCAGTTTATCAACGCCTTGACATTCATGTCCAAGCACGAAAAATGGGCGCAGGTTATTTCAAAACGAAAAGATCTGAATGTGGTTAAACGATTGGATTATGTAGAGAAAAACGGTGTCAATGTATACGGTTCGGTCGTTACAGGCCCAACCAAAGAAATCCAGCGGATGCTGAAGAACAAATCTGTAAAATCAGCGAATGTCGGCGAGGTGGAATTATGGAACTGGTAAGAATTTTTAAAGAACACAATGTATTCGGCTGGATTTCAGTCGGGACAGCAATTCTGTCCCTGCTCTTGCTGAATTTGGCGATTATCAGCAATGTCACAATTTATTCCTATCAAATGCTTCCGTTCGCCATGGCCGCCGTTCCGTTTGGCATAATTGAACTCTTCATCAAGAGAGGGCGCACCGGACCAGGCCTGCTCGGCGTCATCCTGAATCTCTTTGTGATTATTTGTGTGTATACCATTGTATCTGTAGATACTAATTTACAGTTTGGCTTTTAAAAAAAAGACGCCTGAAGAGGCGTCTTTTTTGATTACAGCGGCTTTCTAAACAAGTAGCTTTCTATCGTAAAACCCATTTTGTCTATATAAAATCGGTGTGCGTCTTTACGCTGAAGGCCAGATGAAAGACTGACAAAGCCAAGTCCGGCTTTTCTTGCCCAGTCTGCGGCATAATCCAAAAGTAATTTGCCGTATCCCTTTGATCGGCAAGGCGCGGTTGTCACAAGATCCGCAATCCATAAATGCTCTCCCTTGTGAATGGAAACCCTCGGCAGCGCGCCGCACAGCGCCCTGATTGCCGTATCCTCATATAAGGCAAACAGCATATACGATTCTTGCTGCACACAGGCGTCAAGCCTTTGTAAATACGTTTCTTCATCCAGTTCTGTTCTCAATTCACTCATAACCGGATACGATTCAGCCCATTCTTCTTTCGTGGTTAACTGTTTCATATGAATCATCTTCTCAATCCCCTTTCCTTTCGTTACAATGATCATAGCTAATAAATGGCATTTACCAAATAGCCAATATCAAAAAACATGACCATGCCAGATATAAAGGAGACTCGAGATGGATATCACGCCGTTTCTTGATAAAAAAAGCAAAACACCGCTGTATGAGCAGCTTTATACCTTTTTCAAACAAGAAATTTCACACGCGAGAATTACGAAAGGAACAAAACTTCCGTCAAAACGCAGACTCTCTGTCTTGCTCGGTGTCAGTACGGCAACAATTGAACATGCATACGAGCAATTAACTGCTGAGGGCTATGTCAAAAGCAAACCAAAAATCGGCTGGTTCGCGGCGGGAGTAGAAGCAGATTTCCCAGCGGCTCCTGACCATTTTCAGCAGTCTATGCAGAAGGTCTTACCTGAAGAGAACGCACCTGCCATTGACTTTCATCAAGGCAATGTTGATCCGGCCCGCTTCCCCTTTAACGCATGGAGAAAAAGTATCGTAAAAAGTCTGGACCGCTATTCCGGCCACACCTCTGGAGACCCTCAAGGAGAGCCTGAACTCAGGCGCATGATTACCCGTTTCGTCAGGCTGTCAAGGGGTGTCATTTGCGAGCCCGGCCAGATCATGATTGGCGCAGGAACGACCGTGCTTCTGCAAATTCTTTGTCTTACGCTTAAGCACGGCACAAAAATCGGTTTTGAAGAACCAGGTTTTCACCGTTCAAGAAGATTATTTGAAGCAAATCGCATGAATGTCATTCCGATTTATTCTGATGAAGAAGGCGTCCTGCCGGGTGAGCTTAAAGCGCAGAATCCATCTCTCGTGTATACGACTCCTTCGCATCAGTTTCCGCTCGGGAGCATTATGACGATAACCCGAAGACAGGAGCTCCTGGCATGGGCAAAGGAAGCAAACTCGTTCATTATAGAAGATGATTACGATGGGGAATTTCGCTACAGCGGCCAGCCCATTCCGTCTTTGCAGGGTCTTGATCCAAATGGCAGAGTCATATATCTCGGCACTTTTTCAAAGTCACTGCTGCCTTCCTTGCGGCTCAGCTACATGATCTTGCCCCCTCTACTCATGGAATCGGTCAGAAAAAACGCTCACTTAATGAAACAAACGGTCTCTTCCCACTCTCAAATGGCACTGGCAGACTTCATCGAAAGCGGAGAGTGGCAAAAGCATGTAAACAGAATGAGAGCCTTATACCGAAAAAAACACGCTGTCCTGTTAGAAGCCATACGGTCTGAACTAGGGAACAGCGTTGAGGTTCTCGGAAAAAACTCCGGTCTTCATATCCTCCTGCGGCTTTTGTTTCCTGCAAGTGAAGAAGAAGCGATTAGTGCTGCTGCCGACAATGGCGTAACCATCTATCCCGTATCCCCCTCTTATAAAGGACAGCCGCCATTTGTTTCTGTTTTAATCGGTTATGGCGGTTTGTCAGAAGAGGACATCAGGCTCGGTATCCAAAAGCTGAAAACGGCATGGGCACCGTTGATATCGTCTTATTAAATAAGAAAACAGGCCCCGGAAACGGAGCCTGTTGTTTAAAATGATAAAATCCCGATTAAATTTAAGAATACAATAATAATGGCCAGCGGTACGATAAAACGAAGCAAATAAAACCATGTATAAAAGAATGCTTTACCTGCATTTGATCCGTTTCTCATTTCTGCTAAAAGCTCGCGCTTCGAAATTTTGAGCGGGATAAAAAGAGAAATTAACAAAGCGCCTAATGGCATCAAAACATTGCTGACAGTAAAATCGGCAATATCAAAAAACGTTTTACCGAATATGTTCACATCGCTCAATACGCCATAAGACAAGCAACAAGGGATTCCGACCAAAAAGATCAACAGCCCGCTTGTCCATGACAGTTTTTTTCTCTTCTTTTCGTCCCCTTTTCCGATTGTGGCGACAATAATTTCAACCATCGAAAACGCTGAGGTTAAGGCTGCAAATAAAAACGCAACGAGAAAGCCGATAAAAAACAACGTGCCGAACGGAAGCTGTTCAAAAACGGCCGGAAGCACTGTAAACAGCAATGTCGGACCTTCATTTGGCTGAAAACCGAATGAAAAAACCGCTGGAAAAATGGCCAGACCCGCCAAGAGTGTCACAATGATATTCATCACGACAATGGAGGCTGCCGAACGAGGGACATTTTGCGTTTTCGGCAAATAAGAGCTGTAAGTCACCATCACCGAAACCCCCAGTGTTAACGTAAAGAAGGCCTGTCCCAGCGCGAATAATATAGATTCCGGAGTCAAATTGCCGAAATGAGGCACAAGCAAAAATGTTACGCCTTCCATCGCACCATCAAGCGTGAGCGACCGAAGAACGAGCAGAATAAACAATAAAAACAAAATCGGCATGATCACCGCGCTGACCCGTTCAATCCCTTTTTGAACCCCTCTGGCGACGACCAAGACAGTCAGCACCATAAAAACAAACTGAGCCGCGAGCGTCTCACCGGATTTTGAATAATAGAAGCAAACAGGGTTCCAAACTGTTCTTGAGAAAGCCCGGAAAGTGAACCAGATGCTGTTTTCACGATATACAGCAAAATCCACCCTCCGATTACACTGTAAAACGACAGCACTAAGAAACATGCGGCTACACCGACCCATCCCGTGAGAAACCAAGCTGTTCGCGGCGCTTCTTTTTTATATGCATCAATGGCATTCATCTGGTTCCGTCTTCCAAAAATAAACTCTCCTACTAAAAGCGGATAGCCTAAGAGAATGGTAAATAACACGAAGATAAGAAAAAAGGCGCCTCCCCCATTGGTCCCTGCTACATAAGGGAACTTCCAAATCGCGCCCAAGCCGATAGCCGAGCCGGCGGCTGCCATGACGAAACCGATTTTCGAAGCCCATTGGACTGGTTTTTGCTCAGACAATAAACGTCACTTCCTTTCCACCCTATATTATCTCTTATTTTTGTCTTCATTTCTATAGATTCATTTACCAAGAACACAAAAGAGAGAGCGTCCTGAATGACCGCTCTCTTAACCACAAGATTATTGATTTAATTTTGAATGCTTTCTTGAATACAAGAAATAGATTGCCAATCCGATTAACAGCCACACAAGGAAGCGGACAATCGTCACCCATCCAAGATTTAAAATTAAGAACAGACAGAACAGAATCGCCAGACCCGGGATCACTGGAACCCCCGGACATGTAAAGGCTCTCGGTAGATCAGGCTGTTTCTTTCTCAAAACGATCACTGCCACAGAGATAAGCACAAACGCTGACAGTGTTCCGATGTTTACCAGTTTTGCAAGTTCATCCAGCGGAACAAGTGAGCCGAGGAGCGCCGACATTGTGCCGAAGAACCAAGTGGCCACATAAGGTGTTTTGTGCTTTGGATGGACCTTAGAAAGTGAGCCCGGCACCAGTCCGTCACGCGACATAGCAAACATGACGCGTGTCTGCCCATAAAGCATCACGAGCATAACTGTTGTCATTCCCAAAACGGCGCCAATATCAATGATGCCTGCCACCCAATTTTGCCCGGCGCTTTGGAGAACAAGAGAAACCGGATGATCCACGCCCGCAAACTGTGCAAACGGGATAACCCCTGTCATGATGGCTGATACAGTGACATATAAAATCGTGCAAACCAATAAAGAGAATATTATGCCTTTAGGCAGATCCTTCGCAGGATTTTTTGTCTCTTCCGCAGCAGAGGATACAGCGTCAAATCCGATAAAAGCAAAAAATACGAGCGCCGCTGCGCTGAATACGCCGCCAAAGCCCATCGGCATAAACGGCTGCCAGTTATGCGGCTTCACATAAACGGCTGCCACCGCGATAAACAGCAAAACGACCAGCACTTTCAAGATCACCATGATGTTGTTGACTCTTTTTGATTCTTTGATGCCTAAATAAAGCAAAAACGTTATCGCCATCACAATCACAAAGGCAGGCAGATTAAAGATGGTAAATGTGCCCTCCACCGCCCCCGGTGCTGCTGTTAAAGCAACCGGAAGATGAATGCCGAGCCCTGATAAAAACGATTGGAAATAACCAGACCAGCCGACTGACACCGCACTTACCGCCAGCATGTACTCTAAAATTAAATCCCACCCGATAATAAAGGCCAAAAGCTCTCCCAATGTCGCATACGTGAATGTATACACCGAACCTGAAACAGGCACACTTGACGCAAATTCTGCGTAAGACAGGGCCGCGAATAAACAAGCCAGCGCCGCCACAACAAATGAAATGGTCAGCCCGGGGCCGGCCGTGACTGCACCTGTTCCCGTCAGGACAAAAATCCCTGTGCCAATAATGGCGCCGATTCCAAGCAATGTTAAATCGAATGCCCCTAATTCTCTTTTTAAAGATTTTTCACCGCTCGTCGCAG
This sequence comes from Bacillus sp. 0102A, assembly GCF_036765155.1. Taxonomy (NCBI): domain Bacteria; kingdom Bacillati; phylum Bacillota; class Bacilli; order Caryophanales; family Bacillaceae; genus Bacillus; species Bacillus sp. 0102A. Next base: position 282,050 of record NZ_JBAIZW010000004.1, read on the forward strand.
CGATTAAATCCTGAATGCTTTTCTTCCTAAATACGCTCCCTTTCATTCCCCTTCAGCTCCTAGACTAATTATCTATTTTTATATATTTTATTTGAATTTTCAGAATTCATGAGCGATAATGGCCAATTTTCTGTTTTTCCACTCTATTTGTACCGGTGAACGAATCATTCCTTTCTCCTAACAATATTTATTATATATAAAATCACAAAAATGAAAACTTAATTGTCAGAAAAGTCGACAAATTCTCACCTTAAAATATCTCCTCACATAAAAAAACCAGCTATCACGCTGGTTTTTCGTTGATTATGTTGAAATAAAACGGCCGCCATTTACATGAATGGTCTGCCCTGTCATATAGGACGATTCGTCAGACGCCAGCAGGACATATGCACCTGCATGCTCGACCGGCTGCCCCGGTCTTCCCATTGGCGTGTCCAAGCCGTGCTGTTTCACTTTTTCTTCCGGGAATGTCGCCGGAATAAGCGGCGTCCAAATCGGACCGGGCGCCACCGCATTCACTCTGATGCCTTTATCCGCAAGCGACATCGCCATGGATCGCGTAAAGGAGACAATCGCACCCTTTGAGCTGGAGTAATCAATTAACGCCGTATCCCCTTCATAAGCGGTAATCGATGTCGTATTAATGATGGCACTTCCCTCTTTCAAGTGAGGCAAAGCTTTCTTCGTCATATGGAAAATGGAAAAAATGTTTGTGCGAAATGTCTTTTCCAGCTGTTCTGTTGAAATATTGAGAATACTGTCCTGCGGATGCTGTTCAGCAGCGTTGTTCACCAAGATATCAAGTTGGCCAAAGTGATCCGCTGTTTGCTGCACAGCTTGTTCACAATGGTTCTCGTCCCCGACATCTCCCGGGATAAGCAGGCAGCGGACATTTTCCTTTTCGATCCGTTTACGCGTTTCCTCTGCGTCCGAATGCTCATCTAAGTAAAGAATGGATACATCAGCCCCTTCTTTAGCAAACGCAATAGCTGCGGCTCTCCCTATGCCGCTGTCTCCCCCGGTAATGATGGCAACTTTCCCTTTCAGCTTTCCGCTTCCTTGATAATCCTCGTCCTCTGACAGAGGCAGCGGATTCATTTCTGACTCAATGCCCGGCTGTCTGTCCTGATGCTGTGGCTCTTGCCCTTCTGTTTGTCTGTCCATTGGGTTCATATTCATCACTCCTAGACATGTGGTTGATACTGAACGTTACCACGCCATAGAAGCGAATAAACGGCAAAATATGTTATGAAAGAACTTCTTCAGGAATGGTGCCTGTATATTTCGCTGACGGACGGAAAATCATATTGTTTTCTGCTTGTTCCAGCACATGGGCGCACCACCCTACCATTCGGCTTGCTGAAAAGGTTGGTGTAAACAATTCATCGTCAAAGTCGATGGCCTTCATCACAGCAGCCGCATAAAACTCAACATTTGTGTACAGCTTGCGTCCCGGTTTGTAGATTTCAAGCAAACGAATTGCCTCTGCTTCTACATGCAGCGCAAGATCAAGATCGCGGTCATTGCCGGCCACCTCTTCTGCTTTCTGTCTCAAAGCTTCTGCCCGCGGGTCCCTCGTCTTGTACACCCTGTGGCCGAATCCCATCAGGCGCTCTCCTTGTTCCAGTTTTTCTTTCAGGTATGCTTCAGCATGTTCTTTTTCTCCAATGTCTTCAAGCATTTTTGTCACCGCAGAGGGAGCGCCTCCGTGCAGCGGGCCTTTCATCGTGCCGAGAGCGGCAGTGACGGCTGACACTAAATCACTCTCTGTAGATAATGTGACCCGTGCAGAAAAAGTGGATGCGTTCATGCCGTGCTCCATGGCCAGAATCATATATGTTTCAAGCGCTTTCTTTTTTGCCTCTGAAGGCTGTTCACCTGTGAGCATATAATAGTAGTTTTCGACATGTCCGTACTGGGAAGATGGTGTAATTGCTTGTTCACCGCGCGCCCATCGTTTTCTATACGCAATGATGGAAGGCGTGATGGCAATCAGACGAATTGCTTCTTCTGTTTTCGGATGGAACGTGTACGCATTTTCCCCCAATGCTGAAACAACCGTTCTCAGCACCGACATGTCGTCCATGTTGTTTGGCAGTGACTGAATCAATCGTTCGATGTGTTCCGGCAGATGCCGCTCCGCAGCAAGCTTCCCTTCAAATGTCTGCAATTCTTCAGATGAAGGAAGTTTTCCAAACAAGATCAAATAAGCGGCTTCTTCAAAGCTGTGATTCAGTGCGATGTCTTTCGCATGGTGGCCTCTGTAAACCAAGCGGCCTTTTTCACCGTCAATATGGCTGATGGATGTTTCCACACATGTAATTCCCTTTAATCCGTAATGTACCATTTGTATTCCCCCTATCCTTTTCTGTTATTATAGTAAATATAATATTTAAAAAATATTGAATATTTTAAAGGGAATTAATTAAAAATATTAATCAGAGGGAGAATAGAAATGGATTTCAAATGGCTTCACACCTTCGTGACTGCTGCGAAATATGAAAACTTCCGAAAAACAGCGGAAACGCTTTTTTTATCTCAGCCCACTGTAACCGTCCATATCAAGCAATTAGAAAAAGAAATCAGCTGCAAACTGTTCGAACGAAAAGGCAGGCAGATCCAGCTGACTGATGAAGGCAGGGCTTATTTGCCGTATGCGCTCAGGCTGCTTGATGATTACGAAAACAGCATGGCAGAGCTTCACAGAGTGAGACAAGGCTACTCTCAAACCTTACAGCTCGCGGTTTCTCCGCTTATCGCAGATACAGTGCTTCCTTCTGTCATGAAGCGGTACACAGCAATGAATACAGAAACAGAAATGGCAGTGACGATTTTTGAATCGGCGGAAATCGCGTCACTGATTAAAGCAGGGGAAGCAGATATCGGGCTGAGCTGTTTAAAGGTACAGTCTTCCTCTTTAACCTGCCACTGCTTATATAAAGACCCGGTAGTCCTTGTTGCCCCGCCCGATCAGCGTTTCATGGCAGACAAAGAAATTGATGCCAAAGAGGTGCTGGAGCAATACCTGCTTTTGACCCACAATCATCCTGATTACTGGGACGACTTGCTCCGTCAAGTCAGAGTGACATTTCCATTTGTGAGAACAATGAAAGTCACTCAAACACATATAACGAAACGGTTTATCAAGGAAGGGCTCGGGGTTTCATTTCTGCCCTTATCGACAGTAAAGCGTGAGTTGGCAGAGAAACAGATGATCAGAATCCCTTATCAATCTGTACAGCTTCCCTATGCCGGCGCTTATGCAATCGCCCTTTATGAAAATAAGAAAGAAAAAAAATTCTTAGACTTTTTATCACATTTTCATTTTTAGGAGCAACCAAATCGGAGTTTCTCCGTCTAATGAAAAAACCCGTTCCAATGAACGGGTTTCCTTTTAAAATTAGAATCTTTTCGCACCGAGATAACGAGGCTTCCAGTAGCTGTTGTCCAGGCTGCTGATTTGAACACCGTTAGATCCTGCATGAACGAAATTGTTGTTGCCGACATAAATCCCCATGTGAGAAGGGCCGGATTTATATGTTGTGAAGAAGACAAAATCACCGACAGACGGGCTGGAAATGCTCTTCATAGAACTCCAGTATCCCGCAGTGCTTGTTCTGCCCACACTTGTTTGTTTATTCAGCACGTACCAGATAAATCCGCTGCAGTCAAAGCCGGAAGTCGTTGTTCCGCCCCATTTGTATGGCGTTCCGCTTAACGCCTTTGCATCAGAAACCAGCTTGCTTACATGAAGTGATGTAGTAGATGATGCTTTGCTGCTTGAAGATGATGAAGAGCCGGAAGAAACAGTTTTTGAGCTTGTGCTTGTTCCTTTCACTTTCAACACTTGGTTGACATAGATTACATCTGATTTTAAGCCGTTTAAGCTTTTTAACTTGCTAACCGTCGTGCCGTATTGCTTTGCGATTTTAGACAGACTGTCCCCGCGCTTCACTTTATAAGTCGAAGTTGAAGACGTTGATACCTTCGATGAACTAAAGCTGCTAGAGCTTGTTGACCCTTTCAGTTTCAGGACTTGTCCGATACGAAGCAAGTCTGACTTTAAGCCATTCATTTTTTTCAGTTCACTGACTGTCATGCCATATGTTTTCGAAATTTTCCAAAGGCTGTCTCCGCTCTTTACTGTATATGTAGAAGAAGATGAAGAACTGGAAGAACTGCTGCTTTTTGAACTTGAAGTTTTGCCGTTAATTGATAAAGTCTGCCCTGCGTAAATCATGTCTGAACGAAGGCTGTTCTCTGATTTAATTTTACCGATCGTTGTGTCGTATTTTCTTGAAAGTCCCCATAACGTGTCGCCTTTTTTCACCTGGATGCTTTGTGCAGATGCCGCTCCTGCAAATAGTGTCGATCCTAAAACCACTGCTGACGTAGCTGTAATGATTTGCTTTTTCATATTTTCCTCCCCAATGTTTATCTCTCTCTATATATGGATCTCTATTTTTAAATTAATCTTATTGGTTTCTATTATAAGGATAGATTCCCAACAGAAATAGTCTTGACTTCATGTGACTAATTTCTTACTTATTCGTTCTTAAAAAAAGTTTTTAAGGGTATAAAATATTTCATTTTCGTTTCAAAGGTGACAAAAAAACGCGTCCTTTTGTCATGTTTATTGGGTTATTTTCAATTATAAATGGAATAAATGACAAACTTTCGGGGGTCAACTCACATAGTGGAAAAGTGAGACATAAAGCATACTCGAGGAAAGCTGCGGTTATCCGCAGTTTTTTTATTTAAACAAACATATCACGCAAGGGCAGAGGGGTAAAGATTTTTCTGAAAAAATGAATGCTTTGATTGAAAAAAGACAAGATAACGAAACAGATGTTTTCATTTCCTTACAATGCTTTACTTAATGTTTACACGATCAAAAGCCGTGTTTAACAAAATTCCCCTAACATGATAAACAAATACATTAAAGGAGGCATGCAAAAAATGAATTTGTTTCAAAATATAAAATCTAAACTGCTGCCAATCGCAGCTGTTTCCGTGCTGACAGCCGGCATATTTGCCGGTGCAGAACTGCAGCAGACTGAAAAGGCCAGCGCAAAAAAACAAGACAAAGCCGAGATCAGAAATGTCATTGTGATGATCGGTGACGGCATGGGGACGCCTTACATAAACGCCTACCGTTCCATGAAGAATAACGGGGAAACACCGAATAACCCGAAGTTGACCCAATTTGACCCTAACCTGACAGGCATGATGATGACGCATCCTGATGACCCGGACTATAATATTACAGATTCAGCAGCCGCCGGAACAGCATTAGCGACAGGTGTTAAGACATATAACAATGCAATTGGCGTCGATAAAAACGGAAAAAAAGTGAAATCTGTGCTCGAAGAAGCCAAACAGCAAGGAAAATCGACCGGGCTCGTCGCAACTTCTGAAATTAACCACGCCACCCCTGCCGCATACGGCGCCCACAATGAATCACGGAAAAACATGGACCAAATCGCCAACAGCTATATGGATGACAAAATAAAAGGCAAACAAAAAATAGACGTTTTGCTTGGCGGCGGAAAATCATATTTTAACCGCGAGGACAGAAATTTGATGAAGGAATTCAAACAAGCCGGCTATAGCTATGTGACAACAAAACAAGCGCTGAAGAAAAATAAAGATCAGCAGGTGCTCGGTCTTTTCGCAGACGGAGGGCTTGCTAAAGCGCTCGACCGTGACAGCAAAACACCATCTCTCAAAGACATGACGGTTTCAGCAATTGACCGCCTGAACCAAAATAAAAAAGGATTTTTCTTGATGGTCGAAGGCAGCCAAATTGACTGGGCGGCCCATGACAATGATACAGTAGGAGCCATGAGCGAGGTTAAAGACTTTGAACAGGCCTATAAAGCCGCGATTGATTTTGCAAGAAAAGATAAACACACGCTTGTCATTGCAACTGCTGATCATACAACCGGCGGCTTTACCATCGGCGCAAATGGTCAAAAGAATTGGCACGCGGAGCCGATTCTCGCCGCAAAAAAAACACCTGAATTTATGGCCAAAAAAATCAGTGAAGGCAAACCGGTCAAAGATGTGCTCACCCGCTATACAAATCTGAAATTCACCTCTGATGAAATCAAAAGTGTTGAAGCCGCTGCACAGGCTGACAAAAGCAAAGGCGCCTACAAAGCCATCATCAAGATTTTTAACACACGATCTAACAGCGGCTGGACGAGTGCCGATCATACCGGCGAAGAAGTGCCAGTATACGCGTACGGCCCCGGAAAAGAAAAATTCCGAGGACTGATTAACAATACCGATCAGGCAAACATCATATTTAAGATTTTGAAAGCGGGAAAATAAAGAGGATGCAGAACGCTGCATCCTCTTTTTTATAGATACCTGCGGTGAACACCTTTTCCGTCGTACGAAAACATGACTTCCTTATCCTCAAGCACAGACTCGATGTGCACGCTTCTACCCCATAACTGGAATAAATAAGGGAGCACTTTCTCTAAATATTTCAAATCCAACTCTATGCCCTCATACCAATGCTTAATATAGAGCTCGTTATTTTTCATATAATCGCCGTCGTTTACTGTCAAATACGGAAACCCGCCGTTTACCCGCATGCTCACAAGCTGGTCGCGCACCGACTTCCACGCTTTATCGACGATTTTATAATCTCTGCCCTGTTTTTGAAACAAATAAAGATCCTCGCGCATCACTAAATCTTTTGTTAAATAGTTGCGGATGAAAGAGATATCGGATTCAATTTCCCTGACCTCAAACATTTTCTCCCGGCCCGAGTCAGCCTGTACGCCCACTTTCTTCATTTCATCCGTCGGATTATTGTACCGCTCCTCAATGTTTTCAAATATTTTCAGCCCTAAATAATAAGGATTGATGCCTGTTTTGGACGGCTGGACGACACCAGCATTCAGCTTGGCGAACTCGACCGCTTCATCAGAGGTTAAATCAAGCTCGCGTATAATTCGCTGGTGCCAATAGGAAGCCCAGCCCTCATTCATAATCTTTGTTTCCAGCTGAGGCCAGAAATAAAGCATTTCCTCTCTCATCATCGTTAAAATATCACGCTGCCACGGCTCCAGCTCACGGGAATGCTCCTCGATAAATAGCAGAATATCTTTTTCCGGCCGCGGCGGGAAAGGTTTTTTTGATTTTTTCACGTATTTTTTCGGTTTCTTTTCATCCAAAGACCATAAATCATCGTACGGCGTCGCTGCCTCTTCCATTTCATCTTCCTCATCATCCACACTCCATAGGAGCTTCGGACGGACCAAAGAAGGATCGATATGCTCCTGAATCGATAGGATCGCGTCTAAAAAAGCCTCTACTTCCTTTATCCCGTGAACCTGTTCATAGTACTTAATCCGCTCGGCTGTTGCCGCCATGCTTTCCACCATATCGCGCTTCGTGTTTTGGAAACGGCAGTTGTTTTTGAAGAAATCACAATGGGCGAGAACGTGAGCGACAATCAATTTATTTTGGATCAGTGAGTTGCTGTCCAGCAAAAAAGCGTAGCATGGATCCGAGTTAATGACCAGCTCATAAATCTTGCTTAAACCAAGATCGTAATGCAGCTTCATTTTGTGAAACTGCTTGCCGAAGCTCCAGTGGCTGAATCTTGTCGGCATCCCGTACGCGCCGAATGTATAAATAATTTCAGCCGGGCAGATTTCATATCTCATCGGGTAGAAATCAAGGCCGAATCCTTTTGCAATTTCGGTAATCTCCTCAATTGCCCGCTGTAATCCCTTCTTCTCCTCCGCGTTCAACCGAATCCCCCCTACTTGGACTTATCTATAATGTATGAGCCCGCCTGACAAAAGATGATAGCCGCACTTGGGCAAGAAAAAAATTCCCCCGGCACATTCAGCTGTTTACCGATTGTGCCAGTGGGTAAAAACACACCATATTATGAAAAAAAGGAGCGATACCAATTGAATGTAGCAGACATGCTTTCTTCTTATCTCAGTAAGCTGCCAAACTTAATCATTGCTTTACTCGTCTTATTAATCGGATGGGCTATCGCTAAAATCATTGAAAAAGCGGTATACAAAGGGCTCAGAAAAACAAAAATTGACGATAAGCTGTTTGCTGGGAAAAAGCCATCACGCTATTCCTCGGAAAAAGTCATAAGCAAGGTCGTTTATTTTATCGCATTGATTATCGTCTTTATTTTATTCTTTAACATTTTGCACCTGACAACAGTGGCATCACCGTTTGTCAGCATGCTTTCCGCCATTACCGCGGCTATCCCGAGCGTGCTGAAGGCCGGGCTCATTCTGCTGTTAGGATGGGCTGCAGCCTCTGTTTTGAGCTTCCTTGTCAAAAAAATCGGGATGAAGCTGAACACAAGTGACAAGCTGCGCAAGTGGAATGTCGTGTCTGAAGGAAAAGATATTCATCAGGCAGTTAATGCCGCTTCACAAGTTGTCTTTTATCTCGTGCTGCTTGTTTTCCTGCCAGGGGTCTTATCTTCTTTGAACATCAGCGGCATTTCGGGTCCGTTTACGAATATGATGGAAAGCGTGCTCGCTTTTCTGCCGAAATTATTTGCTGCCGCACTTATCGTTTTAATCGGCTGGCTTGTTGCCCGTCTTGTACGTGATATCATAACAAATTTCCTTGCAAGCATCGGCACGGAAAGATTAGCCGCACGTATGGGTTTATCAGTTTACTTAAAAGATACAAGCCTTTCTGCAGTCATCGGAACAATCGCTTATGTGCTGATTTTAATACCGGTTGTCATTTCAGCACTTGATCAGCTGGATGTCGCCGGCATTTCGAAACCGGCTGTCTCTATGCTGAATACTATTTTAAATATGCTTCCGAACATCATCATTGCAATCGTGCTTGTTATAGCGGGTATATGGACAGGAAAATGGGTGAACAACATGGTGTCCCGACTGCTCCATCGCGCAGGCTTTGATTCTGTGTTAGGAAAAATGGGGATGGAAACAGGAACACCTGCAAAGCTGTCCCTATCTCAAGTTGTCGGCATGATCGCGCAAGTCATTGTCATTCTGCTGTTCACAGCCGAGGCGCTACAAATTGTTCAGCTGCACTTCCTTGTAGAGATTGCGACTGGCATTATCGCGTATCTGCCGAATGTCCTTGTCGCCGTATTCATTCTCGGAATCGGTCTTTACGCTGGAGAATTGGTTCGAAAAGTGCTTTCTAGCATCATTAAAGGCCAAGAATTCAAGTCTTTGGCGGCGATTGCCAAATATACGATTATCGCACTTGCTCTCTTTATGGCCCTAGATCAGCTGGGTGTTGCTGAAACGATCGTCAATTCCGCGTTCATCATCGTGCTTAGCGGCTTCGCACTCGCTTTCGGTTTATCCTTCGGCCTTGGCGGAAAGGATTTTGCATCACGTTATCTGTCTGCATTTGAACGCAAAATGCAAAACACCGAAATCGATAAAAACCGTAAAAACCAAAATCCGCCGAATAACATGTAAACAAAAAACGTGCACCCAACTGGGCGCACGTTTTTTAAATTCCTTTTTTTTCATTTTTCAATCGATTATGATAAGATATAGAAAATGTCTTATTCCGAGGTCTTATTATGAAGTTAACAAATTATACAGATTATTCATTAAGAGTGCTGATTTTTCTGGCTGCAGAACGTCCGGGAGAACTTTCAAACATAAAGCAGATTGCCGAAACGTATTCTATTTCAAAAAATCACCTCATGAAAGTCATATACAGACTTGGCCAGCTCGGCTACGTAGAAACGATACGCGGACGAGGCGGCGGCATACGCTTAGGCATGGAACCTGAAGACATCAACATCGGTGAGGTTGTCAGAAAAACGGAAGATGATTTTAATATTGTTGAGTGTTTTGATGTGAACAAGAACCTCTGCATCATTTCCCCTGTGTGCGGCTTGAAACATGTACTTAATGAAGCACTTATGGCCTATCTTGCGGTTTTAGACAAATATACACTGCGCGATCTAGTCAAAAACAAGGAAGATATCATGAAGCTTCTGAGAATGAAGGAATAGCTAAAGATTCCTTCTTTTTTTATGCCCTTTTTCCCTATTATAGATAAGAAATTTAGGCTGTTTTTAAAAAAAGGCAAAACGATGAGACGAAGCTGCCGATATAAAAAAGAAACAGTAAATTCAAATCATTGGGGGAAAAAGGAGAGCTCAGATGAAAAAGAAATTAGCAGCAGGGCTGACAGCTTCTGCGATTGTCAGTACAACTCTAGCAGTCACACCAGCTGAAGCAGCTACGATTAAGGTCAAAAGCGGAGATTCTTTATGGAAACTGGCCCAAAACTACAACACAAGCGTGGCGGTCATCACATCCGCCAACCATCTTTCGACTACCGTTCTGTCGGTCGGCCAGACGCTTACCATTCCAGGCAGCAAGTCCGGCACTTCATCTACTTCAAGCTCAACAACCAAGAAGAGCGGAAGTTCTGTTTACACAGTGAAAAGCGGCGATTCACTTTGGCTGATCGCAACTGAGTATAAAATGACGGTGCAGGAACTGAAAAAGTTAAACGGACTCAGCAGCGATATGATTCGTGCAGGGCAGAAATTAAAGGTGTCCGGCACGGTTTCTTCAAGCTCAAGTTCCAGCTCTAGTTCTAATACAAAAAGCAGTTCCAAAAAGAGCTCTAGCTCTTCATCTTCTGCCGGAACATACAAGGTGCAGCTTGGAGATTCGCTTTGGAAAATCGCAAACAAAGTCAACATGTCCGTTGCTGAATTGAAGGTCTTGAATAGCTTAAAATCAGATACCATTTATGTGAATCAAGTGTTGAAAACAAAATCAAGCGGTTCTGATACGTCTTCCAAAGACACTTCATCTCATTCAAACCAAACTTCGGTAACATCGAAATACACTGTAAAAAGCGGTGATTCACTTTGGAAAATCGCAAACAGCTATAACGTGACCGTACAGCAAATCCGAAACAGCAACAGCCTGAAATCAGATGTGATATACGTCGGACAAGTGCTGAAGCTGACAGGTAAAGCATCTTCAGGCACTTCTTCATCGTCTTCTCCGTCAAATACGAACTCTGGATCGACGACGACTACATACACGGTGAAAAGCGGCGATTCCTTGTGGGTAATTGCTCAGAAGTTCAATGTAGCAGCTCAGCAGATTCGGGAGAAAAACAATTTGAGAACGGATGTCTTGCAGGTTGGCCAAAAATTGGTCATTACCGGAAAAGCTTCATCTTCATCCTCATCTGGAACTTCAAGCACGTCCAGCTCATCAAGCGCGAAGATTAACACAATGATTGCCGCCGCTAAAGAGCACCTTGGGGTTCCGTATCGCTGGGGAGGCACGACACCGGCCGGATTTGACTGCAGCGGTTTCATTTATTATGCGCTAAACAAAGTCACATCCGTATCAAGATTAACGGCAGCCGGATATTGGAACACAATGAAATCTGTCAGCCAGCCTGCTGTCGGAGACTTCGTTTTCTTTTCAACATATAAAGCCGGCCCTTCTCATATCGGGATTTATCTCGGGAACGGAGAATTCATTAATGCCAATGATTCCGGAGTTGTTATTTCCAGTATGAATAACTCTTACTGGAAACAGCGCTATCTCGGTGCAAAACGATATTTCTAAAGCAGAAACTGTATGGCCTTAACGGCTGTACAGTTTTTTAATTAGAGCCGAAAAACGTTAATGCTGATCATATGTTTTGTCACCGGGTGAAAATAGACTTCGGCCCGAACAGAAAAGGTGTCGTCATTCTGTCTGACCGTCACGCGAAAGACATCTTTTGTTTGATGATCATTCACCTCGGTTCTCCCCATATAAGCGTAATCAGAAAATGAAGCGCCCTTATATTCATCCTGAATTCTGCTCCAAGCGAGCTGTTCCCACTTTTGAACAGACTCGTTTGTGTCCGCTGAATGCCCTTTTGCAGCCATTGACACAATGATCAATCCGCAAAAAAGAAGCGCAATTGAATACGGCAGAGATTTCATATTTTCAGTCTCCTGTACCCAGATTTGTTCTCTCATAGGTTTTCCAAAAGCGATGGCTTCATTCAGTCATTTTGATTTTATGTCTCCCTCATATTGCTACCCTGTACTGCCGCAGACGCCAAGTTTTGCAACGTCAATTACATAGGATGCGGCATAAACTAATCATGAACTTCTCATACAAGAAAGGAGAAGCGATTCATGGATTATGCCGATTACGATAAAGCGCTGTATTACACCCACCGTTCCCAATGGGATAATTTATTAATTTTAATGGTGCGTACAGAGGATGATTTGTTATCAAAACGAATCGAGCATTTTCTGCACGCGTATCATTTTGAACAGGATTACGCTGTTCTTGAAAAGATGCTGTATTCCCTTCTCCGTTATATTGATCATGCCACAGAGCTGACTTACGAAGATCAATTAGCCCTGCTCACATAAACAAATCCCGGCGTTCAGACGCCGGGATTTCCTGCTTTTGCAAACATGTTGAGTTCTTCGACAAGCTCTTTTATGCTGATCTTTATAGGTTCCGTAACCGCAGCCTTTTCAATATCAATGTGCACTGGATCAAGTACAAGCTGTTTCGGAATCACATTGGCGTAGACACCCCGCATCACAGTTCTCATATTGTTCAGCGCGTTGATGCCGCCTTTTCCGCCTCCCGCCACTGCCAATAAAGCAACGGGCTTATATTTAAATTGTTCGCTGCTTAGAAAATCCAGGGCATTTTTTAAAGCGCCGCTCATCCCGCTGTGATATTCAGGCGATAATAAGACAATCGCATCCGCTTTAGTGACGCGCTGCTTGAGCTCCTGTACCTGCAAAAGTTCTGATTGCTCTGCTTCACCGTTAAAAATCGGCAAGATAAACTCGCTTAGATCAATCAAATCCGTGTGGTACAGCGCTGAAATGCAGGATGCGGCAATTCTTGTTCTGCCATGTTTTCTGGGCGTGCCATTTATAACTAACATGTTCATTTCGCGATCTCTCCATTCAGGTTATATTTTACTGCGAAAAGCGCTGCTTGCGTGCGGTCAGCCACTTCAAGTTTTGCTAAAAGATTTGACACATGGGTTTTCACTGTTTTTTCTGAAATAAACAAGGCCGCCGCGATTTCTTTATTGCTTTTTCCGTTCGCAATTTCGTTCAGAACGTCCTTTTCTCTTCGTGTTAATTGATAAAATTTTTCTTTTTCCGGATCGCGCTGATTTCTCATATGTGTCAGTACATGGGGCATAATAGCTGAAGAAAGCTTGTATTCTCCAGCATGCACTTGTCTAAGTGTTTTCACCAATTCCTCGGGCTCCGTATCCTTTAATTGATACGCCTTCGCTCCTGCCTGAAGCGCGGGGATGACATGATCCTGATCAGAATAGCTCGTCAGTACAATGATTTTGACCCCCGGAAATTGCTGAACTGCTTTTTTTATGGCTTGTATTCCGTCCATCTCGGGCATAGACAGATCCATCAGCACAAGGTCGGGCTTTGTTTCTCCGATGATACGAAGAGCTTCTGTTCCGGTTGCGGCCTCTCCGGCAACTTCAATATCATCTTGGATGGCAAAGAAAAAACGAAGCCCCTTTCTGACAACATGGTGATCATCCGCTATTACAATTTTCATTGCACTGTCCTTCCTTTCTGATTGGCTAGCGGAAGCTTGACGGACACCTTTGTCCCCGCTCCAAGCTCTGACTCAATCAAAAACTCCGCGCCGGCTTTTTCCGCCCGTTCTTTCATACCCTTGATGCCAAGTGAAGGCAGACCGGCATGCGCTTCATAGCGAAACCCTGCCCCATGATCGATTATATCCAGCTCCGCATGGCATGAAGAAGCAGTCAGACTGACATACGCCGTACCAGTTCCGGCATGCTTTTTGCAGTTATTTAAAGCTTCCTGTACGACACGCCACAGCATATGCTCCTGCTCATCAATAAGAACCGGACAGCCTTTTTGTGTGAAAATGACATTCAATCCGATGAGCGCGCCATAGCTTTTAATGGCTTCAGGCAGCCCTTTTTCCAACCCTCCGGGGCGAAGCTGCCAAATTAACGCTTTCATTTCTGCGAGCGCGTCCTGTGATAGGTTTTGAATAAAATCAATCATCTGCTGCAAATTCTCATCTTTTGTTAGTGTCTTTGCCGCTCTGGCTGTTAAACTAACGGAAAACAGCATTTGATTGACAGAATCATGGAGCTCCTGAGCGAGGCGGTTGCGCTCCATTAATAGCGCATTTTTTTGTTTATATTCAGAAAGCTTCATGCGCTGGATCGCGGTTCCGATCTGAAAGGCGACAGACTCGAGTAAATGCAGCTCTCCCTCATCAAACATGGTTTTTCCGGCCGCGGCTACATTTAACAATCCGAATCTCCTGTCTCCGTCTTCTAAAGGCACAGTTGCATGATGCGTAATCCCTTCTGTGTCAAAACAGTGCAGCTCTTCGGCCGACTCTATGCGTTTGCAGTTCATGATATTAGCCGCCCTTCTAAGCCCTCCGTTATTGAATTTCGTCAGGCAGTAGCACTCTCCTTCGCACATCAGCACTTTTTCCTTGCGGCTTAAAGCGGGGGGCAGATAGGCGTCTGCGGCTAACGTATAGGAGCCGTCTTCTTCGATTAGAAAAATCCATCCCGATTGAAGGTTCGTTACACTCAGCAATTCTTTTAACACTTCATCCAGTGTTGCTTTGACATCGTGTCCTTGATTTAAGGTTTCCGCAATCGTTTTCAGCGTTTTTAATTTTTCCATCCTCGTTTTGCTCACGTCACTCACTCCGGCATTCATCTCCTGTTATTTAAGATTATACCAGTTTTATGTCATTCATTACTTCGCTTGAGGGATGATTTTCTTTCAGACTTTTGAATGAGAAAAAAGCCGGATCACATAAATGACCCAGCTTTTCTTGAACTATTTAGCTGTAGCCTCTACAATTTCGTCTACCGTCTTCATTACATCGTCAGAAAGCGCGGCAAGAAGCTTTTCACTGTCTTCTAAAGATGTTCCTTTTACGGCGAAATAGAATTTCACCTTCGGCTCAGTTCCGGAAGGACGAAGGCAGAACCAAGACCCGTCTTCCAAGAAGTATTTCAGTACATTTGATGTTGGCAAGCCGATCGCTTCTTCTTTGTTTTCCGTCAGAAGCATCCGTTTGCTTACTGCGTAATCTTCGGCTGTCACAACCTGTTTGCCGGCCATTTTTTGCGGCGGATTTTGTCTGAAGGAAGCCAAAATCGCTTCAATCTGTTCTGCTCCCTGTTTTCCTTTCAGCGTCAGGGATTTCAGCCCTTCACGATAAAAACCGTATTCGTTAAAGAGATTGATGAGCGCTTCATACAATGATATTCCTTGTTTTTTATAGAACGCGCAAACCTCAACTGCCAAGAGCGCCGCCTGAATGGCATCCTTGTCGCGGGCAAAATCCCCGATTAAGTAACCGTAGCTCTCTTCATAACCGAATTGGAAGGTGTACTGGCCTGTTGCCTCGTATTCCTTAATCTTTTCACCGATAAACTTGAAGCCTGTGAGCGTATCAATCGTATCAAGACCGAACGAAGAAGCGACAGCACGCCCGATTTCACTTGTGACAATTGTTTTGAGAACAACACCGTTTTCAGGCAGGATGCCTTGTTTTTTCTTTTCTGAAAGCAGGTAATGAAGCAGCAACGCACCGGTTTGGTTTCCTGTAAGCACTGTATATTTGCCTTGTTCGTTTTTCACCGCGATGCCAAGACGGTCAGCGTCAGGGTCTGTTGCGATGAGAATATCTGCGTTCCGCTCTTCCCCGAGTTTAATGGCATATTCGAAAGCCGCATGCTCTTCCGGGTTTGGAGAGGGAACAGTAGAGAAGTTTGCATCGGGCAGCTCCTGTTCTTTGACAACCGCTACATTATTGTAGCCGAGTGCTTCAAGACCGCGTCTGACCGGCTTATTGGCCGTTCCATGCAGCGGTGTAAAAACAACATTTACATCAACTTCTTCGGGTAATTCAGAATGGACGGAAATGGACGTCAGTTTTTCTGTATAGGCTTTATCAATATCTTCACCGATGATCTTAATTAAGCCTTTTTCTTTTAATGTATTTTCAGTGTCGACTGTGATCGTCAGTTCATTTTCAATCGCGTTTACCTGCTCAATGACGATGTCCGCTTCCTTTGGAGGCAGCTGGCCGCCGTCATCTCCGTATACTTTGTAGCCGTTATATTCAGGCGGGTTATGGCTTGCCGTCACCACAATTCCCCCGTAGGCGTTCAGCTGTCTGACAGCGAATGACAGCTCCGGCGTTGGGCGAAGCTCATCAAATACGTATGATTGGATGCCTTGTGTCGCAAGTGTTTTTGCCGCTTCCATCGCGAACTCCGGCGATTTATGGCGGGAATCATAAGCAATGACAACGCCCCGTTTTTTCGCTTCCTCACCTTGCTCTGAGATGTATGCCGCAAACCCGGCTGATGCTTTGCGCACCGTGTAAATATTCATCCGATTCGTCCCAGCGCCGATTTCTCCGCGCATACCGCCAGTGCCGAATTCAAGGTTTTTATAGAAGCAGTCTTCAAGAGCCTCTTCATTCCCCTCTAATTCAGTAAGGCGTTCTTTTAGTTCCGGATCTAAATTTTCTGTCTGTTTCCAGCGTTCATAACTTTTTCTCCAAGTCATATTCGTCCTCCTATGTATTAGCTTATGCCGTTATTTTAATATGAAGCGAGTGCTTCTGTCACTTGAAATCCTTGGATCCGGCGCTTTCGGCCCGTAAAAAGAAATAACGGGCTGAGAGACAGCCCGTTATGATTTATCGTTCGAGCGGCACAACCGCATCGTGTAAAAGCTTGTTGAGATTTTCAGTATGTTTGTTTTTCGTCTGCTCATTCCATTGGAATCGCTCGCTCATAAAATCAATAACGGCATCTTTATATGTTTTTACCCAATTGATATCAAAAAATAAACGTCCCGTTCTGCGGACAAAGAAGTCAGCAGGTGTTGCGGCCAACTCTTCTTCTATACTGTATTCTGCCTCAGCAAGAATATGAACCGGAATGTGGCGTTTCGCGGCCTCATCTTTCAGCGCTTCCACTCGGTTAAAGACTCGCTCTACGTTGGAGCCGTATCTGATCGCCAGCTGTTTTGCGTCTTTTTCTGATAAGCCGGCTGCGATTCCTTCTTTCGTTTTCGCCGTGACAAAGGATATGAGATTTTTCGAACCGCCGACGTGTCCCCCTGAGATTGGCATGTTTTTCGTTTTACATGGCCCGAAATCCTTTTCGCCTTCTTCTTTTAAGCGATCATTCACAAGATCGACGATATGCTCCGCCATTTTTCTGTATCCGGTCAGTTTTCCGCCGGCGATGGTGATCAAGCCTGAGTCAGATGTCCAAATCTCGTCTTTCCGTGAAATTTCAGAAGGGTCTTTGCCTTCTTCATGAATCAGCGGACGCAGCCCCGCCCAGCTGGATTCGATGTCATTCACTGTGATTTTCAGCTCTGGGAACATGTAATTGATTGAACTGATGACGTAATCTCGATCCTCCGTTGTCATTCGCGGATGCTCCAGCGCCTCTTTGTAAACGGTGTCTGTTGTCCCCACGTATGTTTTTCCTTCACGAGGAATCGCAAATACCATACGGCCGTCAGGCGTATCGAAATATACCGCCTGTTTCAGCGGAAAAACAGACTGGTCAAATACAAGGTGAATGCCTTTCGTATGCTGCAAATGCTTTCCGTTATTCGAATGGTCTTTTTCTCTGAGCTGATCGACCCAAGGGCCTGTCGCATTGACAATTTTTTTCGCGTACACTTTATATTCTTTCTTTGTCAGCATATCTTCAATTAATACGCCGACTGCTTTGCCTTTTTCGTAAAGAAGCTCCTTCACTTTCGAATAATTCACAGGCTCTGCTCCGAATTTCACCGCTTCCTTCATGACTTCGATTGTCAGTCTCGCATCGTCAGTGCGGTATTCCACGTAGTACCCGCCGCCTTTTAAGCCGTCTTTTTTCACCAATGGCTCTTTTTGCAGCGTTTCCTTTGCTGAAAGCATGCTTCTTCGTTCTGATTTTTTCACGCCTGCTAAGAAGTCATAAACTCTTAAACCGATGGATGTTGTAAACGAACCGAATGTGCCGCCTTTATGAAACGGAAGCAGCATCCATTCCGGTGTAGTGACGTGCGGGCCGTTTTCATAAACAATCGCCCGTTCTTTCCCTACCTCGGCAACCATTTTCACTTCAAATTGTTTTAAATAGCGCAAGCCTCCATGAACAAGCTTCGTTGATCGGCTTGATGTTCCCGCCGCAAAATCCTGCATTTCGCTGAGCGCGACCTTCATACCCCTTGATGCCGCGTCAAGAGCTGTTCCCGCTCCTGTAATTCCTCCGCCGATAATAAATAGATCGTATGTTTTTTTCGTCATGTCTGTCAGCATGCGATCTCTTTCCAGACTTGAAAATTGATGTTTCATTATTGCTCCTCCTTGTTGTCACGGTGTGTAAATAGAAAAAGAGACCACAACATCCAAAGTGCATACTTACACTTTGGTGCTGTGGTCTCTCCTCATCTCAGGACCGTTCTTATTAACTTGTAACCATTATATCATACTCTTATTCTATTTAAAAGCCATAGCTGCTTTCACGGCTTTTTGCCAGCCTGTATACAGCTCATTTCGTTTTTCTTCTTCAAAATCAGGTTCAAACCGTTTATCCAGATTCCACTGGTTCGCGATTTCAGAACGGTCCTTCCAGAATCCCACAGCAATACCTGCCAAATAGGCCGCGCCAAGCGCAGTTGTTTCATTAATTTCCGGACGCTCCACAGGCACATTCAGAAGATCTCCTTGGAACTGCATCAGGAAATTATTTTTCACGGCGCCTCCGTCTACACGAAGCGTCTTTAATGAAATGTTTGAATCAGCTTCCATTGCGTCAAGCACATCTTTTGTCTGATAAGCCAATGCCTCCAGTGTCGCGCGGATAAAATGCTCTTTTGTTGTGCCTCTTGTCAGGCCGAAAACCGAACCGCGCACGTCGCTGTCCCAGTAAGGCGTTCCCAAGCCGACAAATGCGGGAACAACATATACGCCGTCAGTTGAATCCACTTTCTCCGCGTAAGATTCGCTTAGCGAGGAATCTTTGAACATTCTCAATCCGTCTCTGAGCCATTGGATGGCAGAGCCTGCGACAAAAATACTTCCTTCTAAAGCATATTCAACTTTTCCGTCGATGCCCCATGCGATTGTCGTCAAAAGCCCGTGTTCGGACTTAATTGCTTTTTCCCCTGTATTCATCAGCATGAAACATCCTGTGCCGTACGTGTTTTTCCCCATGCCTTCTTCAAAGCACGCCTGGCCGAACAGTGCGGACTGCTGGTCGCCTGCCGCTCCCGCAATCGGGATGTTTTTTCCGAAGAAGTGATAATCAACAGTTTCCCCATACACATGGGAGGACGGCTTTACCTCAGGAAGCATGGATTTCGGTACGTCCAGAATGTCTAACAGTTCATCATCCCATTTCAAATCGTAAATATTAAACATCAGCGTTCTGGACGCATTGGAGTAATCGGTCACATGCGCTTTCCCGCCGGACATTTTCCAAATGAGCCATGTATCAATCGTTCCAAACAGCAGCTCGCCTTTTTCCGCTTTTTCTCTCGCGCCTTCCACATTGTCTAAAATCCACTTTACCTTCGTGCCGGAGAAATACGGATCGATTAAAAGCCCCGTTTTTTCTCTGAATACATCATTATGTCCTTTTTCACGAAGCTCCTCACAAATGCCGGACGTCTGTCTGGACTGCCAAACGATCGCATTATAGACAGGCTTTCCTGTATCCTTATCCCACACAACCGCCGTCTCGCGCTGGTTCGTGATACCGATGCCGGCAATTTGAGAGGCGCTGATTCCTGATTCAGAAATCACTGATGCGATAACAGCGAGGACAGAGCCCCAAATTTCATTCGCATTATGCTCAACCCATCCTGGATGCGGGAAGTATTGTGTAAACTCCTTTTGAGCGGAGTGAACGATTTTGCCTTCTTTATTAAAGAGAATCGCTCTTGAACTTGTCGTCCCTTGATCTAAGGATAAAATGTATGTTTCCATAAGATGTCTCCCCTTTGATTAAATATATTTTGAATTTGATAATGTTTTAGCTGAATGTGTTTTCGTATAGCCATAGAGTCCTAACAATAACACAACCAATATAACGCTTACAATCCAGAAACTGCTTGTGATATGCCCCTTAAATGCAGCGTTGTAAAATACGCCGCCGAACGATCCGCCTAAAATGGGACCGACTACCGGTATCCATGCGTATTTCCAGTTTGATGGGCCCTTCCCCGGAATCGGAAGAAAAGCGTGGGCAATCCGCGGGCCTAAGTCGCGGGCCGGATTAATCGCATAGCCGGTGGTGCCCCCAAGAGAGATACCGATCGCCACAATGAGAAAACCGACGATTAAAGGATTAAGCCCTTCTGTAAATTGATTTGCCCCAATGGACAAGATGCCGAGCACAAGGACAAATGTCCCGATCACTTCACTTAAAACGTTTGAAAATGTATGCGGAATGCTGGGTCCTGTTGAGAAAACACCCAGCTTGGCAGCGGGATCTTCCGTTGACTTCCAATGCGGAAGGTAATGCAGATAGATTATCACCGCACCGATGATCGCTCCAATCATTTGCGCCGCAATATAAACCGGAACCTCTTTCCATGGAAAATCTCCAACAAATGCAAGCGCTATCGTTAGCGCCGGATTCAAATGGGCTCCGCTGATGCCGCCAACCGCATAAGCCGCCATGGCAACACCCAATCCCCATCCAAATACAATAACAATCCAGCCAGACTGGAATGAAAGCGATTTCTTTAAATTGACACCTGCACAAACACCTGCCCCAAAAATGATCAGCAGCATCGTACCGATGACTTCTCCCCAAAATGCTGTCATAGCACATTCCTCCTAAAGTCACGATTAAGAAGTATGATAGAGAAGAAGCGAATAAAAAAACCACAACAAACCGCTTTACTGGTGCATAGACATGTACCGTAAAGAGCTGCTGTGGTCTCCGAGTTCTCCATCACAATGTATTAACCTAGTGCAATTGTATCAGTTTATGTAAGCGGTGTCAATCACTTTCTGTCAAAAAGTTTTCATATTTCTTCCATAATTTGGTATTTGACGTTGTGACGGCCACAGCCCCCGCTTTCAAGGCCCGTTCCACATCCTCTTCCGTACGGATGAAACCGCCGGCAAAGATAGGAATCCCCGTTTTCTCTTTTATTTCTTGAATGAGTGACGGAACGATGCCTGGCAGCACTTCAATGAAGTCAGGTTTATGCTTGCCGACAAACTCCATGCTTTTCTCCATCGCGCTTGTATCAAGCAGAAAGAGGCGCTGAATCGCATAAATTTTCTTCTGCTTCGCTTTGGCAATCACGCTTGACCTTGTTGAAATAATCCCGGCTGGCTTGATGTCCTGGCAAATAAACTCTGCTCCGTATTCGTCATGCTTGATCCCTTGAATGAGATCGACGTGCACCATCATGTTCTTTCCGTGCTTTTGCGCTTCTCTGATCACGCCCTTCAGCTGGCCGAGATGAATATCAAGAATAACACCGTAGGAAAATGAACTGTTCAAAAACTCATCAAATTGTTTCATATTTCGTATAGCCGGTAAAATCGGCTGATTGTGAAAACTCATCATGTGCTCCTTTAATAAATCACTTTTATATTACATCGTTTGAAAGCTTTCTTTCACCGTTTTCACGATAAAGGAAAGGTCCTCTTCTGTCAGGCAAAATGGCGGCGCGAGCTGGATGACGTTGTTGTAGCCGGCGACTGTATCCCCGTTTTTGCCGATGATCAGCCCTTTTTCTTTGCACGCTGCAACCACTTGGTTTACTTTGTCGGCATCTGCCGGCTCTTTTGTCAATTGGTCTTTGACGAGCTCGATTCCGATCAGCAGCCCTTTTCCTCTTACATCTCCGACTGCCGGGTGTTCTCGCAAAACCTGAAGCTCACCCAAAAGTTTTGCTCCAAGGTCGCGGGATCGCTGAATCAGCTGTTCGTCCTCCATAATTTGCAGGTTTTTCAACGCCACTGCACAGGCAGCCGGGCTTCCGCCGAACGTGTTCACGTGACGGAAACGGTCGTAAGTCGCTTCCCCCTGATACGCTTCGAAAATATCCCGTTTAACAGCAGTCGCTGACAATGGCAGATACGCGCTTGTGATTCCCTTTGCCATCGTAATGATATCAGGCTTCACGCCGTAGTGCTTAAATCCGAACGGCTCGCCTGTCCGTCCAAACCCGCAAATGACTTCATCGCAAATCAAAAGAGCGCCATGGCGGCGGCAAATATCCTCCACCCTCTTCATATATCCGTCCGGCGGCATTAGGATGCCCCCGCCTGTTATGATAGGCTCCATGATGACCCCGGCAATCGTTTCGCTTAATTCCCATGTCATGATGCGGTCAATTTCATTTGCGCTTTCAAGCGTGTCGGCATCCTCCGGGTTCCGGTATACATCTGGCGGGGCTGCATGCAGAAACCCTTGGCTTAAAGGCTCATATTTATATTTCCGCTGCGCCTGTCCGGTTGCCGAGAGCGCTCCCAATGTATTGCCGTGGTATGCCCTGTATCTCGAGATGAATTTATAACGGCTGTGGCCGCCGCTTTGCAGATGGTACTGGCGGGCGATTTTAAAAGCAGTTTCGTTTGCTT
The DNA here is from genome assembly GCF_036765155.1 of Bacillus sp. 0102A. NCBI lineage: Bacteria > Bacillati > Bacillota > Bacilli > Caryophanales > Bacillaceae > Bacillus > Bacillus sp. 0102A. The sequence goes on from NZ_JBAIZW010000004.1 coordinate 304,723, forward strand.
CCGATCCGCTGTTGGAAAAAAAGATGACATAATCGCCGCCGAGCCATTCATTCAGCTTTTCCGCCAGTTGAATTGCCGGTGCGTGACTTTGCGTTAACGGATAATATGGAAGCTCCTTTAGTTGCTCATAGGCAGCCTCAGCAAGCTCCTTTCTGCCATAACCTATATTGACGCACCACAATCCTGACATCGCATCCAAATAGCGGCGTCCGTCTATGTCCGTCACCCAAGCCCCCTCGGCCTTTTGGGCAATCAGGCTGTCCGCTTGATGCGCTCCCTTCATGGCATGCCACACAAATTGCTCATCTTTTTGCTTTAATCCCTGAAGTTGCTGACTGTTTTCCATCCCCATCATCTCCATTTCATTAGCGTTCGCTACATTGCCAATCCAATTGAAACAGACCTTTTCTTATGTGATGTCTTGGTGATGATTTCCCTGCCTTCAATATAAAGCCAGACGGGGTTCGAGTCAATAAACCGCGGAATGAATAAAACACCCTCTATCTCAAGAAGAAAGAGGATGCAGCATCCAAAGCAAAATAGGCAAGGTAACAATGCTCAGCATCGTACTGATAAAAGTCGCGCTCGAAACGACTTCCGGCCTTGTATTAAACTGGACAGCCATTAAAGTGGTATTGGCAGCCGTCGGCATAGCCGCGACGAGAATCATGATTTGTTTTGTCATGTCATCCACCGGCAATATCAATGTGAAGCCTAGCGCAATCACCGGAGATACCATCAGCTTCAAAAGCAATGAATAAGAAATTTTTCTGTATTCAATATTCTTAAAAGAGATCACTGCAAGCTGCATGCCAAGAATGATCATAATGGTCGGAATGGCAGCATTTCCGACCAGCTCAATCCCCGTCATTAACTCTTTAGGGATTGAAATATGCATAAGCTGAAGTATTGACCCAAAAAGTGCTCCGTACGCAACAGGCATACGGATGACCCGGGTTATGACCGTTTTAAATCCGCCTTCCTCCGAACCTCCTTTTGCCGCATAATACAAGCCGATCGTGCTCATGATTAACTGCTGCAGCACCATTAACACCACAGCCGTATCCAGCCCGGCTGTTCCAAACACCAGCAGGACAACAGGCGTTCCGTAATTCCCATTATTCATAAAAGCGGATGACAGAATCATGGCGCAGCGATCTTGGTTCGGGTACTTATGAAAAAAAGATAAAAAGGAGACAAATAGAATAAGGACTAAGCAAAGCCCCAGCACAAAAATAGAGAGATAGACATAATCCATCGTGAGCTTGTTCGTATAAAACGTATCAAACGCCAGAAAAGGAGACATTAAGTATAAGGACATTTTGGACAGTGTTTGTATATCAAAGCCGAGCGTTTTCTGTCCGATATAGCCAATTGCAAAAATTCCGAATACAGGAACTAAAACAAGCAGAAACTCCATCAGGCACCTTCTTTTCCAGAATACAATTTCCTTTTATTTTAAAGAAAGCGCGTAACCGTTTCAATTCCGCTTATGATAAAAAACCCGCCAATTCAGGCGGGTTTCAGAATTATTTTTTATATTGAATATGATAAATATCACGCCGTCTGTCTTTTAACTGGCGCACCGTACCGTTTTGGCGCTGTCTTCTGAGAATTTCAAGATCAACATCACCGATGACGACCATTTCGATATTCGGATTTGTTTCACCGACAATGCCGTCTCTGGCGAATTCAAAATCGGATGGTGCGAAGATGCCTGACTGAGCGTATTGGATATCCATATTTTCCGTTTGCGGAAGGTTTCCAACCGTCCCGGAGATGACCGTATAAATTTGATTTTCAACCGCTCTTGCCTGCGAACAGTATCTGACACGCAAGTATCCTTGGCGGTCTTCTGTACAAAATGGCGTAAAAATGATTTTTGCGCCTTTATCCGCCGCAATCCGGGCGAGCTCAGGAAATTCTATGTCATAACAGATCTGAATCGCAATTTTCCCGCAGTCCGTATCAAACACGCGAACCTGGTCTCCTGCGCTGATTCCCCACCATTTGCGTTCATTCGGCGTAATATGGAGTTTGTATTGTTTCTCGATCGTTCCGTCCCGTCTAAACAAGTAAGCGATATTGTAAATCTTGTCTTCCTCTTCGACAAAATGAGACCCGCCGATGATGTTGACATTATACTTCACAGCCAAATCAGTAAATAAGCTGATGTAATCTTCTGTATACTCGGTAATTCTCTGAACCGCCAAGCTCGGTGACCGTTCCTCAAGGAAAGACATCAGCTGGGTTGTAAAAATTTCCGGAAACACAGCAAAATCAGATCGCGCGTCTGAGGCGACATCGACATAGTATTCTACTTGATTGGCAAATTCCTCAAAGGAATAAATTTTCTTCATTTCGTATTGGATAACACAAATTCTCACAGGGAACGCCGATTTATAATAGCGTTTTGTCTGCTGAGGAAGATAATCGACATTATTCCATTCCATCAGCGTCGCATACTTGATCGAAGCTGTATCGTCCGGGAGATAATTCGGGTTAATCCGCATAAGGGTAAAACCATTCATCAGCTGAAAAGAAAGGACCGGATCGTAAATTTGGTGGCGTGTCACCTGCTCAACATACTCTCTCGCCGTCATTTCATCTGCATATTTGTGAAAGTTCGGAATCCGTCCGCCTATGATGATGCTTTTCAGATTTAAACGTCTGGCCAAGTCCTTTCTTGCCTCATACAAACGGTGGCCGATCTTCATTCGTCTGTATTCCGGATGCACCATGACCTCAATGCCGTACATATTCAAGCCATCAGGATTATGATTGGTGATATAACCGTCATCTGTAATGTCCTGCCAGGTGTGGCGGTCATCATATTCATCAAAATTAATCAGGAGGCTTGAGCACGAACCGATTATTTCACCTTCGAATTCTGCACAAAACTGCCCTTCGGGAAAATGCTCCAAGTGGCTGATTAAATGCTCCCGCTTCCAAGGGTCCATCCCCGGAAAACAGTCCTTTTGAAGATCAATAATCTTGTCGATATCTTTCTCTTCGATATTGCGAATGGCCATTTTCTTTTCAAAACGGCTCAAATCTAATTTCTCAGACAATCTACTCGCTCCTTTTTAGTGTTGTGCGTTCAGATGATCAAGCAATAGGGCGAGCTCCATCTCCGCCATTGATTCAAGCCTGTGATCATAGTCTTCAAACATCAAGGTGCCGGTCACTTTATTCGGGACGATGACACACTTCATCCCCGCCCTTTTCGCAGCAATCGAACCATTGACAGAATCCTCGAACGCCAGACATTCAGATGGCGATACCCCAAGGTTCTTTGCCGCCAATACATACAGCTCTGGATTCGGCTTCACCTCTTCCACATCATCCGCCGTTTGAATGACCTCAAAATCATCAAACAGGCCGATTTGCTTCAAATGGCCGGACACCCATTTATAGTCAGAGCTGGAGGCAAGGCCTACTTTTAAGCCTAAATCCTTTGCCGCATTCAAATACGCTTCGACACCCGGTCTCGCTTTTTCTGTTTCCATGCGTTTCGTAAACCGCTCTCTTCTCAGTTTTGTCAGCTCTTCATGGTTCAGCTTTTGGCCGATCTGCTCTTCTAAATATTCAAAAGGCTGAAATCCCGCGGCTGTTCCGATGACCTTTCCCCAGACGGATAGCGGAAGGACCGAGCCATGTTCCTCAAATATTTCCTGAAGGACTTCATATTCATGTGTTTCTGTATCGAGAATAAGCCCGTCAAAATCAAAAATTAACGCTTTAATCACTGCGTACAACTCCTTTAGTCCGAATTGAGACATATGTATACACTATACCCCGAAACGTGTCTGCTTTCAAAAAGTAAGGGTTAATGTGAGAAAGAGCCTGCACACCGCAAGCTCTTTCTTATTAATGAATGTTTTGATGAGAAATGTTTGTCAGCGCTACTCCCGCAGACTCGTTCGACATCTGATTGACTGCCAGGTCTCCAAGCGCAACGATCCCGACTAGATTGTTTTGATCTACAATAGGAAGGCGGCGGATTTGGTGCTGGGCCATCAGCTGCGACGCGTCTTCCAGGCTCATATTGGGATTTCCTGATATGAGGTCTGTTGACATCACTTCTGAAACGGGTGTCTGGCCATCTCGGCCGTGAGCTGTAGTTCTTAATGCAATGTCGCGGTCAGTCAGCATTCCTTTTAAAACACCTTGATCTACAACAGGAATCGCCCCGACGTTATACTGGTTCATGAGAGAAGCCGCTTCCTGAATCGTTTGATTCGGAGAAACGGTTGCCACCTGCGTTGTCATTGTATTTTTAACTGAACTCATTGTCAGCACCCCTTTCATCCATTAGTATGTTCAGACACGCGCTGATTAAAAAGGGAGTTAGAGGAAAGGTTTTATGATATGATTTCTTTGATGCAAAAAAGAGCTTTTCTGAAAACAGAAAAGCTCCTGCCGCCGGATTATATCAGCCTTCTGTGACCGGAAAAGGCTTTATTTGTCTTCGTTTGAAAGTCAGAAAAAGCAAACGGAAAATAAATCCCAAAATCATTCAGCATCTTGCTGTTTTTCTCAAAAATCGCCTGATTACTTATATCAGCATGCGGTGAAGGCTTTGTCAGAATAATATGTATCATTTGCAGACAAGCCATAATTTGAAATGCTTCTTTTAATGTTCCTTGGTAATAATGGTTATTTAAAGACAGAACGCCTTTCTTTTTAAAGCGCTGAATGTCCAGTTCGGAGAAATAAAAAGGAAATACATCATGGAAAATCTCCATTGACAGCTCCTTGATAAAGCTCTCTTGTTCTGCAGTTGCTGCGTTCACAATTCTCAAGTCAATCACCTTTCTTGCCATCGAATATCCTAACTCTTTATCAAGAATAGCACAGAAAAAAACCCGAATGCTAAGGTAAGTGTTTCCTATGAGAAATGCGGCCTTCCGCTTCGAAAAGGAGCCATTTGACATGAAACAAAAAGGCAGAGGGCTTGAGCTCCTCATCAATGAAAAACAGGATGGCCAATGGCTGTTTTCTGTACTGAACACAGCGCTCAAAGCCTCTAAACCCGTGCTTCAAGACTGGGTGTCCCATCATCGGATAAAGGTCAATCACGAATCCGTCTTACACAATATAACCGTAAAAAAGGGAGACCGCCTGTTCATTGATCTTCAGGAAAATGAAGAATCTTCCGTCATACCGGAATATGGAGAACTTGATATTTTATTTGAGGACAATCACGTGCTCATCGTGAATAAACCTGCGGGCATAGCGACACATCCGAATGAGGATGGCCAAACCGGCACATTGGCTAACTTGATCGCATACCATTATCAGGTGAATGGCGAAACATGCAAGGTGCGGCATGTCCACCGCCTTGACCAGGATACATCTGGCGCCATCGTTTTTGCCAAACATCGTTTGGCACACGCCATTTTGGATCAGCAGTTAGAGAAAAAGACGCTGAAACGCACGTATACCGCCATCGCTGAAGGAAAGCTAAAGACAAAAAAAGGGACAATTGATTCACCGATCGGCAGAGACAGATCACACCCGACAAGACGCCGGGTTTCACCAGGCGGGCAAGCAGCCGTCACTCATTTCAAGGTGATTGCCGGCAATGCGAAGGAGCGGCTGTCACTGGTTGAGTTAGAGCTGGAAACAGGCAGGACACACCAAATTCGTGTTCATATGGCGAGCATCGGCCATCCGCTGGCAGGAGATGCGCTTTACGGAGGCGGAAGCACGCTGCTAAACAGACAGGCGCTGCATGCCAGAAAGGTACAAGCGGTTCACCCAATAACCGACGAGCTGATTGTTGTCGAGGCGCCTTTCCCAGCTGATATAGAAAACCTTTTCCACTCTTATTTTTCCTGAAGAAAAAGCCGCAGGCATCGCCCGCGGCTTTTAAGTAACCCGTTTTCCATATATAATATAGCGTTTCGGGGCATTGCCGATATATGAAAACGGATAGCAGGTCGTCAGAATGAGTTCCTCTTTTTCATGCTGGAGGGTAATAATGGATGTGTCGTCTTTATCGACAATTTTTGTTTTTACTATTTCATACGTGAAATCGCCATATGACAGGAAAATACGAAGCCTGTCCCCTTTTTCCAGCTCTCCCGTCCGGCGAAACACGGTATCCCGATGTCCCGACAGTACAATTTGCCCGTTTTCATCAGGATAATAGCTATCCTTGTAATGCCCGACACCTTTTTCTAAATCATCTGCATCGGTGCCCTCCACGATCGGAAGCTCAGCCTTAATTTTGGGTATCTCCAAAATGCCGCTCGCTTGTCCGGTCTCAGGCTTAAATGATGCTTTGTTCTCTGCTTGAACAGCGCTTTTTTTCTCGCGCGAAGCTACCCGCTGCTTTTCAGCCGCCAGTTTCGCTTCTTTTAATGTCTGTTCGGTCTTCATATTGGTATCGATCAATTTAAGGCCACCATAGCCTGCGATCACTAGGCCGGCCGCAATGATGACGAGTGGAATAACCTTTTTCACGTTTTGGAGGCGCTCCTTTTTCTTCTGACATATAGATAAGTTCCGAACAGTGCCGCCGCCGCACCGATCACGATAAAGTTATAGTAGCCCGCTGATGTATCCGGAAGCTGATGATCAGACCCGCTTTCGGCAATCCCGTTTGGCACTGGCAATGTGCTGATACCGCCCGCAGTATCAGCGGTTTTTTTCGGTATTTCGTCGATTCTCAAACTGGCTGAAGGCGGAAGCTGATGAACCGGTACAGTACCCGGAGTCTCTTTTATATCAGTATGATCCTCCCCAGGCTCTGGGACGTCTTTAACCGGCTGATCCATCCCCGGTCCATTTCCCGGGTCTTCTGTTACAGGGTCTTCAATGTCACTGGCTTCAGCAAGCTTAATTCTTCCCTCTTTTGTATAAGAAATAGGCTCATCAAAGCTTTTTACGTACTCAACTGTCGCGTCCAAATCCTCGGGACCTGTCACAGGATTTTTCCCAAGCGATCCGATTGGCTGATATTTGGTCCCTGTCGCCGTCGCCATAAAATTATTAACGGTCAGTGTGTATGTCGCATCAGGCTGAATCTCGGCGCCATCTGCCATTTTCATCTCGACAGCTTTTCCGGTTTCTTTATCCCACGTATACGTAAACCCGCTGATGCTGTAGTCAGGCCCAAAAACCGGCGAGATTTGCGCATTAATAATCTTTCTTAAATCTTTTCCCTTAATCTCAAGCTTCGTTAACACATTACCGAAAGGCTGGATATTGTAAAGATCTCCCCACGTAATGGGGCCCTTCTTCAGCGCTTCCCGTATTCCGCCGCCATTCATAAGGGCAAAATCCGTTTTCATGGCCGCTCTCATGCCATCCGCAATCAGATTTCCAAGTGGCGTGTCCCCGTCATTCGAATAACCGCCTTCCATGTCAATAGCCGCTTCACCGACAACCTCACTGATAATCGGTTCGGCTAGTGTTTGATATTTATTTAAAATAGCTGAGGCGCTTGGATCCGGTTCTATTTTACTCTGATCGACATATTCAATTTCCGCCGACTTTTTCACAATGTCTTTTGTCGTTTTATCGATCTCTACATCAACAACACCTATCGCTTTTCCATATTCAAAAGCCTGAACGATCAGTTTTCCGTTCACTTCGCCGTTAACAATCTTGTGATTATGCGCTGCAAAAATCACATCTATTTCAGAATCTGTTTTGTTTGCTAAATCTGCTGATTCACCTGTAATTGCAGTGCCATTTTGTTCAGCTGACATATGTGCGAGAACCGCGATGGCCTTCACGCCTTTTTTCTTCAGCTCTTCGGCCGCCTCATTCACCGCTGTCACTTCATCGGTAAATTCGATGTTTTTTATTCCCTCAGGCATGACCATACCCGCTGCCGACTGTGTGACAACCCCGATAAAAGCAACCGGTATGCCCTCCACATTTATGATGTCATATGCCGGCAAAAAGGGCTCTCCAGTCGATTTCATCTTACAATTTGCGCACACAAGGGGAAAGTTCTGTCCATCATATCCGCTTGTGCCTTTCGGGTGATCTCCGCCGTTTAAAATCCTCAGCAGTTCATCCGCACCTTCATCGAACTCATGATTGCCGACAGTTCCGACATCAAATCCGATATCCTCCATCAATTCTACAGTTGGTTCATCTTGTAGTAGAGATGAAACTGGAGAGCTGCCTCCGATCATATCACCAGCGTGAACAATCAGCATGTTTTTCTTTTCAGCCTTTTTTTCTTTCAAATATGCAGCCGCATAGTCCATGCGTCCAAAGACGCCGTCTGCAGTTCCGTTTCCATCAAGGTCAAGCTCATATTGCTGATCAATCTTGCCATGCAAGTCGTTCATACTGAGAATACTAAGCGACACATGTTCTTGCGGTGCCGTTTGCCTCTTTTTATATCCTGCACTTTCCGCTTCACTTGCTGAGGAGAAGAAAATTCTGTTTTCCACAGCCACCCGCTTCCATTCAGCCGGCTCCACATACGTTTTATTTGACGAATCTCCCACATATCTTGTCAGGCCTTTCCCCTGCTCTCTGGCTCTAAACTCAAACGGCATTTCCATAAGGGGGTCGTTTTCATTCCATAATCCTTTTTGTGCTTTTTTCGCAGCGGCTGCGGCAGCCTGAAACTGCTGATAATCCTCTTCATTGTCTACAGGCCAAATAAAATACGTCGGGGCATAGCCATTTTTGACAAGCTCTAAGTTCACATTTGAACCCGGCTTTGTTATGACCTGCCCGAGAAGTCTGCCATAGCTGTCCTTGGCTTCACTTCCGACTTTAACAGTAATGTCATCTCCCGGAGACAAAATTGTTTTTAGATAGTCAGATGCTTTTTTGCCAAACCTTAATTGATTTTCGTCTGCTTCATTTTTTGGTGTGTGATACGTTTCAGGTGTATCTACATTTACAAACCGGATTTTTGTCGTTCCAAGTATCGGAGATTTGAGATGAATGGTATCACCGTCAACAACCCGATCAACAATACCTTCATATTCACCCTCCGCAGACGGAGGAGCTGGCTGTTCTTCGAGCAGCTTCAGGTCAGACGATTTTCGCGGAAGCAGCTGAAGGGATTGGTACCTGCTTAACACACCGGTAAATTCATACCATTTTCCCTCATCAAGTTCGCCTATGGCCCCTGTTTCATTCATAACCCGAAGTATCATAGCATGGTGGTCTCCATCAATCATCGTTACATTATAGCCGCCGCCGGCTGGAGAATTTGGAATTGAGGAAACAAACGCTTTTAGTGTCACAAGCCGGCCTTCAAACTGATCACCCAGACTGCTGTTAACCAGTTCATTGATTGTTGAATGTATGGGAGCGGGGAGAGATTGGTTTGACTGGTTGATTTTGATGCCTGATGAGTTTGGAACGATTTCTGTCAGCCCTTGGTATGTCGTGATTTTTCCTTTTACCGTGATATCCATGCCTTCTTTTAACTCGGGAAACAGTTCAGGGGAAGACGAATAAATGTTAATGCCTCCGGTTTCATCCTGCATAAAGGTCGACAGCTTCCCGCCTCCGACCGAGCTTTGATCAGCAGTGACGATCCCTTTTATTGTTACTTCTTTATTCAGACGACCCCGCGCTTCATTTATCGTCACCAGCTGTTCAGCCGGCGGCGTTTTCATGTCATCAGTTAAGTTCATCGACTGAACGTTCTTAAGTCCTGTCGTGTTAAAGTATTCTTCAAGCTGTCCTTGAACAGTTATCTTTTTTCCAAGAAGAAGCGGATTGGTTTGCAGCCCAAATTGGCTCCTAAAGTCGGAGGGGATTTGCACAGGAAGGATGTGTTCCGGCGATGCCTCATTTTTACTGTCCGCCAGCGCAACATTATAATCATTTGAAAAAGGGCTTGTCAGTTTATACCGCTGCGGGGAAACAGCCTGGCCGACAGCATATCCTTCAACAAGCGCCTGTCCTTCTTTTTGCTGTACCGCCATATCAACCGATATCGGATGTTGCGGATCAGCCGCCTTTACAGCTTCGCACGTGTACATCACATTTAAGAACATCAATGCCGCGACTAACACTATATGCAGAATACGCCTCATCATTTTTCCTCCCTTAATAAACACATTACAGCTTATCATTTCGACAGGCACCATATAATTCCTTTCAGGCTTCTGCATAAAACGCGGCAGACTGATACAAAATACAGCTGATCTGAAAAAAAAGGAGGAATTCGGTTTGGATCAGTTAAATCAGCAGCAGCAATCCCAAATGAACAAAGGCATCCCTGGCAAACCGCATAAAAACCACGGCGGACATGAAATGTTTGATATGCATGAGGTGCTTTCAGGAACACTTAATGTCCTTGACCAGTTTACGATGCTAAAACAATTTTGTAAGGATCAGGAATTAGTAAACATCCTTGATCGACAACATCAATTCATTGCGTCTCAATATAACTTAACTGCTGAATGCTTTAAAACAGGAAACGAGCCTTCACAAAAAACAGCAACTTATATGATGAAGGAGGACAATCAGACTGTTTACGGCATGCAGCCATCACAGCCTAAAAAACCTGTTCAATCCATGAATGATATTGATGACAGCATTATCAGCCGACAAATGCTTTGCACTGTTAAAGCACAAGCTTCTATGCTGACGATGGCTTCTCTGGAAATGACGAATCCAGCCGTAAGACGCGTATTGTCAGCGCAGATTCAACAATATGTTGAAATGGCTTTCGAAATTTTCCTATACCAAAACAAACACGGCTATTACCAAGTTCCTCAGCTAGATGCGCAGGACATGGAACAAATGAAAAATTCATTTGCTCCGGCACAAGGACAAATGCCTCCAACTCAAGGCGGTATGGGCCAGCAAGGACTTCATTAATAACAAAGGCATTGGATAGGATCTATCCAATGCCTCACTGTTTTCATCAAATGTTTTCTTAAAATCTTTTTCAAATTGATCAAGACTTTCCTTTGTTGCCGATTTAAACCCTTCTGTAAAGTCTCCTTTTTTTGCCGTTTCCTTTATCATTTTTGAGATAACGCCTTCCCCGTATTTGCCCGTCAGCTCATTGATCATATAAAAGCTTTGCAAATAGACATCAGTGTCATATTCGACTCGTGCTTCCTGCCAGTCTTGATCTGTCTGCAAACGGTCAAAGGGCACGACAGAAAACGTGACCGGATCTATGAGCAATTCATAGTTCGCGACCCACTCGCTTAACCCTTCATGAAACCATAACGGAAACTCAGCAGGATCTGCCTCAAGCTCCTTCAATTTTTGGTGAAACGCATGGTGCGTATATTCATGGATCAACAATCTCTGATACAAATAAACCGCTACCTCGTCACCTTCTAAAAGCTTCTTTTTTTCTTCAGGCAACAATCCGATCAGCTGCTCCCGTTCAGAATAAAAACCGACGACATCCAATAAACCTGAGTAATCCTCCATCTGTTTTTCATTAGGAAAAAAAATAATATCAACAGGCTTTTGATTCGAATATCCAATCATTATCTGATTAATACTGACCGCATATTCAAGCGTTTCTTTCGTCAATGGCAGTAAGGGCTTTTCCTTGGAAGTGTAATAAATATCGGTTTGTTTGAATGACTCTTTCTTCATGTGCTTCGTCACTTGTTCTTTCGTTATACCAGATGCCTGCCCTGGCAAAGACAGTATATACAACGTGCTGGATACGATGGCCGAGCTTACAGCCAGCATCACAAGGACTCCGCACAGGAATAGAGCGGATGCCGCACGCTTTTCTATGCCACCCCGCAAACGTCTCCCTCCCTGAGCCGGTCCGTCTTGTACCTTTTATTTTCACTCTATGCAGCAAGAGTTTGCGGTGTGCCATTAACGCCAAAAAAGCCGCACAAATTGTGCGGCTGCTTTGTTCATCCTTATTCGGCTTGCGGGAATATACGCTGTACAGTTTCACTGAATTCATCAAAGAATCCTGCAACCGGATCGCCATTTTGAATCCGATCGCCATATCCCTGCATTCGGTCAACAAAGTCTGGATTGGCAGAAACATAAACATTATCCATATTTTTATCAGTGTCTTTTACTTTATCGGAAATTTTCTTTTTCAGATCCTGTCCAACATCTTCTTTTCCATTTTTCAATACAACTGCAACATACGCTTGATTTCCTGCAACGATCACATTTGCTTGCTCTACTTCTTTCATATCAGAAATTTTATCAGCAGCATCGTCAGCAACTTCTAATTGTTGATTCTCATTACCATTGTTATTGCCATTATCGGTTACATTATTATCGACATTGTCGCGATTGTTATTGACGTCGTTAATATTTCCTCTGCCGTTATCGTTCACTGGATTGCGGTAGTTAACGTTTTCTGGATTTGCATTATCACGTCTGCCCTCACCCTGATTGGCCATACCGCAGCCAGTCATAAGCAAAGGGACAAGAAGCATGGACGCAAGGACTTGTTTTTTTCCAAGCATGTGAATTCCTCCTTTATCACTTTACCTATAGGTTTTTCTAAATAGCTTTAAATATGCATGTAAATCTGAAGGAAATGCTTTCCCGGGAAATAAAACGGTTAATTTGTCTAATGAGGGGGAAAATATGAATACACTAAGAAGGAGGGATTATGTTGTTCAATCAGCGAAAAGGAATCAGTCCCGCAGCATTGGTGATAGGCTCAACTATGCTTATTGCTGCTTTATCGCCTCAGATCCGCAAAAGATTCAGCGGGTTTATCACAGGACAAATGAACAGACGGAATTCTGATAATAAGATGTTTGATGCTTCTAATGTAGGAAACATGGTCAAACAAGTATTGGGCGGCGGCGATAAACAGCAACGTTCACAACATCAAAGCCAGCAGCAAAATGGCCGGCAGCATCAGCATGCCGAACAGCAAAAAACACAGCACCAGCACACACAGTCTCAAACGAGTCAAACCGAGTCAGCTGCGAAAAAAAGACAGTCTCATTATGCTGAACCCATTCATTTTGACCAAAGCGCAATGAACGTTATGGATGATAACACCATGATGGGAATCCTGGAGGACTTAGAACCTGGCCGTTAAAACAACGTGTCATCCAAGATGGATTGCATAATGGTTCAAATGGTTAATTTTGCTTTTCATTTTTCTTGTTTTTTATTTTTCTGCCTGTTTTGGAGTACAATTGGTAGCACTTAAAAATCCTTCTTGCGTGAAATGAACGTTTGAAGGATTTTTTATTTATGCTGCCACTGAATCCAAAGCAATCTTTATTGATTGATGTTACTCCCCACATCAAAAGGTGAAGCAAGAAACTAGTTAACACTGTTACTGCTAATATAACCCGTCTGTTCATTAATAATCTGTCCTTTTTTATGTTGTTTCTTGCTTCAACACTCAATATATAATATTCACTTGACGTTGGAAGTCCTGTTTCTGATGAAAAACTGCGCACTTCAATCGCATTCTAAATTTTCATTCATTTTCATTGAATCAAAATATACATATGCCCGCTAAATAATTCATACAAAAAGTCGCTTTCCCTTACGTAAGGAAAGCGACTTTTTAGATTGAATCCCCCTTAGTATCAAGCTTTTTACTTTTTGAAAATGTGTTGACTATTCAGTTGAACTGTATTATGTTGTTATTAAGTTGAACTATACAGTTAAACTGAAGAGAGGGTGAGGGTATGAAACATAAATTATTACCGTTGTCTGAAACGATGCATTATATTTTATTAGCTCTGCGTGAACCACTCCATGGCTATGCCGTAATGCAGAAAATAGAAAAGATAAGTAACGGGACTGTTATGTTAGCAGCCGGTACACTATACGGTGCGATTGAAAACTTGAATAAACATGGTTGGATTGAACCTGTTGGAGAGTCAGGCCGGAGAAAAGTTTATATGATCACTGCGGAAGGAAGCACCATTTTGAAAATGGAACAAAACAGGTTATTGCATATTTTATCCCTGTACGAAGGAAGTGAATCGAATGAAGAAAATTAAGATGTTTTTTGATATTGAAAAAGAGGAGCAATGGCTGAACGAGCAATTACAAAAGGGTTATCGTTGTACCAATATTAGTGGATTAGGCATATACACTTTCGAAAAAACTGACAAGAGCTATGTGATGCGACTGGATTATCAAGATATTTTATTAAAGAAAAAGTTCAAAGATTACAAAGGGATATATGAAGACTTCGGTTGGATGTATATAAATGGATCCTGGCTTAGCGGAATACGATATTGGCAAAAAGAGGATGATGGTCAAAATGAAATCTTCTCGGATCGCCAATCAAAGTGTCATTATTATAAAAGATTGATGAATTATACTTCTGGTTTAGGTTTACTGTGTTTGTTTTTTTCTTATATGATTTACAAGGATTCAGGTTTATATTTAACTGAAGGTCTTTGGAGTATGAAAGGTGCATGGTTTTGGAAAGCATTTTTATTTGAAACTCCATTTGCTCTTTTGAGGTCGCTTCCCGCCCTTATGTTTGCTTTCTTTGCCATCAGTTTCTATAAAGCGTATCGAAAGTATTTAATGTTAAAAGAAAAATAATGAGGACATGTATTTACCACAGTCAGGCGCTTTTCTTTCATTCGTGGCCGAAATTTAGAAATTACAACATATCGCCGAAAGCCTCTTCAAGAATGTCTTGATCATGGTCAAGAGGAAATCCTTCTGAACCCAGTTACTTTTGGACAGTGGAATAAAAGCATAAAAAAGAACCCATGAAACCTTTACATTACAGGGTTCATGGGTCTTTTATTGAAATGAACATCAAAACGAAGCGGGTTACACGCTGTTACGCTTCTTCAGCTTCAATCACTCTGGATTGATCATTGAATACATTTGAATCAATTTCCTTTGTGATCTTACTCGTAATAAGACCTGATGTCATGCTGCCGCTGACATTCAGAGCAGTACGCCCCATGTCGATTAACGGTTCGATTGAGATTAATAAACCGGCGAGCGCGACAGGCATATTTAATGATGATAAAACAAGAAGCGCCGCGAATGTCGCTCCGCCGCCAACTCCGGCAACACCGAAGGAGCTGATGGCAACGACTGCGATAACTGTGATGAGAAACACCGGATCAAACGGATTCTGGCCGATCGTCGGAGCAATCATCATCGCAAGCATCGCAGGATAAATGCCGGCGCATCCATTTTGGCCGATCGAAAGACCGAACGAACCTGCAAAGTTAGCGATTCCTTCCGACACACCCAAACTTCTCTGTGTTTTAATATTCAGCGGCAAAGCACCCGCGCTGGATCGTGATGTAAACGCAAAGATAAGTACAGGGAGTGCTTTTTTCAAATAAACGATCGGGTTCAAGCCGCTGAGCGTCAGCATCAGCAAATGAATGATAAACATTGCGATTAACGCGGCATATGAAGCAATCACAAACATACCTAGTTTTAAAATGCTGTCAATATCACTCGTCGCGATCGTTTTGGTCATAATCGCCAGCACTCCATAAGGCGTCAGCCGCAAAATGAGGGTGACGACACGCATGACAATGGCATAAACAGCATCAACAAGCTTTTTAAATGTTTCCGCCTGTTCCGGCTGTTTACGTTTTACGCCGAGGAATGCCATTCCAAGGAAAGCGGCAAAAATAACGACAGCGATCGTTGAAGTCGGTCTAGCTCCTGTAAAATCTAAAAACGGGTTTCCCGGCAGCAGTTCAACAATCTGCTGCGGCAATGTTTTAGCTGCCATATCCTCTGATTTCTGCTCAAGCTCCTGTCCCCGCGAAAGTTCAGTATCTCCTTGGTCGACTTGGATCGCCTGTAAATCAAAAGAGAGCGCGGACGCAATACCGACAGCTGCAGCTACAGCTGTTGTTGCAACTAAAATCCCGATAATTAAACCGCTGATTTTCCCAAGATTTTTTGTCAGCTTCAGCTTTGTAAATGCACCGAGAATTGAAATAAAGACGAGCGGCATAACAACCATTTGAAGCAATTTGACATATCCGCCCCCGGCAATATTAAACCAGTCGGCTGTTTGAATGACTATATTTGAAGTCGGGCCGTAAATCAGCTGAAGCGCAAATCCGAATACAATCCCCAGCCCCAGCGCAGTAAATACACGTTTGGAGAAGGAAACGTGTTTTTTCTGCATAGCAAAAAGCCCTAAGATAAGTAACAATAAAATAAATACGTGTAATACGACTAGTAAAGTCTCCAAAGCAGGTAAACTCTCCCTTCAAATTTTCTTTTTTACTATATTACACTAATTCCGATAGGTCAAGTGCGAATTATTCCAGCTTATGATTCCAGTAAAAAAACCTTATATAATCCCTTTTTTGTTCTTTTCTTTCTCTTCCATCTTTAGTACCTTATATAAAGGTGATAACATTTGCTGAAAGAACTGTTTGTAAACTTGACCATTTTAATCACATTCAATTATCTCTTCACCCACCTGTTTAAAGAAAGGTTAGTGCATAAAAAAGACAGCATGCCCTTCCAAGCTGTTAAAGGACTGGCCTGCGGTTTGCTCGGGGTTATTCTGATGTTTTTCGGATTGATCTATCAGCATTCAATCATTGATCTTCGAAATATTCCTATTATGATTGCCGCTCTTTATGGAGGATGGGTTTCAACGGCAACGGCCTTGATTATGATTACCGCAGGCCGCATGCTGATTACGATGAACACATCTGCAATATACTCGGTTATTATCATTTGTATCGCTGCCATCCCGTCACTCATTGTTTCCAGAAGAAAAAAAGTTCAATTAAAACATGCTTTCTATCTTTTAATGATCACAAACAGTATGATTTCCTTTTCCTTTTATTTTCTTATAGATTTACATTCCTTTGAACTTCACTTGTATTTTTGGGCCACCTCATTAGCGGGCGGCATGCTCAGTTTATATATCATTGATCATGAAACAAATGCACATCTTCTTTTTAAACAATATAAGTTTCAGGCGCACTTTGACTTTTTAACAGGCATTTATAACCGAAGAAAATTTGAAGAAATCTCACAAGCCCTGTATCAACAGGCGGCCAATACCCCGCATTTCCAATTCGCACTGATTTATATAGATATCGACCATTTTAAAACCATCAATGACCAGTACGGACATCATGAAGGTGATCAGGTGCTGAAAGAGCTGGGTTCACGGCTGAAGCAGAGCATCCGAAATTCTGATCCTGCCGCACGGATTGGCGGTGAAGAATTTGCCGTGTTCCTGCCAAACTGTACGCTTGATAAAGCAGCCCAAATCGCGGAACGGATCAGGCGCGCTGTCAGTGATACACCGATTGCATTAACAAACGGCGAAGAGCTGTCAGTTACGATATCACTGGGGGCTGCTCATTATCCCAATAATACAGAGCATCCAGAATCTTTGCCGATTCTTGCCGATCAAATGTTGTACAAGGCGAAAGAAGCGGGACGGAACAAAGTGTGTTTTTCAGAAAAAAAAGAATGAATTCAATGTTCGAATTCATTCTTCCAATCTGAAAGACGTTTCAAAGGCAGAAAAGCCGGGACAAGGTCTCCCCGATACTTATTTTCTATAAATGCCGCTGTATCATCAGCTTGATAGAGCTCGATAATAGTTTGCAGTGCCTCCCGATCTTGATCCTCCGCTCTGACAACAATCAAATTCATCTCTTCCTTGGACATGAGCCCGCCGCTCTTTATGGCATGTTTTTCCGGGCTCAGCCCCGCTTTTTTTGCTTCAGAAGGTTTCATGACAAACACGTCGGCGCCTCTCACAGCACCCTGTTGCCGGACTGCTTTCAATTTCAGGTGTCTCGGATTGTCTTTGATCATATCGACTGAACCTGTTCCGTTAAATCCGTTTTTCAGCGTTAGCAACCCCGCCTCCTGAAGCATCGTAAGCGCCCTTCCAAAATCAAACACTTTATCTGGAACGGAAACAATAGCTCCTCGCGGTATATCTTGGATTCGGTCATATCGTTTTGAATAAATGCCCATAGGCGTTATGTATGTCGTACCGAGCGGCGCCAGCTTATGTTTGTATTTTTCAGTGAACGACTGAAAATATGAAATGGTTTGCACGGCGTTGGCATCAATTTCTTTATTTGCAAGCGCGATATCAGACTCCGCATAATCAGAAAAAAGAATCAGTTGAATATCCAGCCCCGTCTCTTCTGCCTTTTCAGCAATATAGTTCCATATTGCCTCGTCAGACTCAGCAATTCCGATTTTTATCGACTCATGTTCTGCCGACGGTGAGCATGCAGTGAATGAAACGAGTAGAATAAAAACAAAACTGCATATAAGCCACTTTTTCATTGTGACCATACTCCTATCTATGTATTAGAGCATGCAAGCAATAATAGACATAAAAATCAAACGCTCTCTTTAGTTGATAAACATTGTCATTTGTAATATTGATAAGTTTTACCTTACTCATATCCAGTAGGGTTGTCAATTCCTATTATATTCTCTTCCCTAAAAGAAGGAATATCTCAGGCAAACGTATGATCACGTATCGAGAAAGCAGATGAATTTCAGTGAATAAATATCAAATTGAAAAATAAATATGGTATTTCACGAAAAAATTTCGTTTAGCAGTTGTTTTTTCTGAAGATTACTGGTAGAGTAAAGGTAATTATTTTTGTTCGAACTATCTTTAAGAAGAAAGTTTTGTAAGAGTTTTCGTCTTGAAAGTTTGTTAAGAGCAAGAATAGTGAATTTAAGCGTTATGATCGCTTTAGGAGGAAATTTCATGTTAGAAGGTAAAGTAAAATGGTTCAACTCTGAAAAAGGTTTCGGATTCATCGAAGTAGAAGGTCAAGACGATGTATTCGTTCATTTCTCTGCTATTCAAGGCGAAGGCTTCAAAACTTTAGAAGAAGGCCAATCAGTTTCTTTCGAAATCGTTGAAGGCAACCGTGGACCACAAGCTGCTAACGTTACTAAAGAAGCGTAAGCATAAATTGATATGAAAAACTGCAGGTTTGCGCCTGCAGTTTTTTTCGATAAAAAAGCTGTTTTGCTTAAGCAAAACAGCTTTTTACATTAGTTCGCAATATCCCGTTTCATAAAGATTCCGAAAGCCAGCAACAGGAAGACAACAAAGTAAACTGCCAGCATAACAACGGAGAAAGTCATCGTCATCCCTTCTACCAACGGTGATCCCTCTACATATTGCATTAAGCTGACATTGGCAAATAAAATATACTTTGCCCAGTCAAACTTCATCGCAATAAATGCAGTGGCTGTCGTACCCGTTACCAATAAAAAGATGGAAAAACCTACTGCCAGCGAGCTGTTTCTAAAGACAGCCGACAGCATAAATGCCATCGTTGCGATCATTAAAGCTGCAACAGATTCCGAGAGATATGTTTTTGCCAAATATCCCATCATATTTTGTTCAAAGATATGGCCATCCTTGTAGATTAAATGAACATTCGCAGCAGTGTCACCGCCTGTCCCGAAAAAGATTAATCCTAATAAAGCAGACCCCATAAATAAAATAAACAGCAATAAGAACCCAAACAGGAGAACTGTAATATATTTAGAGAGCAAAATCTGAAAACGGCTGAGCGGGCGGATCATTAACAGCTTAATCGTCCCCCAATTAAATTCGTTCGCGACAATTCCAGCTGCGATAATAATGGTGAATAGACCGGTCAGGATCGTAAAATTCGCTGAATCTGTTACATAAGACCATACAGTATACCCAGTGTCATCGGGGATGTTATGTTCAATACGATAGTTGTTGACTGTAATAGTTTCTTCATAGCCATCTTTCAGTGAAGGATCTTCTTTGATTTCTTTCTTCAATGCGGCATTTTCCGCTTGAAGCGTTTGTTTCCATTTCGGATTTGCTTCATCGGGCGTAAAATGGTTTGTTAAGAACGCCCAGCCAATCATGGTCAAAGCCAGAATCCCGATCATCACCCATGTTCCGGCACGGCTGAAAATTTTGACCCATTCATTATAAATCAAATTAAGCATGTTGAACCTCCTCTTTTGCTTCACCTGTTACTTCTAAGAAACGGTCCTCTAATGATTTTGCCATTACTTTTACTTCATAAATCCGGATTTGCTGCATCACCAGCAATTCAATGGCCGCAGGGACTTCGTCTTTAGACAGCTTGACTTCTACACCGTTTGTCTTGCCCACCACATCATACTCCTTTAGAACAGAAGCGGCTTCATTCGGCTGCTCAACGTTAAAGAAATATGTATCTTTTTCATCAGTGATTTCATCTTTTACATTTTGAATATCGATAAGCTTCCCTTTTTGTAAAATCGCAATTCGGTCACACATCAGTTCCATTTCTGAGAGCAGGTGGCTTGAAACAATGACAGCCATTCCTCTTTCTCGCGTCAGCTTTTTTAAATGATCTCTGATTTCCCTGATTCCCGCCGGGTCAAGGCCGTTTGTCGGTTCATCCAAAATCAGCACTTTCGGATCGTGCAGAAGGCATTGTGCCAAGCCGAGACGCTGTCTCATCCCAAGAGAATATGTTTTCACCTTGTCATGGATTCTGTCTGTTAAACCGACTAGTTCAATGACTTCATCAATTTTTTCCTTCGTGACGCCCTTGACCATCCTTGCATATTGCTGGAGATTTTTATATCCACTTAAGAATTTATACAGCTCTGGGTTTTCTACGATCGCCCCAATATGCTTAATCGCCTTGGCATACTCTTTCGTGATCGATTGGCCGCAAATGAGCACATCACCTTTTGACAGTTTTATTAAACCTACCATCATTCTGATAGTTGTCGTTTTCCCTGCTCCGTTCGGTCCTAAAAAACCGAATACTTCGCCTTCTCGAATTGTAAAACTAAGATGATCAATGATCGTTCGCCCTCTGATGTTCTTTGTCACATTTTTCAATTCCAACACAGTCTTCATCATGTTCCTCCTCTTTCTTTTCTAGTAAACTTCCATTTTCGATTTAAACCATTGCAAAACAGACATGCCTTCCCGCTCACGAATATCCTCCACGTCACGCTGCGCAACCTTCGCACCATTTGCAAGCACGATGACTTCGTCAAGCAAGGTTTCTATTTCATCAATCTCGTGCGTAGCGATCACGACAATTTGCTGCTCAAAATCAATGTACGAAACCAAGCTGTTTACGATGGAATCCCTCACCATCGGATCAAGCCCGGAAAAGGGTTCATCCAGCAAGATGACGGATGCCCTTCTTGCTAAAGCAAGAACGATTTTCAGCCTGCCCCGATTTCCTTTTGACAGCTTTTTGATCTTTTTTTCCGGATCGAGCTGCATCTCATTCAACAGCTTATAAGCTTGGTCTTCTTGAAAATCAGAAAATTGAGACTGATAGAACTTCACCATGTCTTTTACAGTAAAATGCGGATAAAACATATCAAGCTCTGTAAGATAAGCCGTGTGGCGCACCATATCTCTCGTAACCTGCTTTTCATCCGCTTTAACCAACCCTGATGTAGGAAACAGAAGGCCGGCCATCATTTTTAAAATCGTTGATTTGCCGCTGCCGTTCGGACCGATCAGACCATAAATCCGTCCGGTTGATAAGGAGATCGATACATCTTGAACGGCCGTGTGGCTGCCGTATTTTTTTGATACACATTCTAAAGTGATTTCCATTTCAGCCTCCCTCAGTGAATGTTTTAATCCCTTCAACCATTTCTTCTTTCGTTAACCCCAGCTCTGTCATTTGCTTCACAAAGCCTTCCAACACTTCTCGTGTCAGCCTGTCTTTCAGCTCATCTACGATGGCTGCTTTCTCCGCAATAAACGTCCCTTGACCTCTTCTTGTCTCCACAATACCCAGCCTTTCCATCTCACTGTATGTTCTTTGAATTGTATTGGGATTTACCTTGGTTTGAATCGCCATTTCTCTTACAGAAGGAAGCTTGTCTCCCGGAAGCAGTTCCTTCCTGACCAGCCGATAGAAGATCTGGTCAGCAATCTGCAGATAAATTGGTTTTGAGGATTGGAAATGATTGTCCATCTTCACACCTCTACTTTACGATCAAGCAGTTTTGAAGCCGCGATAAGCAGCATGATTGTGATGACAATAGCGATAGGAAACCCAAGCACAGATAGATGTATCGGTTTTAATTCCAATCTCCAAACGTCACGGAAGTGAAAATCAAAATTACAATAAACTGTTACAGGCCAGAAATGCTTTTGAGATTCTAATAATGGGCTTATGAGGTATTTATCGAGAAAGAACCACACTGTGGCCAGCAGCCCCATCGCAGTCCATCGCATTCCGCGCCAATTCCTTACAGAGTGATAAACAGTCCAGAATACAACTACTGTCACTGACATATATAACGAGGAAATAAGCCCATATATATTCAGCAAAACCGCTGTATTTGTTAAATCAATTTGATGCTCCAGCAGGTTTTTTACAAAGAGCATATGATGAATCCATATGCCATAAGCGGTTAATGCCAATTGAATCAGAAATTGATAGAGCAAAGACGCTGCCAATTTGGAAGAAAGCAGCCTGAAACCGCCATTTGGATTATACAGCCAAAGCTGTGATTTCCCCTCTTTGTGAAGATGATAAAACACAAAAACAGGGGTTAAGAACAGCAGAAAAACAGCAACTGCAACAAAGAAACCAAAAATGACAAGTGGTTCTTTCGTACGAGAAGCTATGATATGACCTGTCACCAAACAGAAAATGATTCCGCAAATCCATACTAGCAACCATATTCTCGAAAGCTTTATATCTTTCTTTAACAGACCTAAAAAAGAATCCATGTCTTTCCCTCCCGGAAGCCTCTTCGGTGTATGAGTACCATAGTACACTAGATCAAACCTGAATACAACATATTCCATGGGTTTATTAGATAAAAAAACATCATACTCACATGCAAACAGCATAAAAAAGGCAAATCCGCCATGAGTAAACGGATTTGCCTTTTTATTACTTATTCTTACTTTTCATGGAGAGCAGCGCATCACGATAGCTGCTGTCCTGCATTTTGTCACTTTCCCCAGTGACCTCTTCCTCTGCCTGATCTGTATCAGAATGCTTAAATTTTTGCAGCGCCTGCCTGTAGATATCATCACCCATTGCGTCACGTTTCTCTTTTGGGGAATCGTTTTTCACAACAGCTGGCATATGCTCGGCCGCCCTTGCTTCAGCAGGGTATTTCGCTTCGTTTTTTTCCTCTTCTGGAGGTGCGATTCTTTCGGTTGTTTCTTTCTTCTCAGGTCCAGGAGAGGCGTTACGGACGTTAAATGCAATAAGACCCGCGATGACAATGACAGCAGCAATAATTGCTATAATAATGGCCATTTCAACCTCTCCTTACTGTCCTGCTGTTAGGTTTCCTGTAACTTGGCTGACGCGTCTTCCTAAGGCGCGGCCAAGCTGAATACCTTCCTCAGACATTAACTCATCACTGTCAACCGGACAAGTGACGCCTGCCCCGTAATAGGAGCCGTACAGTGCGTTTTCAGGCACGTTGCCAGGCAGGCCGACAACGATCATGCCTTGGTGGAACATCGGCGTGATTAGGTTGTGCATTGTCATTTCTAAACCGCCGTGTGTTGTTGCCGTTGTGCAGAAAACAGCGCCGACTTTGTTGATCAGCTCGCCTTCAGCCCACAAATAGCCAAGTCTGTCGATCCAAGCTTTGAGACCGGAGCTGATTGTTCCGAAATGCCCAGGGCACCCCCAAATAATCGCATCCATCTCTTTCAGTTTGCGGATATCAGCCTGATCGACATGGTCGATCAGTACCTCAGCCGCCTCGTTTTCTCTCGCACCTTCAGCAATCGCTTCCGCAAGAACTTTTGTATGTTCACCTTCACTGTCATACACTACATAAATTTTCATTCAGGAAACCTCCTTACACAGATTAAGATTCCTTCACTTCTTTAGGAGCCGGGAGTAATGAAAGCTCCTCTTTTCTCTTTTTACGCAATTTATCTTTTCTAACGTCACGCAGGAACAGACTTAGAATTAAACCTGCCACACAGAACAATGTTGCCCACATAAAAGCGTCATTAATCCCCATAACGTTTGAGTCGAGGGTTGCGTGTTTATAAATATGAGAGTAAACATACGTTTTCGCTGTTTCGTAGGATACATTCATATTCACCATTATATTCGAAACCGCATTTTGGAACGCATGAAGGAAGTTCGGGTCCGCCGTGCTCGTTTTATCTGCAATTTGTGAATAATGGAATGTCGTACGGTTTGTATAAATCGTCGTAATTAAGCTTGTGCCAATTGACCCGCTGATTTGGCGAAGCGTGTTGCTCATCGCCGTACCGTGGCTGTTCAGACGGGCAGGAAGCTGGTTCATCCCCGCTGTCATCACCGGCATCATTAAGAGCGACATACCGAAGGCACGAATTGCGTAAATCAGCATGATATGCGTATATGATGTATCAATCGTTAATTGCGTATATTGGTATGTTGTCACCACTGTCACGAGAAGCCCGATAATCGCGAGCGGTCTCGGACCGAATTTATCAAACAAAATACCAGAGATCGGTGACATAATCAGCATAACGATCGCACCCGGAAGCAGAAGCAGCCCGGATTGCAATGCCGTAAAGCCGACCAGATTTTGCAGGTAAATCGGCAACAGGAACATACCAGTGTACAGCGCTACTGTAATAATGATATTAATGACACTTGATAGTGAGAAAATGTCGTATTTAAACACTCTGAAATCAAGCATCGGATCGTCATGACGCAATTGCTGAACAACAAAAGCAACAATTGCAATGACACCAATAATAACTGTAGACAGGACAATCGGGTCAGTCCAGCCGTCAGAACCAGCCTCACTGACTCCATATAATAAGGAGGCGAATCCGACAATGGAAAGAATCGCTCCAAATGTATCGAGTTTGATTTTTTGCGGCTCCACCATGTTTTTAAAGATGAAGAAAGCCACAATAATAATAATGGCACCGATCGGCACAAGGCCGTAAAACATAATGCGCCATGTATAATTCTCAATGATCCACCCGGAAAGAGTCGGGCCGACCGCTGGAGCAAACATCATCGCGAGTCCGAAGATCCCCATTCCTTTCCCCCTGCTTTCAGGCGGGAAGATAAACAGAATAGTTGTCATAACGAGCGGCTGCAAGATTCCTCCGCCCACAGCCTGAATCAAACGGCCGATCAGCATTGTGGAGAAGTTAGGTGCGATACCGCAGACTAACGTACCGAGTGTGAAACAGAACATGGCGACGAGAAAGAGACTCCGTTGGCCAAACCGTGTGATCAGGAAGGCGGATAACGGGATCAAAACGCCGTTAACAAGCATGTAACCTGTTGTGAGCCACTGAATCGTCGTGGCACTTACACCAAATTCAGTCATTAAGTGCGGCATTGCGACGTTAAGCAATGTTTGGTTTAATATTGCCAGAAATAAACCCGCCATTAGCACAATTAGCAATGACATGGGGCTTTTTGCATTATTTTCTTTGCCTGTGGCCATCTAAGACAACCTCCTTTCATGGTTTGATGACTGATCTGTTTTACTCAGAAATTTTAACAGATGCATTCATACCAGGAAGCACCTTATCAGATGGGTTTTTGATTGAAATTTTCACTGGAACTTTTTGCGTTACTTTTGTATAGTTACCGCTTGAATTTGTAGATGGAAGCATATCAAAAGTTGAATTTGTCGCATAACCGATTTCTTCTACAGTACCGTCAAATGTTGTGTTAGGTTCTCCATCAACGACAACGTCTACACTATTGCCTACTTCAACATCCGCAATATCTGTTTCTTTAATATTCGCAGTGATGTACAGGTGATCCATGTCAATGGTTTGGGCAATTGTTGTGCCAGCTTGTACAGTTTGTCCGTTTTTCACTTCGTTTTTCACAATTGTTCCATCCATGATGGATTTTACGTCAACAGATTGTTCACCTTTGATTTTTGCAACTGTGTCGCCTTTTTTGACTGTTTTTCCTTCTTCAAGATCCCAGTCAGATACTTTGCCTGCTGCTGGAGCTGTAATAGCAGCCATATCGCCGGCTACTTTCGCTTCGTCTGTTTTTATAAAGTTAGTGCTTTGATAATAGTAATAAGCACCTCCGCCTATAATTGCAAGAACAACAATCAAACCGATAATGTTGGTCAGAATTAAACGTCCTCTGTTCATTTTGTTTTCTCCTTTCGTTTCATCCTCTATCATTTTGCGGAATGGTGGTGAAAATATGTGAGAAGTTTTTCATTACCGCTTTTCTGAACAGCCTTCAGCAATCTTCGTTAAGCTTCCGGCAAGCTTACGCAAATATTGAAGCTGGGATGTATCAAGCTTTTGGTACAACCCCGCACCCATTTTCGCATAATGTACAGCGGCTTTTTCTAGCAGTTCTTCCCCCTCTTCGGTTAACTGAATCATGACGATACGGCGGTCATCAGGACTGTCATATCGATTCATCAATTGGCGCTTATACAGAATATCCGTCATCCGCGTCACAGAAGCAGGCTTAAGATCAAGCGACATTGCCAGCTTGCTTAACGGGGTGCTTCCGCTTTGATGAATTTTAAACATCAGCAAGTATTGAAGGACTGTAATATCAAAAGGCTCAAGCACAATCTCCAATATCTTCTTCTGTTTTTTATATATTGCCCGAGACGTATCGAAGAGCTGTTCAAAAGTGAGCAAAGCACGTTCTGATTCAGTCAACTCCTTTTCACCTCAATCCTCAATAATAGTTCACAAGATAAAATATTAATAAATGAAAGGAGATTTGTCAAAGGAAAAATATCTTTTTTTCTCGTATTTTTTCCGCAACCGTTTTCTTACTTTTATTAAATTAAAAAAAGCCCTTAAATGGGCTTTTCATTACGAAAATTGGTGGCTTACGCCAGATTCTTCATTTTTGAAAAAGTTCTTCAAGGCCTGAAAAACGTCAGACTTCTGTTTTAAAATATAGTACTTAAATTTATCGTCTTTCACATTTTTGTATGCAGACATTAACGTTGAATGCCTGTTGTACTGATTGACTTCGCCGTAGCAGAAAAGATTCGCTTTCTTCATAATATCATTGACCAATTTCACACAGCGCGCGTTATCAGATGTCAGGTTGTCACCGTCAGAAAAATGAAACGGGTAAATATTATAGCGGGCGGGATTGTACTTTTCATCAATCAGCTCAAGCGACTTTCGATATACGGAAGAACAGATTGTTCCGCCGCTTTCTCCCTTTGAGAAAAAGTCCTCTTCCGAAACGACTCTCGCTTCTGTATGATGGGCAATAAATTCAATTTCTACAGTCTCATATTTTGTCCGCAAAAAACGGGTCATCCAGAAAAAGAAGCTTCTGGCCATGTATTTTTCCCAAACACCCATACTGCCGCTTGTATCCATCATCGCTAAGACGACAGCCTTTGACTGGGGCTTTGTTATGTCATTCCATGTCTTATACTTCAAGTCCTCCGGGTAAATCGGATAGAACGACGGCTTTCCTGACATCGCGTTTCGTTTAAAAGCTGACATCATTGTTCTTTTCTTATCTATATTACCGGTTAACCCTGTCTTACGGATATCATTAAACTCAATATCTGTATGAATGATATTGTCCCGCTCTTTTTGCTGGAGATTTGGGAGTTCTAATTCCTTAAAAAGCGCTTCTTCTAAATCCATTAATGAAACTTCTGCTTCATAATAATCTTCGCCTGCCTGGTCACCGGCGCCCTGCCCTTTTCCAGGTCCCTGTTTTTTGTCTGATCCATCCCGGGCCACGACATCTCCAACCTGGCTGTCGCCTTCTCCTTGGCCTACGTGTTTATTTTTATCATAGTTATAACGAATTTTATACTCATCCAGTGAACGGATCGGGATCTTCACTACATCTTTTCCGTTGGACATAATAATGCTTTCCTCAGTCACAAGGTCCGGAAGATTGTTTTTGATCGCTTCCTGCACTTTTTTCTGGTGACGCTGCTGGTCATCAAAGCCTTTGCGATGGAGGGACCAGTTTTCCTCAGAAATCAAAAAATGGCCGCTGTCATTTTGGGACATGAATTCCCCTCCTTAACCATTTGTGGTCGTGATACATACGTATTCCTGCTTGTGCGGGATTATGAAACAAGTCTTTCGAAAAGATTTATATTCATCATATGCACAAAAGCACGTTAATTGACAAACTATTTAGAAAATGGGACAAAATAACCCGCCCTATTCGGACGGGTCACGTTGCTTATCGGTTCAGCAGACTGCCGACATATTTCAGCAGTTCATTGGCGCTCGTCGAGTTGTAGCCGTGCTCATCAATTAAACGGGCCACGACTTCATTTACCTTTTTCAGCTGCTGCTCATCCGGCGTTTTGGTTGAAGTCGTAATTTTAACGACATCCTTCAGATCAGCAAACAACTTTTTCTGAATCGCTTCACGCAGTCTTTCATGAGAATTGTAATCAAACCGCTTTCCTTTTCTCGCATAGGCCGAGATGCGAATTAAGATTTCTTCACGGAACGCTTTTTTGGCGTTTTCCGAAATGCCGATCTGCTCTTCGATTGATCTCATCAGCTTTTCATCAGGGTTCATTTCTTCTCCCGTCAAAGGATCACGCAGCTTGTTTTTATTGCAATAAGCCTCTACGTTATCAAGGTAATTGTCCATAAGTGTTTTTGCTGATTCTTCATATGAATACACAAACGCTTTTTGAACTTCCTTTTTCGCAATGTCGTCATATTCCTTGCGGGCGGCAGAAATAAAATTCAAAAATCTCTCCCTGTCCTCGCTTGAAATCGAAGGATGCTGATCAAGACCTTCTTTTAAGGAACGGAGAACATCAAGTGAATTAATCGATTCCATATTTTTTCTGATAATCGTTGAAGAAATCCGATTGATCACGTACCGCGGATCAATGCCGCTCATGCCTTCATCATGATATTCTTTTTTCATGTCCTCAACGTCGACAGAATTATATCCTTCCACACTTTCTCCATCATACAGTCTCATTTTTTTAACCAGATCAATATCCGACCTTTTAGGCTCTTTTAATCGGGTGAGAATCGAGAACATTGCAGCGACCTTCAACGTATGCGGAGCAATATGAACATCCGACACATCACTCTCCGCGATCATTTTTTCATAAATTCTCTCTTCCTCAGACACTTTCAAATTATAAGGGACCGGCATCACAATGATTCTTGAGTGAAGGGCTTCATTCTTCTTATTAGAAATAAATGAGCGATACTCCGTTTCATTCGTGTGAGCCACGATCAGCTCATCAGCAGAAATTAACGCAAATCGCCCGGCTTTAAAATTCCCTTCCTGTGTCAATGAAAGCAAATGCCAGAGAAATTTCTCATCACATTTCAGCATCTCCTGAAACTCCATCATCCCGCGGTTCGCTTTATTCAGCTCCCCGTCAAACCGATAAGCGCGCGGATCCGATTCAGAACCGTACTCGGCAATTGTTGAGAAATCAATACTCCCCGTCAAATCGGCAATATCTTGAGATTTCGGATCTGACGGACTGAATGTTCCAATTCCTGTACGCTTATCTTCCGAAAAGAAGATGCGTTCCACCTTCACATCCTCAATTCTTCCTCCGTACTCTTCCTCCAGCCTCATGACATTTAGCGGAGAAAGACTTCCTTCTATTCTAATGCCGTATTCTCTGTAAAAGTCATCACGCAAATGATGGGGGATTAAATGTAGAGGGTCCTCGTGCATCGGGCAGCCTTTAATCGCATAGACAGCCCCATTATCCGTCAGGGTGTACGCTTCGAGACCTTTTTTAAGCATCGTGACCAGCGTTGATTTACCGCCGCTCACAGGCCCCATCAGCAATAGAATCCGCTTTCTGACATCAAGCCGTTTCGCGGCCGGATGAAAATACTCTTCCACAAGACGCTCCAGTGATTCCTCAAGCCCGAACAGCTCACGGTCAAAAAAGCTGTACTTCTTCCGCCCGTCAACCTCCTCTATCCCGCTGTCTTTTATCATATTAAAAACACGAGAATGAGCAGATTGCGCGACCATTGGATTTTCTTTAATAATCTCCAAATAATCGGCGAATGTTCCTTCCCATTTCAGCCGCTGCTCTTCCTCTCTGTACTGTTCAATTTTCTTTAATATATCCATAAGGACCTCCTCCATCATGTTTGATGCGCTATACAAATAAGGTACTTTGATACAATCTATGCCGCCATCTCGTGATACATGCTTTGGTTTCTTAAAATAAAGATACTTACACGGGCGTTGACAAGGCAGACCGCGACCGTTCATAATAAAGAAAATAACAGAATCATCCAGACTCAGGCAGCACGGAAAAATTGAAGAGGGGGAGAGACGGTGAATACAATCATCATGATGGGTGTCATTGTCACTTTTTTAGTATCAATTTTTACCGCAGGGTACGAAAGCAAGCCGGGGAAAGAATAAAAAAGGGTGCTCCTGACAAGAGCACCCTTGTAACAGAACAATGTTTTATATTTTAGTTTTTTCTTCAACCTTTGAATGATCATCACATTCGCATTTGTTTTTGTACTCAATTGTTCCAATGCTGCATCCCGGACCGATCATCACTTCTTTCCCCCGGACAACTGCCGCTTCGGTATTCTCTAAATAAACTTGATCCCCTTCAATGAGATCGGCAATCAGTTTCACTTTCTTCCGGTTAAAAAAACTTGCGCGTCTTTTCACTGTAATTGATGTTCCGCCGATTTCCCGCACATGGCTCAAATCATGGCTCAACTCGAGCTTGATATCACCCGCATTTAATAAACCAGATACATCAACGCAGCCTGTAACATGAAATCTTTCCGTTTCACAGTTGCCTTTGACGCTAAGCTTCCCCTTCACATCGCACAATTCTCCAGCCATATTCCCGCAAATTTCAGTCAGGCCTTTCAAATTAAATCGATCAAATTGAAGTGAACCGCTGACTTTCATTGTGCCATATATATTGATTCTGCCGGCTGTCAGATTGTCTTTAAATTCACTTTCTCCAAACACACGCAGACGCTCAGTCTCTGCTTTCCCGAGAAAACAGCCTGTTCCGAATATGCGGCAGCCCGCAGCAGACAGCCCTTCACTGACCACGCCTTCACCTTTGATGCTGACACGGTGATATGCGCCTCCTGCAGCGTGTCCAGCGCCATACAATTTTAAATTTCCAATTTTTGTTTTCTCCATTATGGTCCCCCTCACATCTTCGTGCAAGTCTTTACCGATGCGCTCGGATCACAAGTGTAGTCCCCGCTGTATTCGACTGTTTCAATCTGGCAATCCGGACCGATGATCACTTTATTTCCTCGCACGGTTTTCGCCTTTGTATTTGTCAGCTCAATGACGTCACCTTCAATTAGTTCAGCCGTTAAAACAGGCTGCGGCAACAGTCTGAGCAAGGTAAGCATACCTTTTCTGCCAGTCACTTGAAGATGGCGGCAGCCAATCTCACGCACATCACTTTCCCCGGCAGAAAGCTTAATCATCACTTGGTCAGCGTTTAAAAGCCCGCTGATTTTGCATTTCCCTTCCGATTGAAAGGTTTCCGTTTCACAATCGGCTTCCATGACCGCTTTTCCGCTAATGACAATACCGTCAGCCTTGACTGTGCCGCCAAATGTCGATGATCCAGCGATATTCAATTGTTTTGTAGATACATCTCCTTGAATAAAACCTGTTCCGTTTATTCGAATAGATTCTGTGTCAACGTCTCCATGTATCTTTCCTGAACCGCTGATGGTTACCGCTTTCGCCTTGACGCTGCCGTCAGCTTTTCCAGTTCCGTTAAAAGAAAAAGTCTCACACTCCACGTCCCCTGCCACTGTTCCGCTGCCGTTAATCTCAACTGATTGAAACGTTCCTCCCTTTGAACTTCCTGATCCGTTTATCACCAGCTTTTCCATTACATCCATTGATGGACCTCCTGCATATATGTTGTTTTTAATTCCTCTGACGCCTTAGCTAAATCTACCCGTTCCACAACCTTGACGGATGACTCAAATAGAATGCTGTCCGCCGCGGCCGCTATAAAACAAGTTGTGACACCGAGCTTCCGCAGCATAATCAGCTCTGTCTGTTTCTTGATCTCTTCCGTATCATGCCGTTTTAACACCTCTGCCGCCATTTTGGCTTCCGCCAAGCTGACATTCCCAGACTTCAGCAGCCCTTCAAGCACATACAGCGAAAGCAGATCGCGAGAAGAATAAACCGAATCTTCTCTTCCTTCCGAAAAGACATCAAGCGCAGGCCTTGAAATCAAACCTTTATGAAGCAATTCATCAGCGGTCATGCTGACAGCCTTCATTTTTGGCGACAGCATTTCCCTCATTTCATCCAGAGACAAATTTTCCTTCATCTTTTGAATCATAGAAATACGTTGTAATATATCCTCCCTCGGAAAAAACGTCTCTTGCCCTGTAAATGTGGATTTGCGAATAAACCATTCCTCAGGAATTAAGTTTTTCCGCTTCCACCGATACAGCTGACCGTATGAAATCGATGTTCTTTCAAGTAATTCTTTTTTAGAGATTAATTGTTCTTCCATAAGTCCAGCTCCTTTGATGGGTACATTGTAACATAACACTGTTACGTTGTTAAGCCCAAAAAAACAAAACATAGCATCTCTCACAGCAAAAAAATCCGCCCATATGAATGAGCGGATTTACTTCTATTTCAAATCACGGTAATTTTGCTGGCGCAACGCTTCATAAATAAGAATCGCCGCGGTATTGGACAGGTTTAATGATCTGACGTGCTCTGTCATCGGAAGACGCAGGCAGCGGTCCATATTATTTTGAATTAAATCCTTTGGCAAACCGCTTGTTTCTCTTCCGAACACGAAGAAATAATCTTCGTCAAGCTCAGTGTAATCAAATGATGTATGAGGCTGCTGGCCGAATTTCGTAATAAAGAAAAACTGGCCTTTTTGATATGCCTCAAACAATTCTTCCAACGAATCATGATAGACAACGTTAACAAACTCCCAATAATCGAGCCCAGCACGCTTCAGCATTTTATCATCTGTTGAAAAGCCGAGCGGACGAATCAGGTGGAGCGTTGTATTGGTTGCTGCACAAGTACGTGCAATATTCCCTGTGTTAGCGGGAATTTCTGGTTGATATAAAACGACATGTAATGCCACAATGTTCACCTCTGTTTTTCTTATCCGCCCATCATTATATCATTAATTACGCTTTTGTCGTATCATCAACGATATGAAAAAAGGCATATCGTATTGACGGCGTGTATGCCGTAGAATCCTCATACGACCAAAATCTCATCCGGCTGTCATACGACTGGGCGTTAACAAGCGGCATATTGCCTTTGTCCTTCGCCACGACAATTGTTGTATGATTAAACCGGCCGTCTCCTTCAAAGTCATAGCAAATCACATCACCCGGCATCAGTTCTTCCGCTGATTTCACCCGCACCGCACGCAGGCCGGCCTTTGAATTCGACAAAAACATTTTCATAGAATGAGCCACCGTCCAGCTGTAGCTCCATGAACTTTGTTTCATCCACCAGCCTGACCCTCTGTTTGGATGGCCGCGCATCGGTGCGTCTCCCGCATGAAGACACTGAGAAATAAAATTCGTGCAGTTATCGCTGAAATTTTTATAAGCCGGGTTGCGCTTGTTCCAAAATTTCTCGGCATATTGCACAGCACCGAGACGATCGTATTGAAAGGCCCTGCCAAACGCTTCTCTTTCCTCTTGAGAATAGTCAATAATGCTGGTCCCTTCATGAAATCCAGCCGGCTTTTTCTCAATTTCCTGATCACTAATTAACATGTGATCATAAAGGAAAGCCACCCGCTCCTCTATGTGTTCTTCTATATACAAGCTGTCGTCCTGCTCCTTACACACGTATTCATAATGGATGGTATACGTCATGCAGGTCGTTCCGTCATCCTCAACCCGCGCATGACCGATGACGGCCTTCGCTTTCGCTTTTACGATTTCAACTTTACGCTTTTCCAGAAGCTTCTTCTTTCGCTCCATAACTTCAAGGTCTCCGACTTCAGACTCCTGTCTCATAGCATGCCCGTTAACCAGATAGCTCAGCCGCTCCTCCGCTAATTGTTCTAAAATGTGCTTCAAGCTCACCCCACCCGCCATACTTTTTTATAGAGAAAAAACACTTGGATGCATCTCAAGTGTTTTTGCCTTCTGTTCTATACGTATGTCAGGACAGGCCTTGTTTAGTCATGTCAGAAGCTTTTAGCAACTCAATTCCTTTTTCAATTTCCAGCTTTGCCTCTTCATCCTTCTCTTTTTCCAGCGCTTTTTCAAGCTCTTCCGCGTATGAATGGTCTCCGATTTTACCGATCGCCCATGCAGCTGTTCCTCTGATAACAGGACGCGGGTCCTTATGCATCAGTTCAGTCAATTCAGGCAATGCGGAAGCATCTTTGAAATGGGCAAGGGCGAGAATAGCGTTTCGCTGAATCGGTTTCTTCCCGCGCCAAGAACCTGAGACATGCCCGAATTTCTCCTTAAATTCCCGGTTGCTGATGGTTAAGAGCGGCTTCAATAACGGCTTAGCAATCTCAGGATCAGGCTCCATTTCCGGATGAAGATGAAAGTCCTTCCCTTTATTAAGAGGACACACCGTTTGACACGTATCGCACCCATACAGACGGTTTCCGATCTTTGTACGGAATTCATCAGGCAAAAATCCTTTCGTCTGGGTCAGAAAAGAGATGCAGCGCTGCGCATTCAGCTGTCCCGGATTGACCAGTGCTCCCGTCGGGCAGGCGTCCAGACATTTCGTGCAGGAGCCGCACATGTCTTCAATCGGCACATCGGGTTCAAAAGGTATATTTGTGATCATTTCCGCTAAATACACATAAGAACCATACTCAGGCGTTGTGATCATACAGTTTTTCGCGCTGAATCCGATACCCGCCCGCTCTGCAACCGCCCGATCAGATAATTCACCTGTATCGACCATTGACTTCGTTCGGATATCCTCATGCTTGCTTCTCAGAAATTCCTCCAGCAGATCGAGCTTTTCCCTTAGCACATCGTGATAGTCTTTGCCCCAGGAGGCTCTGCAAAAAATGCCCCTGCGCTCAGTTCTCGTGCTTCTCGGCGCATCCTTCATTCTGGAAGGATATGCGAGGGCAATCGCCACAATTGATTTCGCTTTTGGCAAAAGCAGCTTCGGCGTCACCCTTTTCTCGATATCCGGCTCTTCAAAGCCGGAGAGATAGCCGAGTGATTCTTGAAGAATCAAACGGTCTTTTAAACTGTCAAAAGTATCAGCGGTCGTAAAACCAATCTTGTCCACGCCAATGCTTTTCGCGTATGCAATTAATTCTTCTTTGAGCTGATAAATGTTCATGTTTTGCACAGCCTCCTTTCTTTGTGATAAAACGATACAGCGTTTATAATAAGTTGATATCCCGTATCTGGAGTGAATGCTTGTGACTATCAAACTTGATTCTGTTATTACTGAACGTGCGGCCGGCTTACATGCGGCGGCTGTGATTTATGAGAATATCGAAGTTGGTTCCTCTCCGCAAATGCTGAAAGGCAGGCTTCGCCTATTTCAAGAATCCTTGTTTTTTGATTATGCGGACGGCGGAATATCCGATGAACCCTTCGTCAAGGAATGGCGAGAACTCTTTAAACAGCTCACCCCTTCATTTGAGGGAGAAACAACTCCAATAGAGGACATGCTGATCCCGATATCCAAAGAACAATTCCTGGAAAGCAAGGATTCAGCCCATGACACCATCGATTTTTTCGCATTAAAATATTCTCTGCCCATTATGATTTATGACGCCGGAAAGCTTCATGAGCCAGTCCGAATCTCATTGGGAGAAAAAGAAAACATCCTGCTTTTCTCTGATGAAAACGGCATATTTGGCGATTTAAAAAACAGCGTCAATCGCTTTCCCGTTACTAACGAGACCAAAAACATGCTGCAAATCATCTTTTTCCCGCCATCCATAAAAAAAAGCAGCGCTGTTAAACTCTTATCATCATTAACGAAAATGTTTGAACAAATTCATGGCGGCGCCCATACAGTACATTGGCTTACGTAAAAGAACACAGATAATGTGTTCTTTTTTACATAAAAAAACGCAATACTTCGTTTATCTAAGAAACGAAACACTGCGTTAATAACGTATGTATGGAGCGGGTGATGAGAATCGAACTCACGACATCAGCTTGGAAGGCTGAGGTTTTACCACTAAACTACACCCGCATTTGTGATAGTCAGTAACAGTATTGCTCTGACTTTTTTTATATTACACGTTTATTGATTTTTCGTCAAGGGAGTATGAAAATTTTGTCGAAAAAATGTTTTCTTTTGCAAAGTTGTTAAGTTGCATTTACATAATGTTAAGTATACTATACAATATAATCAAATGAGATTGTGAAGGGGACAGACGTCATGATGAAAAATAAAGTGAAAGAGCTGAGGGCACGTTTGGGCTATTCTCAGGAAAAACTCGGAGAAACAGTCGGCGTCACAAGACAAACGGTGGCAGCTATCGAAAAAGGCGACTATGTTCCCTCACTGTTGTTAGCACTAAAAATCTGCAAAGCTTTCTCCATGAAAATGGAGGATGTCTTTTGGTTAGAGGAGGAATACTAAGATGAGCATGAAAACAAAAGCAGCTTTTCAACTAGTTTTGTTTGGCCTTGCATGCTGGACGCTGATTTCATACTTTAAAGCCTCTGAAGGCATAGCGGCCTTTTCCCGTACAAAGAGCGGCGAGATGGTGTTTGAATTAAACCTCAC
Organism: Bacillus sp. 0102A; assembly: GCF_036765155.1. Taxonomy (NCBI): domain Bacteria; kingdom Bacillati; phylum Bacillota; class Bacilli; order Caryophanales; family Bacillaceae; genus Bacillus; species Bacillus sp. 0102A. The sequence continues at coordinate 341,298 of NZ_JBAIZW010000004.1, forward strand.
TCCCTTTATTCTGTTTATTGCGGCGGCTGCGGTTTATATGTACTTGCATAAGAAAAGCCGCCCTGCCAGAAAGCAGCTTCTCCTGCCTGATGAATTTGAAGAGCAGGATGAAAGAGAGCAGATGATGACGGCAAAAGCATGCCGCGCGTCTTATATCGCCGTCTATTTCTCGCTTCCTGCCGCAGCGGTTCTTCTCATTTTTTATCCGCTTTTTCAATCGCATATTCCGTTTTTCCCTATTATTATTGTGTTTATCATCATGATCATCCAGCACCTATCCTACGTCATCGCTTTCAAGAAAAACGAAAAAAACTCCGGCGCGCTGTAATCGGCCGGAGTTTTTCTTACCAGCTTGCTTTTTTCACACCCGGAATCTGGCCTTTATGAGCCAGCTCCCTGAAAGCGATTCTGGACATTTTAAACTTCCTCATATATCCTCTCGGGCGCCCTGTTACCATGCAGCGATTGTGGAGCCTTCCCGGTGCTGAATCTCTCGGCAGCTTGCTGAGTGCCTCGTAATCTCCTTTTTCTTTCAGCTCGCGTCTAATATCAGCGTATTGTTCAACAAGCTGCTGGCGTTTTAACTCTTTTGCCACTTTTGATTTTTTAGCCAAGTCACATAGCCTCCTTTTCAAATCGAAATTATTACGATTTAAAATTTATCACGCACGATTCAAAAAAGCAAGTATACCGCTTTGTAAAACAGACGGCCTGAAGCCGCCCGTTTCTAATGATGCAATTCCACATAATACAGTAGCGCATCTTGATGCTTAATGAGCTCTTTTTTGTGTTCAGAGGTGTGCATTGGTTCGTCAGTCCCTTTAATACTGCTGCCGATCAATACAGGTTTTTCGAAAGAAATCGGTTCAGCCGACGAAATCTTCTGAGTCACTTCCTGTGCCGCGCTATCATCACGCCGAAACGACGAATCAGCCGCAATATTTCCTTGTTTATCCACTATTCCAAAATGAGCGGTGCTCAGTTTATTCTTACCTTCTCCCTCCTCATTCTCAAAGCAAACAAATTGTAATGAATCGGGTTTTTCCTCCGAGTAATCTGCACTTACCGGTCCAATGGTTTCAACAAGCTTTCCATTTTGATAATGCTCTATATACATTTCAGCTCCAGAAATGCTATCGCTGATATTTGCGACCTCGGCAGTGAAGGTTTGCGAGGCTGCAACATCCATTCTATTTTTTTCGAGATCTGACATATCCGCCTCTTTGATTTCCATTTGTTTTGTATCTTCGCATGCTGACAGCATAGCAATCAGGCAAATGATTGTTGTGCTTATCAATGTTTTCAGAAAATCAGCTCCCTTCTTTACATATCATACCATGTGTTCAAGGGCTGTGTTTTACTTAAACCGGCGCCTTATCCCCTTTTGTTCTAAAGCTTTCTCGTTCGCTCATTTTCAAATGGCAGAAGCAAAAGCCAAGTCTGCAAAATAAACACTTTTCTAAGTGAGGATACCGGTCATAAACCAACTCTATTTAAGCGAGATTTTGTCTGCCTGTTTATCACTTACTCTGCTTGTTTCGCAAATAGAAAAGAAAAAATCATTATACACAAATTTTCATTGTTTTAAAGCCTGTTATGACAGGGGTTTATCATCATTTTCAATACTAGATATCGCTTAATACAGATAACTATTTTATAATAATTATAAAATAATATTGACTTTTTAATTAGAGATGATATTATGTTCTTATAAATTCCAAGAGGTGATCACATGAGTTCAAATAAACTGACAACTAGCTGGGGCGCTCCGGTTGGAGATAACCAAAATTCAATGACTGCCGGTTCTCGCGGACCAACTTTAATCCAAGATGTACATTTACTCGAAAAATTGGCCCATTTCAACAGAGAACGTGTTCCTGAGCGTGTTGTTCACGCCAAAGGAGCAGGCGCTCACGGATATTTTGAAGTAACAAACGATGTAACAAAATACACGAAAGCCGCTTTCCTTTCTGAAGTCGGCAAACGCACACCGTTGTTCATCCGTTTCTCAACAGTTGCCGGTGAACTTGGCTCGGCTGACACAGTTCGCGACCCGCGCGGATTTGCCGTTAAATTTTATACTGAAGAAGGAAACTATGACATCGTCGGTAACAATACACCGGTATTCTTTATCCGCGATGCGATTAAGTTCCCTGATTTCATCCATACACAAAAAAGAGATCCAAAAACACACTTAAAAAACCCTACAGCTGTATGGGATTTCTGGTCACTTTCACCAGAATCGCTTCACCAAGTGTCGATTCTGATGTCTGACCGCGGGATTCCTGCGACACTTCGCCACATGCACGGCTTCGGAAGCCATACATTCAAATGGACCAATGCCGAAGGCGAAGGCGTATGGATTAAATATCACTTTAAAACAGAACAAGGCGTGAAAAACCTTGATGTTAGTACCGCTGCAAAAATTGCCGGTGAAAACCCAGATTATCATACAGAAGATCTTTTCAACGCGATCGAAAACGGTGATTTCCCCGCATGGAAACTATATGTGCAAATCATGCCTTTAGAAGATGCAAATACGTATCGCTTCGACCCGTTTGATGTCACAAAAGTTTGGTCTCAAAAAGACTATCCGTTAATCGAAGTCGGACGCATGGTTCTCGACAGAAATCCGGAAAACTACTTTGCAGAAGTAGAACAAGCGACATTCTCACCTGGAACACTTGTGCCTGGCATTGATGTTTCTCCGGATAAAATGCTTCAAGGCCGGCTGTTTGCTTATCATGATGCACACCGCTACCGTGTTGGCGCAAACCATCAAGCGCTGCCAATCAACCGCGCACGCAACGAAGTGAACAATTATCAGCGTGACGGACAAATGCGTTTTGATAACAACGGCGGCGGATCTGTATATTACGAGCCTAACAGCTTCGGCGGCCCGAAAGAGTCACCTGAGGATAAACAAGCAGCATATCCGGTAGAAGGAATCGCTGACAGCGTAAGCTATGATCACAACGATCACTACACACAAGCCGGTGACCTCTACCGTTTGATGAGCGAGGATGAGCGTGCCCGCCTCGTTAAAAATATCGTAAACGCCATGAAGCCGGTAGAAAAAGAAGAAATCAAACTTCGCCAAATCGAGCATTTCTGCAAAGCCGATCCTGAATACGGAAAACGCGTGGCAGAAGGCCTTGGATTGCCGATTAAAAAAGATGCTTAATAGAGATGCAAAAACCCGCTGTGCAATTAGCGGGTTTTTTATTTAGTTACGCACTTCGTATGCTTCATATCAATTTCCTCCATGAGCATCGCACTTCATAACCTCTCGTTTGTTTTCAAAATCAGAGCTTAAACGACAAAATCTTATTTCCATTAATACAAAAAAAGGCCCTTATCTAAAAGATAAGGGCCTTCGGTGCCTCGATCAGAAATGCTGTAATTAGTTCGCTGGCAATCTTTTATTTGTAAAGCTGGCTGCCTTGATTCACAAATTCTTCTGCTTTTTCTTTCATCCCTTCTTCGATGGCATCCCATTCACTAAGCTCTTTGTCCTTCGCATAGTCCCGAATATCCTGAGAAATTCTCATGCTGCAAAACTTCGGACCGCACATTGAACAGAAATGAGCGGTTTTCGCTCCTTCTGCCGGCAAGGTTTCATCATGGTATTCAAGGGCTCTTTCCGGATCAAGAGATAGATGAAACTGGTCACGCCAGCGGAATTCAAAGCGGGCTTTCGATAAAGCGTCATCCCGTTTTTGCGCTCCGGGATGCCCTTTGGCAAGATCAGCGGCATGTGCAGCAATTTTATATGTAATGACTCCTTCACGTACATCATCACGATTAGGCAGCCCCAAATGCTCCTTCGGCGTTACATAACAAAGCATGGCTGTTCCATACCAGCCGATCATCGCCGCTCCAATCGCTGAAGTAATATGGTCATAGCCCGGCGCAATATCTGTCGTCAGCGGTCCCAAGGTGTAAAAAGGCGCTTCTTTACAAATGTCCATTTGTTTATCGACGTTCTCTTTAATTTTATGCATCGGCACATGCCCTGGTCCCTCAATCATCACCTGAACATCATGCTTCCAGGCAATTTGCGTCAATTCTCCGAGAGTCTCCAATTCAGCAAACTGCGCTTCGTCATTGGCATCAGCGATTGATCCGGGGCGAAGCCCATCCCCTAGAGAGAAAGCAATATCATACGCTTTCATGATTTCACAGATTTCTTCAAAATGAGTATACAAAAAGCTTTCCTGATGATGAGCCAGACACCACTGTGCCATAATCGCTCCCCCGCGTGACACGATTCCCGTTGTCCGTTTGGCGGTTAACGGCACATATCGCAGCAAAACACCCGCGTGAATCGTAAAATAATCCACTCCCTGCTCTGCCTGCTCGATCAGCGTATCACGATAAATCTCCCAAGTTAAATCCTCCGCTATGCCGTTTACCTTTTCAAGCGCCTGATAAATTGGAACAGTTCCCACAGGCACGGGGCAATTGCGGATAATCCATTCACGCGTCGTATGAATGTCTTTTCCGGTAGAAAGATCCATCATCGTATCCGCTCCCCAGCGAATGGCCCACGTCATTTTTTCCACTTCTTCTTCTATAGATGACGTAACCGCTGAATTCCCGATATTCGCATTAATCTTCACATGAAAATTCCGGCCGATAATCATCGGTTCGCTTTCAGGATGATTAATATTTGAAGGAATGATCGCCCGGCCGCTTGCTACCTCATCTCTGACAAATTCGGGAGACACATGCTCGCGGATTGCGATAAACTCCATCTCAGGTGTAATGATCCCCTTTTTGGCATAATGCATTTGTGTGACATTTTGGCCTGCTTTCGCCCGCAGCGGTTTCCGCTTTAGTCCTGGGTAGCTTACGTTTAGGTTTGCTTTTTTATAACCGTTATCTTCTGGTTTGATCGCCCGTCCCTCATATTCTTCGACATCGCCGCGCTCACTGATCCATTTTTGGCGGAGAGGCTTTAATCCTTCTTGAATATGAATGGTCACATCAGGATCCGTATAAGGTCCGCTTGTATCATAGACACGCACAGGCGCGTTTTCCTCTTCGCCAAACGATCCTGTCGTCGGACTTAAGCCGATTTCCCTCATCGGCACTTGGATGTCCGCAGAAGAACCCTCTACGTATACTTTCTTGCTCCCCGAAAAACTCGACATAATGGAAATGTTGGCTTGCTGCACTGAATTGTTTTGCATCACTGATCTTCCCCTCTCTTCGTTTGAAAGGACAAAATCAAGCCCATAACCAGCACAAAAAACCGGATTCAAATGAATGAACCCGGTTACAGTCAGAAAGAAACTTATTATTGCCCAGCACGACAATAATAAAAACAATTTCTCTACTTCCCCACGCTGGTACGAACCAGATCAGGTCCAAAGGGTTAAGAAGCTTACCTTCTCTCTCAGCCCGAAAACGGGCACCCCCAGTAACTATTGATTTCGGACTCATCTTAACATAAAACCAACCTAAAAAAAAGAGGAATATATAAAATATTCAGCTAATTCGCCCCAAATATTTAACCGGCAGCGGGGTTTCTAATATTTCATGTTTACCCCTCGTTACCCGATATGCCTTTGCACCCGGTCTTGAACTCACTGTCTGAAATAGCTGATTATTTATGAAATGAAGAGCCGCTCCATCGTCCGCCGCATAGCCCTCGCACAATAATTCGTTACATATCAGCTGATGGTATATCGGTCTCCGATCCTTCTCACCGTCATAATGAGGACAAAAGCTTCCTTGCAAAAAACCTAAACTTTTCATACTTGTCAGCGGTCCGGCTGAATCCGTCACCCCTTCTGCAAACCAGCAGATCGCACCGGCACTTAATCCAGCTAGAACCACACCGTTCTTCCACGCCTCTCTGAGAATAAGATCCAGTCCCCACTCCTTCCATAGCACAAGCATATTCCGTGTATTCCCCCCGCCAACATAAATCACGTCCTTTTCCATAACAAAAGAAGTTAAATCTGTTGACGGCGGCTTAAATAAGGATAAATGAGATGGCACACAATCCAATGTTTGAAATGTATGATAAAACCGCTGAACATAGTTTTGGGAATCACCGCTTGCCGTCGGCAAAAAACAAATACGAGGCGTCTTCCGTGCCGATTGATTCATGATATATCGATCGAGGGACAAATTTTCCGGCTCCATCGAAAAACCTCCCCCTCCCATCGCAATAATCTGTTTCATCATCCCACTCCCCGACAAAATTTGTTATTCATTATAGCATGACACAAGGCTAAATATTTTTTTATCAGAAAGAGCTAGAACATTAAATTCCTAACGATGATTTATAGCCCGAATCAAAACTAACAGCAACCAAAATCAGCATAAAATAAAAATTGCGCAGTAACAGAACTCGCAAACCCAGACCTCAGAAAGCGTTGCATGAACAATTAGTTACAGTTGTTCATTTCATAGAGAACTGTAACAAAGTCATAAAAAAAGACGGTGTCTCATTTATGGGACACCGTCTCTTCCTTTTATTGCTCCACTCTTTGTAAAGCCTCGTTTACCGTTTCTTTTATAAACGCGTCTTCACCGCTTAATGAGTCTAAACTGAGATCACCATTTCTCAGCCTTTCGGAAATATTGTTTATATCCTCTTCTACCGTGATTTGCAGTTCACCAGCCAAAAACATTCTATGTAATTCATCAGCAACCAGACTTTCTTTATTCATTTCAATCCGCTCCTTTGCTTTAAATTATTCTTAGTCTGTCCCAAGACTTTACGAATATAGGAAAAAAGTATGAATCAAACGAATCTTTTTTCCTCCTTCTTACGTATATCTGTTGAGAAAAAGAAAAAGGGGAAGATCTAATATGTCATTTTTTAAGAAGTTTGCGGCAAGTGCCGGAATCGGTGCTGCAAAAGTAGATACAATTTTAGAGAAAGACGCCTATTATCCAGGAGAAGAAGTACGGGGAACTGTCCATGTCAAAGGCGGAAAAATCGCTCAGGACATCCGCTACATTGACTTACAGCTTAATACACGGTACGTCATTGTAAAAGACGATGAAGAGCACCGTAAATACGCTACAATCCATTCTTTTCGGGTCACTGGTTCATTCACCATTCAGCCTGGTGAAGAGCATCAATTTCCATTCTCATTCATTCTCCCACTTGATACACCGATTACTGTAGGAAAAGTAGAAGTCGCCGTAGTGACAGACCTTGATATCGAAGGCGGTATCGATAAATCCGATCATGACCGCATTTACGTTGAAGCGCATCCCTGGATTGAAAGTGTGCTGGAAGCAATCGAAAACCTGGGCTTCCGCCTGAACGAAGCAGACTGCGAACAAGCGCCCTACTTCCGGCGCCGACTTCCATTTGTTCAAGAATTTGAGTTCGTCCCAACATCAGGCTACTATCGTCAGATGCTTGATGAATTAGAACTTATTTTCCTTTTAGACGAAGACGGTTTAGACATGATTATCGAAGTCGACCGCAGAGCAAGGGGCCTGCGAGGATGGCTTGAAGAGATGTATAATGACGGAGAACAGCTCGTACGCGTCCGCTTCAGCCAATCAGAGCTTGAAGATACAGAAGAGCTAGAAGAGGTGTTAGAAGAGATCATAGACCAATACGCTGAATAAATTATAAAAAAACAAAAACCCGTTTCTACATAAGAAACGGGTTTTTCAGTATACCGGTGGCCGGGGTCGAACCGGCACTCCAGAAGGAACACGATTTTGAGTCGTGCGCGTCTGCCAATTCCGCCACACCGGCAAGTTTTACGTCGTATCTAACCGACGAATATAAATATATCATGGATCTTATTAAGTGTCAACGTATTTCAAAAAAGTTTTTTTGGAAAGATAATAATAAAAAAGTGTTAAGAGACTGGCTAAACATAATGGTAAAGCAGCTTTATGATCATGTATCAGAACTTCTGCTTATGATAAATCAAAGCAATAAAAAAATGATCTACACAAGTAGATCATTAATATGATTAGTTATAATGATAAAACAAAAACACCAACTCGACTTATCATGTAAGTAAAATTGGTGCCGAGGGCCGGACTTGAACCGGCACGGTAGTCACCTACCGCAGGATTTTAAGTCCTGTGTGTCTGCCAATTCCACCACCCCGGCAAAAGAAAGGCGACACCCGGATTTGAACCGGGGATAAAGGTTTTGCAGACCTCTGCCTTACCACTTGGCTATGCCGCCGTAATTGGAGCGGAAGACGGGATTCGAACCCGCGACCCCCACCTTGGCAAGGTGGTGTTCTACCACTGAACTACTTCCGCATCTTAAGGAGCTTAATACATTATATGCAATTATTATAAAAAAAGTGAGACTGGGCTAGCTGGATTCGAACCAACGCATGACGGAGTCAAAGTCCGTTGCCTTACCGCTTGGCTATAGCCCAATGATAATATGGGGCGATTGATGGGAATCGAACCCACGAGTGCCAGAGCCACAATCTGGTGCGTTAACCACTTCGCCACAACCGCCATAATCTCAAGATGTCATAAATTTGGCAGGGGCAGTAGGAATCGAACCCACACCGGAGGTTTTGGAGACCTCTGTTCTACCGTTAAACTATGCCCCTATAAAAATGGTGGAGGGGGGCAGATTCGAACTGCCGAACCCTGAGGGAGCGGATTTACAGTCCGCCGCGTTTAGCCACTTCGCTACCCCTCCACATTAAGTTTTGAAAAACAGTGCCGGCAAGAGGACTTGAACCCCCAACCTACTGATTACAAGTCAGTTGCTCTACCAATTGAGCTACACCGGCATAGGTGGTGGCTCGGGACGGAATCGAACCGCCGACACACGGATTTTCAGTCCGTTGCTCTACCAACTGAGCTACCGAGCCTTATTATATAAATGGCGGTCCGGACGGGACTCGAACCCGCGACCTCCTGCGTGACAGGCAGGCATTCTAACCAACTGAACTACCGGACCATATTTGTAAACTATTATTTGGTTGCACCCTTCGGGCACTCCTTATTTCATTCATATAATTTGGTTGCGGGGGCAGGATTTGAACCTGCGACCTTCGGGTTATGAGCCCGACGAGCTACCGAACTGCTCCACCCCGCGATGATAATGGTGGAGGATGACGGGCTCGAACCGCCGACCCTCTGCTTGTAAGGCAGATGCTCTCCCAGCTGAGCTAATCCTCCATCATATAATGACCCGTACGGGATTCGAACCCGTGTTACCGCCGTGAAAGGGCGGTGTCTTAACCGCTTGACCAACGGGCCCAGACTTTCAATTATAATTATGTATAAGTGGCGGAGAGCAAGGGATTCGAACCCTTGAGACGGAGTTGACCGCCTACACGATTTCCAATCGTGCTCCTTCGACCACTCGGACAGCTCTCCAATAATGGCTCCGCAGGTAGGACTCGAACCTACGACCGATCGGTTAACAGCCGATAGCTCTACCACTGAGCTACTGCGGAATGAATCCTGCCTGGCGATGTCCTACTCTCACAGGGGGAAACCCCCGACTACCATCGGCGCTGAAGAGCTTAACTTCCGTGTTCGGCATGGGAACGGGTGTGACCTCTTCGCCATCATCACCAGACAATTTCAGTGACATTTAATATTATACTATGTATCCTTGAGAAAATCAAGTGTTTTTTTGAAAAAAACTTATTCTCTCAAAACTAGATAACAGGTGTGACATCATTCAAAATGTGGTTAAGTC